>CALRWM010000073.1:0-28271 GCA_943371875.1 Prosthecobacter debontii | reverse complement strand
AGCGTGACAGCACCACCCGTCTGAATGGTGAGAGAGTTGATCGTAAGGCTGTTGATCAGCGTGGGGGTGGCCAAGCCAGCCGAAATCGTCTGGTTGGTGGACAAGAGCACATTGAGAGGAGTAGCGACGCCTGCAAGATTGTTGGTCAGCGTCGAAGTCATTTCGGTGGTGCTGTTCAGCGGGCGGAGCAGCCCGGTGATGGAGTCGGCGGTGGCGAATGAAGTGCCCGAGCCTGAGGAGCTGTTGTCAACGATCACCCAAGGAATGATGCCTTTGTTCAAGGTGCCTGCAGCGCCGGCTTGTCCGGTGAAGGCAAAGCCCCCGGAGGAGGACTGCATGGTCCCTGTGCTGAGTCCGCGCACCAGCATGGTGCCGGTGATGCCGCCGTTGTTGGTGGCGCGGGTGACTGAACCCGTGACGAAATTGGCCTGCAGACCTGTGAGTGAGATGACGGTCTGTCCGGCGTTCACGGTGAACGCCCCAACGGTCTCCGTGGTGGCGGCAGAAGCATTCCCCTGGAGGTTGATATTACCCCCATAGACGGACAGCGCGCGGCCGCTGAGCCGGTTGTTAACATTGGTCCCGGTGCTGTCGAGGGTGAGAGTCGCCTGGGGCGTCACGAAGACCGTGCCTGCGCCGCCGTTGGTTCCGGGCACGCCCAAGGTGCCTGCACCGCTCAGGACCAGGGTGCCCTGATTCACATAGACATTCTGTCCGGGAAACACGTTGGCGGCTGTCAGCGTCCAAGTTCCCGTGCCGGCTTTGTCCAGCGAGTAGGTGCCGAAGGAAAGATTACCGTCGTAGGTCATGGCTGTGTCGATGAAGCCATTCCCAGCGCCCACCAGGCCAAACCAAGAGCCACGCCCGGTGCCGCCGGTACCCACGCGACCGATCATGCTGCCCGTGATGTGAAGCGTCGTTCCGGCGTCCACCCCGATGGTGGCGGCGCGATTGTTATTGTCACCAGTGGTGGGGCTCGAAAAAGTGATGGTTCCGCTGTAGGTGTTGTTGCCGCTGAGGGAATAGGCCTGAGAGGTGGCGCTGAGGATGGTGGCATTTGCATTCGAAGCCAGAGTGATCGTGCTGCCACTGACGGACGTGATGGTGGACCCCATGAAGGACGCACCGGCAACGAGCATGGCCGGTGGAGCCCCCACCAAGGTGACCGTGGTGCTGGAAGTCGAGCTGCTGAGGACCTGAACCGTGCCGCTGAAGGCGGTGTTGCGCAGAGCGCCGGCTCCGTTGATGCCGTTGGAGGTGTTGTTATTGCCCGGATTGAATACCAAGGTTTCCGAGACCGTGATGCCACCCGTGATCTCCAGTGCCGCAGCCACATTGGCCACCAAGGTGTAGGCGGTGCCTGAGTTGGAGCCGAGACTGAAACTGCCGACAGAGCCTAGAGCGGCGCTGTTCGTGACCCGCACCACTCCCTGACCGATGGTGAGAATGCCGTTCCATGCTGAAGTGAGTCCTGGAAGCCCCTGCGTCATTGGCTTCGAGAGCACCAGTGTGCCTGCGTCGTTCTTCTGCAGGTTGTTGCTGTTGTTCGAAAAGCTGAAGGTGTTATCCATCGAAAAGGTGTTGCCAGCCGTGACGTCAATGGCGTTGCTGGCCTGGTTCAGGACGAAGGTGCGACCGGCGGAGTGGAAGGTGCCGTCCGCGCGCAGGCCCGTCGTGGCGGAGTTGGTGTTGACGAAAACTTCATTCGTCGCATTTCCCAGCGCCTCATTGCTCGTGAAGGCCAGCACGCCGGCCGAGACGCTGATCACCGATTTGCCCGAGACTGTGCTCGAACCATTGAGAGCGGCTGTCAGCGCCTGGCTCAGGTTCAGCTGGGTCAGCACCAGGGTGGTGTCCGCCACTGTCACCGCATTGGTCAATGTCACCTGATGTCTGACGAGCTGAGGGTTGTTCGCGGTGATGTTCTGGCTGAGGCGCAAGGTGGTGCCGTCAATGATTTCAGCCACAAAGGTGCCGGCAGGAATGCCAGAGCCTGACACGGCCATGCCCACACGGAAGCTGCTGGTACCGCCCTGAACATTGCTCACAATGTTTGGGTTGGTAAAAATGCTTCCCGTGGTGGTGTTGGTGACGTTGTCATTGATGCTGGCAACTTTTGTTCCAGAGGCAATGCCGTTGCCGCTCACCAGCATGCCGACGGCAAAAGTACTGGCGATGCTCGGTGTCAGGGTGAGCGTGGTCTGGCCGCTGGCCACGCTTGCGGCGAAACTCTGGGTGGCGATGGAGTTGATGCGCGTGCCGCCGTTGGCGGCGTTGACGCCGGTGCCGCTCAGCAGCTGGCCGGTGACCAAATTCGCCGCGCTCTCGACGGTCATGACGGTGCTGGTGTTGGCACCATAGGCATTGAAGCTGACCGAGCCACCGAAGTCGTTGGCGGAATTGCTCAAAAGCAGCGTGCCGCCACCGGCTTTGAGAATGCTGCTGCCCACGCCGGTCACCTGACCGGCGAGTTCAAGGCCGCTGACCAGATTGTTCGAAGTGGTGGCGTTGTTGACCGTAAACGTCGGTGCGCCAGTCAAGGTGGTGACACCGGACACCTGCAGACCATAACCATTGTTGTTGGCCACCGTCACGTTCCTGTTGCCCACGCTCAATGAGGAGATCACCACCCGCTTGTTGGCCGGAGGATTGTAGAAAGGAGAGATGGCGGTGGATACGGGCCCGGTGGTCAGAGTGACAGTGCCTGTGACGGTGATGTTGTGATTGAAGGCCAGATTCTGCAGGCCGCCGGTGCCGTCACCATCGTCCAGCAGCTGCAGGGTGCCGCCCGCCATGGTGAAGGTCTTGTTGTTGAGGGCGCTCACGCCCAGCACGCGCAGGTTTGCACCTGGTTCAAAAACCAGCTGTCCGGCAAAACCTGAGTTGTTGCCAGACAGGCTCACCGTGCCGCTCTGGGAGGCAAAGCCGGTCTGCTGCACCACACCCGTGGCCAATGCATTGATGGCACTGATCGTCGTGCCAGCGTTCTTGGGGGTGGAACGGATGACAAGGGACGTGGTGGCATCTCCAGTGATGCCGCCTGAGATGATCAGATTCGCCCCCACATCCGCGACGGGCTGCCCGCCAGCAATTGCATCCAGCACCAGGGTCTTGCCGCTGGCGATGGTCACAGCGCCGCCCAAAGTCACTGAGACCGCATTCGCCACGTCCTGGATGACTGCGTCTGAATTGACCTGAACGGCATTGCCAAATGTGGTCACGGCACCGGTTCCACCTTTGGAATCCAGCACCAAATTGCCGCCCGCGAGCACGATGTTCGCCGAACCAATGGGGTCAAAGGAACCTGCGACGGTGCTGCCGGTGAGCACCAGCGTGGGTGTCTTTGAGAAAGTCAGCGAAGTGGAGGAAGCCACCGCCGATGCATCTCCCGAGACCTTGAACTGGGTGCCGTTGACGATGGAGATGATGACCGTGCCCTTCGGAATGCCCGTGCCGCTGACCGTCATGCCGACGGCCAATCCTGAGGTGCTTGTGGTCGTCAGTGTGCTGGCCTTGCCGTTGAGAGTGCCGTCAGTCGCATAACTCGAGGCGACGTAGGTGGCATTTTGGGTCACGGACGTGCCGATCATCTGAATGCTGCTGGTGGAGCCCAAGGTGTTGGCGCTCTGAGTTCCATTGAAGTAGAGCCAGCCAGCGCCGGTCTTCTGGATGGTCATGGCCCGGCCCTCATCCGAAACCACGCCGTCAAAAGCCACATTCATGTCCGAGGCGATGGTGACCGTGCCGGCGGTGCCTGAACCCAGGGTGCCAAACACGGTGGGGGCCGCAGACGTCCCACCGAAGCGAAGCGTCTTGCCAAACCCGCCCCCGTTGCCCACCACGGCGGTCTGCCCAAGAAGGTCATAAGACGCCACAGTCAGCATGGCGCCGGAGTCCAGCAGCAACCGGCCCATCGCTGCAGAGGTGAAGGAAGTATTGGAGAGGGAAATCTCGGCGTTCCCCGTGAGGCGCACATCATTGCCCAGCTGCAGGGCGGTGCTGGAACCGTTCACCGTGTTGACATCCGCCTGATGCAGGGCGCTGTTGGGGATGACTTTGCGAATCTGCCCGATGCCATCGTTGGTGTCAGGGCCGGCGTAGCCCAGATTGATGTTGCCGCCGCCGGAGCCATTCACGTAGTCGATGCGGATGTCGTGCGCGCCGGAAGCCAGGAAGATCGGCGCGCTGGAAAGGTCCGTGTTGCCTTTGCCACCGTCGTTGTTCAAGACCAGGACTCCGTCGATGTAGACCTTGGCCCCGTCATCAGCGGCGGCAAAGAAGGTGTAGGCTCCGGCAGAGCCGATGTCCACCTTGCCAACCCACTGAGCGCCACCGGCCGCCGGGATGTTGTTGACATTGTTCAACTGCAGGTCCGTGCGGACGCTGTCTGCGACACCTGTGAAATTGACGAGGCCGCTGTCACCCGTGCCAGTGGTGGTGAACTGACGACCAGAGAGGCCGTTTGACGTGGCGTTGAAGCCAAGAATGTCGAGCTTCGAACCTGCCTGCAGGGTGACCTGATTGGTGCCCAGCGGGTTCTTCCCGGTGTTGAGGTCGGTGGAATTCGCATCCACCCGGAGCATGGCTTTGTTGCCAACGGTGATGCCGCCGGTGAGGGTGGTGGCGAAGTTGTTGTTGCGAGTGCCCAGACGCAAAACACCATAGTGGGAGCCGGCTGAAGACGCAGTGTCGGTAAACTGAACGGACAGGCCATTGCTGCCAGCGAGGGGAGCCGTGAGGAAAACTTCAGTGTCGCCAGAGAGGGCGCTGGAATCACCTTTGATGGTGATGGAAGGCGAGGCGCCGGCAAACGTCAGGGTGTTCGCGGCGGAAGAAGCGGTGATGTTGGTTCCGGCCGCTTCGAATCGCAGTCCTCCAACCGAGATGGGGGCGGTGATGCTCACGTTGGCGGTGCCAAGGAATGCAGCGATGTCTCCGTTCAGGTTGTTCCAGGCAATCTGACTTCCAGCCGTATTTGTGGGCACTGTGGCCATCCAGTTCGTGGTGGTCGTGTTCCAATTTCCGCTGCCAAATTCACCGGAGATCTTGCCATCCGTCGTCCAGTAAATGGTCGCAGATTGCAAAGGCGTGGCGACTTGCATGACGAACACCAGCAAGGTCATGAACCAGCCGAGGAGGATGCGATTGTGTCGAAGTGTTTTCATCAGAAAAGATTTGGGCAGGGGCGGCGCGGGAGATTTTTAAAAAAGGCGGAAGAAAGGGGCACAAGACAGCGAAACGGCGGCGTTTAGACACTGAACCTGCGCATCCATGGAAAACCCCAAAAAGTCACAACCGTTCGACCCAACGAGCATTTCGTTGCGTGTCAGGTCGATGGGGTGATTTCTCATGTGGATAAGCAATTGGTTGGTGCGTGGATGCACGTCGGGGTAAGACAGCATTCCAAGCCTAGCGTTCAGAATAGCGAAAATGGGTCTGTCCCGTCAATGCAAATACATCGACTTTACGATTTTTCAGCTTTGAGAAGCCTCACTGCACCGCTACTGCAGGTCCGTCTAGGATTTCCACCCGCAATGCTGCAACTTCCCCAGCATCTCGGGTAATCAGCACGCTTACACGGTGGATTCCGGCGCTCAATTCGAGCTCCTGCTGGGGCAGCAATTCCTTTAGCTCTGTCCCGTCCACCGCCACAACGATGCCTTTGACGGTGCTGAAGCCGAGTTTGACCTTGCCAGCACCATCCAATTTCAGGCCAAATTGAACGATTTTCGGGAACCAAGGATACATTTTCTGCGCAGCAGGCAGATCGGCCAGCGGGAGGTCGCCATTCACCTGGCTGAGAGCCATCTGCCATGGGAAGGGGTGCTTGTCGTCGTTCAGGGCAAAGCTGCCCACGTGGCGGACGTGGTCCACATCCTTCTGCTCCATCTTGCCCATGGCCTTCCAGGTGCGGACGTAGCGGTTCGGCTGGGTCTTGTAGGCTCCTTCCCGGCCGAGTTCGGAGAGGAAACGCACGAGATCGACGAATTCGTCCTCGCGCAGGCTGGCGGTGAGGCCGGGGGGCATCATGCTCACCGGGCTCATCTGGCGGCTGGCGATGCCTGATTTGGCCACTTTGACGATCTGATTGGCGGGGTCACGAATCGTCAACTCCTCGGCGCCGTCATTGATCAGGCCGCCGGAGATGACTCCGCCGTCCTTTTTGCTGATGATGACCATGTGGTAGCCTTCCTTGATCTTCTTGCTGGGCTCCAGCAGGCTTTCGATGAGGTAGTCCACCGGGGCGCTGGCGCCGATGCTGACGAGGTTTGGCCCCAGCACGCCGCCGGATTCGCCAATGGCGTGGCAGGTGGTGCAGAGCATCTGCTGGCGGCGGTAGACGGCCTCGCCACGGGCGGGGTCGCCCTGGGTCTTCACCTTGGCCACCATGGCGCTCATTTCCTCAGGGGTGAGGGGGCGGTCCATCTGCTTGACGCCGCCGGCTTTTTTGAGGGCCTCGGCCAGGGGGCCCTGGATGCCACGGGAGGTGACCATGCGGATGCCCTCCACGGCGACGGAGTCAAGAATCGTCTTTCCTTCCAGCTCCTTGGCCAGCACGCCGGGGAGCTGCTTGTTCTTGAGGAAAACGGTGAGGATGGGCTTGGCGGCATCCACTTCTGCCTTGGCCAGGAACTCGACGGCGCGCTTGGCCGCGAGCTGCGGTCCGACGCTGGTCAGGCCGTCAATCATGAGGGCACGCAGGCTGTTGTCCTGGGATTCGGTGAAGAGCTTGTCGAAGAGGTCACGGGACTTCACGCCGCCGAGGGCGGTGAGGCCGCGCGTGGCACCGTCGCGAATGGCGGGGAGAGTTTTGGCATCGGTGAGCAGGGCGACGAGCTTTTCGCGGGCGGGTTCCACCTTCCAGAGTCCGGCGAGGATGGCGGTGCGATGCACCACATGGGGCTCAGGGCGGGCAAACCAGGCCATCACGATGTCCTTGGCGCCTTCCGGGATGACTTTGCGGTCCGTGGCTGCCTTCACCAGGGCGTCCTGCAGGCCGATGTAGTAGGGGGCCAGGGAGGCGTCGTTGACCATGTCCACCATGGTCTTGGCCTGCGCGGCGTCGGCGGCGCTGCCGGCCATATCGAGCACGGCGGCGGCGTCTTCGGCGCTGAGCTTGCCGCTTTTCAGCGCAGCAAACAGGGGTGGCAGGGCATCGCTGCGGCCGGTGCTCTTCATGGCATAGACGAGGTGCTTGGGCCGCTCGTCGAGCTTGAGCTTGCCCTCGACCACTGCGGGCATCCAGATGTCGGCCTGCTCACGGCAGGTCTGCTCCAGGAGGAAATCGAGGGAGTCATCCATCGGGCGGTCCAGCACCTTGAGGGCGAGGCTGATAGCTCCGGGCTTGCGCATGTCTGCCAGCACGGCCAGCGCCCAGAGGCGCACCTGGGCGTTTTCGTCCGCCACGGCCTGCTCCAGCACCTTCATCACTTCAGGGAACACTTTCCAGCGGTGGCTCAGGATGCGCAGTGCGGCGGCGCGGATGCGGTAATCCCCATTTTCCCACAGCCTGCGCCAGAGCGTGGGGGAGAAGGAGTTCACGCCTTCGCGCGCCCAGGCGGCTTCGAGCAGGGCGTGGGAGTCGGCTTCCTTGGTGGTGTCCAGCTTGGCGGCCCACTCGTCCAGGGGCAGCGTGACTTTGGCGGCGCCTTGGTCACGGAGCTCGCGTTTGGCAAAACGACGCACGTGGTTGCGGTCGGACTTGAGCATTTCCAGCAGGTCGGCCGTGGTGGCACCGGCGATCTGAGGCTTGGGGCTGAGCGGTTTGCCCTTGGCGGTGATGCGCCAGATGCGGCCGTGCTGGTGGTCGCGGCGGGCGTCGCGGAAGTCCACTTCACCGTGCTGGATGATGGGATTGTACCAGTCGGCGATGTAAATGGCGCCGTCAGGGCCCATCTTCACGTCGATCGGGCGGAAGGCGCGGTGCGTGGAGGCGAGGAGGTCGGGGAGCTGCTTGGCGATGTAGCTGCTGCCGCTGGGAGTGAGCTGGAAGCGGTTCACGCGGTTGCCGCGGAAGTCATTGAGCACAAAAGTGCCCTGCCAGTCGGCCGGGAAGTGGGGGTCTTCGATGATTTCCAGGCCGCACTGCTTGGGCTGGCCGGGGCTGAGGCCGTGGACGATGCGCTTGGCCCCCGGGGAGGTGGCAAAGACGGAACCGGGGAAGATGAAATTGACCCCTTCCCCGCCTGCGCCGTCGCAGGCGAAGCTCTGGCCCCAGCGGTCAAACTCCAGGCCCCAGGGATTGATGAGGCCTTTGCTGATGATTTCCGCCCGGCGTGTCTCCGGCCGGAACTCCCAGATGCCGCCGCCCATGAGACGGCGAATGCCGTGGGGGGTCTCCATGTGGGTGTGGATGTAGATGGACTGATTGAAGTACAGCATGCCCTCCGGGCCCCAGCGGAAGGTGTGGAGGAGGTGGTGGGTGTCCTCGGTGCCGAAGCCGCTGAGCATCACGGTGCGCTCGTCTTCCTTGAGGTCGTTGTTGGTGTCCTTTAAAAAGAGCACCTCGGTGGAATTGGCCACATAGAGACCGCCGTCTCCCGGGGCGAGGGCGGTGGGGATGTGCAGGCCTTCGGCGAAAGTGGTGGATTTGTCGGCCTTGCCGTCGCCATCGGTGTCTTCGAGCACGACGACCTGGTCCTTGGCCTCTTCGCCGGGCTTGATGTGCGGGTAGGTGGTGCTGGTGACGACCCAGAGGCGGCCCTGGGCATCCCAGTTCATCTGCACGGGCTTCTGGATCATGGGCTCAGAAGCAAAGAGATTCACCTCAAAGCCCTCGGGGACCACGAAGGCCTTCAGCTCCGCCTCGGGGTGTGCGTCCGGCAGATCGGCCAAAGAGGTCGGCTGCGAGGCATGCGCGAGTCCAATGGAACCAACGAGAATCAGGGCAAGGCGGGTCATCATAAAAGAGAAGCGCAAGATACGACGCTGCGGCGGCCATTTGGCAAGCATTCTCTCGGGGGAAATGCAGGGGGTGGGGAGCGATGATTGCCGTAGCTGGCAATTGTTTGCAGTGGTAGCCGATGCGGCGCGTGCGGGTTCATGGCGAGCGCCCCAGACTGCATCCCCGGTTGAAACGGGAGCCACCCACATTTAGAATCTCTGCATGAGCACTGCCACCCTCAACATTGCCGAGCTTGTCGAATGTGCGCTGTCCATGCCGCGTGCCGAACGCTCCTACCTCGCCACCAAGCTCATAAGCAGTCTTGATGATGACGATGACATCGAAGTCAGTCAGGAATGGCGGGATGAACTCAACCGCCGTGTGGAAGCAATGCGCGATGGCAGCTCTCCTGGAATTCCGCATGAGGAGGTCATGAGCGGCGTTCGCGAACTGCTGGCTAGCATCCGCAAGGAAAAGCAGGCCGCATGAGCCACCGCTGGAACAGACACGCCCGGATCGAATATTACGAGGCCATCGGCTACTATGCCCGGATCGACGACAAGCTGGGTGAACGCTTCGTCGCCGCTGTCGAAGAGGCTCTTGAGCAGATGAGCCGAACACCCGAGCGGTTTCGGCGCTTCGAAGGAGACATGCGTAAAGTCCGGGTGGAAGACTTTCCTTACGCGGTGGCCTATCGCATTGAAGGCAGCGATCTGCGCATCATTTCGGTCATGCACCTGCACCGCCGTCCCGGCTACTGGAGCGAGCGTCTGAACTGAGTCGTGAGACGAGCTGTCCAATGACTGAGCAGCTTCAGCCCCCGGTTAGGTGAGGGATCGTCCCGATCCCTCCACGCTTCGCCTCGCGCAACTTCTCCAGACTGCGGGATCAAGATGATCCCTCTCCTCTAAGCCCCCCCTTCACCGCCACGCACTCACCGCCGTGGCGTGCTCGCGGTAAAACCTCTCAAACGCCGAGCGCGAGCCGTTGAAGAAGCTGCGATCACAGAAATGGCGCAGGGAGGCACGGCCACCGCTGCGGGTGTAGGCACCGCCGACATTGCCGGAGAACTCGGGGCCGAACAGCGCGGTCTTGGGGTGACCGCTGATGTCGCCGCAGTACTGCCAGAACGTCCAGGTGCCAAAGACGCGGGGCACGCTGAAGGTCATGTGGGTGGAGGTCTGCTCGCCGTAGCGGGGGATCCACAGGCCGCAGGCTTTCAGCACCGCACGCTCGGCGGGAGTCAGCGCCTGCAGCTCACGGGTCTGCTGGTCAAAGGTGGGCATACCAGGAAGTGGCACGCTGCAGTAGAGCAGCGGCCATGCGCCGGTGTGCGCCCGCACGCGCTGCGCCGCCCACGCAAGCTGCGACCATGAGACGCGGTCGCGCCCTTCGTTGTCCAAGACCATGAGCACCGGATGCGCAGTGGTGCCATGCTGATGCGCCGTGGCGGCCACCACGCGGATGAAGCGATCAATCTGCGGCTGCAGATTTCCCGCGCGGTTCACATAGTGGTACGCGCCCCACTTCATCCCCGCCACCCGCGCCGCGTGCTCGCGCTGCGAATACTCCACATCCGACTTCGATGCGCCGCGTGTGGCGCGGTGGATGATGAGCTCAATGCCCATGCTGCGCAGGAGACGGCAGTGCAGCGCACCGCCGTCCCAGCCGAAGTCCACGGTGTTGTTGAGCAGGGAGCGCGCGTGATGCACGGAGACGGTCTCGGTGCGGATGGGGGCGCAGGACGCGAGGAGGGATGCGACAGCGATGCAGGACCAGACCGAGGCGCGTGAGTTCATGCGCCGTTTTAGCGGGAGGAGCGGGGTGGCGTCAATGAGGAAGCGTGGGGGACGCGGTTAGAATGATTCCCCCAAGCGCATTTCAGCACGTGAGCCTAGGAACGTTCGGTTTGCCGCAGAGGGAACAGAGATTGAATCTGAACTCTGCCGCCTATGCTACCCAGCGCTGTTCTGTAGTCCCGGCTTTAGCCGGTTCTGGATAGCGCGCCCAGATCCGCCTAAAGGCGGGACTACAATACGAAGAACCGGAGGCGATGCAGCAGCGGGGCGGCTTGTCACTTTAAACCTCAAACTTGAAACGGAGCGCATTGATCGAGGGCCCATTCTTCACTACGCGCTACGAAGGACAAGCTGAGCACGATTCCGCTTCGCTCGCCTTCACTCCGCGCCGCACAGGCGCACGGGCTTGATCTCCACGGTACGGTCCCCTTCCCCAACGAAAAGGACGCCTTCCTGCAGCGTCACGGTGAGGTCCATGGAGCGCTGCGCGAGGGCACCGAGGGCCTCGCACTCGGCGGCGGGGATCTGCCAGACGGTGAGGTTGCTCACGCGGGTGAATTTTCCGGCGAGCGCGGCCCACCAGGTGGCGGCATTGCTGGCAAAGCTGTAGACGCTCACCTTCTTGGACCGGCCGCAGAGGCGCACGAGTTTTTTCTCATCGGGCAGGCCGAGCTCGATCCAGTGCATGAGCAGGCCGGTGAGGTCGTGCTGGCTGAGCGCGGGCTCATCCGCCTCCCACATGTCCTTGCCGAATTCCAGCTTGCCGAGGTCGTTGTTCTCCGGGGCATTGAGCACGAAGGCCAGCAGCCGGATCATCATGCGCTCCTCCGTCTCCGACGGATGCCGCGCGAGGGTGAGCTCGTGGTCGGCATAACGGTTGGCGTCGAGGTCTGAGAAGGAGACCTTGGCTTTGTAGATGATTGCTTTGAGGGCCATGCCTTCGCTTAGACGGGGAAGCAGGCGGTGGCAAGGGAGGGTGTGTGACGGCGTTGGTGAGGGAATGCTCACCGCAGGTGATCTTACTCGTCCTCCTACTCGTCCTCCTACTCGTCCTCCTACTCGTCCTCGATCATAGCCTCCCGACTGCACGTGCCATGAACAAACAACCACGAAGCGCTCCACAGCCACTCCTCATGCACCTGCACGCCACCGGGTCTTGAACTCCGCCATCTGCGCCTGCGACTGCTCTTCGGTCAAAACACGGCCTTCAGACAGATCACGAAGACCTTCGTCAATCTTGGCTGAGGCAGCCGCCTTCCAGCGTTCTTCCTGCCACAGCAGCCCGAGGGACTCAGCCACCACCTCGTCCGCATCACGATACAGCCCCGAGGCGATCTTCTGGCTCACAAAGGTTTCCAAAGCAGCGGGCAAGGTCACGGTCATGCTGCACAGTCTCTCAAACATGAGGGCTGTCAATCCAGCCCGTCGGCGATGCTTCCTCCTCAGCCTGCCGTCCCGCATGCGAAAGCGGCGTCACGCCAAGGCTTGCCGCCGCAGTCCAAGACGCTTTGCGCAAGCGTGATTAACACGGCATCTCATACCATGTCCTACCTTGGCGGCCCTCCCTGCCGGGCGCTTTTGTGCGTCTCATGGCCAAAAGTTCATTGACGTTCAAAAATTCGTGCCTACTAGGTGATTATCACCCACGGTTTTCAGATCCGACCTGCGGGCCGTCCGGGAGGATACCACAAGCTGCTCTACCTGACCATGACACTGAACATGACCTCCGACCTGCCTGTTTCTCCCGGCCCTGCCGCCGCACCCCCGGCTCCTCCACCGGCCTTGCTCACCTCCCGCCAGCTCATGGCGGCGCTGGGCATCAACCGCCGCATGCTGAAGAACTGGAACCGCGACCACATCATCCCTTCCATCGGCGTGCGCCACGCGCGGCGCTATGATCTGGAGCAGGTGATGGAGGCCCTGCGCACGCACGGGCAGCAAGGACAGGCTTCCTCCTCCACCGCCGCTGCTTCCGCCACACCAGGCATGGGCGGTCCCGCCGGGATGGCGGCTGATGGTGAATACCACGTAATGCCACGCTAAAGCATCCGTCTACCGCGAATCCTGCTCGAACTCGTCCTCCTACTCGTCCTCGATCAAAACGCGCCGCGCCCTCCAATCAAGCACCGAGAACAGGCCCGATAAAACCGCTTCCACCCATGCTCCGCATGCGACACGCCGTGATCGAGGACGAGTTCGAGTAGGAGGACGAGGACGATCCGGCCGCACTGACCGCCCCCCCTTTATGACCCCACGCACAAACCACCACGACATACCAGCCTTGAAGGAACGCCTGCTCATCCCGGAGGCATGGCAGAAGCTCGGGCTGGCGGGACAGCCGGCTGCGACTTGCCGCTCGCCCTTCCGGGAGGACAAGAACCCCTCCTTTTCCATCTCCAAGGACGGGAAGCGCTGGAAGGACTACGGCACGGGCCAGAACGGGGACGTGATCGACTTCATCGCCATGGCGCGGCAGATCAGCACGGCTGAGGCGCTGAAGGTGTTTCTGGAGCTGGCCGGGGTGCCCGTGCCGGTGAAGGGCCGCAGCCCGCAAAGCGGCTCCACCCGGCGCACGTCCTTCAAGGAGAAGGCCACCGCGCTGCTGCCACCGCAGGAGCCGCCGAAGCCGGAGGGCCTGTGCGTGCCGCTGCAAAATGGCACGGAGGCAGACCGGCGGCTGGTGGCGGAGTCGCGCCGCATCACGCCGGAGGCTGTTTCCCTGGCGCTGGCGCTGCGCACGCTCACCTTTTCCATCGTGCAGGGTTACCGCTGCTGGCTGATTGTCGATGCCGAGGAGCGCTGCGTGGAGGCGCGGCGGCTTGATGGCATGCCCTTCACGTCGTGCGGCACACTGGGCCGGCGGAAGGCGCACACGCTGCGCGGCTCCCGCAAGGACTGGCCGCTGGGCGCGGCGGTGCTGCGTCGCATCCCCCAGTTCCGCACGCTGCTGCTGGTGGAAGGCGGGCCGGACTACCTGGCGGCGCTGCACTTTGCGAATGAGCTGGAACGCTGGGATGTGCTGCCCGTGGCCATGCTGGGGCGCGGCACGGGCGCACGGATCGACCCCGGGGCGCTGGAGCTCATGCGCGGCCGCCGCGTGCGCATCTACCCGCATGCCGATGCGGACGGCGGCGGTGTCAAAAGCGCCCGCCTGTGGGCCGCGCAGCTCGATGGCGTGGGCTGCGTGGTGGACCTCTTCGAATTCAACGACCTGCACCGCACGGACGGCACGCCCATCAAGGACCTCAACGACTGCACCACCGGCCTGGATGAAGCCTCCACTGTCACCCTGTGCCGCAGCCTCTTCCCCAAACCCGACCTTGAGGTGCATCCGCCGTTCTAAATCCTACTCGAACTCGTTCTCGATGTTGATTCGCTACGCTCACCCTGCGGGCTCCCTTCGGTCGTCTGTCTCGCTTCGCTCGGCTGTCCTCGATCACTGCGCGCCCTTCGGCCCTCAACATCAACGAAGAACCGAGAACCAACCGCTCTCGACACTCCCAATGACTGCTGCTTTCGAAGCCATAGAATCGAGGACGAGTTCGAGTAGGAGGACGAGGACGAACCTGCCAACCAAGAACCGAGGACGATCCCGCCTCTCAACCACCGCCAACAACCGCAAACATTTCCCGTCAATACCATAACATAACACAAACACACACCCTGGCCATGATCACACCCTTCATACCCACCGCCGAAGAAATCGCCGAGCGCGAGCGCCTGCGCGCCCGCAGCCCGTTACCCGCGCAGGGCCCCACCCACACGCAGAGCACCGGCGTCCCCGCCCCGGCACCGCAGGCCTATGCCGGCAGCGCCCCGGCGCAGGCGGTGCCCGGACAGCCGCCGCCACGACCACCGCTGGCGCAGTTTGTCCTCACGGCAGAGCAGCTCGCGGCCCTCGTCATCCCGCCAAAACCCGCGCTGCTGGACCAGTGGCTGTGCCAGGGAGACCTCGGCTACATCTACGCCCCGCGCGGCGTGGGCAAGACGTGGATGGCCATGGCCCTGCCCGGCGCCATCTCCTGCCGCCGCCCCCTGGGCCTGTGGGCTGCCGCTGACCCCACCCAATCTTCCTCCTCCTCTTCCTCATACTCCTCCTCCCCCTCCGGGCACGAAGACGCCTCCTCCTCCCTTGCAGACGCCGCCGACCCCGACGCCCCGCCTGCGCTCGATCACATCCCGGTGCTCTACATCGATGGCGAGATGGCGCTGGAGCACACCAAGTACCGCGCCCGGGGGCTGGACCTCTCCAAGGTGTGCCACCTCCACCACGAGCACCTCTTCAATCAGAACGGCACCTGCCTCAACATCGGCGAAGTCGAAGACCGCCAGCGCATCACCGACCTCATCATCCAGCTGGGCTACCAGGTCATCATATTGGACAACCTCAGCTCCCTGGCCTCCGGCGTGGATGAAAACAAAGGCATGGACTACGAGCCCCTCTCCCACTGGCTGCTCGAGCTCCGCCGGCGCAAGATCACCGTCATCGTCGTCCACCACGCCGGGCGCAACGGCCTCATG
Organism: Prosthecobacter debontii; assembly: GCA_943371875.1. Lineage (GTDB taxonomy): Bacteria > Verrucomicrobiota > Verrucomicrobiia > Verrucomicrobiales > Verrucomicrobiaceae > Prosthecobacter > Prosthecobacter debontii_C. The sequence continues at coordinate 13,067 of CALRWM010000073.1, read as the reverse complement.
CGCGGCCACTCCAAGCGCGAAGACGCCTGCTCCTGGATCATCGAGCTGCGCGATGCCCGCCTGGAAACCGAACCCGGCGCGAAATTCGTCAGCCACTTCGCCAAACCCTCCCGCAACACCGGCGATCCCCTCCCCGACATGCTCTGGCACTTCACCACCGACAAGACCACCGGGATCACGGACATCCAGTGTGAGCTGGCTGTTGAGAACGATTATGAACAATTCATCCAGCATGTCTGCGAAGGCGTGACGGCACAGGTCGACATTGCCGAGATGATGGGCAAGCACCGGGGCTGCGTCAGCAAATGGACCACCCGCGCCCTCAAAGAAGGCCGCATCTCCGGCAGCCCGCGCAAACTCCAGCCGCCCGCCAAATGCGCCAAGACCCGTGTCCATGCCAATGACGAAGATGACGATGACTCGTTCGCCGAGTTTCGCGACGACGATTGAAACGTCCGCCGCCCCCGAGGCGGCTCCGCCGGAAATGTTGCATGTTGCACACCCTATACTTGCAACATGGCAACATTTTCATTCCACCTCCCCGGACTCACGCACGGGATGGCAGTAGAAAGCATTTCATAGCATTCGGTGGAAAGCCTTGGATGTGAAGGGCTCAAACCATGGCAACATTTTAGAGGTGAAAATGTTGCCGTGAATGCCGCTGCGGACAGCGTTTCCGCGCTCTCAAGTCGACGCTGGCACTGCGTTCACGAAATCGGTGGAGAAACGGCCAGCTTCCGAGAGGTCATTTCGCAGGCGATCCCAAGCAGCAGTGATCTCCTGCTGCTTGGCCTGATAGTCCGCCTTGCTCTTTCGAATGCGCACATCCTTGGGCTGCACGCCGAGGCGACTTTCGGGATTAGGATGACATTCCCAGCCCTTTCGCTGCATCTCAGAGTCCTGTTGAAACAAGGCCGCCACCACCCATGCCTCCGTGCTCTTGGAGGGGGTGCATAGGACGGTCTGGGGTGGTACTGAGACCTCACCACACCACCGCAGCAGCACCTGACGCAGCTTGTCTGTGGTAACCTCTGGCGGTGGGCACGGCTCCTCGCAGGGCAGGTCATTGACGGGGTCAATAATACTACAATCAGAATACCTCTTGCCAGCCACATCGGCATCAAGGTGGAGGATCAGGATGTCATAGGCCATGAACAGCGCATCCTCGTGCAACTGACCGCTTCTTTGGACAACGCCGTGGCACCAGTGGTACACACCACCCCAGCCGCCGCTTTTCAGCCCCGTGAAAGGCGCTACAGGCCCCAAGGCGAGCGAGTCTTCCGGCTGCAGCAGGCGTAACACATAGCTGCGATCTCCTACCAGTGCCGCGATAGCAGCACTCACCACCACCTTGTCGGTTTCTCCTTCTGCAACCAGAGCAATACGCAATGGCTCAGACATCCGGCACCCCTCCAATGAGCTTGTTGATCCACATGCGCGAAAGCGTCCATCCCTTCTCCGCCATTTCCCGGTGCTTGTCTGTAACGATGAATCTCTTCACCACCGTGTGCCCTTTGTTGTCACGGTCCACCGTGAAGAGCCGCACACGGTCATCGCCCAGCGGCAGGCCATCGAGGACGAGGGGATTGTGGGTGGTGAGGAAAACTTGGCGCTTGGGTTCGGCGGCGAGGATGCGCTCTGTGAGAGTGGACATCAGCCGCTTGGCCAGGAGAGGGTTGAGGCCGTGGTCCACGTTTTCGATGGCAAAGAGTTGCGGGGCGCGCGGGTGAAGGCCTAGGACCGTAAGAAATGCTAGGTATAAGACTCCCTCGTTGACGTCATTCGCCCTGAGCACAGGGGAAGGCGGGTCTTCGTCACGTCCCCTGAAGTGACGGTCTACGAAACCAATATCCAAAGTATCGGAATCGTTGCCAGAGCCTTTTCTGCTTAACACAGAGTCTCCAAACCAGTCCATGCAAGAACTCAGTTCTGTATTGTATGCACCCCACTTATCCGTATCCTCGCAAAGCTCATGAATGGCATTAGCCAGTCTTCCGCCACCAAGTCCCACAGGCTCTCGCTCTTGAGGATCTCTGACCCATCCGTGAAGGATGTGAGTGTCTGCAGAATAAATGCTGTAGGCAGCCAGTCTCTTCAGGAAAATGGACGCGGGATTGTCTGTTGGAGTCTCTGCGAGTTTCAGTGCGGCGAGTCCCACATTCGGGTCCCCTTTTGGACCATCTCTGTCAGGTCTATCGACTATGAGTGTATCTAGATACTTCCATTTTTCTGACCGAAAGTCCCATGGCCACGCTCTCAAATTCGGGGGCAGCTTGAGCGAGACGTCATACGATGCCTGTTCTCCACTGGCAACCAGCCGCGTTTCCGCATGTGGATCGGCATCCTTAAACATCGGCCTGAAATAATTGCTAGCCCTGCACCCCCGATACACCAGCGTGGACTGGTCCACCTTTCCAGAAGCCGCCGCAGAGAGCACCGCGAGGGCTTCGAGGAGATTGCTTTTGCCGCTGCCGTTGGCACCGATGAAGACATTCACCTGCCCCAGTTCCAGGGTGACGCTCTGGATGGATTTGAAGGATTCTATGGTCAGGGTCTCGATCATGCGCGGCCCATGGTAGATGGAGCGGCCTCAGCCTGCCACGTCAAATTTGCCCTGCTGCATGGCCTGCGATCTGATCAAAGCCTCTCCGGCCCCAAATGTTGCCATGTTGCAAGCTTAGGGTGTGCAACATGCAACATTTCCCTTTTTCCCATTCTTGAACGTGGCAGATGAAGGCACACAGTGGCACCAAGAAGCATCTGAGCGCATTCTTGGGGCTTGTGGAGGCGAAATGACGGCAACATTTTGCGCCTGTAAATGTTGCCATGATTTCAGGCGGAATCCCCCCCAAAGCCCGCCGCAGGGGACTCAGACGCTCACCGTCCGGCCTTCGTGAAGGCCTCAAACTTCTGCGCGAGAAAATCCCGGTTCGGGCGATGACCTTCGAAGGTGGGGAAGCGCATCTGGCGGCCTTCCATGCCGAGGAGGCCCTGGCTGAACATGGGGCCGTCTCGGGTGCCGCGCACGAGTTCGCTGAGGATGATTTTTCCGTCGGGGTCGATCCCCATGAGGTCGGACTCGTAGGCGGTGTGGTGGAAAGTGGACATGGCGATGCCATTTTGCACGCTGGCAAGGCCGCCCTCGGAATCGCCCACGATGTGAGCGGCCTCCAACAGGTCCACGAGCGGGAGATTCGTCAGGGCGCAGCGCAGGCCGTAGGCCATGAGCACGCGCTGGCGGAAGGCGCGCTGGTGCAGGCGGTTCTTGCGGATGCCGTAGCTGTATTGCACGGGCACCTCGTTCACGCTGGTGAACATCGGGCTGAACTCTGGCTGGTCGAAGACCACGCGTGCTGTACCGGATGGGAAGGAAAACTCCTCCACGAAGACCGGGTAAAACACTTCATACAAACTGTCCGCGATGCCGCGTAGGTAGATCAGCGGCAGGTTTTTGTGATAGGCCTGCTGCAGATGCCGATTGAACGGGCTCTTTTCTCCCTCCCGCTGCAGGCGGTAGCTGACGGCTCCATTTTCAAGCTCGCCGTCGTCATAGGGCGCAGCTCTGCCGGTCCTTGAAGGCGTCACCTGCTTGATGCTGAGGGCAGCATCGTCGGTCAACTCCTTCGGCTTGAAGATGCCTGCGGCTTTGGTGGCGAAGAATATCTGCTTTCCAGCCACTTGAAATCCCTTCTGAATCTCCGCCCATTTGAAAACATTGTCGCCCGCGTCACGGATCATTTGCTGGATCGCCAGTCCGGCCGCTGCTCGGATCTGCGCATTGAGGTCGGGTGACATGGAGTAGTGGAGAGCCGATGATTCAGCAGATCGAGGCGTATGCCATCGAAACTTGTTCAAGTCTCAACTCACGTCCTGTCCCTCAAAGCTTCCCAGAAACTTGATTCCACTCCAAAAATCCGCAGGAGCATCGCAGTGAAGGTAATAGCAGACGAGCGCTGCGTTGACGGTTTCGATGCCTAGATTCACGCCAGCCTGGGAGGCGCTGTCGATGAAAGTCCGCCATCCAGAAAACCCTTCGAGCAGCTGGCGCAACGGCATCACCCCGGTCTCCAAGCAGGCTTCAGAGATGGCGCTCATGGACGCGGACAATTCCAGGCTCGGCTCGATGAGCTTGTCCATGCAGTCGTTCATCTGTTCTTCATCGGCAAACGTGCCGACCCAGATGGACACGCATTTCTTGGCGGGATAGACAACATTCATGATGCTGGAGGGTGGCTGACGAAGTTGCGAACGGAATCACTAACTTCGTTATTTGGATCTTTGGGCCGCCCAGCGCTCGCCGCAGCCTGCTCATCGTGCGGGGCTGCTGCTTTTTTGTGAGGGCGCATTCCCAGAGGCGGAGGACGGTCCAGCCGGACTGGCGGAGGGCGCGGGTGACGTGGCGGTCGCGCTGGCGGTTGCGGGCGATTTTTTCGTCCCAGAATTGGCGGTTCTGCCGGGGGCGGGTGGCGTGGCGGGGGCAGCCGTGCCAGAAGCAGCCATCGACAAAGACGGCGAGGCGCTGCTGGCGAAAGACGAAGTCCGGGCGCACGCGGGGCTTGCGCGGTTTCTTCTCTCCAGCCCTGGCTTTGGCCTTGGGAGGCGGCAGGGGCAGGGAGAGGTGCCGCCGCCAGCCGGTGATCTTCCCGGCGCGCAGCAGGGCCATGAGGCGCAGCTCCGTGGCGGCGTTGCCGGTGGAGCGGATGAGGCTCATCACCGCGCTGCGCTTGGCTGGGGTGAAGACGTCGGGCATGGGCGGCGCGGCTGGGCGAGGCGGCGGGTTGAGGAAATTGTAAACTGCGAACTGAAAACTGAGAATGGAAAATTGACCGGACGCTGTCGCGGGCGCGGAGGGCTGCCTGGGGCTGAGGGCGGCTTACCGGGCGGTGGTGGCGGTGGTGGCGGCCACGGCGCCTGCCTGGGCGGCGGCTGCGGCGGCGAGGAGGTGGGGGCTGGTGGTGGCGCTGATGCTGGCGAGGCTGGCCACGCCCATGCCGAAGCCTTTCATCTCGTTCATCCAGAGCGGGGCTCCTGACCAGGCGTCCAGCGCATAGAGGTAGCCGCTGACGCTGACGATGAGGCGGTCGCCGTCCGGCAGGAGGCTGACGAAGCCGCTGCCGTGCGGGGCCTGCCAGTCCCAGAGGATCTCGCCGGTGTCGCGGTGCACGGCGGCGACGTGGCTGTTGAAGCCGGTGAAGAGGAGGTCGGAGAGTTGCAGGTTCATGGGGGGGAACGGTAGCTGCTGGCGGGGAGTTGCCAGTGGAAGATGGGGTGGGGTTTGGAATGCGGGGGAGGCGCTGCGCTTGGGTTTAAAGTTTCAAGTTTAAGGTTTAAAGTTGGCCGGAGTCGGGGTCGCGCGCGTGAGTTCGAGTGCGCGGAGTGGCACCTGAAAGTTGCTTTGTTGCTGTGCAACAAGGTGGAGGGCTCCGCATCCGCCACGGCGGAGGGTAGTCCCACGCGGCTTGCTGTTGCTGGGCGCTTCCTTGTTCCGCAGGAACAAGGCTACATGGGGCTGTCGCGGCGTGAGGGGATCTCACAGCGACTGCGTGACCTCTGGGAACTTTAAACTTGAAACTTTAAACCTGAAACTCGGTCCCGCCCTTTCCAGACCGAACTAAAGCTCGGGAGTACTTTGCCTCACGGCCTTCGCGCCTGCTGCAGGGCCTCTTCCTTGAGCTTCTGGATCGCTTCGTCCGCCTTGGCGATGAGGGGGTCGAACATGGGGATTTCTTTGGCGTTCTGGCCCTGCTCGTGTTTGCGGAAGCCGAAGAGGTAGGTCTCGTTGTGCGGGCGCCAGCGGTTGAAGAAAAGGGTGTCTTTGGCGATGACGGCGCGGCGCAGGCTCTCCAGCGCGGGGGCGGGGGCGTCGGGCATCTTGAGGCCGAGGCCTTCGATGAGCTTGGCGCTGAGCTGTTCATAGCCTTCGCGGGTGTAGTGCACGCCGTTTTCGGTGAGGGGCTTGCGGATGACGCCGGGCTTGGGGAGGCCGCCCATGAGCTCGAACCAATCGACAAAATACGCGTTCTGCATGAGGGCAAATTTGTGCAGGGCATCGCGCAGGCTGGAGAGGTTGCGATTGGCGGCGGAGAGGTCCGGCAGCGGCGGCGGCAGGGTCTCCAGCGGCGGCGGGGTGGCGATGATGACGCGCACGCCGGGGGCCTTGGAACGGATGAGGTCGAGGAGCTTGCGGTAGCCGGTGAGGAACTCGGGCAGGGAGCCGAGGCGCTCAAACGCGAGCTCGCTGCCATAGCAGAGGATGACGACGGTGGGCTTGAGCATTTCCAGGTGCACGGAGAGGCGCTGCAGGCCTTCCTCAGGCGGGCCGAAGTAGGAGCGGGCGTGGCCAAAGACGGTGTCGCCGCTCCAGGCGAGATTGCGCACGCTGACTTTTTCTTCGCCGAGGGCGAGATCCAGCCGGGGCTCAAACGAGCCGTAACGCTGCTCGCGCTCCAGTACGGTGTTGCCGATGAGGACGACGCGGTCGCCGTCTTGAAACTGAAAGGAGGAGGGCTGCGCCGGTGCGGAGGCAGCAGGGGCGTCCGTCTCCGGAGCTTGAGCGGATGCAAAGGAGGCGCTCAGAAGCACCACGAGGCCGGCCAGGGATTTCAAATTCATGCGGGCGCTATTGGAGCGGAGAGGACGGGGATTGTCTAGAGGGAGGTTTGAGGGAGGGGGAGTTTGCGGTGGTTGGCCGTGGGTGGTTGAGGGCGCTGGAAGGGATGAGAGTGGTAGGAAATAGGGCTTGTAGGTCGAATAGGTCCTATAAGACCTATTTCAGAGGGCGCGTGACGCCCCCCCCTGCCCTACCTCTTCCGCAGCACCAGCAGCACATCGGCGTAGCTGTCGTCAAATTTGCGGGGCTCGGTGAGGTCGTAGGTGAAGTCGTAGCACTCCAGGTACTCCAGCTCGGGGACTTTGCGGAGGAGGGTCTTCATTTGGGCGGCGCTGTAGGTGCGGAACTGCCAGCGCGTCTCCTGCGTGTGGGTGCGGCCGGAGTCGGTGATCTTGAGGCGGGTGCGCAACTGCTCCAGGCGCGTCTTGCGGTCGGCGGGCCAGGTGTGGGTGTTGCAGACGACTTCGATGCTGCCGCGCCTGGCCACCCAGCGCTCGTGCTCGTCTTCCTCGCGGTCATAATCCGTGAGGTGCAGGCCCAGGAAGAACACGCCGCCGGGGCGCAGGGTGGCGGCCACGCGGCGCAGGCACTCGACGGCATCCTTTTCCTTGAGCAGGTACTTGAAGGTGCTGACGAGGCAGTGCGCCATATCAAAGCCGCCCTTCACGCCCTTCGGCAGGGTGAAGCTCTGCATCCAGTCCTCCCACAGGCGCGCCTTCAGCCCGGCTTTTTCCAGCCGCTGCCGGGCAAAGGCGATCATGTGCGCGTTGCCATCGAATCCGCTGACCTCCCAGCCGCGACTGGCCAGCTCCAGCGCCAGGCGGCCGCTGCCGCAGGCGGGCTCCAGCAGGCGGTGGCCCTTGGCGGGCGTGGCGTACCTGGCGTAGGCCTCTTCCAGAAAGTCCGCCTCCTTGAGGGTGCCGTCGTCAAAGACGATGTCGTAGTAGAGGGGAGTGTCGTACCAGTCGCGCTGTTCGGGGGGCATGGGGGGAGGATGGAGCAGCCGGAGAGAAGCGCCAGATGGATAATTGGGTGAGGGAGGAAAGCCTAAAGAATGACGAATGAGTAAATCCGAATGTCTAAATAATGTCGAAATCCAAATGTCGAAGTTTGCCATTCGAGCGGTCTACGTTGGGCGGGATTAGAAGTTCGCCGCGCCCTTCGTCCTTTCCTAGAGCTTCGGCATTCGGGCTTATTTCGGCATTCGGGCTTACTCATTAGTCATTCTCACCGGCACCTGCAGATTCCCTCCCATCCCTCCCAAAGTAGCGCCTGGCTCCACGTCACGCTTAAAAATCCCGCCCTACTGGCACCCGAAATGCTGCTTGATTGTTGGTAACTGGTGGAGATTGATTGCGCCCCGTGCCCCGCTTCCCCTTCCGATATGATTGTTTGGGATAATTTCTTCTGGTTTACCAGCTACATCCTCGTTTTTACCGCCCTGTCCGCCTTTGGTGCGCACAGAATCAAGGTGTTATACCATTATTGGAAGCACCGTATGGACGTGCCGGTGCCGCCCCATGAGTTCGCCGAACTGCCCGTCATCACCGTGCAGCTGCCCATTTTCAACGAGCTCCACGTGGTGGAAAACCTCCTGCGCACCGTCAGCGCCCTGGACTACCCGCGCGACCGCCTGCAGATCCAGGTGCTGGACGATTCCACGGACGAAACCGCCGCCCACGCCGAGAAGCTCTCCGCCGATCTGAAGGCCCAGGGCTACGACATTGACTACCGCCACCGCACGAACCGCAACGGCTTCAAGGCCGGCGCTCTGGATGAAGGCATGGCCTCCGCCAAGGGCGAGTACATCTGCATTTTCGACGCCGACTTCCAGCCGGCCCCGGACTACCTCAAGCAGGTGATCCACCACTTCACCGACGAGAAAGTCGGCATGGTGCAGGCGCGCTGGGGGCACCTGAACAAGAATTTCTCCCTCCTCACCAAGCTGCAGGCCCTGTTTCTGGACGGCCACCTCGTGCTGGAGCAGACGGCCCGCAGCCGCCACGGCGAATTCCTCAACTTCAACGGCACCGCCGGCATCTGGCGCAGGGCCGCCATCGAAACCGGCGGCGGCTGGCAGCACGACACCCTCACGGAAGACCTGGACCTCAGCTACCGCGCGCAGCTCAAAGGCTGGAAATTCATCTACCTCAAGGACGTCGTGGTCCCCGCCGAGCTCCCGCCGGACATGGACGGCTTCAAGAGCCAGCAGCACCGCTGGACGAAGGGCAGCATCCAGGTGTGCAAAAAGACCCTCGGCAACGTGTGGCGCAGCGACATCCCGCTGAGCCTGAAGATCGAGGCCACCTCCCACCTCACGTCGAACTTCGCCTACCTGCTCACGCTTTGCACCCTGGTGCTGATGTACCCCGCGAATTTCGTGATGGGCAGCAGCTGGCACAAGGCGGTGTTTGTCGATGTGCCCGTGTTCTTTTTCGCCTCCCTCAGCGTCATCATCTTTTACATGACCGCCCAAGGCGCCCAGGGCAAATACGGCTGGCTCAAAACCCTGCCGTATGTGCCCATGCTGCTCGCCCTCGGCATCGGCATGAGCATCAACAACGGCAAGGCCGTGCTGGAAGCGCTGCTCAATCAGTCGTCCGAATTTGTCCGCACGCCGAAGTATGGCATGGAAAACAAAGCGCAGGCCAGCAAGCAGCGCTCCCGCTACAAGGCCGGCAAGTCCATCGCCCTGTGGATCGAAGTCCTGCTCACCGGCTACTTCGGCTGGATGATCGCCCTCGCCGCCCAGCGCGGCCAGTGGGGCAGCATTCCGTTCCTGCTGCTGTTCTTCTTCGGCTTCGGGTACGTGGCGGCGGGGTCGCTGATGAAGCGGTTTTCGATGTCCGCGTTTCAAGCGCCCCAGCCGGTGCCGGTGGAGGTGTGAGGGGTGGGTTGCGCTGAACAAATCAGATTCCAAGAATGGGAAAAATCTCTTCAGGAATTGAGGTGTTTTTTGCCGGAGCCAGTCCCGATGAGCAGGGCGCTGACGGCTCAAACAACTGCCTTACTGATCTGTTCACCCGGCTGGGCTCCGGGATGCTATGCGACTACTGGCGGCTCTTTGAGCCCGTAAGCTTGTCCCACAAAATCGACCGGACGGATCTGTCGGAAAACCACGCGGATTTTCCCATGAGCCAGTACACCTGCAGTCATGTCATAGGTGACTCCATTGATGGGAATCTAATTGCTCGTGACACAGGTTCAGGGGGGATGTTTCTGCTAAGAGCAGGGATGCCCACGCTGAGTTTTGAGTGCACTCTTGAGTCCTCGCTCAGACTTGTGAGTGAATATGGCTCAGCCGATGTGCAAAAGGTCTGGTACTATGAGAAGTACACTGACAAGGTTGTCAGCTTCGATAGACACTTATCGCACCTGGGTGAAAAATCCGCCCAAGAGATTTTTGAAGTCCTCAGGACTCGCTTTGAAGCCACTTGCTTTGACGTGGGCAGTCGTAGCTTTGTGGTCGTCTTTGATGAATTGGAAATGATGGCGGTTCTGACCAGGCAGGACCGCGATGTAAAGCCCCAAAACCCTGAAAGGGTATGGTGGCTGAAGTTCTGCTGTGCCAACATAACTCTGGAATCCAAGTTGAAGGAGTTTTTCGCCTTCTTGCAAGACGCTGGTTTTATATATAGGTAGCCTGCAGCCACGCGAAGGCATCTCATTCAGCCTCGGCTTCCGCAGAGTGATCGGTGGTGGTCTGTCGCCGTTTTACCTCCTGGCGTTTTGGTTGTCCAGATCCTCCATGGGTATCCACCCACGCGATACGGCCAGCCCTGCGGCCATTGGCTCGGAAGCGCGTAGCGCTGGCACAACGGTAGCCGTGGGTGAAACCCACGGTGGGCAGACAACCCACCGTTGCCAGAACGGTGGAACCGCGTAGCGGTGACACAAATCTCCGCCGCACCCATCGCATTCGCCATGGCCAATACGTATACGCAGATCCTGTATCATATCGTGTTCTCCACCAAGGAGCGTGCCACGGTTCTGCGGGAAACCCGGCGGGAGGAATTCTTTCGCTACGTCTGGGGCGTCCATCAGGGCCTGAACTGCCACCTTCACCGCATCAACGCGATGGATGACCACGTGCACATCCTGATGACCTTGCATACCTCGCTGTCGCTGGCGGATTACATGCGAGAGCTGAAAGCGAACACCAGTCGGTGGATCAAACAGGAGGACCTCTTCCCCGGATTTGACGGCTGGCAGGACGGCTATGGTGCCTTCACGATTTCGGTCCGCGAGAAGGATGCCGTGATTCGTTACATCAAGGACCAGCAGGTGCATCATCAGCACACAGATTATCTGGGGGAACTGCGGCGCATGCTGGATGAGGCCCGCATCAAATACGATGACCGATACATCGCGTGATCGCGAACATGGGTAGCGCGGAGGTTTGTGTCACCGCTACGCGGTTCCACGGAATGCGAACGGGATGGGCCACGCGGTTCCGTGGGTTGGCACCCACGGCTACCATTGTGCCAGCGCTACGCGCTTCCGGAGTCGAGCGGCGAAGCAGGCGCAGCGTTGAACGGTGATGCTAGTGCTACACGCTTCATGAGCCGGACTTAGAAGCAGAAGCAGCGTTGAACGGTGATGCCATCGAAACGCGCTTTTTGATGAGCCATTCCGCTGATTGGGTCATTGCCGACGCCGATGATTCAATCCACCAAACAACCACCCGCGTAACTTTCCCCCACTCCCCGGGTTATCCCTCCCCGCATGAAATTGCTCTCCCGCGCCTTCGCTTCCGCCCTCACGCTCGCTCTTGCCACGCCTTCTCTTCTCACTGCCGCTGGCAATGACTGGCCGCGCTTCCTCGGGCCCACGGGGGCGGCCATGGTCACGGAATCGAAGGTGCCGCTGAAGTGGAGCGACACGGAAAACTTGCTCTGGAAAGCCGACATGCCGGGGCCGGGGGCCTCCAGCCCCATCGTGCTCGGCGACAAGGTCTTCATCACCTGCTGGACCGGTTACGGCGACAAACCGGGCGCGGACGACATGCGCCAGCTCGTGCGGCATCTGCTCTGCCTCAACCGCGCCGATGGCAAGGTGCTCTGGGATGCCAAGGTGCCCAGCGCCGTAGTGGAAGATCCCTTCACCGGCTTCATCACCGAGCACGGCTACGCCACTCACACGCCTGTGACGGACGGCGAGCGCGTCTACGTCTTCTTCGGCAAGAGCGGCGCACTGGCCTTTGACCTCCAGGGCAAGCAGCTCTGGCAGACCTCCTGCGGCACCAGCTCCGGCCAGCGGCGCTGGGGTTCCGCCGCGAGCCCGATCATCCATGGAAACCTGCTCATTGTGAACGCCAACGATGAGAGCCAGACGATCTTCGGCCTCGACAAAACCACCGGCAAAATCGTGTGGAAAGCCGAGGGCGATTTCGGCATGGCCTACGGCACGCCCAACATCCTCAAACGCGATGGCGTGGACGATCTCGTCATCGCCGTGCCGCAGGAATTGTGGGGCATGAATCCCGACACCGGCAAGCTGCGCTGGTATGCCACCCACGGCCTCACCGGCAACGTCTCCCCCTGCCTCGTCCCCGGTGGCGACACCGTCTACGTCTTCGGCGGCTTCCCCGCCACACGCAGCACCGCCATCAAGATCGGCGGCAAGGGCGATCTCGGCCCCAAGGCCATTCTCTGGGACAGCAGCTCCAGCACTTACGTCCCCACGCCCATCCTCAAAGACGGCCACCTCTACGTCATCAACGATCAGGGCTTCGCGCTGTGCATCGACGCCAAAACCGGCAAGGACGTCTACCGCGAGCGCGCCACCATGGGCTCACGCGGCGGCGGCAAACCGTTCTACGCCTCCCCCGTGCTCATCGGCGACAAACTCGTGTGCGTCTCCCGCCGCAACGGCGCCTTCGTCCTCGCCGCCAAGCCCACCTACGAGCTGCTCAGCACCAACGAATTCGCCAGCGACACCACCCACTTCAACGGCACCCCCGCCGTGAGCGGCGACTTGCTGATTCTGCGCAGCAACAAGGCGGTGTATTGCGTGGGCGTGAAGTAGGAGGGAGGGGTTTGCCAGGTTGGCAGTGGCTTGAGTGCTGCGCCTCGCCACGATGATTCGCCCCCTCGACAATCCGCGTACCGTTTGATACAATCCAGCCATGCCGGTGACCATTGAACACATCAAACAGGAAATCCGCAGCCTCGCCCCCAGCGAGGTGGATCACCTGCTGCGTGATCTTCAAAGTGAATACGCCATGCCGCTGGTCGAAGAAGATTCCAGTGCTGTTGAAGCCGCATGGGATGCCGAAATTGGCGAGCGTGTGAAGGACGTTGAAGAAGGGCGCGTCGCGCTCGTCTCAGGCGCAGAGTTGCAGCGTGGCACCGATGCGTTGTTTGCCGAACTCGGCATCAAGCGCATTGCATGAGAGTCGACTTCGACATTCATCCCGCCGCTCAGGCCGAGTTCTATGACACCCTCCGGCACTACG
>CALRWM010000072.1:0-29265 GCA_943371875.1 Prosthecobacter debontii | reverse complement strand
TATTCTCCGAACTTACCCTGCCCTCCGGCTTGCGAAAGCGGCGTCGGGGCATCGGCCCACTGCCCCGCCTCCGCTCTTCTCGCTGCATGATCAACCAATCGGTGCTGACACACTGGCTCGTGAAGGCTCTCCAGCAGCGAGGTGCAGATCTTTATGTGGACTTAACAATAATTTAGCCCGCACTTAAGCTAAATGATACGACCGATCTTTGGGCGTAATCCGAAGGCTTATTCATGATAAGCCCCAACCAGCCAAGCAACAGTCTCTCCACCCCAATAACTCTCGGAGAATTCCAAAGGAAGTGTGACGCGATGGAGGGATACGTGGACTTGGGGTTGCTTGATGAAGCGATTGAAGTGATGAACAAGCTCACATCGGAACTCAACCTCACCGATGAGGGCGGCGAACAGTTCATGAACGTTCTCACGAAAAAGAATTGGCCAGCCCAGCCTGGTGTTGATGAAACAAAAAGCGCCACAGCACCTCTTTCCAATGAGTGAGTCTGGAACCACGATGCGCACACAGCGTCCAGAGCCATTCAATATCTCCTGAGGCTGGCCAGCCCGCCCAGACCACCGCCTCCCACCGCGCGCGTATACCCAGGCGTTGTTTTAGTGGGATTTGTTGGATTTTCTCCATGTGGGGGCGCGGATCTCCCGCTCCTGCGGTCGCGATTTCCCAACGCGTTCCAAAAAGGTTGGACACCCCAACCTTGTTTAAGATAGCTTCGGAGAGCACTCCCTGCATGATTCCGCCCATCCCATGAAGTCCCTGCCCGCTGTTGCCTCTGCCCTGCTCCTTCTCGTCATCCTCAGCAGCTGCTCCTCCGCCCCCAAGCCCCCGGTGGATCCCTATGAATACCTGACGATCTCCGGACAGATCGACGGCAGCGAAAAGTTCACCTTCACCCAGGACGGTGTGAAATGGACGCACCTCCACTGGTCCGAGCCCGATGACATGACGTTCAAAGGCAGGCCCTGGAACAACCCGCGCAAGACACCGGCCCAGTGGGCCGAGTTTGCCAGCCTGGACCTCCCCCATGCCACCATCGTCAAGCGCCAGGGCCGCGACGTCGTGGCCCTGGAGCCCACCACCCGAGGCTTCATTCTCTACCTGGCCGATTCCCCCAACGGCGCCGGACACTACTCCGTCACCATCGCCATTCCCAAGCAGCCGAAAAAGTGAGCAATCCCACGTCACCTCTCGGCGTTCCCACTGGCAGCTGGCGCATGGCGTCTGAAAACACCCTCCTCTAAATCCATGCAGCCATGAGCATGCCCCGTGATGACCTGCCGTTCTGCGAGTGCCGTTGGCTTGAAAGAGCCGCGCATGACAAGCATTGCCCGATCGAGTTCGACCCGAATCTCAACGAGTATAACCTGAAGTCCGCAGATGGCAGTTCGTGGCGGATTTATCACTGTCCATTTTGCTCCGGTCGCGCGCCCGGGTCGCTTCGATCTCAGATGTTCGCAGTGATTTCTTCACAGGAGGCCATCCGCCTTCACCAGCTCACGAAAGACATCACGAACGAGGCCGAACTACGAAACACACTCGGAGAACCCACACACACATTCGAGCCAGGCGTCATTTCGGCGGCGGTCGAGGTGGATGGACATGCACGCGAAGTTCGCACGGCCAGGAGCCTCACATACGATCAGCATTCCGATACAGCCACCATCTCAGCAACTGTCTCTCGTGACCGTCATGTCAGCATCTCATTCAATGGCAAGTACATAGGGCCTCCTTCCTGAAAAATGCCACAGAACCGTATGCGTCACCTGCTCCCCATCCTCTCGCTTCTCCTGCTGGCTCCCGGTTGCAACCGCACGCCGCCCAAGGCCGTCGTCCCGCTGCTGCCTTCCGTAAAGATGGAAGACGTCCCCGCCCCGGCCAGCGTGAGCGTGACGATTCCGCGCGGATCGAACCTGCGCGAGGTGGCGGCCACCGCCTATGGGAACGAAGATTTCAGCGGCTTCGTCGCAGCGCTCAATGGCCTGGCCGACCCTGCGCGCGTGGTGGCCGGTGCCGTGCTCAAGACGCCCTCACTGCCCGCCGGACTGCGTGACGCAGGACTCGACCCGGCCTACCAGCCTGCCTTCAATGTGCTGGCCCAGACCTGGGCAGAACTGCGCACCGCACTGCCGGACTATGAGCGCGAGCGCGATCTTGCTCTCCATGCCTCTGGCACTCGTGATAACACCACCTTCGCGATCTCCGTCCCTCTCAGCCGCAGGCTCCTCCATTGCGCGGATCATATAGATGCCGCACTCGATGTTCTGGCCCGTCCCAAAAAAGGCCACAAAATGCCCAGCAGCACCCTCGGACAATTTTACGGGGGTTCGGGCATGCTACGCTCCTTTGCCACCGGACGAGTCGGAAGCCTCGACTACGACATGTTCATGGCTGAAAAAGGCTTTGGCCTGGGCTTCACGTATGCCTTGATCTGGGTGAAGGCTCACCATCAATGACCCTTCCAAAGCCAAGGATACGAATCACCGAAGATAACGCATGAATCAACCAAAGCCCTATCATCGGAAGGGAGAGCCAGGCGGACCTTGCTGCCCGGTGGGACTTCTTCCGGTGCAAGTCAGAAGCGCAAACGGAGATTCCGCAGCGGCTGAATTGCTCGATGCCGGACCTCATGCGACGGAGACGGAGCTACTGCGCACAGTGGCTTCTCGTTTGGGAGTTCAGTGGGGACACGATGAATTTGGCTGGTGGGCGGCGGTCCGAGGCAGCGAGTTCCCCAGTTGGGCCGTCTGGAGACAGGACGACTCCGGCAACAAATTCTTGGTGGAAGCCAATCTCACTGAGCAACAGGCACAGTCCGTGGCCTCAAGCTTCGAGGCCAAGGGACACAAACAGACCTACTGGTGCACCAATGAAAAGGTCGCCTGAGCATGCGCTGCAGCAGGCGACTCCATTCATAAAGACAGCCCGAACTACACCACCGGCCCCGCCACATCCTTGTACTTCGCGTGCCATTCCTTGAACACGATCGGTGAGATCTCGCTGGGCTTGATTTCGCTGCGGCCGCCCCAGAACACATTCGTGTATTCCAGCGGGATGCCTTCTTCGGCCAGATGCTTGTCGATGGCGGCCTTGTGGGCCAGCACCATTTCTTTGTCGGTGCCATGGATGACACCCATGATGTTCACGTTCGCAAAGCGGTCGCCGCCTTCGCGCCAGTAAGCGTGGGTCATGATGGTGTGGCGGCCCACCTCGCCACCTGCACGTTCTTCCATGCCCTTCGGCACCTTCCAGTGGAAGAGTGCATTGAAGCGCGTGACGCGCACGCCGGTGGAGCTGGGCTTCACGTGCTCCAGGAAGGTGGAGAAGCGGCCGATGACGCCTTTTTTGTCGAGCTGCTTGGCGACTTCACAGAATTTCTCAAACGAGACACCCGCTGCCTTGGCGCGGCCTTCCCAAGGGTTGGGGCCCACTTCGTCCACGCTCAGATCTCCCTTGAGGTGCAGCAGCACGTTCCACTCTTCCTCATCCAGTTCGGCGATATTCGTGGTCATCATCACGGCAGGCACTTCGGCGCGCTCGCCGGGCTCCAGCGTCTTGCGGCGCACATGGCCCACGCCCAGGGCGAAGATGCCGTGCGCTTCCATGGTGTAGTAGCTTTCCGCACCGATCAGCTTCGCCAGCACATCGCAATGCTGGTTGATGTCATAGCCCTGTGGCACTTTCAGCGTGGTCCACAGGCGGTAGTCACTGCCGCTGACTTCGCGGTCCGTGGAGCGCAGCACCACGTGCCCGCTGAAGGGATCCTGCTTGAAGAGGAATTCAAACGCGCCTTCGAGCTTTTCCGTGGGCACCTTCCAGGCCACCAGCGCGCCTTCAGCCAGCTTGTTCGCCAGCAGGGTCTGCCGCACGCGGCGGATCACACCGGCCTTCAGCATCGCCTGGATGCGCTCCACCACCGTCTCCAGCGGCAGCCCGGACAACTGCGCAATGTCCTGAAACGGCGTGGGGGTGAAGCCCTTGATGCGGTCCTCGCTCACGGCGAGAATCTGCGCGTTGATCGGGTCGGTATGGTCGGTGGGGAGAGTGTCGGCGGACATGGCGGTTGGTCGGGGGGGAGGGCATCTTTAGCGGCGGCCCGCCGGAAATGCGAGATTTGAAATTTGCGATTTAGCACCCGCCAATTGCCGTCTAGGGTGCGCCCATGGACAAACGCCAGCCCACCGCCGCCATGCGCAGGCGCCACAACCTCATCTCGGCGTGGCGCGGCGTGGAGGACGGGCCGCTGATGGACCTGCCCACGCTCAGAGTGGGAGACCTCGCCACGCAGATCATGGCCAAGGCCGGCATGGCCAACCGCGTGAAGCTGGAGGACATCCTCGCCGCCTGGCAGGAGATCGTAGGCGCGTTTCTTTTCAAACTCACCCGCCCGGACACCTTCGAGCGCGGCATCCTCAGCGTCCGCCTCATTCAGCCCACGGCCCACCACGCACTGATGCAGGAGAAAGTGAAAATTCTCAAACGCCTTCAGGAGAAGCTGCCCGATGCCAAGATCAAAGACCTGCGCTTCCGCCATGGGTGAGCGGAAAAAATGACGAATGTCGGAATGCCGCATGACGAATTGTTTCCAACCGCGCCTCTCGTGACGTAATCACGGGCCATTCGCATCGCACCACTCCATCACTCCGCGTATCCCCTCTTCAATTTTCAGTTTTCAATTCTCAGTTCCCAGTTTTCAGTTTCTCCGCATCGCCTCACCCTACGTGTACTTTAGGATCGAGGACGAGTTCGAGTAGGAGGACGAGGACGAACCAGACACACCACTTCATCTCTTCTTGAACTCTTACTCTCACGCCGCCCTCATCATCCTCGGTCACGGTTCCACCACGAATCCGGACTCCAGCTCCCCGACGCACCTGCACGCCGACTCCATCCGCCGCCGCGGCCTCTTCCGCGAAGTCGCCTGCTGCTTCTGGAAAGAGGAGCCCAACATGCGCGAGGTGTACGAAATGGTGGACAGCGAGGTCATCTACATCGTCCCGAATTTCATCAGCGAAGGCTACTTCTGCCAGCAAGTGCTCCCCCGTGAGCTGCGGCTCGACGGCCCCACCACACAGCGCGATGGCAAAACGATCCACTACTGCGATCCCGTGGGCATCCACCCCAACATGACGCGCCTGCTCATCCAGCGCGCCGATGAAGTCGCCCCCCATGTGCCGCGTGAGCAGACCAGCCTCGTCATCGTCGGCCACGGCACCATCCTGAATGAAAACTCCACCAAGGCCATTCAGGATCAGGTCGCCCTCATTCGCGGCGGCCACTACGGCTTCGCCGAAGTCATCGACGCCTACATGGAGGAGGCCCCCTTTGTGAAGGACTGGGCCACGCTCACCACCGCGCCGAATGTCGTCGTTGTCCCCTTTTTCATCGCCGACGGCCTGCACAGCTTTCAAGACATCCCCGTCCTCCTCGGCATGCGCGAAGACGTCGGTGAGGCGCTGAGCGAGAGCGGCGTCTTCCATCAAAATCCGCATCAGCTCCAGGGCCGCCAGATCTACTACAGCGGCGCCATCGGCACCGAGCCCCTCATGGCAGACGTCATCCTCGATCAGGTGCACGACTTCGATGCCAAGCACCAGGTGCAGAACAAAAAAGGCATGCCGAATGACGAGGTAAAATCCTCCCTCGCCTACTGGTTGAACTCCGGCCTCGATGAGATTGGCGAGATCCTCATCACCACCAACGACGATGGCACCTACTCGCTCTGCCACATCGCCGATCGTGGCAAAGAAGATCTGCAAGTCCACCACGAAGCGCACGATGCCCTGTTCATCTCCCGGAACGATGCCACGGGCGCCTTCCGCCCGCTGCATTCCGCCCCCACCCTGAATCGCGGCTGGCGGCTCGATCTCACCGACCTCGACGAGCTGCGCCTCGCTCTCGACTTCTTCTACCCCGCCGCCATCGGCATGGCGCGTGCGCTTGAGCAGGAAAAACTCACCGCCGTCCCCCTGCGCGACCTCCTCGGCCGCCAGACCGGCATGTACCGCTTCGTCAACACCATCACCGATGACCAAGCCCACGCGCTCATCGGCAAGACTTGCGCCAATACCAAATGCCTCCGCCGCATCCTCTGGCCCCTCACCGCCACCCAGCCCATGGCCGGAGCCGCCGCCGCCAAAACTCAGCCCAATCACGCCCCCAACGCCATGCCCCTGCTCTGCATTGAGGCCTGCACGCACGTGGTGTCAGCAGCACGCAAAGTGGCGCGGGAGAATCATGAGGCGAATGCAGCGAAGAGCGCGGAGTGAAAGTTGTCCATTTGCACCGCTCAAAGGCTCACGCTTTCTCTCCGGCCAATTTACAATTCTCAGTTTTCAGTTCTCAGTTTACAATCTCCTGCCGGTCTGCACTTGCCCAGCTTTGCTGAACTTCCATTCAGGACAGCCTTCCGGCCTTGCTCCGCGATTGACAACCGCCCCCCCTCGCTCTATCCCGCCCCATGCGCATCCGCTCATTCAAAGGTCTCGTCCCCACCCAGAAAAACGCCCCCGAAGTCGCCGCCGTTCCTTACGACGTGGTGAACCGTGAGGAAGCCGCCGCCCTGGCCAAGGGCAAGCCCTTCAGCCTCCTGCATGTGGACCGCGCCGAAATCGATCTAGATCCCGAAATCGACCCCTATTCCGCCCCTGTTTACGCCAAGGCCCGCGAGAACTTCGACCGCCTGCAAAAGGACGGCATCCTGGTGCGTGAGGGCAAGCCCTGCATGTACCTCTACCGTCAGGTCATCGCCGGCCACAGCCAGACCGGCCTCGTCACCGTCTGCCACACCGAGGACTACGAGAAGGACATCATCAAGAAGCACGAAAAGACCCGTCAGGACAAGGAGGATGACCGCACCAACCTCGTCGACGCGCTCAACGCCAACACCGGCCCCATCTTCCTCACCTACCGCCAGCGCCCCGGCATCAGCGCCCTCATCGAGAGCTTCATGAAGGACGAGAAGCCCATCAACGACTTCACCGCCCCCGATGGCGTGCGTCATCAGCTCTGGCGCATCTCGCTGGGCCTCTGCGTGTCCCTCACCGGCCTGTTTGAAAGCCAGGTCCCCTGCGCCTACGTGGCAGACGGACACCACCGCGCCGCCAGCGCCTTCCGCGTCAGCAAGCTCCGCCGCGAGGCCAACCCGAACCACACCGGCGAGGAAAACTACAACTGGTTCCTCAGCGTCCTCTTCCCCGGCAACGAGCTCAAAATCCTGCCCTACAACCGTGCGGTGAAGGATCTCAACTGCAACGACCGCGAAGAGTTCCTCAAGAAGGTCGGCGAAGTCTTCACGATCAAGCCCACCACGCTCAAGTCCCCCACCAAAGGCGGCCAGTGCTGCATGTATCTCAAGGACCAGTGGTATGAGCTTACCTGGGAAGCCGCCAAAGACGCCAGCCCCATCGACCAGCTCGACGTCAGCATCCTGCAGGACCGCCTGCTCAAGCCGATCCTCGGCATCGACGATCCTCGCACCAGCAAGCGCATCGACTTCATCGGCGGCATCCGTGGCACCGCTGAACTGGAAAAACTCGTGAACGCCAAGGAGCACACCGTCGCCTTCTCCATGTTCCCCACCACCGTCGATCAGCTCATGGCCATCTCCGACGTCGGCCAGATCATGCCCCCCAAGAGCACCTGGTTCGAGCCCAAGCTCCGCAGCGGCCTGTTTGTGCACACGCTGGAGGGCTGAGCCAAAGCAGTTAAGAACTTTAGTTCGTTCTGGATGGCGTGCGTTCTTCCCAGAATCCAGAACGAGCTAAAGCTAGTGAGTACTTTCACGCCCCTACTCCACCCACATCCGCTTCGCCTTCCGTCGCAGATGCTTGTCCCCCGGCAGATTGATCTTCGCCCCTCCATCCGGTGCCAGCATGCCCAAGGCCGCTTCAATGACATCATGATCAATCCCCGGCAGCTCCCACGCCTCGCGCAGCCACAGCGCAAACACCCGTGACGACACCGCCGGATGCAGCGCCAGCAGCTCCGGCGTGATCACCAGCGAGCGATCCTCCTTCACCCGCCCCTCCGCCATGAGAAACGCCAGGGCCTGACGTTGCAGGGCGTCATCATCCTGCTCCGCCAGCGAGCCCAGCCGCAGCACCTGCGGCACCACGTCACGGTCAAAAATATCGTTCAGCAGCGGCAGCGCCTCATGCCGCAGCCGGTTCCGCCGATGCTTCGGCGAGGTGTTGCTCGAATCCTCCCGAAACTTGAAGCGCTTGGATTTCAGATACGCCTCGATCTCGCTGCGCCGCACCTGCAGCAGCGGGCGCACCAGATGCAGGCCCGTGTCCAGCCGCTGCACCGCATGAATGCCCGCCAGCCCGGCCAGCCCCGTGCCACGGCACAGATTGGCAAAAATCGTCTCCGCCTGGTCTTCCGCATGATGCGCCAGCAGCACGACCCACACGTCGTATTTCTCTGCCATGCGCAGGAAAAACGCATGCCGTGCCTCACGCGCCGCCGTCTCGGTCGAAACACGGCTTTTCTCCGCCAGCGCCGCCACATCCTCCGTCTCGATCTCGCACTTCAGCCCCAGCTTCTTCGCCAGACGCCGCACAAACGCCGCATCGTCGATCGATTCCTTGCCGCGCAGACCATGGTTCAAATGGCAGAGAATGAGCTGGGTAAACCCCGCCTCCCGCAGCAGGTGCAGCAGCGCCACCGAGTCCCGCCCGCCCGAAATCGCCAGGAGCACAGGTTCAGCAGGATCACAGGCAGCAGGCAGATTTAAGAGGATGGCAGGCACGGTTGGCATCCTTAACGATTTAACCTCGACCACCGATCAGTAAAAGGGAATCCGTCATCCATCCTTGCAGTAAGCCGTGGTTTCGACACCTTGAGCGCCCCCTTTCCCACCATGGCCACCAAAAAAATCACCCCTGGCATCTGTTACCTCGTCGGCGCCGGTCCCGGCGATCCCGGACTTCTCACGCTCAAGGGAAAGGAATGCATCGAGGCCGCCGACGTCCTTGTTTACGACTACCTCTGCAACCCCGAGCACCTTCGCTACGCCAAGGACGGCGCGGCCAGCATCTACGTCGGCAAGAAGGCCGGCGACCACACGCTCTCGCAGGATGAAATCAACAAGCTCATCGTCAAGCTCACCACCGAAGGCAAAACCGTCACGCGCCTGAAGGGCGGAGATCCCGTGCTCTTTGGCCGTGGTGCCGAAGAAGCCGCCGAGCTCTACGAAGCCGGCGTGAAGTTTGAAATCGTCCCCGGCATCACCTCCGCCATCGCCGGCCCTGCCTACGCAGGCATCCCGGTCACGCATCGCTCCCACGCCTCCCAGCTCACCATCTTCACAGGCCACGAAGACCCGACGAAGCCCGACACCTCGCTCAACTACGCCAAACTCGCGCAGGCAGACGGCACCAAAGTCTTCCTCATGGGCGTGGAGCGCATCGAAGAAATCACCCGCGAATTCCTCAAGCACGGCGCCAATCCGGAAACCCCCGTCGCCCTCGTGCGCTGGGCCACCCACAGCCACCAGCAGACCCTCGTCGGCACTCTGAGCGACATCGCCGCCAAGGTGAAAGCCGCAGGCTTCAAAGCACCCGCCGTGGCCGTCATTGGCGACGTCGTCACCGAGCGCCCGCAGTTGAACTGGTTTGAAGACCGCCCGCTCTTTGGCAAGAGGATCGTCGTCACCCGCACTCGCGCGCAGGCCAGCGTGCTTAGCAAGCAGCTCTCCGTCCTCGGTGCCAACGTCATCGAAATGCCCACCATCCGCATCGCCCCCGTGGAAGATCAGCTTTCCTTCGGCGAACTTGTGCAGGACTGCCACACCTACGACTGGATCATCTTCACCAGCCCGAACGGCGTGGACGCCTTCTTCACCATGTTCGACAAGCTCTACAACGACGCCCGCAGCATCGGTGGCGTGCGCATCGCCTGCATCGGACCCGGCACTGCGGAAAAGGTGAAGGCCCGCCACCTCGCCGTGGATCTCATGCCCGACAAAAAGCATTACGTCGCCGAAGGTCTCGTCAAAGCCTTCAAAGACCACCAGGACATGGACAACGTGAAGGTGCTCTGGGTCCGCGCCCAGGAAGCGCGCGAAGTCATCGCCAACGAACTCAGCGGCATGGGAGCCATCGTCGATGAATGCGAAGCCTACCGCACCATCGCCGAGACCGAGGACAACCTCGAAGCCCTCGCCCGCCTCAAAGAAGAAGGTGCAGACATGATCACCTTCACCAGCGCCTCCACCGTCGAGCACTTCCTCAACCTCAAAGTCGCCCTCCCCGAAGGCATCAAGATCGCCAGCATCGGCCCCGTCACCAGCGCCGCCATCAAAGCCCGCGGCCTCAAGGTCGATGTCGAAGCCAAGGAAAACAGCATCCCCGGCCTCGTCGCCGCGATTGAGAAGTTTTGGAAGTAGCCCGAATGCTGCGGTCAGTTGCTGATCGCCTTTAAAATGGTGTTGATGCTGGCAATGTCTGCTTCGCTGGTTAGAACAGATTTCATGGATTGAAACTTCACGCGCAGTTCAGCTTTGACTTCCCCACTGAACACCGTTGCAAAGGATGCGGCTGTTTTCGCCATCACTTTAAGCAGATCGGATTTATTGGCGGAGGAAAGGATGTCATCTTCTGCGATGGAATGCTGCATGCCTACAAACACCGTGGTCATGCCAGAACGCATTTTTTGCAGTCCTCTCATTCGAGTCTCGTATTTTTCGTCCTTCTGGAGCGTCGGGAAAAACTCATCAACAAGTTCGATTCCGAGCACGGAGAGTTCCATCTGAAAAACCATCAAGACAGTAAACTCATCATTCAATTTAACGCCTTTCACCACTTCTGCCGCATAGAGATTAATAACGGCACCTCCACTGGTCAGAATGGCTGTGTAGTCTTGCATCCGGCTCGAAATAGGAAGCGATTTGCTCCGGTTAAAGGCCAGATTATCGGTGGCACAGAATCGACTGAGAATTTTCTGGCCATCATGATCAGTCAGTCGTGGCAGGGGGACTTTTTGAGTTTTGATTGCCTCCGCGACCGCGGCATAATCACTTCCGCGCCACTCCCGATCTGTCGCCGCCAGCCCGGCTTCTAAGTAGGGATTCGCTAAGGCTGCCATGCCCATACCGAAAAATGCCAGCGTGACCACCCATGGATTGATGACCGATTTCATAGATTTGGGCTGATTATTAGTCAGGTCTTTATCCTGCTGTCATTTCAATTTTTTATTTTGTCATCATGCCAGGGACGCGGCGATGTAGAATCAAAACCGTTTTGGCTCATGATCGGATGTGAGAAGTCATGCGCAGCAGGTAGCAATGCTCTCGTGTGTGCAGATGACCAACTCCACCCCTCAAGCCCCCGCATCCCCCTGCCCCAGCCTCTGCAGAAGGCTGCTTAACTCCGGCCCAATCAGCCGCAGTTGCTCCCGGTGCATGGATGAAAGCTCCTCCAGCATACCCTCTCCACGCGTGGTGAGGCTGATGTGCACCTGACGCCGGTCCTCTGCCGAGGCATCTCGCTCCACCAGATCCTCCAGCACCAGCCGGTCGATCAACCCGACGGCGCTGTGATGCTTGATCTGCAGGCGTTCCGCCAGCTCCCCCACCGTGACCCGGTCTCGGCCAGGATACCCTTTGATCGCCAGCAGCGCCTGATGCTGTTGCGGCGTCAGCCCAGCCTCACCTGCGGCATCTTCACTGAATCGAAGAAACTTCCTCAGCGCGAAGCGAAACGCCGCGAGGTTTTCATACTGCGATTTAGAGATCGATTTGCGTCTGGGCATGCCCCCATGCGCAGCAGTTTCAGGGCCATCCTTGTTTGACATATATCGCATTACGACATTTATTCACAAAATGCCAGTCCAACCATGCCTGACAGCCGCTATTGTGTCTCCATGCCCGGACCACAACGTCGTTGCGGATCACTCTCTCTCCCGTTCTGCCTGCGGCTTCAACATTCGAAGGCTGTCAGCCAGTCAGAGCTGAATCGCAGCCCCCTTCCCCACCATGCTGTTCATCATCAAAACCCTGCTGATCAAGCTCCTCATCGCCGCGAGTGCCGGCGGTGTCATTTACGCCCTCTGCTGACATGCCTCGCTTCCACTACTTCCGTGATGCCCTGTTCCTGACCTCCTGCATGGCCTACGGCATCAATCGCTGCTTCATCAAGCCCCATGCACTGCCGGGCTTCATGATGTTTCACTTCAATGACCTCTGGCTCATCCCCTGCGCGCTGCCGCCCGTGCTCTGGCTGCATCACCGTCTGGGGTTGCGTGCGCAGGATGGGCCACCGCAACCTTTCGAGATCGCAGGACACCTCGTGTTTTGGTCACTGCTCTTCGAATGGATCATTCCCAAACTCACCCACGCATCAGGAGATCTCGCCGATGTGGCCGCATACACCCTCGGTGCCATCATCGCCGGCTTTTGGTGGAACCGTCACCGCTGGCTCGCAGCCATCCGCATGAGCCTCTCATCCCCCAGCCAATCCTCCATCACGCCTTCCCGATGAAACCACCTTCCCCCATCGATGTGACGCCTGCAGAGAGTTCACCAGAAGACACCGGCGCAGAGGCCTTGCTCGCCTGGCTGCCCCATTTCGCAAAAGCGCAGGAGATCGAAGACGAGCCTGCCAGCTTTGCCAGCCCGCCCTGTTATCTCGCCCAATTTTCTGAAGCTGACTTCGCTGACGAAACCGCCAAATAGAAACGCCCCCTGTCAGTGCCCACTCCTAAACTGCGCCAATGGCTCGGCATCGAGCTCATCGAAGTCAGCATCACTGAAAAAGCCGTCTCCACCCTCGGCGGCGGGCTCGCCATTCTGGCCCTGATTGCCATCTCCACCTGCGCACTTCCGGCTGGCGGTGCGGCCGCCCTCATCACCTCCATGGGTGCCAGCGCCGTGCTGCTCTTTGGCGTGCCTCACGGCCAGCTTTCCCAGCCATGGCCGGTCATCGCAGGGCATGGTATCTCCGCTCTGATTGGCGTCGCCTGCGCGCATTGCATCCCTCAACCAGCCATCGCCGCAGCCTGCGCCGTCGGCCTCGCCATCGGGGCCATGCAGCAGCTCAAGTGCATCCACCCGCCCGGCGGTGCCACCGCCTTCACCGCCGTCATGGGTGGCAGCGCCATCCAACATCTCGGCTTCAGCTTCGTGCTCTTCCCCGTCCTCACCAATGCCCTCGTCATGGTGCTGCTGGCCGTGATCATCAATTACGCCTTCCATTGGCGGCGCTACCCCAACGCCTTCCACCATCCCGCGCAGAAGCCCAGCGTTCCCACGGATGACTCACTTCCCACACACGAGGAAATCATCGCCGCCATCCGCTCCCTCGACTCCTTCGTGGACATCAGCGAAGACGATCTCCTCCGGCTCCTGGAATTGCTGAAGTCCCATTCAAAACACTGAAGGCACGGAATCACCCATCAAACTCCGGCTTCCGTGTATTCAGTGTATTCCGTGGTCAAATTTCAGCCTCTTCCCGCCTCTGCGTCATCACCGTCACCACCAGAATGAAGAAGCACATCACCACCGAAAAAAGCGGAAACTGCAGCGCCGCAGGCAGGCTGTAAACGAGGACGAGCGCAGGGATCCAGATGAGCCAGTTCGTGATGAGCACCGTCGGGCAGGTGCGCGTCCAAAATTCACGATTCAAAGTCGGCCGCGTGCGTGCCCAGGAGCCGCCCAGCTCCACCCAGCGCAGGGCGATCACGTAGGTGGGCACAAACCAGATCGGGCTCATGATGAACTGATCCACCAGCACCTTCTTCACCAGCGTCGCGGCATCAGGCGCATCCCCAAACATCCAGGTCTGGAAGTGATAAAACAGATCGATCTCCATGCCGCGATAGCCCCAGAACAGCATGAGCAGCAGCAGACGCTTTCCTCCCCCCTGCTTCGGCAGCGTGCCCATGATCCGCTGAATGCCCGTGGGCATCAGCGCCGCGGCAAACATGGTGGAGACACAGGAAAAAGCGAAGGACCAATGCGTCTTGAACGCGCCCAGCGACTCCCAAAAACCCGCCAGCGCCGGCACCTGATAATAGCTGACCACCAGGGCCACGGCGAACGCATTCAGCACCAGGCATGGCACGCGATTCTGCCGAAACACCACCAAGATGGTGGCGAATATTCCGGGAGAGGATGTAGGAGTGGCGGACATGCGGCGCGTCCTTGTTTCATGTCTGCTAAAGGCCAAAATGGCAAGCAGCTTGATCACACAGCCTGATCAGCGCCCAGCAAAAGAGCGACAGCTTGAGGCCGTCGCTCTTTCGTGAATTTCAAAGGATCAGACCTTATTTGTCTTCGCCGAAATACTTCTTCCGCAGCTCATTGCCGGCGCCTTGTTCGGTGAGTTTCAGGAGGCCTTGGTTCAGGCTCTCACGCAGTGTGCTGTCCTGCTGCAGGGCGAAGGAGTAGTTCTGTTTCTCAAACATGGGGCCGACCATCTGCAGGTTTTCGTCATTCAGTTTGCCGGCTTCGTATTGCAGCACGGGTGCATCGTAAACGACGGCATCCACATCTTTACCCTTCAAGGCGGCCACGCATTCGGTGACGGTGGCATAGGGCACCACTTTGGCACCTTTGGCGTTCAGCCAGGTTTCGGTGGTGCTGCCCTTGACGGTGGCAACTTTGCGGCCGGGCAGATCACCAGGGCCATTGATGTCGCCCTTGAGGGTGTTGACGGTCAGGGTGGTGGTGAAGGAAGCGGTGAGCAAGGAGACCAGCACGATGCTCAGCAGCATCCAAATGATAGCCACGATACGACCACCGACGCCAACAGGGCCTTTGTTGTCAGCGCCACCAACGAGCAGCGTGCTGATCGTCCACCAGAAGGACTCCAACATGCCCTTCTTGTAATCTTCCGGCCATTGGTCGCCGTTCAACGGATGCTCAAAGCGCCAGACGAGGTGAGAGATGATGAGCATCGTCACCAGGAGCAGGGCGAACGCGCCGATGAGCTCGACGTTAAAAAGATTGCCGATGAGGGAGAAGATGCTGTCAGCAAAGCTGCCGCTGCCGCCATTGACCAGCACCTGCAGGCCTGACTCATAGAAGGGCTGGGAGAAGTCGATGACCTCTTCGCGCTTGGCCGTGACGCTGATCGCACCCACGCCCACATCCGCCGTTTTGTTCTTCAGCTCGTCGATGATTTCAGCTGCGGTGTTCACCACCTTGACTTCGTAGTCCAGCTTCGTCTCACGTGCCAGTTGGTCCCACAACTCCGCTGCATAGCCCAAACGGCGGCCGTCTTTCTCAAAAGAGAAGGGCTCCAGATTGCGGGTGACGACGCGGACCTTGCCCCCTGCTGGTGCAGCAGCCGGAGCCTGTGCAGCGGCCTCCGGGACAAGACTGAAAATGGAAACAGTAGAAAGGAGCAGTAAAAGAGTACGCATGAGAGGAGCATCGACACTGTCGCACCACCGAGATGAGTCAATACAATCCCTCGACTTTGCCAGCTTGCGACGCAGCACAGTCTGCTCATTCATAAGGTATGACCGCCGATTTCTTCCAGCAGATCACCACCCACGGAGCCGCCGTGAATCTTTCCTCACGCGCCAAGTTCAGGCTCACCGGAGCCGATCGCATTCGCTATCTGAACGGCCAGGTCACCAACGATATGCGCCAGGTCAAAGCTGCTGAATCACTCTATGCCTGCGTGACGGATGTGAAGGGCCGCATCGCGGCAGATGTGCTTGTGCATGCCGCAGGCGATTCACTGCTGCTGGACGCAGAACCCGATCTTCGCGAGACACTGGGCATGCGACTGGAGCGCTACATCGTGGCCGATGATGTGGAGCTCTCCGATGTCACCGAGGAGTGGCAGCTCTGGCACGTCTGGGGTGATGTGGGCACTCCTGCCCGCATGGAGAGCGTTCATTGCTCGAACGCATTCCCTCATCACTCCCTGCGTTCAAATCGCTTCGGCTCAACTGGCCTGGATATCTGGCTTCCCGCCTCCGCCACCACTCCCACCTTCGAATCACTCCCCATCTTGAGCGAGGCCGACCTCGAAACCTCGCGCATCCTGCAAAAAATCCCCCGCTGGCCGCACGAACTGAACGCCGAAACGTTTCCACCAGAAGCAGGCCTTGAAGCCAGGGCCATGAATTTTACCAAAGGCTGCTACATCGGTCAGGAGGTGCTCTCACGCATCAAAACCACAGGCAAAATGCCACGCGAGATGATCGCCTTCGAATCCAACGTCGCGGTGAATGCAGGAGATGAACTCTGGATTGAAAAGGCCGTCGGCAAAGTCACCAGCGTGACAAAGCATCCCGCCACCGGCCAGACCATTGGTCTCGCCATGATACGGCAGGGATCTGCCCCCGACGCTCTGCATGTCGGCAGCAGCACAGGACCGATGCTCACAGGCCCCTGACCAAGGCAGTCGCCATTCGTTGCAGGCGGCTCACCCATAAAAAAGCGCATGGTCCGGAGACCATGCGCTCAAAATTGTTTCAGAACGAAACTCTCAAATCGAAGGATTACTCTTCGCAGCAGCCGCCGTCGTCGCAATCGGCTGCGCCGTCGCAATCGTCGTCGTCGCCGTCGTCTTCTTCTTCTTCCTCTTCTTCATCCTCGTCAGCGTCTTCTTCGTCGGACTCGCCGTCGCCGTCGTCGTCGGTGTCTTCTTCGTCGCTGACGCCGTCGTTGTCGTCATCTTCATCTTCTTCGTCGGAGATGCCGTCGCCGTCGTCGTCGTCTTCGCAGTCCGCCGCTTCGTCAGCAAGGGACTGGTCGTCGTCTTCGTCATCCTCTTCCTGCTCTTCATCGATCTCTTCTTCGTCTTCGGTATCTTCTTCCGTCGCGGATTCTTCCTCGTACGTTTCCACAGACTCCTCATAGGAGGAGACTTCAGTCACGCTGATGGAGGTGCTGATGGAGGTGCTTTCGTAGTAGCTGCCGTAGTTGGAGATGCTGGACTCATAGTAGTTCCAGCCGTCATAGTAGGTCCAAGCCGATCCACCAAAGATGGAAGTCAGCACATTGACGAAAGGTGTGAGCTTGCCCCATGAGGACTGGTAGTAGTCCGGGTAGTAGGACCGGGAGATGTTGCCATAAGCACCCATCGAGTTTCTCAGGCGGCCGGTCTGGTACTGATACTTCGCATAGGTGCCGCGGTCCGTGCCCTGGATGCCCAGGATCTTCGTGGCCAGGCTGATGAGGTCGGCGATCATGCGATGCTGGTAGGATTTTGGCTTCGCAGCAGCTGCAGCCTGCTTCAGGTTGCCAATGAGTTCTTCCATCTTCGGCCCTGCTTCCTGAATTTCAGCGAGTTCAGCGTCGGTGAGCTTGCCCTTTTTGCCGCCTTTTTTCAGGATGGCAACGGAAGGGCCGTAATGACTGAGGTACATTTCATAAGCAGCATCAAGGGACTTCACACCGCGGCCCACTTGGGACTTCGGATGTGCACCGCGGATGATGGCCCAGGTGGTGGCAAGCTGTGTCACACCTTCGCCGGTGAGATCCAGACCTTTGAGCATCTCGGGGCTCTTGTCGGCAATGCCTTTTTCAAGCTGATCGAGTCCCTTCGCAGTGGACTTCAAAGCGGAATAAAAGGGAACGGCCTGCTTGGACTTCGGACTGATGTCCTTGGAGTTCTTGGCGATGAAGGCGACGGAGGCCTTCATGTCTTTCACCAGCGAGGCGGCCGTAGGCGCTGCCCCTTTCTTGTTTTGGGCAGGCTTGCCTTTGGCTTTGGCCTCCTGGCCCTGAAGTGGCAGACCAGAAACGCCCAAAAGGCTGAGACCGGCGATAAACGCGATGGATTTAAACAATGGGAGTCGGGATGTCATAGGCAGAGCCTTGACCCTACCCTCGCCAAATCTTTATGACACTGTTTTTTATATTTTTTGAAAGAACTATGTTCTTAAAAACGCACATTTAGCGAATACGTGGCGGTGAGCATTACACAATCACTTAAGCCTATTCTCCCGCACATGCTTCAGCGCCGCCGCCTGCATGAACTTGCTGGCCGCTGGTGTGTTGGTATGCCCTGCGAGAATGTCATTGTGAATTTCCTTGGGAACCGTCAGGGCGTTGTAAGCCGCATAGACGCTGGTCGGTGGGCAGGTCGTATCGATGAACCCCACGGTCACCACCGCGCCCTGGCACTTCGCACGGATGGCAAAATTGACGTTGTCAAAGTAGCGCGACGCCTGCAGTGCCGCAGCGTTCGGTTTGCCCTCCGCATCATTGGGCACGATCTTCGGCCAGCCGCTGATGCGGTTGGCCTGGCTGCCGGTGTGGTCACAGCCCGCAGGCACGCCTGCGCAGATGAATGAGACCCGTTTATCCAGCCCCGCCGCCGCAAACGCCTGAAAGCCCCCCTGGCTGGACCCATACACAATCAGCGTCTTCCCATCCCACTCCGGCTGCGCAGTCAGGAAATCTATCGCACGGATCAGGCGCAGGAACATGCCTTTGAAGTAGACAGTCTCACGGTCCTGCGGGTTCGCGTTCGGATAGCCCTTCAGTTCACCCGCAACCAGCGCATCATAGAACTCCTTCGGCTTCCCATTGGGCAGACCGTGTGCATTGATGTCCATCGAGAGCATCCCGCCTTCGTTCAGCGCCCAGGAAACGCTGCCGAGAGTCGAACTGCGCACTCCAGCCCCATGCACATGCAGGATCGCCGGGAGAGACTTCGCCTTGGCCTTCAGCGGTTTGCCAAAGTAACCGCTCACCGGTTTGCCCACGCAGTCGATCTGCACATCAAACGCCGCCACCCCCTTCGGCACCCCCGTCGTCACGGGTGTGAGCACCGCCTTCGCCGGCACCTGCGCCAGCGCCGCCTTCTGGGCATCCCAGAAAGCATCAAAATCTTCCGGCACAGGCATGCTGGGCTTGAGCAGCAACGGATCATAGCCTGCGTCGGCCATGGTCGAGGCCTTGTCACTTGTCGCCCGCATCAGCAGAAAGCCGGGTTCATCCAGCTTGCCGATGAGCGTCGCCTTGCCGTCCTTCACATTCAGCGTCTGCGGCGGTTGCGGCTGCACGCCATCCTTGGAAAGCACGCACACCACCTTGCCATCAGCCAGGGGCTTGCCGTCTTGCAGCACCTCAATCGTAAAGGTGGCCGTCTCGCCCACTTTGTACAAGGCATCGGGATGATCCGTGCCGGCCTTCAGAGTCAGTGCCGGAGCGGGTGTCTGCGCCTGCAGACTGAGAGAAATGAGAAGCCAAAATGCGGAGAACAGTTTCAATTTCATGCGTGTGGAACTTGTACAGGCATCGCTGCGAATCAATCTTCATTCATCTGGCTGACATCGGCTCTTGATCGTGCCTGACTGTTCTCCATGCTGCCCCACCCCCATGATTAGAAAACGCGGATGCCTCAAGCTGCTTCTGCTGCTCGCCCTTGCCGGTGCGCTGCTGGCCTGGCTTGCCGGTGAGGTCTTTTTCAATCTGAACAGCAATGTCGTCGCCGTCAGCGTGCGTGATTCCAAAGCGCCGCTCCAGATTCTCACCAAGCGTGGCGAGTGGAAACCCGCCGTCGCCCTGACCGCCGGAGACCTCGATGCCGCCCTCATCGAGCGCCATCGTGAGACCGGCATGCGCTGGGCCACGCTCAAGGTCCGGCGCGCAGGCGGCACCCTGGCCAGCATCGCCCAGCGTGTTTTCGGGGCGGAGGTCCAGGTCGTCACCCTCTCCGCGGATCGCTTTGACTTCATGACCACCTTCCAGCCGAAGTTTGCCCTCACCACCGCGCGTGAACGCATGGATGATGGCAATCTCTGGTTCTCCATCACCGCCAATTTCCGCGATCCCAAAGGCCGCCCCATGGGCTGGGTCTACCACGAGGGCCGGCAGGTCAATCAGCCCTTCGGCGACTGGAGCGGCTGCTTCTTCGTCAAAGACGGCCGCCCTTGGTGCGGGCCCAAGTCGCTCCTCAATGAAGTCCCCGGCCTCATCCAGGAAGGCTGCCAGGTCTATCCCTCCGTGATGAAGAACCACACCACCTTCGCCTACGTGGACCTGAAACCAGATGAGTTTTTCGACGGCTCCAAGATCAGCTACCGCTCCCTCGTCGGCATGCGCAGCGATGGCACCATCGTCTTCGTCCTCTCTGGCGACGGCGGTGTCATGAACGTCAGCGAAGTCACAGAGATCGCCCGCAAGCTCAACGTCCAGCACGCCACCCTCCTCGACGGCGGCCGCGCCCTGCAATACTCCATCCGCACCGACGACGGCCCCTGGCACTTCCACGCCTTCAACACCGAACTCCCCTTTCAACACAAGTGGCTCGAACGCCAGCGCTCCCCCGTCTACATCGGCGTCCGCCGCAAAGCCCCGGTGATTATCGATGGTGCTTCTAGTTTCCTTTCTCCGCCTTGAGCTTCTTCACCCAATCCGGCTGCTGTTTCTTGTAAGCCTGAAATGCGGCATGCTCCTCAATTGAAATCTTCCCGTCCTTGCTGGTGTCGATGAAGGGAAACAACCACTCCCATCCCGGTTTGGCTTCGCTCCACTCTTCCTTGGACTCCCATTCTCCCGCCTCCACGCCTGAATGTCGGACTGCAGGCCCGGTCCAAGCCAGAACCTGTCCACGTTCCAGCAGGCGGCTGCGGAGCTTCGTTGCATCAATTTGCTGCACCGGCACACCTTCATGAATCGCCTGAGCGGCAGCAATGCCAGCCGACTCACCCAGCACACAAAACACCGGCTCCATACGCGCAGAAGCATAAGCAATGTAGCTGGCCGAGAAGCAGACGGGCACGAGCAGATTGCTGCAAGCATCTGCCTTCGGCGTGATCGCCCGATACGGAATGGGATAAGGATGTCCCGTGCCCTGCGAGCCGCCGACGAACATGTTGCCTTCAGTTGCCACGCCCATCTTCCCGGTGCCGGGATCTGCCACGGCGTAACGGCGCACGGGATAGATGTCCACCCCGTAAAGCGCCAGCCCAATGCTGTCCTCCACCTGCGTCTTGTTCCACACATCCGCCAGCGTCAGCACATAAGGCCCCTGCATGCGTCGCGAAATTCTGACATAAAGCTGATTCGGCCAGCCCTCGGTGTCGGCGTGCATCGTTTTGTCCAAGCCGAGCGCCGCCGTCTCAGTGCGAAACTTCTCCGGCACCCGTGAGTCCGTGCTCAGAAAGTGATGCAGTCCACTGAGGTAGTCCTTGTGCTGCCGCCAGATGCGCGACTTCGCTTCCCAATTCCCATCCTGATAATACCGGCTCACTCCCAGAGGCGCGATCGTCACCAAAGAATCACGCTTGTAGTTGTACTCACCACTGTTGAGCCAGCCTGGGAAAATATCCCGCAGTCGCTTGAGCAGTTTCTCCTCACCCTCCGTGCTGCGCACAAGGTGCTCCACATAGCGCCCGACCACTTCAAAATCCTTCGCATCATAACCCGCCGGCTTTTCAAACGCGATGCGCTTCGCCGCATCACGGGTCACATAGAAGCGGTAGTTGTAGGCCTGCGAGTAATCATCCGCCGCTCCCTTTGGCAAACCGTGATCTGCATCCACCAGCGGCAGCATTCCGCTCTTTGCATCACCTTGCACCACGTAGGGATCAATGGGCGTCCAGTTCGTCGTCGGCCCCACGCCCGCGAGCTCCTCATTAAAGACCTCCTTGGCTTCGCGCCCCACGGCATAAGGCACCGCAGCCGCTGCCATAACATCGCCCTCGTAGCTGGCGTCAATGTACACCTTCGCTTCGACCACGGCCGCATCCGATTGCGCAGCCTTGGGTGCAGGTACGCCGTTTTTGTCCGGCGGTGCGAGCTCCAGCACCAGTTTCGTGATCGCCTTGCCCGTCTTTTCCACCTTTTGCACGCGATGATCAAAGAGCACCGGAATCTTCTCCTCCTCCAGCCACGCCGCGAAGGCTTCGCGGATGGCGGGCGGCTGTTTCCCCAGCTTGAAAACACGGCTCGTCGTCAGCCCGCCCACCGCCTGGGGTGCCGCGCAGTCCTGCATCGGCTTGATTCCCGCACCAAGAATCCCACCCACCCAGCGGCTGGGCTCCACAATGAGGACTGAGCACCCCTCCTGCCTTGCCGCCACAGCGGCCACGATGCCTGCGGGCGTTGCGCCATACACGCACACATCCACCCTCTGGGAAGTCACTTGAGCATTTGCTGTATGCAGGGCCAATAGGAACAGAACAGGGCGTATCATCCGCCTATCTGGCCACAGCTTGGGACTCTGTCATCCGCCAAATGCGCTGGATGGCACTCCCTGCGCACCGGGGCGGCAGACGAAGAGGCGGCCGGCGAGGGGTTCGTGGAGATCGGGCTTTTTGCCGGTGGTGATGTAGAGATCGCGCAAATCGGGGCCGCCAAAGGCACAGGCGGTCGTTTCGACGCAGGGGAAGTCGATCTGCATCTCCTCCTTCTGGGTGGCGGGATTGAAGCAGACGACCTTGGCACCGTGGCAGAAGGCGATCCAGAGACAGTCTTCGCTGTCGATGGTCATGCCATCAGGGGAAGAAGGATCGGCGCTGGTGTCCCAGATGACGCGCTCGTTGGTGATGGCGCTGGTGGCGTTGTCGAAATCGAAGGCGCGCACTTTTTTGCTGGGCGTGTCGATGTAGTACATCGTGTTTGCAGCACGGTTCCAAATGATGCCATTGGAGTTGGTGACGGGGCCGAATTTCTTTTCGACGCGCAGATCGGTATGAAGGCAGTAAAGCGATGCATCAGGGCGCTTCTGGAGGCAAATGGTGCCAGCCCAGAGGCGACCGGCGGGATCGCACTTGCCGTCGTTGAAGCGGTTGTCAGGGAGGTTGGGCTCGGGATCGGCGATGGGGGTGCTGATGCCGGTGGCTTCATCGAGGAAGAAGAAGCCGTTGTCGCCCGCCCAGACGAGTCCTCCGCTGGCGCGTGGAACGACGGTGCCGACACGTTGGCCGACGTCCCAGATCTTTTCTTCACCTGTCGATGGGGTGAGGGAAATGATCTTATAGGTTTCAATATCAACGTACAACAGGCGGTCGCCGTGCCAGATCGGGCCTTCGCCCCATTCGGAAACATGGTTGGAGATGAGTTCGGGAGTCATGGGGTGGGGCGCTTGGGAAGGGTGATGAAAGCTTCGGCGAGGTAGTGGGGGATGAGGGGCTGGGCGATGAGGGCGGCGAGCTCGTCGGCGGGCAAGGATTGGACGATTTTGGCGAGCTTGGCAGCGTCTGGTTTGGCGGAACGGAGGGACAGGCCGAGCGGACATTTGGCGTCGAACGTGTACACTATTTCGCAATCGGCGGTGCGTTCGCGGGCGACTTCGGCGGAGACGATTTCGAGATCGGGCAGCAGTCTGCCATTTTCGACGCGCGCCAGGTAGAAACTCTGGCGGCGGGCATCGCCGATGATGTTGTAACTGGCGGGAGCATCC
Organism: Prosthecobacter debontii; assembly: GCA_943371875.1. Lineage (GTDB taxonomy): Bacteria > Verrucomicrobiota > Verrucomicrobiia > Verrucomicrobiales > Verrucomicrobiaceae > Prosthecobacter > Prosthecobacter debontii_C. Next base: position 5,935 of record CALRWM010000072.1, on the reverse strand, counting down.
AAATCTGGCGCGGTGAGTGAGGACCAGCCGACGCACCAGACATTGCGGGAGAGAGCGATGCCCTGAGCGGCGGCGATGGCGATGCGGACGCCGGTGTAGGAGCCGGGGCCGTTGCCGATGACGATGCCGGTGAGTTGATCGCCAGCAGCGGCGAGGGCTTCACGGAGCGGGGCGAAGACCTGGGCGTTGTGGGAGCGCTCGGATTGGAAAGTGGAGCGGAAGAGCACGTCATCGCCCCGCACGACGGCGATGCTGCCGTGGGCGGTGGAGAGATCGAGGGCGAGGAGTGTGGTGGGCATCAAAGGTCCGATTTGGACAGGATTAACAGGATGGCAGAATTAACAGGATTTTCTGAAGGGGTTTCAAACACTACTTCAATGCCGAGATTTCAAATCACGACGACCAAATCCTGTGGAAATCAGCATGCCCAATTCTGCATTCCCAATTCTGTGAATCCTGCATTCTTGTGAATCCTGTCAAAAGGCTGGGGCGAGCAACCCGAGGCCCGTTTGGACAGGATTAACAAAATTAACAGGATGACAGGATTTTTTAGGCACGCTCAATCACGGTGCGGGAGCCGTCTGGCTGGGGTTCGATGTGGAACCAGCGGGTGTGGGGTGGGAGGAGGTCGGGGAACATGTCGGCCCATTCGACGATGATGACGCCGGGTTCGGTGAGGAATTCGTCCCAGCCGATGCCGATGACTTCGGCAGCGGAGTCCATGCGGTAGAAGTCGAAGTGGAAAATGGGGAGGCGGCCATCGAGGTACTCATGCACCAGAGTGAAGGTGGGGCTGGTGACGGCAGCCTGGGAATTCATGCCGGCGACGATGCCGCGGGTGATCTGTGTTTTGCCTGCACCGAGGGTACCGCAGAGAGCGATGAAATCGCCTGCGACGAGTGTCGGCGCGAGTTGGGTGCCCCAAGCGAGGGCGTCATCGGCGGTCTGCAGGGTGGTCATGCGTCAGCACTCAGGGCGAAGTGGTCCCAGCCGGTGCTTTCGAAGTCGGGGGGGCGGCCTTCGCCGGGGAGGACGAGTTTGCCGATGATGGTGAGGGGGAGCTTGGGGAAGGCGAGGCGCCATTTCTGCAGCAGGGACTTCACGCTGCGGGGATTGACGGCGAGGAGGAGCTCGTAGTCTTCGCCATCGCCCCAGGCTTGATCGAAGGTGCAGCCGGGATTGCAGGGCAAGGAGGCGACATTGACCTGATAATGGGTGCCGCTGGCGAGGGCGAGACGCGGGAGGTCCTTGGCCAGTCCGTCGCTGATGTCCATCATGGCGTGTGGATGGGCGTTTTCGGAGAGCCAGCGGCCTTCTTCGAGGCGGGGCTGAAATTTGAGGTGCTTGCCGGTGATGGAGCCACCGAGACGACCGGTGACGAGGATGACATCGCCGGCCTTGCCTTCGCTGCGGGAGAGCCAGCGCTTGGAGGGGACGGTGCCGCTCATGGAGATGGAGAGCATGAGCACGAGGCCGCGCGAGGTTTCACCGCCGACGATGTTGATGCCGTACTCTTTGGCGATGGCGCGCATGCCGCGATAGATCTCGGTGAGGAATTCGACCTGCATGCTGGGCGGAGCCACGAGGGTGATCATGGCGTGACGCGGTGTGCCGCCCATGGCGGCGAAGTCGCTGACGACGCGGGCGATGGCCTTGCGCCCGATGAGCTTGGGCGGGGTTTCGAGCGTGAAATGGACGTCCTGCACAAGGGCGTCCGTTTTGAGCAGCGTGTGTTCGTCCTTGGTGCTGCGCACCACGGCGCAGTCATCCCCTGCCCCGGCGATGACATCGCGGTCGAGCTTCACTCCGCGCATGAGTTTGCGGATGAGATTGTCTTCTCCGATGTCGGCTAGGGTGGGCATCAGGGGAGAATGACGAATGACGAATTTCCGAATGACGAAATAATGACGAAGGTCGAATGACGAAGGCTGGCGAAATGGCCTGGGCTGATCGTTGTGGCTGGGATCATTGGGATGTCCTGTGTCATTGCTACTGCTTAACGACCACGTTGGTGCCGTCGAAATGGAGGAGGCGGTTTTTGAGGCCGCGAATGGCCTGCTTGTGGATGTAGACCTCGGTGCCGCCGATTTGATGGCGGTGCTCGGTGGGGGCCTGCGCGCCGCTGATCCAGGTGAGCTGGCACCATTCCTGGCCGCTGAGGTCTCCCTGGCTGCAGCGCACATAGTCGAGATGCAGCACATCCCCCGGGTGGCCGATGGACTCGATGTTGTGCTTGGACTCCAAGAACTCGGCGAAGGCCTGCGAGTAGATCAGGCCGGAGCGGAGGCGATGGAGGACCATGGACATCTATGAAAGGATGAAGGAGGAATTATGAAGGATAAATGACTGAGGCCGGTGGGGGCTAGTGAGTCAGTGGGATGTGCGAATGGTTGTCTGATTTAGCAAGGGAATGGTGAGCAAGGGAATGGGGAAAAGAAAAGACGAATCACTGGAGGCTGAAAGCGACAAAGCGCGGGACGGGGTGACCGTTCCGCGCTTTGTGAGAAGACGAGATCGTCAGTAAGCGAGGAATCAGCCGAGGGCGGCGGTGTAGTTGGCAGCGACGGCGCTCCAGTTCACGGCGTTCCACCAAGCGGCGAGGTAGTCAGGGCGCTTGTTCTGATACTTGAGGTAGTAGGCGTGCTCCCAGACATCGCAGCCGAGGATCGGGGTGCCGCTGCCGTCCATGAGGGGGTTGTCCTGATTCGGGGTGGAGGTGATGGCGAGCTTGCCTTCCTTCACGACGAGCCAGGCCCAGCCGGAGCCGAAGCGGGTGACGCCAGCCTTGACGAAGGCTTCCTTGAAAGCATCGAAGCTGCCGAAGGTGGAGGTGATGGCTTCACCGAGAGCACCGGTCGGAGCGCCACCGGCGTTCGGGCCCATGATGTTCCAGAAGAGGGTGTGGTTGAAGTGACCGCCGCCGTTGTTGCGGATGGGGGCCTGGATGTCTGCAGGCACCTTGGAGATGTTTTTGCAGAGGTCTTCGATGGACAGCGCTTCGAGGTCGGCCTTGCCGGCGAGGGCGTTGTTCAGATTGGTGACGTAAGCGTTGTGATGCTTGCCGTGATGGATCTCCATCGTCAGCTGGTCGATGGTGGGCTCAAGCGCGTTGGTGGGATACGGCAGGGGGGGGAGGGTGTGGGCCATGGTAGGGTGGGTGGGGTTGATGGTTCTTCGGGGTTAGTATCGTGAATACGGGCGCGGGCAAGAGGAAGGTTGTGCCTAGTTCGCACTGCGAGCCAGGGAGAACGGGAACCATTCATCACGCAGTGCTACGAAGGGCAAGCGGTGGGGATTGTAAACTGGGAACTGAAAACTGAGAATTGCAAATTGGCCGGCACTTCGAGGAATGACGAAATAGGCGGGGAGGGACAGACGTTCGTATGCCACCAACCTCTCTCATGAAACGTGCCCTGCTCCTCCGCCTTGCTCTTGGCCTGATTTTGATGTCCGTCCTGCCTTCCTGCGGGTTTGCGTTTCGATCTGCGTGGAAAAAGGTGCCGGACACCGGCGGGGTGGAGGGCAAATGGGAAGGCACCTGGCTCAGTGATGCCACAGGACACACCGGCACCCTGCGCTGCGTGGTCGGAAAACCTACACGTAATGGTATATTGATAGGTGCGGCTGGCGAAGATGTCGGATCGGTCCCTGCTGACCGCAGTTTCTTCTACCACGCCACCTGGAAGAAAATCCTCAGCGGCAGCTACAAGGCCGTGCACATCGTGAAGAAGCAGAAGAACGGCACTTACACCTTTAAAGGCGAGCACAAGATGCCCAACTGGGCTGGCGGCCTGTACCAGTATGAGGGGACCGTCAAGGGGGATGAGTTCAAGGCCTGCTACCAATGTTCCATGGACAAAGGCACGTACACGATGAAACGCGTGCGCTGAGCAACCAAGCGGCCAGACGCGGGGTTCCATCCATGTCACTTTCGTGACATTCCCCCATGAAGTGGTTTCACAGCTTTCGCGCCAAGCTCAGGGAAGAGTGTGACGATGAGGGAGGTCTTATTGCGCAGGAACAAGGCTACTTTTCTTGTCCTGGCGGGGGCTGAAAGCGTATGAATGGAGGAGTGCGCTTGATGGACCTGATGGACTGAATGGACAAAATGGACCACTCTTTGGGTGCCTCTCTTCGTCATTTGTTAATACCAACGCATGTCCAACGCCCGCCAGAAACCTGATCTCATCGCCAAGCTGCGTGATGTGCCGCATGTGCCGGGGGTGTACATCATGCGGGACCGGATCAATAATGTGATCTATGTGGGCAAGGCGCGGGATCTGCGCAAACGGCTGGCGAATTACTTCACGCCGGCGCGGTCGAAACTGGCGGACCGCAAGACGCGGGCGCTGATCGCGAGCATCTGGGATTTTGACCTGCATGAGGTGCGCAATGAAACGGAGGCGCTGGTGCTGGAGGGCAAGCTGATCAAGGAATTCCGCCCGCGCTACAACGTGAGTTTTCGCGATGACAAACGCTACTATCTGGTGCGGGTGCATATGGGCGATGCGATGCCCCGGCTTTCCACCACGCGGCTGAGGAAGGAGGACGGGGCGCGCTACTTCGGCCCCTTTCCGCATGGGATGGCGCTGCGCACGACGCTGAACTGGCTGAACAAGAAATTTGGCCTGCGGGTATGCCGCCCGCTGAAGCCGGGTGAGGCGGATTACAAGCACTGCTCCAACGACATCATCAAGAACTGCTCCGCGCCGTGCATCCTGCGCATTTCGCTGGAGGACTACAAGAAGCGGGTGGAGCAGGCCTGCGAGTTTCTGGATGGGAAGTCGAAGGATTTGGTGACGGCGCTGGAAGCGGAGATGCTGCATGCGGCGGCGCGAATGGACTTTGAAAAGGCGGCTGAGCTGCGAGACATGGTGGAGGACTTTAAAAAGACGCTGATCCCTACGCGGACCTTTGAGCGCGGGGCGCGTGCACGGGTGATCCGCAGCATCAACCCGATGGCGGATGTGCAGGAGCTGAAGGAGCTGCTGCATCTGGAAAAGGCGCCGCTGGTGATGGAGTGCTTTGACATCGCGAACATCGGTACGGCGCACTGCGTGGCGAGCATGGTGCGCTTTAAAAACGGGGTGCCGGACAATTCGAACTATCGAAGGTACCGCATCAAATCGGTGACGGGTCAGAATGATTTCATCAGCATGGCGGAGGTGATCCGCCGCCGCTTTTCACGCATCCTGCTGGAGGGGCGGAAGGTGGCAGGTGATGTGGCGGAGTTTTCACAGGAAGAGCCCGCTGAGGCACTGGAACGCGTTGCTGCAACCAGCACCAAATTTGTGACGCTGCCGGATCTGGTGATCGTGGATGGCGGCAAAGGGCAACTGGGGGTGGCGGTGGCGGAGTTGCAGAAACTTGGGCTGCACACGCTGCCGATCATTGGTCTGGCGAAGGAGCATGAGGAGGTCTATCGGCCGGGAGAAAGCCATCCGGTGATCATTCCGCATGAACGTGGGGCTTTGAAGCTGCTGCAGCGCATCCGAGATGAAGCGCACCGCTGGGCGAATGGGTACCATCAACTGCTGCTGGGGAAGCGGGTGGCGGAGAGTGTGCTGGATGACTGCCCGGGGATCAGCAAAACGCGCAAGGCGGCGCTGCTGAAGGCGTTTGGCTCGGTGACGCGACTGCGGAAGGCGACGGTGGAGGAGATGGCGGAGGTGCCGGGGATCAGCAAGGTGCTGGCGCAGGGGGTGAAGGAGTTTTTGGAGAGTCGGTGAGGGGGGGACGTTTCAAGTTTAAGGTTTAAAGTTTAAAGTTGGCCGGAGGTGGAGACGTGGATGGAAGAGGGCTCAAGGAATAGGACGAACAGGGCTGATAGGACTTATGCGCGGATGGGGCTGCGGGGTCTTGGGTGAAGCGGGGTTGTTTTCGTGTTCCAAAATGCGGCCAATCTTGTTTCTCGCGGGATGGGGGAAATGTGGTA
>CALRWM010000071.1:0-29879 GCA_943371875.1 Prosthecobacter debontii | reverse complement strand
GAAAACCGCCGCAGGCTTTGGATTTTCCATCGCGCCTTCAGCCACCATGAGCTTGGCACCCCAGTCGCCTTTGAAGGTGGCGGGCATGGCTTCTTCGGCAGGTTGAAACAGGAACTTCACGCTGCCTTTAACGAGATCGCGATGCTTGGAAAGCAGTTCAGCCACGCCCAGCGCGCAGGTCACGTGCACATCATGACCGCAGGCGTGCATGACGCCGGGGTTTTGTGAGCGATAGGGTACACTGCGCAGTTCCTTGATGGGAAGGGCGTCCATGTCAGCACGAACCGCCACACATGGGCCGTCCTGCGTGCCTTTCAGCAGCCCCACGACTCCATGCTTGGCCACGCCTGTTCTGATGTCGGTAAAGCCGAGCTCTTTCAAACGATCCGCCACCAGCTTTGCGGTGCGCACCTCTTCGTTCGACAATTCCGGGTGCATGTGAATGTCCCGTCTGATTTCCACGAGATGCGGAAACATCTCCGCGATGCTCTTTTGGAAGATGACGTCTCGGGTGTCAGCGGCGAAGGACGACGCGATGAGGATGAAAGGAAGGATGAAGTGCTTCATGGGGGAATGAATGCTTACCTCTGCGCCACTCCCGCTGTGATTTCCTTGGCGTCGGTGCGCAGGATTTCGATGCCGTTGAGGATGGGCGCGCTGGCGGGAGATGCGGGAATCAACTCGACCACGAGGTTGTCGGTCACCGGAATGTTTTCAAACTGCTCCACGATGGCTCCCTTGCGGGTGGTGGGGTCAAAGGCTTTGAGCACGATCTTGTCGCCGAGTTTGACGTCGAAGACGCGCTGCCCGGGTTGATCGTCTGCCAGCGCTGCAAACATGAGTTTCACTGTGTAGGTCGCGGGCGGCTGGCCTTTGGCGAGAAGCGGGATGTCGAGCTTCGTCAGTTCGCGTAGACCACTCGTGAAGATCCAGGGAGTGTCGTGGCCGGCGATGGAAGGGCTTTCGGAGTTGAAGGCATACGCGCCGCCGGTTTTGCCGGTGAATTGCGGTTTGAAGTCCAGCGGCAGATCGATGCCCGCACGGCTGCTGGGGCGTGGGTAGCCGAGCCAGAGCTTGCCGTGTGCATCGCGGCGATCTCCCGGTGCGCCCAGATTCAAAGCCATGTGCTGCACAGGAAGGGAGGGGCCATCGGCGCTGTAGACGCCCCAGTTCATGCGATCTTCACGTGGCTCAAACACCACCGTACTGGCGATGGAGAAGAGACAGACGCAGCCCGCGCTGGCCTCGGGGATCATGACGAGACCGTTGGCGGGGATGGTGTTGATCCAGCAGCCGAGACGATGGCCGGCAAAATGCTCGGTGCCGCTGTCACTGTCGCGATCATAGAACGCGGTGAACTTGGAGCGGAAGAACATCATGTTTGGGGTGGCCGAAATCGCGCCGCAGTGGTGGCCGGGGCGGGCAAACATCCATGCGGACTCTTCGCCGGTGATGGGATGCTTGCGCGTTTTTTGAGCGCCGGTGTAAAGATCGTAGCTCCATGGTTCGGCGATGATTTCATTGTCGATCACGACCGGGCGGTGGCGGTAGTTCGCGTCCTTGGCCCAGACTTTGTCACCTTTGTTCGCATCCAGTACGACGAGGCGGCGGCGTTTGAATTCACCACTCAAGAACTGCTCCCAGTAGTGGCCGTTGGCGTTGGCACCACCGAGCACGAGGTGGCCGTTATGATACATGAGGGTCAGGGCACCGCCGCCGATGCCGATCTCGCTGCAATCCGTCACATCGACGGGTTTGGCCCATTGCTGGACGCCGGTGGCGGCATCGAGCGCCACGGCCATGCGCAGGTCGTTGTTTTTCACGCGGTCCTCGGCCAGTTCGCGCTCTTTGCCGGTGAGTTTGGAAAGTGCGGTCTTGTCCTCTGCCAGCATGAGGGCGCGCTGCTCGGGGGTGAGCGAGGCATCGATGAAGAACAGGCGGCCGTCTCCGATGGCGATGCTGACGTGGGAGATGTGCTTGCCCTGATGCGTCCATTTGAGTGTGCCGGTTTTTACGTCGAAGGCAAAGATGCGGTCGGTCGAAATCGAGCCGCTCTTGCCACGGCGTGCCACTTCCGCCGCCTTTTCCACGCGCTCGGTTTCGGTGCCATAGAGCAGGCCATCCTGATAGGCAATGTAGCCCCACTGCAGATCTTTTTTGGTGCCTGCGCCGGGAATTTTCAGGGTGCGCACGATCTTGCCCGTGGCCGCATCAAACTGGATGCACTCATCCTCCATGAGCATGAAGAGGTAGTCGTCGCTCGCGGCCATGTTGCCGGGTTCGCGGGCGTTGTACACGCCGATGCGCATGGCACCCGGGTTCTTGGTCTCCCAGAGCAGCCGGCCGTTGTAGGCGTCATAGGCCATCACGCTGTCTTCTCCCTGCACAAACAGGCGGCCGTTCACTGAGAGCGGCCCCACGGCTCCGTCGTGGCGATTGACCACTTTGCCGGGGCCCGGATCGCCATACCAGAGCACGCTCAGGCCGCCTTTGATGCGGTGGTCGTCGGTGCTCGAGGTGTTCGCTGCATTGCCATACTGGTGAGACCAGGAGCTCGCGCCAGGAAGGGAGGAACGCGTGAGCACGCTCCAGCCTTCGTTGCTCGCAAGGGTGGCTTTCTCTTCGGTCAGTTTTGTCGCGGTGAGCCAGGTTGCGGTTTGGGGAGTTGCCTTGAAGCAGAACTTGCCGCCAATGGGCTTCAAATGCCGTGCGACATCTGTCGGGACACCCAGTGGCTCTAAGCTGTCGCTCACGATCAAATTCGCGCAGTAACTTGAATACGGCATCACCGCGAGATCGAGGTGATCCACCGTGATGCGCGTGCCGTAGAGGCCGGTGGCGAGGAGCTCCCGGCGCGCTGTGGCGACCTTTTTCTCATCGGCATCGACACCAAAAATGACGAGTTCGCTGCGTTTGGCGAGTTCATAGGCGAGCTGCCCTTTGTTGTTACCTAGGACAATGCAGAAGCCCTTGGTGATGCCGGTTTGTTTCAGGATGGCCTCTGCTGCTTCTGCATGGGCCTTGTCCGAAGGGAAATCGTTTGGCTTCTTCTCAACGATCACGTCTGCTGCTTTAGCTCCATAGACATACACGCGGCCCGTGGTGGTGCTGACGACGAGATGACCGTCAGCTACAGCCAGGCCACGTGCCTCGCCGTCCACTGCTGCTTTCCACGCCTGCTTGCCAGTCTCGGCGTCAATGGCGATCACTTCGCCCTTGCCACCGGCGATGACGGTTTTGCCCGCGATGATCAGTGCGGACTGATGTGGTGTGTCGAGCGACCATTTGACGCCAGCATCTGTGGAGGCGGCGAGGTCGGCCTTGTGCTTCGCGATCTCGTCCTGCTTCGCCTTGTAGGCGATGCGGAGGGGTTCGTATTTCTCGGCGATGGCGGCGAGATCCGCCTGTGCGGTCGCAAAAGCCTTGGGATTGTCCTTCACCTTGCGCGCAGCGGCTTCGGCTGCCTGGAACTTCTTCGCTGCGGCGACTGCGGGATGTTTTTTCAAATCGGCGCTGAGCTTGGAAATGGCCACTTCATGGCCGTTGCGGATGCGTGTGCCTTCGGCGTGCTTGGTGCGGTCCACGGCGATGATTTTAGTGCCGTTGGCCATGTAGCCCATGTCGCCGGCCAGGGTCATCTGCGTGCCTGCAAACCAGGCATAACCGGATTTTTGCTTTTCCTGATCCAAGGCGAGGATGTGATGCTCGCCCACGGCGTAGATTTGATCGTCGGCCAGAAAAGCCTGCGTGCCGCCGATGGGCCCGCCCGCATCGCCACGCCAGCCGGGTTCGGGTTTGGCGATGAGTTCGCCTGTTTTGCGATCAATCGACACCGCGAGCGATCTGCCGGACGGGACAAAAAGAATGTCCTTCGTCGCCAGCAGGTAGCCCTGGGGAGAGAGGTCGTTGCGGCCTGCGTCCTTCTCGCTGATTGCATCGTTTTTCCAGATGATCTTCCCGGTGGCTGCCTCGACGGCGTAGATGAAGACTTTCTCATGCGGAAAGACGCCGGCACCGAAATAAGCGATGCCGTCATCGACCAGCAAGCCCGTGCGCACCGGCCAGCGCGAGATCATGCGGCCACGGGCGAGGATGCGCTCGTCGTGAGGTCCGGCGCGCAGCTTCCACACGAGGCTGCCAGTTTGGGCGTCGAGGCAGTAAGCGTAGCCGTCATCGGAACCCACATAGACTTTTCCCGCCGCTATGGCAGGTGCCAGACGCACGGGGCCATTGGTGAAGAACGACCACAGGTCCTTGCCAGTCGCGAGATCGCGGCAGATCACGCGACCATCCACGGATGAGCCAAAAAAGATCTTTCCCGCGCTGATGGCGACCTGAAACACCTCGTCAAAGCGGATGCGGTTCAGTGTCACGTGACTTTCAAAGACTCTGCCATCCTCACCGGCCCAGGCCATCTGCGGTGCGGAGGCGGATTCAAAGGTCCATGCGGACTGCAGAGGGAGCCTGATGTCTTCGGTGGTCGCTCCAACGCGTGAGGCGTCGTGCAGGTAGGTCGGCCAGTCGGCACTGGCGGTGGAAAGAGCAAGGAGGAACAAGAGCGGGCGCATGGTCGAATTAAAACGCGCACGGGATGCGAATTCATCCAAAGTCCCGCGTATTGTGCGGTGCCCATGCTGCGTCGTCTTGTCCTCATCTTCCTTTTATGCGCGACCACTGCGTTCGCATGCTCCGTCCCGGTGTTTCGTTATGCACTGGAGCATTGGGCTGCTGATCCTTATCGGGTCAGTGTGCCGCATGGAGTGAAGCTGGAGGGCAACTTCAAAATCACGGTCGGCGCTGCTCAACGAATCGAACTGCGCCAGCCACTCATGATGCGGAATGATGAGGTGATCTGGTCGGCGGATTATACCGAGGCGAATGCCAAACTGCTGGTTGATTCACCGGCGCGCCAACAGATCGCGGAGCGGCTTGCCAATGGTGAAAGCGCCGTGTGGGTGCTGCTGGAGTGCGGCGACAAGACGAAGGATGCGGCGGCGGCAAAATTTCTTGATGAACGCCTCGAATACCTCAGCAGCGTGATGGAACTGCCGAAGCTGGACCAGCAGGACGTCAAGAACGGGCTGGTCTCGATTCCGGGTGATGGACTGCGGCTCGCCTTTTCGACGCTGAGGCTGAAACGCGACGATGTTGCTGAGAGCGCCTTCATAGCTATGCTGCTGGCGAGCGAACCGGACCTGCGCAGCCTCCATGAGCCGATCGCGTTTCCGATTTTTGGGCAGGGCCGGGTGCTGTATGCGCTGGTGGGAAAAGGCATCAAGGTGGAAACGGTGGATCGTGCGGCGCAGTTCCTCATTGGCTCGTGCTCCTGCCAGGTGAAGGAGCAAAATCCCGGCGTGGATCTCGTGATGGCGGTGGACTGGAAGCAGATGGTGAAGGCACAGGCGCAGCCCGGGCAGCAGTTGCCGGAGTTAAGTCAGATCGCCGATCTGCTGCCACAGACGGTGAAGATTGAGGGGCAACCGTCTGCACCCCAACCTGAGCCTGACCGCTCGCGCTTGTATTGGGGCATGGGTCTTGGGCTGTTCGCGCTGATCCTTGTGCTCGGGTGGCTCAAGGGTTCGCCGCGTTGAGGTCGAGGCCCAGCTTCTTGAGCTCCCACTCCTGCGCAGGCCAGTCGATCTGTGTCGGCGTGCCCACGGGTTTTTCGTTGGCGAAGATGCCGGCGGACAGTGCGCGGATGCGGCGGTGGGTGGCGTGCTTGTCCACCAGCGGCATGCCCTGCGTTTTTGGAGAGGGGTTTTGTGCGGCCTTCTCTTCTTCCTTCCACACAGTGGCGAGCTGGTGAAGTGCGACGATGCGGTACCAGTGCCAGGGCTGTTCGCAGACCACGTTGTCACGGCACCAGCGCCAGTTGGCGAAGCGTTCGAGCTCGGCGGGACGCACGAGGAAGCAGCGCACGCATTTGCGACGCACCACCTGGCGGTCTTCGCAGGTCATGGCGAAGAGCCAGGTATCACGAGGGAACGGTGTGATGGCCAGATGTCCGGCGATGTGGTTGAAGGCATCGTTGAGCAATTCAAAGCCCAGAACGCCTTCAGTGCGCAGCACAGGCTTTTGCAGGGTGGTGATGTCTGCCAGTTCGAGCACAATTTTGCGTGCGGCAGGATTGTCGTAGAGATCGTTCACCGTGGTGCTCGGCATCAGATTGCGAAAGAGGAGGACGTATTTGTCCGAGCCCGGCACGGGAGCGAGAAAATGGGCCTGAAACAGCACGTCGTCCGAATCTCCACGACGCAGGCGGTCGAGTGATTTTAAATGACGGCGGAAGAGCAGGAACCAGCTGGCACCAAATCCGAGCAGGAAACCGATGAACTTGCCCGTGATCTCCGGCACCACGCGGTTCCATTCCAGATGGCGCAGCCAGTCAGCCACCTGCTGTGCATTCAAACTGCCGGCCCATTGGACGAATTGTTCGTAGAGATTCATGTAAATGACGTAGGGGATCGGAGACCGCGGAGGCTAGAGGTAAAACCTTCTTTGGCAAGGCGTGAACATGCATTCAAAATCCGCCGGAGCTTGATGATCAAGAGGTCGAAATAACAGGTGGCAAACCATGGACATGCCGGTGCCCGGAGCTAATCTGATGCCACATGCGAATCGCGATTTCATTCTTCACACTTCTGATGCTGACGGTCTGCCTCAATATGGTCAGCGCACAGGACAAACCTTTGGATGCCAAGGCGGCGAAAGCGGCGTTCGACAAAGCGGATCGCGCCCTGAACGCAGCCTGGGCTGCGGCCAAGCAGTCACTGCCGGAAGAGGAGTTTAACAAGCTCAAGGAAGACCAGCGCGCCTGGGTGGTATACCGCGATTACCTCGCGCGCTCGCCCATGTACACCGGTGCGAATGCTCAGGGCGAACTGGCGTTGGATTCGCCGGAATATCTGGAGGCCGCTGCGGGACTTGAGGATATGCGCTCCGAATGGCTCAAAGGTTTGATTCACGATTGGAAAGACGAAACGCTGACCGGCTACTGGACCGACAGCTACGGCGGCAGCATTGAGGTTGTGGAGCGCGAGGGGCATCTGCATTTCATCATCCAATGCGTGCGCGGCCCCACCTCGCATGTGGGCGGGCTTTCGGGCATTGCGGCATGGAACCCAAGCATCGGCTGGTTCAGCGACAAGGGCCGGGACAAAGAAAAGACCGATGAGACGAATCTAAGTTTCATCCTCCGCGACAAAAAGCTCGAAATCATCGGTGCGAATACCGGCTACTATCATGGTGCACGCGCTTATTTTGATGGCAGCTATGTCAAAGTGAAAGCACTGGACGCGAAGGCGCAGGCGAAGATTGTCAAAGCCGCGAAATCAGGCGACCTGCCGGAAGAATAAACTCAATCCACGAACTCATCATGCACGCCGCCGGTCCCAAAAATCCGCTCCATGGCATCACCCTTCAAATGATCGTCACGCAGCTCGTCGAACACTACGGCTGGGAGATGCTCGGCCGGATGATCCCGATCAACTGCTTTAACTGGCAGCCCAGCATCAAGTCCAGCCTCGTCTTCCTCCGCCGCACACCGTGGGCGCGTGAGAAGGTGGAGGCTCTTTATATCGATTCATTGCCGGATATGCAGCCGCAGCCGCAAACAGAAGGAGATGCCCCGCCAGCCGCCCAAGGTGTTGCCGCTTCTCCAGACCTCCAAGACGCAGCGGACTCATGACCATCGGATAGGTGAAACGGGGTCGGGAGACCCCGTCGCCTTGGTCGTTCTACAGCCGCTCCACCTGCTTCAAATGCTCTGGCGGCGGATGGCTGGCATCTACGTCATGGATTTCCACCACGCGGCCGTCGTCCATGTTGGCGATGCGGTTGGCGTGATGAAAGATGCGGTTGTCGTGTGTCACGATCAAGACGGCGCGATCTTTGCCGCGCGCCACGTGTTCGAAGAGTTCCATCACCACATGACCGTTCTTCGCGTCCAGTGCGGCGGTGGGTTCGTCGCAGATGATGAGCTGGGGCTCATGCACCAGCGCACGGGCGATGGCCACGCGCTGCTGCTGCCCGCCGGAAAGTTGTGAGGGGCGGTTTTTGCAGCGGTCTCCCAGCCCCACCTGATCCAAAACTTCCTTCGCCCGCTTTTCCGCCTTGGATGCTCCCACGCCTTGAATCAGCAGCGGCACGCTCACGTTTTCCGCGCAGGTCAGCGTTGGGATGAGATTGAAGGACTGGAAAATGAAACCGATGTGCCGCGAGCGAAAACGCGTGATCGCCGCTGTGGACATCTTGCGCAGATCATGGCCAAACACGGTCAGCTCCCCTGCATCCGCCTTGAGCGTGCCGGCGATGATGCTGATGAGCGTTGTTTTGCCGCAGCCCGACGGCCCCACCAGCATGGTGATGTCCCCTCGCCGCACCTCCAGATCAATTTCCTTCAGCACCTGCAGTCTAGAGCCTCCATCGCCAAAGCTTTTGGAAATGCCCTTCACATGTGCTGCGAGCTGGGTGGTTTCAGGGGAGGTCATTTCGTGGGAATTCTACGCAGTCCCGATGCCTGCGGTTGCCTTTCAGTTCAAGTCAGGAGTGCATCCAAGGCCAGTGATGAACTGAAGGGCTTGAAACTTTCGCTGCTTTCCGGTTGTTTACTGCGCTCCCATTCCACCTATGAAGTATCGCACCCTGATCTCTCTCCTCGCCCTCGCCGCTTGCTCCGCTGGAGCCCAGGCTGCGCCGCCCAAGGCCCCAAAGCTTGTTGTCGCGATTCTGGTGGATCAGCTGCGCTACGACTACCTGGACCGCTTTCACCATCAGTTTGTCGAAGGTGGGTTCCGCGAGCTCACGGACAAGGGCGCCTTCATGACCTTCGCCCAGTACAATTATTATCCCACTGTCACCGCGCCGGGGCATGCGAGCTTCTTCAGCGGCAGCTCGCCGATGATGCACGGGGTCATCGGCAATGACTGGTTTGACAAGCGCAGCGGCGCAATGATGTACTGCGTGGAGGATTCCAGCGTGACGGGCGTGGGCACTCAGCCAGACGCGAAGGCAGGGAAGATGTCGCCGCGCAATTTCATCGGTGCGACTGTGGCGGATCAAATGCGGCTGCACTGGGGCTCCAAGGTGGTCAGCATGTCCGTGAAGGATCGCGGGGCCATCCTGCCAGCCGGGAAGAAGCCCACGGGGGCGTATTGGTTTGAGTCGGCCACGGGAAATTTCATCACCAGCAGCTACTATGAGAAGGAGCTGCCGGCCTGGGTGAAGGCTTTTAACGACAGCAAGAGGCCGGATGCCTTTGTGGGGCAGACCTGGGATCGGCTGCTGGATGAGAAGCAGTATCCCGTGCCGGATGCGGCCGCGGGCGAATCTCATCTGGCTGGTGAAACGACCAGCACCTTTCCGCACAAGGTGATCAAGGAAGAGGCGGAAGGTTATGAGCCGATTCTCTCCACTCCTTTTGGCAATCAGCTCCTGGCCGAGTTCGCGAAAGCGGCCATCGAAGGGGAGAAACTGGGGCAGGGGACCAAGCCCGATTTGCTCTGTGTTTCGTTTTCCTCCATCGACTACTGCGGCCACAAGTTTGGACCCTATTCACAGGAGGTGCAGGACATCACTTTGAGGCTGGACCGGCAGTTGAAGGAGCTCTTTGCCTACCTCGACAAGAAGGTGGGGCTGGCCAATGTGGTGATGGTGCTGACCGCCGACCATGGCGTGGCACCGAATCCTGAAAATGCGAAGGAGCAGGGACTGGATGGTGGCCGCCCGCCTGTCGCTGACATGCTCGGAGAGTTGCAGACCAAGGTGGTGGAACACTTCGGCGCAGGCCGCTACTTTCTCTCCACCAAAGGCAGCCTCAAGCCCCGCCTCGTGGACGGCAATCTCTACTACGATCACGCCGTCTTGGCGGAGAAAAAGCTCCAGCCAGAGACGCTCACCGCTTTCATTCGTGAGTGGGCGCTTTCCACCGGCGTGTTTCATGCCGTTTATGGACGTGAGCAATTGCTGGAAGGCCGCGCCCCGGGCGTGATCGGTCAGCGCATTGCCAATGGGTTCAATGGCGAGCGCAGCGGCGATGCGGTGCTGATTCTCAAGCCCTGGCTGATCGCGGGCACGGGGAAGGCAGCGACGGGGACGACGCATGGTTCGCCGTTTTCGTATGACACGCACATTCCCATCATCTTTTACGGTGCACCCTTCAAGGCGGGGCGCTATGCGGATGAATTCAGCATTACTGATCTTGCGCCGACGCTTTCTGCGGGGCTGGGGATTCAGGAGCCGCCGGTGTGCATGGGGAAGCCGCTGGTCAGGGCGCTGAAGTGATGCTGCGGCAAATAGGAGGGGCTCTCGACCCTTGCACCGGAACGGTGTCAGTAACTCCTTCGCCACGTTTTTCATGCGCATTTCGTTCGCTACCTGCTAAGGCGCTCCGGTGGCAAACACATGCTCTCCATGTCATCCCGCCCGTATGCCGACAAGGGAGATGATGCGATCTCGAAAGTCCTTAAAAGTTATTGAGTTCTCATCTTTCAACTCAGGCAGGCTGTAAAAGCGATTGGTGGTTGGAGATTTCTCGCGCGCCTTGGTAAGGTCAAGGCTATTTACATTGTAGATCGTCCAGAACTCCACAAATCCTCGAGCTTTGGCGCTTTGATGGCTTTTTTCGGCCTCTCCCAGCCGATTCCAAATATTGGATTGGTCTTCGCCACCTTTGATTTCAATAGCAATAATCTTCCGAGATTCTGCTGCTGAAACAGATTCGACAATGCTTATGTCGGGATCGGCAGAAAAGGCAATAATAACTTCTCTCCCCGATGAGTTCTCAACATCTAATCTTGCATCCGTTCTGCTTTTTACTGCATGACCCACAGCTTTTTCGAGGATGGTGAAGACGTCCTTGTTTGCTGCCTTGCCGATTTTGGTGTTATTGCTTCCACGCAGCTGAGGTCCGAGGGTCAGCAAGGCAAGTTCGTCGAGCAAGGAGGCTGAAATGCGGTCAATGCCGATTCCGCCAAGAAGTTCCGAGGCTCTTGTGCAAAAAGCCCGACACAGATCGCCGATTTCGTTGGCTACTCGTGCTGGAATCACCCCCTTTTCTTCCAAGGCGCTGAAACGACCAAGTTTCCCTTTGTTGTAGAACTCTTTCTGACTGAATCCCATCAATAAACGGTAGTAGCCGAGAAGGCGTGGGTTTTCCTCAAGCAGGCAGGGAACCGGAAAAACTAGTTCACCACGGATTCCTCGGCTTGCCAATGCTTGTAGGTCACTTGGCGATGCGTTTTCTTGGAGTTGCTGGTCTAGCATAGGCAACGGCACGGCGCTCACCGTCACCGACAGCGCTTGACGAAGGCAGAGTCGCCTTACCTCCTCCAAAGAGGACGCGACTGACACCTGCAGATTCGTTGAGGGTAAAATTACTTTCATGATGGTTGTCGTTCGCGCCTTTGCCTTTGCCGTTGTGTTTGGAGCCGAAAGATGTGGGATTGAGCGCATGCATGGCGTCAGCCACATAAGATGGGTTCAGTTCGATCCCTGCATACTTCCGCTTGAGCTGTTGGGCGACGAGTCCCACCGTCCCGGAACCGAAAAAGGGATCAAGTATGAAGTCTCCCTCGCGAGAGGATGCCAGTATGCATGGCTCCACCAGTGCAGGGGGGAAGGAAGCGATGTGAGAACTAAGCGATGAGCAGGTATTGATGTTCCAGACTGAACGCTTGTTTCGTAATGCGCCATTTTCCGCCTGTTCCTTGACGCTCTCGTGATGGTAACTGTAGTGGCCGGTCTTGGTGAACATGAAAAGATATTCATGTGACCTAGTAGGTCTGTCCTTGACGCTCTCCGGCATGGCATTGGGTTTGTTCCAAACGACGTCACTGCGTAAATACCAACCGTCATCTTGAAGTGCAAATGCCAGCCTCCACGGAATCCCCAGCAGGTCTTTGTCTTTTAGGCCGGGGGGATTATCGGGGCGAGTAGCCATGGCGCGGTTCGGATTTTTTTTGTCCGGAGCGCGCCAGCCACGATTCCCGCTAGTGAAGCCATCTCCGATGTTCAGCCACAAGATCCCATCGGGTTTCAACACGCGGCGCACTTCTGAAAAGACCCCGGTGAGATCTCGCAAAAATGCTGCCATGCTTGGCTCAAGTCCAATCTGACCTTCAATGCCGTAATCGCGAAGCCCCCAATACGGTGGGGAGGTCACCACGCATTGTACGGAATTCGAAGGGAGCAGCGGTAAGATCACCCGTACGTCTCCTTCAAGAAGTGTCGAGTCGATCAACTCGATTCTTTTTGGCGCGGAGACGTGCAGATGTGTCATATCATGGCGACTGTGCGGACTTGAACTCATCATGCAAGCTTCTGTTCGCTTCTGCCGGCCAATCTCCGCAGAAATTGCTGAGTGCTTCTTTATGCTATTAATAAAAACCTTCCAGTCACGCTCTTCTCATTCGCAGCCACCTGCTTGGGAGTCCCCGTGGCTAAAATGTAGCCGCCTTCGGTGCCGCCGCCGGGGCCGAGGTCGATGATCCAGTCGGCGCAGCGGATGACATCGATGTGGTGTTCGATGACGATGAGGGTGTTGCCGGCATCGCGCAGGCGGAGGAGGACGCCAAGGAGGGTTTGGATGTCGGCGCTGTGGAGGCCGGTGGTGGGTTCGTCGAGGACGTAGAGGGTGCGGCCGGTGCTGCGTTTGGCGAGTTCGGCGCTGAGCTTGATGCGCTGGGCTTCACCGCCAGAGAGGGAGGCTCCGCTCTGACCGAGGCGGATGTAGCCGAGGCCGGTTTCTTCCAGCGTGCGCAGCTTGGGGCCGATGCTGGTGCTGCGGTCAAAGAAGCGCACGGCTTCGCTGACGGTCATGTCCAGCACATCGGCGATGTTTTTGCCTTTGAAGGTCACTTCGAGGGTTTCTGCGCCATAGCGGCGGCCTTTGCAGGATTCGCAAGTGACATAGACATCGGCGAGGAAGTGCATGTCGATCTTGATGACGCCATCGCCTTCGCATTTTTCACAGCGGCCGCCGGGTGTGTTGAAGCTGAAGCGCCCGGCGTCGTAGCCGCGCATGCGGGCCAGCGGCAGTTGTGCGAAAAGTTCGCGGATGGGACCAAACGCGCCGGTGTAGGTGGCGGGATTTGAGCGTGGACTGCGGCCGATGGGGGACTGATCGATGACGACGACTTTGTCGAGTTGTTCCAGACCGGTGATTTTTTCGTGTGTGCCGGGGATGTCCTTGGCGTCGTAAAAATGGCGGCGCAGAGCGCGCATGAGGATGTCATCGACGAGGGTCGATTTGCCGCTGCCGGAGGGGCCGGTGACGCAGGTAAAGCTGCCGAGTGGGAAGGCGGCGGTGACGTTGCGCAGGTTGTGCTCGGTGGCACCGTGGATGGTGAGAGAGTGCTTGGAGCGCGGTCCCAAAGACTCTGTGAGCAGGGTTTGGGGCAGTGCTTTCGCCTCGATGCGAACTCTGCCGCTCAGGAAACCGCCGGTGATGGAATTCGGATTCGAGGCGATCTCTGCGGGAGTGCCTTGTGCGGTGATTTTGCCACCGAGCTGTCCGGCGCCGGGGCCGAGCTCGATGATGTAGTCTGCGGCGCGCATGGTGGCTTCGTCATGCTCCACGACGAGCACGGTGTTGCCGAGATCCCGCAGGCGCAGGAGGGTTTGAATGAGGCGCTCGTTGTCGCTGGGATGCAGGCCGATGCTGGGCTCGTCCAGCACATAGAGCACACCCGCGAGTCCGGCACCGATCTGTGAGGCGAGGCGAATGCGCTGCATCTCGCCGCCGGACAGAGTGCCGCTCTCACGGTTCAGAGCGAGGTAGCCGAGGCCGACCTGTTCGAGGAACTCGATGCGTTTGGAGATCTCGCGCTGGAGCTCGCCGACGTAGGCTTTCTGCTGCTCGGTGACTTCCAGCTCACGCATCCACAGCAAGGCGTCGCGGGTTTGCAGGGCGGTGAAGTCGTGGATGTTCAGGTCTTTGTCCTGAGCACGCAGCTTGACCGCCAGCGATTCTGGCTTCAACCGCATGCCCCCGCAGGTCACGCAGGGTTGTGGATTCATCAGGCGCGAGAGCGCGGCGCGCAGCACATCGCTTTCGGCGTTTTGATACATGCGGGCGATTTCAGGCAGCAGGCCTTCGAAGGGCTTGGCGACGCTGCGTTTGTTCTCCGTCTTTTTCCAGCCGGTGGTGATGGGGGCTGCGCCGGTGCCATGAAATAGGGCGTGTTTGAAGTCCTGCGGGAGGTCTTGAAAGGGGATGTCCATCGCAGCGCCGAAGTGATTGGCCAGGGCCTCGATGCTTTGATTGAAAATCTGCTTCACCTTCGGGTGGCGTGCCCACCAGGCTTTGATCGCGCCATCGGCGAGGGATTTGGACTCGTCCGGCACCAGCAGGGTTGGATCGGGCGTGGGCGTGGTGCCGGTGCCTTCGCAGACGGGGCAGGCGCCGAGATGGGTGTTGAAGGAGAAATGCTGCGGCGTGAGGCGCTCGATCACGTAGCCGGTGCGGGGATTGGCAAAGGCGGTGGTGTAGCTGAGGATTTCCTCGCTGCCGTCGAGGTTCACCAAAAACTGCACCTCGCGCTCGTTCCAGTGCAGGGAGCTTTCGATGGCCTCCATGAGGCGCTGGCGGGAGTCGGGGCGCACCACGAGGCGGTCGATGACGATCTGCACCTGCTGCGTTTCTGCGTCCTCCAGCTTGAGTGAATCCTCCAGCTCCGCCACGGTGCCGTTCAGGCGCACGCGGACGAAGCCCTGGCGTTTGAGCTTCTCAAATAAGGTCCGGGTGTCCGCGCCGCTGGCCGGTGGCTGGGGGGAGAGGACCATGACGCGGGTGCCTTCACCCAGAGCCAGCACTTTGTCGGCGATCTCCGGCGGGGTGCTGCGGTGCAGTTTTTCACCCGTCTGGGGATCGTAGGGCTGGCCTGCCACGGCGTAGAGGACGCGGAGGTAGTCGTAGATCTCCGTCACGGTGGCGATGGTGCTGCGCGGATTCGGATTCGAATGCACCTGCTCGATAGCCACCGCCGGGGACAGGCCCTCGATGAAATCCACGTCCGGCTTCTGCATCTGGCCGAGGAACTGCCGGGCGTAGGCGGAGAGGCTCTGCACGTAGCGGCGCTGGCCCTCGGCAAAGAGCGTATCAAACGCCAGCGACGACTTCCCGCTGCCGCTGACGCCGGTCAGGACCACGAGCTGGTGCCGCGGGATGTCCACGTCGATGTTTTGGAGGTTGTGCTGCCGTGCACCTCGCACGCGGATCACGTCTTTAGGCATGGGCTACACAAGCCGCGTGGGGCAGGAGAGATCAAGCCCAAGAAAACCCCGGCTGGCCCGTTTCCAGAATGGTGCATGAGGGCGGTTGATTATTTCCGGCCTCTCTCCTAGACTCCCCCACTGTCATGAAACCTCTTATTGTCATCGCCCTGGCCATCGCCGTCGGTTACGTCTCCTACGAGTATGTGTATCCGCCTTTTGCTGATGCCATGAAGTTCACCAAGCACGTTCCCAAAAAGGAGGAGCCCAAGCAGGAGATCGTGGTCGCCCCCGCGCCGAAGCCGGTCAAAAAAGAGCCGAAGATCGTCATGGAGGCGCCTGCGCCGAAGCCAGAGATGAAGCCCGAGGAGCCGAAACCTGAGATGCCCAAGGTTCCCGAGCCGCCGCCGGTGGACCCGAATGCCTTCGTCGCTCCAGTGTTCCCACCTGTGGATGAGCTGACCCAGAACTGGGCCGTTGTGCCGAAAGGCTTCTTCAACACGCCGAAGCAGGTGACCATGAAGAAGGACCTCGAACTGAAGATGCAGATGGGCAAGGCCACTGCTGCCACCACCTTCAAAGCCGGCACCAAAATCTTCGTCATGGGCCAGGAAGGGACCAACCTCGTGGTGGGAGCTTCCGCAGGTTCTCCGATGCGCGGCCTCGTCGCCATGGATGAAACCGACTTCAAGGAGGTTTTCACCGCCGCCTATGAGCAGGTGAAAGTCGTCCAGACCGAGAACGCCCGCAAAGCCCACGAATACCGCCTGGCCGCCGCTGAGCGCGCCAAAAACGCCCCGGCCGCCCCCACTGGTGGCGGCAGTGCCAGCAACGACAAGCCCACCAAAGATGCCGACGGCTCCTACCCGCTGCTCCTTGCCAGCATGAAGTCCGGCGAAGTCACCGAAATCAAGCCCGACAACATCAAATCGTGGGGAGATCCCGCACAGGAAAAAATCGATGGTGCAGAATACTGGACTGTGAACGTGAAATACGAAACGCAGACCATGTTCGGCAAGTTCGAGACCGAAGCCCAGGCACGCATCAAAAACGGCCGGGTGGAGAAGTGGGTGTACACCGGTTCCGGTGAAGTGGTGCCGTAAGACGGAGGTCAAGGCTTCGCGGCCAAGAGGGTTAGGTGACGGTCAAGGTGGAGACTCCTTGACTCCGAACCCTCTCTTGCCACGTAAACCTTCCCGATGAAGATCATTCGCCACACCGATTCCGACTACGCCACCGCTGCCGCCGCCCTCAACCGCCGTGCTGAGGCCAGCGATGCCGTGCGTGAAGTCGTCGCAGGTGTCATCAAAGCCGTGCGTGAGCGCGGTGATGCAGCCGTGCTCGAACTCACGGAGAAATTTGACGGAGCCAAGCTTACCGCTGCGCAGATGCGCATTACGCAGGCCGAACTGGATGCTGCCTGGGAGACCGCCGATCCCACCTTCAAGCGCGCCCTCGAATCCGCCCACCGCAACGTGTCGGTCTTCGCTCAGCGCAGCATGCGCCAGGGCTGGGAATTCACCAACGAGCAGGGAGCCACGGTCGGCGAAGTTTTCCACCCTTTCGAGCGCGTGGGCTGTTACGTGCCTGGAGGCACCGCGCCGCTGGTTTCCACCTCCATCATGACAGTCGCCATCGCCGCTGCGGCTGGCGTGCCAGAGATCGTCGTCTGCACCCCCTGCGGACGCGACGGCACGGTCAATCCGGGGTTGCTTGCTGCGCTGAAGCTCGCGGGGGCCACGGAGGTCTATAAAATCGGCGGGTCGCAGGCCATTGCGGCGCTGGCTTTTGGCACCGAAACGATTCGTCCGGTGGTCAAAATCTTTGGACCCGGAAACAGCTATGTGGTCGAGGCCAAGCGCCAGAGCTTCGGTGTCGTCTCCATTGATCTGCTGCCTGGCCCGAGCGAAGTGCTCATCCTCGCCGACAAGTCAGGCAACCCTGCCTTCATCGCTGCGGACATCCTCGCGCAGGCTGAGCACGGCAAGGACAGCATGGCCGGTTTCCTCACGGATGATGCCGCACTGCTTGATGCCGTCGTCGCGCAGGTCGGGGAGCAGTCTCAAACGCTCAGCCGTCAGGCCCAGTTGAACCCGGTGCTGGAGAAAGGCGTTTTCCTCATGCTCATCCCCAGTTTGGAGGACGGAGCGCGTCTGGCGAATGACTTTGCTCCCGAGCATCTCACGCTCATCACCACGCGTGAAGACGCCATCCTGCCGCTCATTCGCACGGCGGGTGCCATCTTCTTGGGCAATCATTCCCCGGTGGCCGTCGGCGATTTCCTCGCTGGTCCCAGCCACACGCTGCCCACCGGCGGCTCCGGTAAATCCTTCCCGGGTATCACGGCGGACATGTTTCAGCGCCGCACCAGCATCATTCGGCTGGATCGCGACAGCTGTGCCAAGTCCGACCCCATCGTCAGCGCGATCAGCGCAGTTGAGGGGCTTGATGCGCACGCCCGTTCGGTGTCCATTCGTGCCTCATGAACCACCGCTTGTGCCTGATCGCTCTGCTGCTCGTTGCCTGTGGCAAGGAGGCTCCTCAACCTGAGCCCAAGGCCAAAGCTGCTGCGGTCACCCCCAAGCCCGCTCCAGAGAAAAAGCTGCCGCCTGTGCCGCAGGGCAAACTGCCGAAGATGGATCCGGAGAAGGCCAAATTCATTGCCGTGCCCAGCACACCAAAAGACCCCGAGATCAAAAAGATCGAGAAGGTGGCAGAAAAGCCCAAGATGGAGATCAAGAAGGTCGAAAAGCCTGCGACAGAAACGAAAAAGGTGGCCGCACCTGCTGCGACCAAGTCCGCCGAGCAGCCTGTGCCAGAGATCAAGAAGCCTGCGTCAGCCTCTGCCCCCGCCAAGCCTGCTGAACAGGCAGTGCCCGAGATCAAGAAGCCTGCGTCAGCCTCGGCCCCCACCAAGCCTGCTGAGCAGGCAGCGCCTGAGGTCAAGAAAGCCGAAGTGCCTGCGGCCAAACAGTAGGGCGGGAATGCCAGGCTGAATCACACAGGCACGCGGATCTCCAGCCACTGACTTTCCGCATCTGCCGGCTTCACCAGACGCGCGGAGGAGGCGAGGGTCGCGGGAACGAGGGCGAAGTCTCCTGCTTTGAGGGTCGTGCCGTTGACGGTGATCTTGCCGCTGACGACGGCGAGGGTGAGGCTTTCGCCCGGAACACCTGCCTGCTTTGATCCACTGAGCACTTTGACGTTGAAATACTCGCAGTTCACAAGCGTGCCGTTGGACTGGACTTGCTGCACGCCGGGCTCGAAATCCGTGAAGTCGATGCTCTGCATGGACTCCTGCACGTGCAGCGCGCGCGGTTTGCCATCCAGCCCCACACGGTTCCAGTCGAAGACACGATACGTCGTGTCGCTGTTCTGCTGGATTTCATAGATCAGCAATCCTGCGCCGATGGCGTGGACGCGGCCACTTGGGATGAAGAGGCAGTCGCCCGTGCGGGCCTCGATCACATGCACGACATCGGCCACCGTGCCGTTTTTCAGCGCGGTTTCGAAATCCGCGCGCGTCGCTCCCGGCTTCAGACCGGCGTAGATCTTCGCACCCGGATCTGCATGCGCGATGTACCACATCTCAGTCTTCGGCTCGCCTTTCAATTCCTCAGCCATGCTCGCGGGCGGATGCACCTGGATCGAGAGATCGTCGCAGGCATCGAGAATCTTCATCAGCAGCGGGAAAGTGGGGCTGGTGGATTTTAGCAGCGCTTTGCCAAACACAGCCTCGCGGTGGTTCGTCCACAGCTCATGCAAAGTCACGCCCTCCGCCGTTACACTCGGGGCTTCAGGGCGGTCGCACACCGTCCAGGCTTCGCCAAAAGGCGTGGTTGCATCCGGTAGGGTGGCACCCAAGAGGGTTTCCATGCGACGGCCACCCCAGACGCGGCTTTGATAAATAGGTGTGAAACGAATGAGGTGATTGAATTTCATGTGATGAGAATCAACCACAGCCTGCGTTGACGCTCTACCACGATCTCGCCAGAATGCCCGCTGTGAACCAAATTGAAGCCCCCTTTATTGACACTCTGAAGGAAATCTTATCACCTGACCGGGTGCTGACCTCTGCAGAAGACATTGTGCCCTACAGTTTCGATGGCACCGCCGCCCTCAAACAGCGTCCCGGTGCCGTCGTTTTCCCGCTGACCGCCGAGGAAGTGTCTGAATGTGTCAAACTTGCCCGCAGAAACAATGTTCCCGTGGTCACCCGCGGCTCTGGCACCGGTCTGAGCGGCGGCAGCGTGCCGCTGTCTGGCTGCCTCGTGATCTGCCTCGTGAAGATGGACAAGCTCATCGAAGTTGATGAGAAGAATCTCACGCTGCGAGCGCAGAGCGGTGTCATCACCAAGGAAATCGACGACGCCGCAGCCAAAGTAGGCCTGTTTTATCCGCCTGACCCCGGCTCGATGAAGATCTCCACCATCGGTGGCAATGTGGCCGAAAACTCCGGCGGCCTGCGCGGGCTGAAGTATGGCGTGACGCGCGATTATGTCATGGGTATCGAGGTCGTGCTGCCAGACGGCACGCTGACATTTCTCGGCAACAAGTGCGTCAAAGACGTGGCGGGCTACTCGATGAAGGACCTGTTTATCGGCAGTGAGGGCACGCTGGGCATCATCACTGAGGTCATCCTGAAAGTGCTACCGCGCCCCAAGGCGCGCAAAACGATGCTGGCGCTGTATGATTCGATGGACGCTGCTGCCAAGACGATCTCGGCCATCATCGCCGCGAAGATCATTCCCTGCACGCTGGAGTTTCTTGATCGAGTCACGGTGCAGTGCGTGGAAGATTACGCCAAGATCGGCCTTCCCACGGATGTGGAGGCCCTCGTGCTCATGGAGACCGATGGCCATCCGGTTGTCGTCGAAGAAGAAGCCGCGCAGATGATGGCGCTCGCCACCGCCAATGGCGCGCGCGATGTGCGCGCCGCTGCGGATGAAGCCGAAGGCGCGAAGCTCGCCGCTGCTCGTCGCAATGCTTTCTCCGCGCTCGCCCGCGTGCGCCCCACCACCATCCTCGAAGACGTGACGGTGCCGCGCAGCGAGCTCGCCACAATGGTCGCCTTTATCGACAGCGTGGCGAAGAAACACAAGCTGCAGATCGGCACCTTCGGCCATCTGGGCGATGGCAACCTGCACCCCACCTTCCTCACCAACGAACGCGATCACGAGGAGATGCACCGCATTGAAATCGCGCTCGAAGAAATCGTGGATGAAACCATCCGCCTCGGCGGTACCGTCACTGGCGAGCACGGCGTCGGCCTTGCCAAAAAAGCCTTCCTCAGACGCCAGCTTGGCGAAGGCAGCTTCGAACTCATGCGGAGCATCAAACAAGCTCTCGATCCCCAGGGCCTGCTGAACCCCGGGAAGATTTTTGATCCGAGGAACTGATCATGCCATCTGCCAATCTTCTCAAATCCATCGACTATTCCGTGCTGCAGCAGTGCATGCACTGCGGCATGTGCCTGCCCACTTGTCCCACCTACGTCGAGACGAAGCTGGAACGAAACAGCCCACGTGGCCGCATCTCGCTCATGCGTGCGGTGGCGGACGGCGAGCTCGAGGTTTCCAAGGCGCTGTCTGATGAAATGTACTACTGCCTCGGCTGTCTTGCCTGCCAGACCGCGTGCCCGGCTGGTGTGAACTACGCCGAGCTGTTTGAAACCGCGCGTGCCGAAGTCGAGCAGGCGCAGGTGAATGACGGCATGCAGCGCGACTTCTGGCGCTGGCTCAGCTTGAACGTCATTTTCATGCGGCCGTGGTTGCTGCGTTTGATTGGTCGCGTGCTGCGCATCTACCAAAGCACCGGTTTGGAAAAGCTGATGCGCAAGGTGCATTTCTTCGGACTCATACCGCCCTCGCTGATGAAGCTGGAGCCGCAGACGCCGAAGATCGCGGAGAAATTTTCCGATGACCTGATTTGGCCGGAGGAAGCGCCGCAGCAGAGCAAAGGCTACCGCGTCGGTTTGCTCACGGGTTGCATTCAGGATCTCGCGTTCTCGAACATCAATCGCGACACTGCGGATGTCCTGCTGGCGAACGGCTGCGAAGTCATCACGCCGCGTTCGCAAAGCTGCTGCGGATCATTGCATGCGCACAATGGTGAACTAGAACTCGCCCGAGAACTCGCCCGCAGGCAGATCGACAGCTTTGATCTCGATAATGTCGATGCCATCATCACCAATGCTGGCGGCTGTGGCTCACATTTGAAGACCTATGGCCATCTGCTGCAAGATGATCCTTTCTATGCGGAAAAAGCAAAGCAGTGGGACAAGAAGGTGAAGGACATCCACGAATGGCTGGTGCAGATCCGCTTCCGCAAGCCAACCGCCGGTGCCGGTGTGGGGGTGGTGACGTATCATGAAAGCTGCCACCTTTGCCATGGGCAGAAGGTCGTGTCACAGCCACGGCAGATTCTGAACAGCATTCCGGGGCTTGTGTTCAAGGAGTTGCCGGAGTCGAACTGGTGCTGCGGCAGCGCTGGCATTTACAACATCACTCAGCCCGAGCAGAGCCAGAAGCTGCTGGACCGCAAAGTCGCGAACCTGCGACAGGCAGGGGCCCCCGTCGTGGCTACGAGCAACCCCGGTTGCCATCTCCAAATCGCCAACGGCCTCCGCTCCTGCGGGGATCACCCTTGCCACCAAGTCACCCAACCCGTGACCTTGCTGGCGCAGGCATACCGCGCCGAACAAGCCGCGCCACAAGGCGTGGGGGTCTCCTGACCCCCATTCCGGAATTCCAAACGGGGTCAGGCTGCGCAGCCGCGAAGCGAAACCCCGGCACCTTGTTGAAACCCACTCTCCCCATGGAACTCGACCTCACCGGCCCCCTGCGCGAAGACGCCTACATGATCCTCGCAGGACTCGTCACCCCGCGTCCGATTGCCCTGACGACCACCGTTGATCCCGAAGGCCGCGTGAATGCGGCGCCGTTCAGCTTCTTCAACGTGCTGGGCGATTCCCCGCCCATCGTCGGCCTCTGTCCCGGCGACCGCTCCGCCGGTGTGCCGAAGGACACCGCGCGCAACATTCGTCTGACACATGAGTTCGTTGTGAACCTTGTCGATGAAGCGCTCGCCGAGAAAATGAATCTCTGTGCGGCTACGCTGTCGCCGGGTGAGAATGAATTGCTGCATGCGGGGCTCACCGCTGTGCCGAGCAGCGTGGTCAAACCGCCGCGTATAGCGGAAGCGCCCGTCAGCTTTGAATGCCGAAGCCACAGCATCATCGAGATCGGCGACAACCGGCTCATCATTGGCGAAGTGCTGCGCATCCATGTGCGCGATGGCATTCTGGATCCTGAAACGTGGCTGGTGAAGCCGGGAAACTATCATCCCATCGGCCGCATGCAGAGTCCCAACTGGTACTGCCGGACGCGGGATATGTTTGAGATGAAGCGGCCGAAGTGAGATGTGATGGTCAGGAAAGGCATCATCTTGATCCCTTACGGACAAGGGAACTAGAACGACCCTCTCTTGGTATGGAAGCGCTGGACGAAAAACAGTCGATCAAGACTCGTCTTGATCCTTGGGTTTCAGTTTTTTTGGCTTCCACAAATATGAGAGAATCAAAGGGGTCCCTAAAAACAGTGCGAAAATGGCGATGAACCGAACCCAGCCCGTTTGACCGTGGAGAGCAAGAAAAGGATCGAGAAAGGCGCTGGCAATGCCTCCCGCGATCATAACCGAGATTAATGGCAGGCAGCCTTCTCTCGTTTTCATGCAGGTGCAGTATAGAGGCTTACTTCGCAGGCACCCACTGCGCCGCATCAATGATCACATGGCCCTTTGTGCCTTCGTTGCGGATTTCGAGCCAGCCGGTTTTGCCTTTTTCAAAGCGGTAGGTGCCCAGAGGCAGCAGCACATCTTTCTCGTGAGCCTTCTTCTTCTGATCTACGATCACCGTGGCCTCGCCATCGGCGTGATGGATGATGACGGGGACCTTGTCCGCACGATTCGCCAGCGCAGTGTAAGTAATGGCCACGCGATACTGGCCTGCGGCAGGCAGGCTGGGGGTGAAGCGGGCTTTCTGCTCGCCTTTGGCGGTGTCTCCATCGTGGCGATAGCCTTCTCCTACAAAGCCTGGTGTGGTGTGGCCTTCGGACGTGAAGCCGGTGAGTTCGGCTTCACTGTCATCGACGACAATGCCGCCGAGCTTTTCTTTGCTGATCGAGACATGTTCCGGCATCGGCGGTGATTCAAAGTCGAGCATCTGGCCATCGGCGAGGAGCTTTTCCTTGAGCTTGGCGAGGTCGATCTGCTGCAGGTCTTTGCCGGAGTCGATGGCGATGACGGCTGCGGTGGCGGAGCTCTGGCCCATGACCATGAAGACGGGCTCCATGCGGATGCTGCCGTAGGCGATGTGCGTGGCGCTCAAGCAGACGGGTGCGAGGAGATTGGTGCACTCCTCCGCTTTGGGCGTGATGCTGCGGTAGCTGATGGGGTAGGGGCGGGTGCCGATCTGGATGTCGCCCTCATTGCGCACAAAGCCTTCCTTGGTGATGTAACGCTGCACGTTGTGGGAGTCCATGTTGTAGGCACCCATGCCGACACTGTCCTCCACGATCTCGCGGCGTTTGCAGTTCTTCTCGCTCATGACGTAGCCGCCGATCATGCGGCGTGCCTCGCGCACGTAGAGCTGGCGGGGCCAGTTGCCGTTGTCTTTGAATTCATCCTTGGCCAGACCCAGTTTCTGGAAGGCGGTGCGCATCTTTTCAGGGACACGGGGGTGGTGCGCATAGGTCCACATGAGGCCTTTCTGCCAGTCTTCGTGGGCTTTCCAAATCTTCGCGCGGGTTTCGTAGTCGGCGTCTGGGTAAGCAAAATTCTGGCCGATGAAGTCGGTGCTGATGGCGAAGTTGTTGTTCGTGTCGGTCTTGCGGTTGGGCATCCAGGTGGGGGCCCAGGAGATGCGTTCGTCACCGGCCTCGACATTGCGCAGGGCCAGTTCAAACCACTTCTCGTCGTAGTTCGCCGGCTTCTCCCACTCGAGGCGGTTTTCTGGCACGTCGGTGGTGCACATGCGGAAGTTGTAGGCCTGCAGCTTGCGGTCGCCGCTTTCATCCTCACCGATGTCGCCGGGATCAATGCCGGGCAGCACGCCGCTTTTCGGATCGCCGGGCACCACGTAGGGATTGACGTTCTTGGTGAACTGATGATGGATCGTTTTTACCTTTTGCACGCCGTTGATCGTCTCGCCAAATTGCGCATTCGGCTCGCGGCCCACGGCGTAGCTCACGCCGGCCTTGGCCATCAAGTCGCCCTCATAGGTGGCGTCGATGAACATCTTCCCTTCAAAGGAACGGCCGCTCTCCATGAGGATCTTTGTGATGCGAGTGCCCTCTTTGACCACGCCCTTTTTTAAATCGAGGCGCTCGCTGAAAACCACGGTCACCTTGTCCTTCACGGTGGCGAGCATAGCGTCGTAGATCTCTGTGGCCACATGCGGCTCGAAGGTCCACATGGTGTCTTCGCTGCCGGTGTTGCCGTGCTGCTTTTTGGCGAAGTATTCGTCACGCGTCTGATGCTGCCACTTGGCCGGGTCGTTGTAGTACTTGAATACGTTGGCGTAAAACTCACGCGACATGCCGCCGATGGCCTTTTTGTTGCCGATGTCCGTGGCACCGAGGCCGCCGGTGGTCAGGCCGCCGAGAAACTTCGTGGGTTCGATGAGAACGGCGGTTTTGCCCATGCGTGCTGCCTGGATGGCTGCCGTGATTCCTCCGGAGGAACCGCCATAGACGACGATGTCATACGAATCTGCCGCCCCGAGCGGGGAAACGGCGGCGAGCGTGGCAAGCAGAAGGGCAGGGAGGAGCTTCATGGTGGGGTGGCAACGAGCCGCAGCATGGGGCTTTTGCAACTGCCGGGATGCATTCCGAGATGTAGCGGAAATATAATCGAATAGTTCGTTAAAGGGCGCGTCAGAGTGCAGGACAAGATTCACATCACCACCTCATGAAGACTTCCCTCGTTCGCACGCTGACCTTTGGAACCCTGCTGCTGACATTCTCCCTGACCTCCTGCGCGGATCCCTATGGCTACGGTGGGGGCTACGGTGGAGGATATGGGAGCGGCGGTAGTGGTGGAACCGTTGCCGGGGCGCTGATTGGTGCGGGTGCCGGTGGCATCATTGGTAATCAGCGCCACCGCGGTCTGGAAGGCGCAGCCATCGGGGGCATCCTCGGAGCTCTGGCCGGGAGCATGCTGAACAACGGCCAGCGTGGCTACCCACAGCAGGCATCATATGCGCAGCAGGGTTACGGTCAGCGGAACTGCAGTCCGGGCTACAATCAAGGCTACAGCCAGCAGCCCAGCTATGGCTACGGTCAGCAGGGAGGCTATAATCAGAACTATGGTGGCCAGCAGGGCGGCTATTACCCCAACAGTGGCTACAACCAGCAGCCTCCGATCAACTCCAACAATCCCTACGCCTTCGGCAACTGGCAGTAAAATGTCCCTCACTGTGGGGAAGAATTGTTGAGGCTTCTACGGCTGAGACTATTTATGCAACCGTCGTGCCCGCCAACTCTGCTGCCTCCGATTCTACTTTTCCCACTCACGCACCTTCCACTGCCCTGACTAAGCCTCACTGGCCCTCATCGGCGGTCAGTTCCTCAACAAAGTCTGGACGGTTAATTACTGCCATGTGGCTTTTTGGCATGTGATCAAATATCGAACGACACAGCCTCACGTGATCTCTCCTTGGCGATGATTTGCGCCACGGTGTGCTCCGCGAACCACTGCGCCACCTGGTCACGCAGGCCGCGGAAGACCTGCCCCAGAGCATCCTGATCCGCCCCTGGGATGGGGTCAAACGGGCCGTCAAACAGCGTTACCACCTCTCCAATCGTGATTCGAGCAGGATGGGTCACGAGCTGGTAGCCGCCGCCCACGCCGCGCTTGCTGCGCAGCAGGCCGCCGTTTTTCAGGGCCAGCAGGATCTGCTCCAGGAATTTCAGGGGGATGTGTTCCTTGCTGGCCAGATCCTGGATGGAGAAATTCGTGCCCTCGCGCTCACGCCCCATCGCCACGAGGGCGCGGAGGGCGTATTCGGCTTTTTTGGAGAGCTTCATCAGGGGGCGTTATCGAACATCAAACGACCGCCGGTGCAAACTGCGATTTGCTGCCGGAGCGTTTCCGCGTCATTCATCGTCCCTTCCACTGCATGAGCGACGATTTTTTTGCCTCTCCACCCTCTGAGCCGCCACGAGCGGGCGCAGCGGTGCACCATGCAGGCGCGCCACTGGCCTCGCGCATGCGGCCGCGTACGCTGGAGGAGTATGCTGGCCAGCAGCACATTCTGGCGGAGGGCAAGCTGCTGCGCCGTGCCGTGCAGGCGGATCGCTTTTCCTCGCTCATCCTCTACGGACCGCCCGGTGTGGGCAAGACGACGCTGGCGCACATCATCTCTCAGGAGACGAAATCTCGCTTCGTCACGCTCAGCGGCGTGGAGAGCAGCGTGGCTGACATCCGCAAGGAGGCGGAGAATGCCGGGCATCACATCCGGCTCTACAACAAGACGACCATCCTCTTTGTGGATGAAATTCACCGCTTCAACAAAGCGCAGCAGGATGTGCTGCTGCCGCATCTCGAGCGCGGCACGCTGCGTTTCATCGGCGCGACCACGCACAATCCTTTCTTCTATGTGAACAGCCCGCTGGTCAGCCGCTCCCAGGTTTTTACTCTGGAGCCGCTGGGCATTCCCGACCTCGAAGCGCTGATGGACCGTGCCTTGAGCGATGTGGAGCGCGGCCTGGGTGGCATGCACGCCTGCATCGAACCGGACGCGCGTCTGCACCTCGCCACGGTGGCGGATGGGGATGCGCGCCGCTGCCTCAATGCGCTGGAGCTTGCTGTGCTCTCGACGCAGCCGGATGCCGCGGGTGAGATCGTGATCACGCTGAACGCTGCAGAGGAATCCGTGCAGCAAAAAACCGTGGTGTATGACGGGGACGGCGATGCGCACTACGACACGATCAGCGCCTTCATCAAAAGCATGCGCGCGTCAGATCCCGACGCGGCGCTCTACTGGCTGGCCAAGATGCTCTATGCCGGGGAGGACATCCGTTTCATCGCCCGGCGCATTGTCATTGCCGCCAGTGAGGACATTGGCATGGCTGATAGTAACGCTCTGCGCGTTGCAGTGGCTGCGCAACAGGCCGTCGAATTCATCGGTATGCCGGAGGCGCGGATCATTCTGGCGCATGCCACCATTTACAATGCCACCGCGCCGAAGAGCAACCGCTCCTACACCGCCATCGATGCTGCTTTGGAAGATGTGAAAAATGGTCGTACCCTCCCTGTGCCCAAGCACCTGCGGGACGCCCATCACAAGAAAGCCGCCAAAGAGTTCGGTCACGGGGAAGGATACCTGTACCCACACAACTATGAGGGCGGCTTCGTCCCTCAGCGCTGTCTGGAAGGCGGGAAGCAGTACTACGACCCCACCGCCAACGGCCTGGAAGCTCGCATCAAAGAGCGCCTCGACCACTGGCGAAAGCTGTGGGAAGAGCAGGCAGAATAAAGGGGTAAGGGAGGCTCGAAGGGTAAAACATCCTGCTCGGCTGGCTTGAAGGAGAGAAGTGCACCTATCCAGAGGATATGGAAATTAAGTTTTATTAAACTTTAATAGTATGGAAACTATTCTTTTTATATTGAAGATATATGAAAATTACAGTATCATTTTCGTAATTCCAAAACTATCCAGCCATGTACAACTCACGTTTGATGACCTCTGGCCTCTGTGGTGTCTTGTTGGCCACGCTTTCTAGCTGCGCTCTTCCTAAGCAATCGCTGCTCTCCACCTGGAAGGAAATGCGGCACAAATCGTCCGCTCCCTTGCAAACCGGCGTCAAATATGAGGTGCGCAAGGCCTTGGCGAACAATGTTCCGTTCCGTCCCAGCACGATCAAGCGCTACACCTTTGTGCTTGATGACCCGAAGCCGCCGCTGCTGACGGCGTCAAGTTTGTATCGCAATTCTCAGATGCGTGTGCGCACGACCGCCTACACGCACGATGAAAGTGATCATATTATCTATGGGGTGAAGAATGCGATCGGGACCAATTTGAGATTTGGCAGCGTGCGCAGCGCTGCGGCTGACTGGTCGCGCTTTCCTGTCGGCACGCTGTTCCGCATCGCTGGCCAGCCGGGCGTCACCTATGTGGTGGATGATTATGGCAGCGCCCTCGTCGGCACCGGCACCATCGATTTGTACAAACCGAACCGCTCCATGATGGACAACTGGGGCGTGCGCCATGTGGACATCGAAGTCATTCAGTGGGGATCGTTTGAAAAGAGCATGGACCTCATGCGCGACCGCACCAAATGGAGCCACGTGCGCGCCATGATGGAAGGCATTGAGGCGCGTCTGCGCACGGCGGCTCTGCCACATGGCAAGACACCCTTCACGGCAGCACTGTGAAGCAAGGACTTGAGGCTCCAGAACCTCATGATCCGCCCGCTCTTTGATTGCTAAAACTGCATCTAGGGAAATCAGCGATATTCCATCGCACCCTGTGGCGTTAAAAACCCCACACATGCGTCTTGCCCTTTTTTCGTTGTTCCTCTTCGCGGTCACTTTCAGTTCTGCTCAAAACAAACCGGGTGGACTGCCCTCCATCACACCGCGGCAGATCGCGGCGGCTTTGGGAAAAACATCGACTTCCGATGCGCAAAAGATGCTGCATGACCAGGTCGTGCGCCTATTTGGCCGGCAAAACCTGACACAAGGCAGGGCGGCGGCAAAGATTGA
This sequence comes from Prosthecobacter debontii, assembly GCA_943371875.1. Lineage (GTDB taxonomy): Bacteria > Verrucomicrobiota > Verrucomicrobiia > Verrucomicrobiales > Verrucomicrobiaceae > Prosthecobacter > Prosthecobacter debontii_C. The sequence continues at coordinate 905 of CALRWM010000071.1, read as the reverse complement.
AGCGACCACAGTCGCATGGGCCATCATTGATCCCAAACCTGCACGAGTCGTGCAGCAGGATGGCACCTTGATCGGCGAGATGACAGCGCTGGGCGAGGACGGCCTGCAGGTGCTCGTCACTGACATGCCCAACTTCACCGAAACGGGCTACCGTGTGGAGTCTGAGGGAATGCCTCACCTTGCGGGGACCGTGCACGTCGAACATTTCGAGTACACTGCCGACAGCCTGCCGCAGAAAGATGTGCCGCAGGGCAGGCTGGAGAAGTTTGAGTGGAACACCAGCGAGGTCTTTCCCGACACCGTGCGAACTATAACCATCTACCTGCCAGCAGGCTTCAAGCCTGGTGAGGAAACCTGCCTCATGGTCTGGCAGGATGGCTCGCGCCATGTCGATCCCAGCGGCTCCATGCGTGCCTCGGTGGTCTTCGACAATCTCATTCATAAAAAAGAGATGCCGCGTACGGTGGGTGTCTTCATTGATCCGGGTCGCATGACGAAGCAAAAGCCCGGTGAGAAGGCTGCCAATCGTGGCTTTGAGTACGACTCACTTGGGCCTGCCTATGCGAGTTTCTTGATCGACGAAATTCTGCCCGAGGTTCAGAAGCGCTATCAAACCAAGTTTCGACCGCAGCCTGAAGCCTGGGCCATCGCAGGTGGTTCCTCAGGCGGCATTTGCTCCTTCACCGTCGCGTGGGAGCGGCCTGACAAATTTCGCAAAGTCCTCTCCTGGGTGGGCTCCTTCGTCGATCTGAAAGGCGGGGATGTTTATCCCTCGCTGATCCGTGCCTCAGAGCGCAAACCCATCCGCATCTACCTGCTCGATGGCGAAAACGATCTCGACAACAAATTCGGCAACTGGCCCATCGCCAACAAGCAGATGGCTGCCGCGCTGAAGTACATGAACT
>CALRWM010000070.1:0-29901 GCA_943371875.1 Prosthecobacter debontii | reverse complement strand
CGCCCCCGCACTCGCCCTCAGCGCGCTGGGCCTCGCCCTCACCGGCTGCAGCAAAGCACCCGCTGCCGCACCCGCCGCAGCGCAAAAACCTGTCGCCGCCATCTCCGTCAAAACAGCCGCCGCACAGCAAGGCCCCATGCCGCGCTACCTGCGCCTCACCGGTGAAATCACCGCCGCACTAAACGCCGCCGTGGCCGCAGACACCACCGGCAAAGTGATGGAGACCCCCGTCGAACGCGGCACCATCGTCAAAACCGGCGATGTCCTCGTGCAGCTCGACAGCCGCACCGCCGAGCTCAATCTCGCCGAAGCCGAAGCCAATGTCGTGCAGGCAAAATCCAAGCTCGATCTCGCTGAGAGCGAAGTGAAGCGCAACGCCCCGCTCGCGCAGATGAAAGCCGTCGCCGAAACCGACTTCGCCCGCATCAAGGCAGATCGCGATGGTGCCGCCGCCAGCCTCTCCGCAGCAGAAGCACGCCGCGACATGAGCAAGAAGTCCCTGGAAGACGCCACCATCCGCGCCCCGTTTGCCGGCACCGTGTCAGAGCGCTTTGTCACAGCTGGCGAATACGTGATGGCAAACTCCAAGGTCGCGCAAGTCGTCGATCTTCAGCACCTGCGCCTCCTCGTGAATGTCGCGGAGCCCTCCGTCGGACTCATCCGCGTGGGGCAGACCGTGGAGTTCAGCGTGTCCCCGTTTCCCGGCGAAGTCTTCACCGGCACCGTCAAGTTCATCGGCGCCGCCGTGCGCGCAGAAACCCGCGATCTCCAGGTGGAGGCCGAAGTGCTCAACACCGATGGCCGCCTCCGCCCCGGCCTCTTTGCCGAAGCCCGCCTCGCGCTCCCACCGCAGACCGCCATCACCATTCCCGCGAACGCCGTGCGCGCCGATGGCGCCAATCAAAAAATCTGGGTCGTCGAGTCCGGCCAGCTCACCGAGCGCCTCGTGGAAGTCGGCGAGACCGACAAAGACCGCATCGAAATCCGCCGCGGCGTAAAGCAGGGCGAAAACGTCGTCCTCTCCCCCGGCCCCGATGCCGCCGACGGCGTCCCCGTGCAAACGGCCCCTCAATCCTAACGCATCACCATGAGCGCCCCAAAGCCCTCCAACACGAATGGTATTAATTCCCACGTAATACCATCGACTATTCTCAGCCCTCCTCCAAACACTCTTCCATCTCTGCTCCCTCCGCCTCTCTGCCCCTCTGCGGCAAACCGAACGTCCACAGCCTCGTCTCTCCGCCCATGAGCTTAGCCCACCGCACTCAAGCTCCAACTGCCAGCGCCGCTTTCACCTCCCCGGCTTAATCCCCCCTCCCCCTTCTCCCTCATGCAATGGCTCGCCCGCATCTGTGTTCAGCGCCCCGTCCTCGCCAGCGTCATCGTGCTGGTGTTTGTCGTCGTCGGCCTCATCGGTTACACCCGCCTGCCGGTGGATCGCTTTCCGAAGGTGGACTTCCCCACCGTCGCCATCACCACGCGTCTCAATGGCGCCACGCCGAAGGAAGTGGAAACTCAGATCACCGACAAGATCGAAGAAGCGGTGAACACCGTCAGCGGCATCGATGAACTGCGCTCCGTCTCCAGCGAAGGCATCTCCCAGGTCATCGTCGTCTTCCTGCTGGAAAAGAACGTGGACGTCGCCGCGCAGGAAATCCGCGACCGCGTGAACCGCATCATCGTCGATCTCCCCGACGATGCCGATCCGCCCATCGTCGAAAAGCTCGATCCCGATGCCTCGCCCATCCTCAACGTCGCGCTCACTGCAGACCGCCCCGCGCGCGAGATCACCGAATACGCAGACAAGGTCCTGCGCCGTCAGCTTGAAAGCGTGCCCGGCGTCGGTCAGGCCACCCTCCTCGGCGGACGCAAACGCCAGATCAATGTGTGGATGGACCCCGTGCGCCTGCGCTCCTTCAATCTCACCGCCATCGATGTACAAAAAGCACTGCGTTCCCAAAACGTGCAGATCCCCGCAGGCACCGTGAAGGACGCCGCCAGCCAGGAAGGCCTGCGCGTCCTCGGCAAGGCCGCCTCCGTGGCCGAACTCCGCCAGATGGTCGTGCGTGAAAAAGACGGTGGCCTCGTGCGCCTCGGAGACGTGGCCCGCGTGGACGATGGCGAAGAAGAGCCGCAGACCGCCGCACGCCGCAATGGCATCCCCAGCGTCGTCATTTCCCTGCGCAAGCAGTCCGGCGAAAACACCATCAAGGTGGTCGACGCCGTGCAGGAGCGCCTGGACGAAGTGAAGAAAATCCTCCCCGCTGGTTACTCCATCAATGTCGTGCGTGACAATTCCCTCGTCATCCGCACCAGCACCCATGCCGTGCAAGAGCATCTCATCCTCGGTGCCGTGTTTGCTGCGCTCATCGTGCTGCTCTTTCTTGGAAACACCCGCGCCACCGTCATCGCCGCCCTGTCCATTCCCACCTCCATCATCGCCGCCTTCGGCGTCATGTGGGCGCAGGATGTCACCCTCAATCAGATCAGCCTCGTCGCCCTCGCGCTCGCCGTCGGCATCGTCATTGATGACGCCATCATCGTCGTGGAAAACATCGTCCATCACATGGAGGAGAAAGGCGAAAACGCGCATGACGCCGCCATCAATGGCACACGCGAGATCGGTCTCGCCGTCATGGCCACCACGCTCTCGTTGCTCGCCGTCTTCGTCCCCGTCGCCTTCCTCAGCGGCATCGTCGGCATGTTCTTGAAGAGCTTCGGCCTCACCATGGCCTTCGCCATCGCCGTCTCCCTGCTCATCAGTTTCACCCTCGTTCCATCCCTCGCAGCACGCATGCTCGGCCGCCGCCGCAAGAGCTGGATCGAGCGCGCGCTCGATCGCGTGGTGAATATTTTCTACCGCCCCATCGAGGCCATCTACATGATCATGCTGCGCTTCTCCATGCGCCACCGCTGGGTCGTCCTGCTCGCCTGCTTCGGCGCGCTCGCCTCCCTGCCCACCCTCATGGGCATCGTGCAAAAAAGCTTCATGCCCCCCACCGAAGAAGCCGAGTTCATCGTCAACATCCGCGTCCCTGAAGGCACCACCCTCGCTTCCACAGACCTCCTCGGCGAGCGCGTCGCACGCAGCATCCGCGCCCTGCCCGGCGTGGAGTCCACCCTCCTTACCATTGGTGACAACGACCAGCGCGTGCCCAATCTCGCCGGCATCTACGTCCGCCTCACCGATCCCGACACCCGCCAAGCCACGCAGCAGGACATCATGGATCAGGTGCGCAAAGAGATCCTGCCCAAGTACCCCGCCGAGTGGCGCATGACCGTTCTCGCCGTGCCTCCCTTCAACACCGGACAGTCCAGCGCCAACATCCAGTTCTACGTCGCAGGCCCCGATCTCGACCGCCTCACCGCCGCCACGGATGTCATCATGAAGGAAGCCAAAAACATCCCCGGCATTCGCGATCTCGACTCCACCCTCATCAGCGGCAAGCCCGAGATCACCGCCAGTGTGGATCGCAGCAAAGCCGGTCAGCTTGGTGTCAACATCGCCGATCTTTCCACCACCCTGCGCCTCCTCGTCGGCGGTCTCGATGTCTCCACCTACGATGAAGCCGGTGAGCAGTACGACATCCACCTGCGCGCCGAAGCCGGCTACCGCAACAACCGCGAAGCCATGGCCCAGCTCTCCGTCCCCAGCGCCAGCGGCGTCCCCGTAGCGCTCGACAACGTGCTCAAGCTCGATCAAACCTCCGGCCCTTCACAAATCGACCGCCTCAACCGCCGCCGTCAGGTCACCATCAGCGCGAACAACGCACCCGATGTCGGCGAAAGCAAAATCGTCGATGCCATTGATGCCATCGTGAAAAAGCAAAACCTCCCCGCCGACTACAGCAGCGGCGTCGCAGGCCGGTCCAAGGAAATGGCACGCACCGGCAAAGCCTTCGGCATGGCCTTCCTCATGGCCTTCGTCTTCATGTATCTCATCCTCGCCGCGCAGTTTGAGAGCTGGATTCATCCGCTCACCATCCTCCTCGCGCTGCCGCTCACTCTGCCCTTCGCCATCCTCTCCCTCATCATCTTTAATCAGTCGCTCAATCTCTTCTCCATGCTCGGCGTCCTCGTCCTCTTCGGCATGGTGAAGAAAAACGGCATCCTTCAAATCGATCACACCATCCAGCTTCGTGCCAAAGGACTGGATCGCCTCGAAGCCATCCTCAAAGCCAACAAAGACCGACTCCGCCCCATCCTCATGACCACGCTCGCCTTCGTCGCCGGCATGGTGCCCATGATGTTCGCACGCGGCGTCGGCGCAGCTTTCAACAACGCCACCGCCGGAGTCATCCTCGGCGGCCAGACCTTGTCCCTCCTCCTCACCCTCCTCGCCACACCCGTCATCTACTCCTACTTCGACGACATCGTCGAATGGCGCCGCCGCCGCTCCGAAAAACGCGAAGCCCGCCGCGCCGCCCGCGAAGACGCCCTGCCTCCCCAGCCCGCCCCCTCTATCGCATAGCGCCCAACTCGAACTCGTCCTCCTACTCGAACTCGTCCTCGATCCCCCCGCCCCGCATTGCCCCTCACGCCGCATCACGCCAAACACGTATTGTAGTCCCGCCTTTAGGCGGTTCCGGCAGCGGCCTCGCATATTCAGACACCTCTTCCGCCACGCCGTCTCAGCTCTCTGCATCCACTTCCCCTCCGCACGTCGCCACTCCGCATTTCATCCCCAGCCTCGCTGCAGAATCGAGGACGAGTTCGAGTAGGAGGACGAGCACGAGACCCGAACCTCCGCATTCCGCATTCCTTCCCTCACTCCCCATGCCCCCCACCGCCCCACGCCTCTGCCTCGTCCCCGTCCTCCTCATGGGGCTCGCGGCCTGCACCGTCGGGCCTGATTACAAAAAGCCGGACACCACCGACATCACCCCCGCCACCTGGCGCTGGCAGCCCAGCGCCCCGCGCGATGCCGCACCCAAAGGCGACTGGTGGAAAGTCTTTCACGACAGCGAGCTCAACCGCCTCGAAGCCCTCGCCATCGCGGACAATCAAAACCTCCGCGCCGCCTACGCACGCATCCAGCAGTCACGCGCCAATGCCCGCGCCGCCGCCACCGATTGGTTCCCCGCCTTCGATCTCAACTCACGCAACAAGCGCGAGCGCACCTCCGCCCATCTGCCCACGCCCGTCCCCGTCAATATCCCCTCCTCGCAGATCAACACCTTCAGCCAAACCCTCGACCTCAGCTACGAGCTCGATCTCTGGGGCAAGGTGCGCCGCTCCTTTGAATCCGCCCGCGCCAAGTCCGAATCCAGCGCTGCCGATTTCAACAACGTCCTCCTCACCCTCACCGGAGACGTCGCCGCCACCTACTTCCAGCTTCGCGCGCTTGATGCCGATCTCGCCTCGCTGCGCCGCACCATCGCCCTGCGTGAAAAAGGCCTCGTCCTCATCCAGCAGCGCTTCAATGCCGGCACCATTATGGAGACCGACGTCGCACGCTCCAAAACTGAAGTCGCCACCGCCAAGGCCGAACTCGCCGACATCAAACGCCAGCGTCAGGAAGCCTGCGACAATCTCTCCCTCCTCTGCGGCGTCCCCGCCACAAACTTCCTCATGACCGAGCGCCCCCTGCGCGGCTCACCACCCACCATCCCCGCCGGACTTCCCGCCAGCATCCTCGAGCGCCGTCCCGATGTCGCCGCAGCCGAGCGCCTCGTCGCCGCGCGCAATGCCGACATCGGCGTCGCCACCGCCGCCTACTTCCCCGCCATCAGCCTCACCGCCCAGGGCGGCTACCTGAGCAAAAACACCAGCGATCTCTTCACCGCAGACAGCCGCGTCTGGTCCTTTGGCCCCAGCCTCAGCCTCCCCATCACCGGCTTCGCCCTCATCCGCGCCAACGTGCGCCTAAAACGCGAAGCCCGTGAAGAAGCCATCGCCAATTATCGTCAGGCCGTGCTCTCCGCATTGAAGGACGTCGAGACCACCCTCGCGCAAATCCGCTACCGCGCCGAGCAATCCGCCGCCCAAAACGAAGCCCTCGCCGCCGCCTCCCAGGCCGCCGAACTCACCCACGCCCGCTACGACAGCGGCACCGTCGGCTACCTCGAATTCCTCGACGCCGAACGCACCCGCCTCCAAACCGAACGCCAGGCCAATCAAGTCACCGCCCAGCGCTACATCTCAACCGTCCGCCTCATCAAAGCCATGGGCGGCGGCTGGTGATCCGTCATTCTCCCCCAACTACCTCATTGTCTTCAGCCTCACCAGTTCCAAGCCCAACATCGTCGCGATGAAGATTGCCTTGATCTAAAAAACAGCAGCGGTTTGCTATAAAATGACGGTAATGGAGAGACGCTCCGCCACGTCAACCGTTAATTTTAAAGGATTGGAAAATGGGACACCACCTGATTGTCTCCACTGGTGTCCCTACAGCAAGAATATCTGTTGAAAATTCAGGGACCAAAAGATCTCGTGCAACTGGCGTCGTATTGGTTAAAATTCGGTCACTATGGCAAGCCCCGAAAAAAAGCAGATTTTGCGCTTAAGGCGTCTCAAAATTCAGAATTATAAAAGGCTCGATGAGTTGGAGGTTTTTTTTCCAAAACCACAACTCATGGGAGACCCTGACATTTTGGTTCTCGGCAGCGAAAACGGCGGCGGCAAGACCTCTGTGCTCGAATGTATTGGGCTATTGTTTTTGTGCTCATACGCTGGATCAAGAGTCAATCGACTCCTAGCCGAAGCCGATTGGCTTCTTGAATTATCCGATTTGTTCATCAAGTCAGGGGCTGACAATTGCACAATTGACGGAGATTTTGAACTGAACGGAAAAGCAATGAAAATTCAGGTCAATATAACGCGAAAAAATGGTATTAATGTTGTTGGAGGCAAGGAAGATTGGGCTAGAAAATGGAATCGTCGGGAGTGGGAGGATATAGATCTTTCTGATGATGGTTTAATGAAGCTGCTTGGTATCACAGGTGAACCATTGATTCTTCCCCCTCTTCTACACTTCAATAGTAGTCGAAAAGTTCAGGAGGGGAGCATTGATCTCGCGGCTCTGACGGAAAGGTCATCACCCCGAGGTATCCGCATGGGTCCCGCACGAAGCCGCTTTGGAAGGGTTGTTTCAACTATTAGCGCATTCAAAACTGAAATGCTGTCTTCAATGCTTGGAAGAGCCTCTCTTTTTGAGGACATCAATGAATCTCAATCCAAAGCAACTGCGGAAAAGCTTAATGAGTTGCTTTTGCGATATGCAGGTGGAAAAATCGAACAGCTTCGCAATGTCAAAGGAACCATTGATTTTCGTGTTCAACGAGAAGACAGCGAGGCCTCGTTCACTTTCGATGCCTTGAGTTCTGGTCAGAAAGAGATTGTTTCCACACTGTTTTTAATTTGGAGACACTCAGAGGAAAATCCGACCATCGTTTTGATTGATGAACCTGAACTTCATTTAAATGCCGAATGGCATGGTGACTTTGTAAAACAACTTATCCGATTGGCTCCAAATAACCAATATGTGCTCGCCACTCATTCCGAGCACATTTTTGGCAGCGTCGAAGAAAGACAAAGGGCTATTTTAATGCCAAATAAAACCAACGTATCAAAGTCATGAGCGTTGTCGTCACTGGCGGACTACCCTCCCAGATTAATCGAGATGCCCGGCATCTCCTGCTTGTTGAAGGTGAAAGTGACGGATCTTTCGATCCTTCCGTGCTTCGATCATTATTGGATCAGAATGATCTAACTGCGGTAAATATTGCTGCCCTCGGTTCTTGTGAAAACATACAACAAGCTGCGAAAGCGATGTTTTATCAGCATCGCAATTACTATTTCGTCATAGATCGAGATGGAAGAAATGATTCATTTGTGGAAACAAGTTGGACTCGTTTTCCAGATCCCGATTCATACAATTTACTAGTATGGAGGAAGCATGAACTTGAAAATTATTTTATAGATCCAGCCTTTATTTCGAAAAGTGAGTTTCTAAAAGTAAGCAAGGACAACTTAAGTCAGATGATTTTGAATCATTGTCAGCAGCGGTTATATTTAAATGCGGTCAATCTAGTTTTGCTTGAAATAAGAGAGAGGTTGATTCAACCACCGAACGCATCATTTAGAAACCCAGACGACTTCAAAGATCGAGCTTCGGCTCTAGCCCAACTTCAAGCTTGTCGCGGCTTGGTTGAAAAAAATCACGAAACACAGCAGCAATTGGAGCCTGCATTTAGAGAGCAACGGCTTGATCACTGGATTCGCCGCCTCACGGGAGATAATAGCGCTCTTCAGTATGGTGCCGGTGATTGGCTTTCTCTAATTTCCGGCAAAGAAATTTTCAATTCAATAGTTGGGCCATGCTTCGAGGTTAAAGATACGGACGGAAGACAAATTCAGGGAAAAGATAAAAATACTGCAATAGCTCGCAAACTGCTGGGACTCCCCCTTTCAGAACAACCTCCCGATTTTCAACAACTTGTGAGTATGATAAAGCAACGAGTGCTGAACAGTTAAGCTCACATTTAGAGAGAAACCACTTCCGAGAACAATAACTGAGACATCATACTGACAGCAGCTTTATCATAAAGTCGAACCCGACAAAATCGCCAATTAAAGGCGCCTCTGATCACAGCCCCTGTCGCTTCATCAGCTCCCTCAAAATCAAATTCGGAAACCGCCGGCTCGGCGTGATCGCATAAAAGCTCTCCTTGATCTGCGGAAACTTGTGCCGCTCCACCAGCTCCCCGCTCTCCAACTCATCCTTCACCACCACTGGCGGCACCAGCGTCACTCCGTGCGTCTCACGCGCCATCAGTCGCAGCATCGCCATGTCATCCACCTCCGCCGCGATGATGGGCCGTATCCCCGTCTGATCCATCAGCACATCAAACGCCGTGCGGATGCTGCTCTCCAGACTCGGCAGCACAATCGGCACCTTTTCCAAGTCTTCAGGAAAACGAAAAGGCTTCATCCCCCGCTTCTTGTGCCCCACCAGGCTCACCGCCTGCTCATCCAGCAGATGGCTGTGCCAGCCCGTCTCCGTATCACGCCGCACCGGCGTGTTGGACAGCACCACATCCAGCGTGTGCGTCTGCAGTTGCGCCAGCAGCTCGCGCAGACTGCCCGAGTGAATGATCAGCTCCACATCATCCCGTGGAATCAGCGGACGCAAAAAGCTCAGCTGGAAATTCCGCGACAAGTTCGATGCCGCCCCCACCCGCAACAGCCCACGACTCCGCCCCGCGCGATTCTTCAGCAGGTCCGTCAGCTCCTCCCCGCTGTGAAAAATCGCATTCGCATACTCCAGCGCGATCCGTCCCGCCTCCGTCAGCACCAGCGCCTTGTGCTTCCGCTCAAACAACGCCAGCCCCAGGCTCTCCTCCAGGCTGCGCAGCTGCACGCTCTGCGCCGACTGCGACAGCTTCAGATGCTTCGCCGACTGCGTCAGGCTTCCCTCCGTGGCGATGGCACGAAAGTAGCGCAGGTGGTGGTAGTTCAAAAAGCCATTTCCTCACATTTAGCAAAGCGAACGTTGTATGCCAATTCTTGAATTGGAACGAATCGCTTGCACGCAAGAGATAAACACTAGAACTACATTCCCCCCTTCAACACACTTACTCATGAATCAGCCCCCCATGAAACGCGTCTCCATCATCTGCGACCCCGCCGTGGAGGAGCACGTGGACGCACTGCTCGAAGAGATCGGCGCCGAGGGCCACATGACCGTCCCCGTGCGCGGCATTGACTCCCATGACGCCGATCCCGAAGACACCGTCAAAGTGCAGATCGAAGTCACCCTGGACGCCGCCCGTGCCGAAATACTCCTCCAGCGCATCCAGAGCGATCTCATCGCCTCAGAGCCCACCATCGCCGCCTATGCGAGCGACATACCGGAGGAAGATCTCGCCGACAGCCATGTCACCACCGCCGAGGAGCAGGCCCGCCTGACCCCGGATGAGGTGCTGCAGCATTTCAAAGACGGCAACAGGCGCTTCCGCAGCGGCCAGGTCACCCGCCGCAATCACCCCGAGCAGGTGCGCAAATCCGCCGTCGGCCAGTATCCCAAAGCCGTCGTGCTCAGCTGCCTGGACAGCCGCGTCCCCGTGGAGGACGTCTTCGACCAGGGCATCGGCGATGTCTTCGTGGCCCGCGTCGCGGGAAACCTGGTGAATGAAGACATCCTCGGCAGCATGGAGTTCGCCTGCAAAGTCGCCGAGGCCAAGATGATCCTCGTCATGGGCCACCAGCACTGCGGTGCCATCAAGGGAGCCATCGACGACGTGCAGCTGGGCAATCTCACCACCCTCCTCGCCAAGATCAAACCCGCCGTGGCCCTGAGCAACAACTTCCCCGGCGAGCAGGTCTCCTCCAACCCCCTCTACATGCGCCACGTGGCCCGGAACAACGTCCGCCACGCCGTCTCCCAGATCCGCGCCCTGAGCCCCATCCTCAAGGAGATGGAGGACAAGAAAGAGATCAAGATCGTCGGTGCCTTCTACCGCCTCACCGACGGCACCCTCGAGTTCATTGAGTGATTCAACGCTGGCCCAGTGCTGCAGCGTGAGCAGCACTCAGTAAAAGCACAGGCCCCTCAATCCACGCGCCAGCTTTTGGACTGCGGTCGCGCAGATGCAAGGCGCAAGCCTGCATCGCAGCTACCGCTTTCGCGGGGTAAATCACGTTCTCCGGCCACAGCCCACCGTCCGCCATGTAAAATTGCCAGGCAAGAGTGGCAATCAATTAAGGTGAGTCTCGTTGATTGTGGGCCAACGGCCCGCAGGAGTCAGCCCAGGGCGCAAGCCCTGGGTTTTCGATGATGAGGGTGTCTCTTTCAAGGCCGCGCTCTGAAGGAGCGCGGGAGAATAAACGAATTTGTCTGCACCGTGCATGACCGCCTTTCGTGGCAGGTGGCGCATAGATGCACAGCGCAAGCCTGCATCGCAGCTACCGCTTTCGCGAGGCAAACAACTCCTTCCTCCCCGTGACCACCATCCCTCATCAGCAGCCAGCGTCCCCGCATTCCCAATGTCCTGCATGCAGTCCCGTCGCTGCATGAAAACACCCGCCACACCCCATCCCCCTAAGTCCCACCACCATCATCCCCCCCTCTCACCCAGCCAATCCTTCACCCACAAACACCCATTCCCTCAGGCCCCGTTCCTTGCACTTCCGCCTGATTACATTCATCGCTTTTTTTTGCAGTCACAAGAGTGAGTCCACCTGTGCTAGCAACACGTATAAGACGCGAATTTTCCTTTAATTTTGACACCGCCATCCACTCCCCAGCCCATCCTTTCCCCCACGACTCTGCTCCAGCTCTCCGCCATCCTCGGCAGTGAGATCACCCCGGAGCGTGCCCGTTTAGCCATCCACCACGCCACGCAGGCACAAAGCGATCCCCTCGCGCAGCTCAGCGCCGCCGCAGCAGGCGCAGGCATGCAGATCGCTCCTGCGCGCCTGCCCCTCAGCGAAGCCGTGTGGCAGGCCCATGCAGACTCCCCCGTGGTCATCTGGAGCAGCGTGGAGAGCCGCTGGCTCGTCATCACCTACGCCGGCTGGTTCAGCCTCCGCCTCGCAGACGGGGAGCACCCCACCCACCGCCTCACCGTCACGCGTCAGGCCCTCGCAAACCTCGTCGGGGTAGAAAGCGTGCACACCGTGGTGGAGGCCGGCATCGTCCACCTCGATCGCGCCACGCAGGAGCTCAGCGCCGCACCGCAGCACGGCCACGACCCCCATCATGACCACGCAGGCCTCAGCCCCGCGCGGCGCTTCATCGGCCTGCTGCTCGCAGAGAAGCAGGAAGTCCGCACGCTGCTCATGTTCTCGGTCATCTCCGCGCTGCTCTACCTCGCCGTCCCCATGGCGGTGGATGCCATCGTCAGCAATCTCGCCTTCGGCGGTCAGGCACGTCCCTACCTCCAGGCCTTGGTGATTGTGTCCCTCGCCCTCTTTGGCTGCCTCGGTTTGCAGGCCGTCGTCACCGGCTTTCAGTTCTATGTGTCAGACATGATCCAGCGCCGCATCTTTGTGCGCGCCGCCTCGGACCTCGCCTACCGCCTGCCACGCGTGAAGGCGCAGGTGCATGATGAAGTGCACGCCCCGGAAATGGTGAACCGCTTCCTCGATGTCGTCACCGCGCAGAAGTCCACCGCCCTGCTGCTGCTCGATGGCGTGAACCTCGTCTTTGGCGGCCTCATCGGCATGCTGCTGCTCTCCGTTTACCATCCGCTGCTGCTGATCTTCGCCGCCGTCCTGCTGTCCCTCATCATCCTCAGCCTCTGGCTGCTCGGCCGCGGCGCGGTGGACACCAGCATCGAGGAATCACGCATGAAGTACGACCTCGTGAACTGGTTTGAAGAAGTCGCCCATTTCCCCTTCCTCTTCAAAGGCCCCGGCGGCAGCCGCATGGCCCATGAGCGCGCCAATGAACTCAGCACCGGCTACGTCATGGCGCGCGGCAGGCACTTCCGCGTCCTCATGCGCCAGGTCGCCGCACTGCTCACGCTGCAGGTCGTCGCCTCCGCCGCGCTGCTCGTCGTCGGCGGCTACCTCGTCATCAGCCAGCAGATCACCCTTGGCCAGCTCGTCGCCAGCGAGATCATCATGAGCGGCATCGTCGCCTCCCTCGCCAAACTCGGCAAAAAACTCGAAGCCTGGTACGACGCCATGGCCGCCATGGACAAGCTCGGCCACATCTTCGATCTCGAAACCGAGCGCGAAGGCGGCGAAAAGCCCGCCACGCGCGGCCTCGGTGCTGAAGTCGTAGCCAGCGGAGTCTCCTTTGCCCATCTCCCCACCATCCCCCTCTTCAGCGGGCGCAGCTTCACCATCCCCGCAGGCGCCACCGCCGCCATCGTAGGCCCACACGGCGCCGGTGCCAGCTCCCTGCTCGATATCCTCTTCGGCCTCCGCCAGCCCTCCGCCGGCTTCGTCACCATCGACGGCGTGGACCTCCGCAGCTGGGACCTCGAAGCCCTGCGCGAAAGCACCCAGCTCCTCCGCCGCGACGAGATCATGGACGCCACCGTCATTGAAAATCTCCGCCTCGGGCGCAGCGACATCGGCATGGACGAAATCCGCGCCGCACTGAAACAAGTCGGCCTGCTCGATGAACTCCTCGCCCGCCCCGAAGGCCTGAATCTCCACCTCAAGATCGGCGGCGCACCCCTCTCCGGAAATCAGCGCATGCGCCTCCTCCTCGCCCGCGCCCTCGCACAGCGCCCCCGCCTCCTGCTCATCGACGAATTGCTCGACAACATGGACGACGCCTCCTTCGCCCAGCTCTCCGCCGCCATCCTGGACAAATCAAACCCATGGACCGTCATCCTCACCACCCGCGATTCCCAGGTAAGCAACCAGTGTGATCAGATCATCGAGCTCGCCCCCTGCCACCTGAGCGATGGCACCACCCCGCAATCTCCCGCCTCCGTCGCATGATCCTCTCGTCCTCGTCCTCCTACTCGAACTCGTCCTCGATCAAAGCGCCCCGCAACGCCCAGCGCATACGCGTCACGCACAGCACGTATTGTAGTCCCGGCTTCAGCCGGTCCGGCCAGCGCGTACAGATTCCGACTAAACCAGGCATCACACAAGACCCCCGTCTGACTCGCACCCCGAATTCGCTCCCTCACCTGACACCGACCTCCACCGCCGCGTGATCTTCTCGTCCTCGTCCTCCTACTCGAACTCGTCCTCGCTCCCAGCGCCCCGCACCCGCCCATGACGCCACTTACAGCCACCGCCTCCCCCCTCGCTTCCTCCGCGCCCCCCCTTCCCGCGCTCAGCCTCGCCAGCCCCGCACGCTTCACGCGCATCTTCAGCCGCCTGCTGCTCGTCAGCTTCACCGTGCTCGCCATCGCGCTCCTGTTTCTCCCGTGGCGACAGTTCGTCGCCGGCACCGGCCGCGTCATCGCCTTCAATCCGCTGGACCGCCGTGTGAATGTGGAGGCCCAGGTCTCCGGCCGCGTGCGCAATCTCCACATCACCGAAGGCCAGCGCGTGAAAAAAGGCGAGCTCATCATCGAGATCCAGGACAACGACCCCAACCTTCTCGCCAACCTCCGCGCCCAGCGCGAAGCCATCGAAAGCCGTCGCGACTTCGCCCAGGGCCGCGTCGAATCCCTCACCGCGCAGATCACCCAGCAGGAGCTCGCCAAGGCCCAGGCCATCGATGGCGCGCACCAGCGCGTCGCCGGTGCGAAAATCGCCGCAGAAACAGCGCAGCTCAATCACAAGCGCACGCAGGAGCTCTTCAGCAAGCAGCTCGAATCCCAGCGCAGCATGGAGCTCGCCACCCTCCAGCGGGACGCGACAAGCGCCGATCTCAAGTCCGCAGAAGCCGCCCTCAAGCGCACCGGCAATGACATGGATGCCCTCATCGCCTCCATCCACGCCTCCAAAGGCAGCGCCCTCGGCGAAGTCGCCACCGCAGAGCGCGATCTCTCCGTCATCGACGTGCAGATCAATCAAAACCTCCGCCAGATCGTCGAGGCCCCACGCGATGGCGTCGTCCTCCAGGTCGCCGTCACAGACGGCACCTACCTTCGCCCCGGCTCCCTCATCTGCATCATCATTCCCGAGAGCGACAGCCGCAACGTCGAAATCTGGGTGGACGGCAACGACATGCCGCTCATCCACGCGCGGAAGGAAGAAAACGGCGTCGTCACTCCCGGCAGCCCCGTGCGCCTCGCCTTTGAGGGCTGGCCCGCCGTGCAGGCCATCGGCTGGCCGCAGCTCGCCATCGGCACCTTTGGCGGCGAAGTCGTCTTTGTGGACGCCAGCGATGACGGCCAGGGCCGCTTCCGCGTCCTCATCGGCCCCGCCGATGATGTGGTGGATCGTGGCGACGGCAAGGGCCCCGTCACCGTCGGCTGGCCGGACCGCGAGCGCTGGCTGCGCCAGGGCACCCGCGCCAATGCCTGGTTCCTCCTCGATGAAGTCCCCCTCTGGTTTGAGCTCTGGCGCCAGATCAACGGCTTCCCCGCCGTGAACTCCAACGCCGACGGCAAGCTCGACCCCACCAAGAAGTGATTTTCCAAATGACACTGAACGCGAACACGACCCTGAACCTGATGAACACCAGCACCAAGATCCCAACCGCCGGCGCACAAGCCCAGCATGCCAGCCATCCACGCCACGCTGTAAAGCCGTGGCATCGTGGTTTCAATGAACCTGCCCCATCACCTAAGACCGTCCGTGTCAGGCGGAGCTCATTGCTGGGAGCGCCGATATTTTATCGGCTCTGGGCGAACGTCCCTGCTACATCCGCAAGACACCAGCCCTCCTCGGAAAGGCGGGGCCTCCCCGCATCGCGGAGCTTTCTCCAGAGCCGGTTAAAAACCAGCGCTCCCAGTCCTGACGCTGCCGCGCGCCCTCACGTGCCCACCCTACGCACTGCCCTCCCCCCGCAGGCCATCAACCGCTGCCGCGCCGCCATGGTCGCCCTCATGCTCCCCTTCGCAGGCCTTGAGGCCGCGCCGGAGGAAAAAGAAAAGGAGAAATCCCGCCCGCTGCTGCTCCCGGAAGTCCTGCAAAGCGTCAAGACCCAGTACCCGCCCTACCTCGCCGCCATGATCGAGCAGGACATCGCCAATGGCCGCGCGCGCCAGGCCATGGGCGCCTTTGACCTCAACCTCAATGCCGGCGGCACCTTCGCCCCCTCCGGCTACTACGACGGCCAGACCGCCTACACCATGCTGGAGCAGCCCCTCACCAACTGGGGCGGCGGCGTCTACGGCGGCTACCGCCTCAGCAGCGGCTTCCTGCCAAACTACAACAAAGACCGCACCAGCACCGATGGCGAAGGCATCCTCGGCTTCCGCATCCCCCTACTGCGGGACGGCACCATCGACCGCCGCCGCGCCACCCTCTGGCAGGCGCAGATTGATCAGGAACTCGCCGATCCCATCATCTTCCGGCAGTACCTCGACTTCATTCGCGCCGCTACCATCTCCTACTATGGCTGGCTCTCCGCAGGCCAGCGCCTCAACCTCACCGAAGAGCTCCTCCGCGTCGCCAAAGAGCGCGACTCCGCCATCGCCCAGCAAGTGAAAAACGGCGCTTCCGCCCCCATCGTCCAGGTGGACAATCAGCGCCTCGTCGTCAGCCGTGAGATCGCCGTCGTCCAGGCCCGCCGCCGCCTGCAGGCCGCCACCATTGAGCTCTCCCTCTTCTACCGCGACCTCCGCTCCGCTGAGCCCATCCTCGCCCCGCGCACCCGCCTCCCCTCCGCCTTCCCCACTCACAGCCACCCAGCTGAATCCCAGCTCACCGTGGACATCGCCAAGGCCCTCATCTTCCGCCCCGAGATGCGCCGCATCGAGCTCACCCTGGAGAAAACCGGCATCGACCGCCGCCTCGCCAAAAACAACCTCCTCCCCAGCCTCGAAGTCGGCGTGCAGGCCGCCCAGGGCACCAGCAGCAGACTCCCCTCAGCCCTGGAGCGCACCGAGATCGAGGCCAAGGTCGAGTTCAAGATGCCCCTCCAGCGCCGCGAAGCCAAAGGCCGCGTCGATGTCGCCGACGCCCAGATCGAGCGCCTCAATCAGGAAATGCTCTTCGCCCGCCAGCGCATCACCGCCGACGTGCGAGACGCCCACAGCGCCCTCCTCGCCGCCCACGAAGTTCTCCGCCAGACCCGGCGCAACGTCGATCTCGCCCAGCAGCTCGCCACCGCCGAAGCCGAGCGCCTCAAGCAAGGCGCCACCGACCTCCTCGCCCTCCAGATCCGCGAGCAGGCCAGCTTCGACGCCAAAGTCCTCGAAGTCGAAGCCCAGTCCGAATACTTCCGCGCCCACGCCAACTACCGCGCCGCCATCGCCTCCGACAAATAACCAAGCCCGCCCGCCGTAGATGCGGAGTCCAAACCGCGCCCGTTTTTCATCCGCCAGCAGGCAGCAAAAGGGGGTCAGTGTGCAAATTCTTGACAAAATATTCACCAACAGTCCACCTCCTCAAGTTCACCAAACAACGCCGCTGCTATATAGTTAGGTCGCTCTCACCTCATCCAATCTCGCCAGCCTGAAACGAAAAAACTCCTGCAGCACTACTGATCTATCCTCTGCCTGCAGGCACCACCTCACACCGCCTACATTGAAACGATGTCCGCCCCCCGCATGCGTTCGCAGATTCACCACCCTTACTGGATCACATAGCCCAGCTTGCGCAGGTATTCGAGCTGCGCGATGTACGTCAAGTCCTGCAGTGCCCGCAGCGTGGCCACATCCAGATTGTACCGCCTCCAGCGCTCCTCAGCCTCGGCGCGCCGGCGTTCCGCCGCAGCCAGCTCGGCATTGCGGGCGGCTGTCTGGGCCGCCTGTATCCTCTGGGCCTCCAGCAGTCGTTCCATCTGCCGCGCCCGGGCCTCAGCGGCCGCCTGCCGGGCCGCCTCCTGTCTCGCTGCTTCAGCACGCTGCTGCGCGGCGATCATGGCGTTTTCCTCAGCCGCCTGGCGTTGCTTGATGGCTTGACTCTCACGGTAGCTCTGCGCAGCGGCAGCTTCCCGGTCCTTCCGCGCCTGCTTTTGCTCCGGCGTTTCCAGCATGGAGTAGAGCACTGTGAGCGTTTGCGGATGCAGCGTGTCGAGCGGGATTTTGCCAATGCCACCGTCCGTCATGACGTTCAGCGTAACGGGAGACATGCTCAGGAGCTTGCGCACCTGCTGCGCCGAGCCATCCGCCATGAGGATTTCCACCATGCCCTTGGTTTCCAGCAGCGGAGACGCAGTGCTGACCACCGTCGGCGCAGCCGCCCGCAGCGAGGAACCGACACAAAGCAGGAGGAGTGTGAAGAGTGTCGTTTTCATAGTCACCGGGTCTCAGTTTCAGGGGCAAAGTTAGGGCAAAAGCGTGCAGACCATCCTGAGGTCGGCCATCATGATTTCGCGGATCATCTGCAAATTTTTCTGAAACTCAACCCCTTTTTACCAAGCCCATTCTTCCCCTCCGCCACTCGCACCGCATTCACAGATCCTCCCACACGTCGCACCCCGGAAACCGCATGAAAACCACAGCGATGCAGCCCTCGCTCCGCTCAAGAAAAAGGACAGCCATGAACGGCACCCGGGGTTCGGACCGCCCCCAAAATGGGGTCAGTGTGCAAATTCTTGACAAATTTAATCCAGTATTCTTTCTCACAAAACAGAGCATCACCTGCCCCGGCATGCCTTTTTCTGCGGAGCCTGACGCGTCTCAAAAAACTTTGCTCCCACCGCCCCCTTCGGCAGCACGATGTTCTTCCCGGCGCGCTTCATCTCCATCAGCGCCGCAGCGGAGATGGCATGATTCGGCACTACATGGCCGCTCTGCCTGGGCACAATGATCTCCGGCCCTTTCTCACCCACCAGGTAGGCCTTTCCAGCCTTCACCGGTCCACCTTTCGCCCGACCCGGCGGATCCTTCTTCACAGAGTCCGGCTGCTTCTGCGACCCGCCCTGCCCCAATGTACCCGCACCGCTGCCAAGCAGCCCCGTGTTTGCCTGCAGCGTGCCTGTGTTTGGCATGCCAAGGCTGCTCGGTGGCGAAGCCGTCCCCGTGGCTCCAGCGGGTGAAGACGCTGACACCTGTGGGGTGGACACTGTGGATTTCGTCAGGTTGTTGTTTGCCATCACCGGCGCGAGTGCTGGAACCGCAGCTCCGATCACCGGCGGCACCATCGGCTTCGGCATTTGCATGCCTTGCATCGGGTTCACGCCAAACTGCTCTGTCCCCGTCTTGATCGTGCCCTCCATCCCGGGCGTCGCCGCCACAGACTTCGGCTGCGCATACGCATCCGCCGGCGTCGGGCGCGGCGTCATGATGCGTGAAGGCGGCAGGCTCGACGGCCTTGTGGCCGATCCCAGTCCAGACACCGGCGAAGTACTGCCATCGCGGTTGATTGTGCCCACGCGGATCGCCGTGCGCCCGGTGCCAGGCCCCGTGCCCGGCATGTAGATGTTGTTGCGCGGCCGCGCGTCGATGCGCCCCGGCCGCTTCCCGAAGTTCTGGCTGTTCTCCTCCTTCATCTGATCCAGCTCCTCGGAGGTGTACTGCTTCACCGGCTGGCTCAGCGGCCCCGTCGCCGATCCCATTGCGGACACCGGCGAAGTACTGCCGTCACGATTGATCGTGCCCACTCGGATGGCCGTGCGCCCCGTGCCCGGTCCCGTGCCGCGCATGTAGATGTTGTTGCGCGGGCGCGCGTCGATGCGCCCCGGCCGCTTCCCAAAGCTCGCGCTGCCCTCCTCCTTCATCCGATCGAGCTCCTCCGGGCTTAACTGAGGCAGCGGCTGGCTCAGCGATCCCGTCGCCGTTCCCATCTCAGACACCGGCGAGGTGCTGCCGTCACGGTTGATCGTGCCGGTGCGCCTCCCCGCCATCCCCGTGCCCGGACCCGTGTCGGAGTCATACTCGTTGTTGCGCGGGCGGGCTTTGATCCGCTTTTGCTGCTCTTCTTCCTGGGTTTGTTCTTCGTCGTCAGACTGCATGTTTTGAGAGGCCATGACACACCCTTGGGTCCTGTTTTCAGAGTTCAAGTACTTTGATATTTTTTTCTGGTATCTTTCGGTATCCCTTCATCCTGTTGCAACCGCTTTCCACTCTCCGCCCCCGGTCGGCGGCCGGTCTTGAGCCATGGAGCCCCACTCCCGGTCAGGCATGCACGCCTCCAGACTCCACGGCGATAAGCTCCGGGCCTATTCACTTTTCACGCCATCCCCCCCTCGACAAACCGCGCCGCACCTCAATACTCCCCTGCCCCCTTTGATCCCCATGAAATTAGCCGACCCCGACTCACTGCCGCCCACCTCCCCCAAAACCATGGCGGTGCTCATTCTCCTCCTCCTTGGCCTCATGGTCGCCACGGTCAAGACCGCCCTCTATCCTTCGCCGCCCGCCGCGTGGGATCGCCTCCACGAGACCAGCACCCTTTCCATGACCGATGCCAACACCCTCCTTACCAGCAGCGGTGCCCACATCGAGTCCATCAAAGCCGGCGATCCCGTCACCACCGAGACCTGGTATAAAAACCACCGCACCGGCACCTGGACCATTCTCATCCGCTTCACCAAAACCCCCAAGGGAGACGTGGTGCAGTCCGTTCTGATCCGCAGCGACATCAGCCATCTCCCCTACTTCACCCGCACTTGGGATTATCCAGAGCCCCCTGCGAAGCGGAGTTGACGGTGGTTTACAGTGGTTGACGATTGTTGTCAGACACCAGCCTTTGGAGGCGGAACTGATGCTCGTTTACCGTAGCTGCCACTCCAGGCGCAGCCCCAGCAGCCACCGCATTCGATGAGCCAGCACCCAGAGTACTCATCACAAAGGGCAGGACAGCATTCATAAACAACCGCCGCCAACCACCCGCCACCACAGCAGGTACTAGCAGCACCCTCTTGGACGCACACCCCGTTGAAATCGTCAGAGTTCCCTGCATGAAGTACGACAGTCACTCCTGCCTGTCGGCCAGCGCCCGCGCCACATCTCAAACCCACGAGCCAAAATCCAGCACCTCCACGGCACAAACTCACCGCGCGGCAAAACCACCCACGCCTCCACCCAGTTCTCAATTTTCACCCCCCCCGCTACTTCACCCGCCGGTAATCCACCGGCCTCCGCCTCCGCCGCGTCGCCACCTTGTACAGCGTCGCGCTCCCCTTGCAGCGGTAGGCCATCGCTAGGCCCAGCACATCATCATCGTGGCAGCCGCTGCGCGCCTCCTCGCGCCCGTTCTTGCTCCACATGAAGTTCTTGCACTCCGCCAAAATATGCGGGCAGAACACATCCAGCGTCTCATTGTGAAACGCCAGCGCCAGACTGTCGATCACATCCCTGCGCTGGTCCCGGTCCTTCAGCTTCCAGCCCAGCATGAAGTTCTGCTTCTCGCGGTCATACGGGTCCACCACCTGGCGCTTGTACAGCGGCACGCCCGCATCCTTCAGCCGCTCCAGCACATGCAGCCCCATGTTCACCTCCAGCACCACCAGCGCCCCGCCATAGTACTCGGACAGCAGCGCGATGTAGTCCGCCGTCAGCAGCGTCGTCCCCGTAAACGGCGGCCGTACACGCGCCACCACCGCATCCTTGTAGCACGCACCGCCTGCCTCCTGGTACTCCGTGCGCAGCACCCCGATCGAGTGCCGGTCCGGGTCCCCGCTCGCCGCCTGGTCCTCCCCCGTCATCGGGTCACACCACACGATGTAGCAGCACCCCGGCTGCGGCCTCTCCCAGATGTGGAAGCTGCCAAAGCCGCTCGCATCCATCTGAAACTCCACCCCGTCTCCCACCGCCACCAGAGAGCCCACCTCCGGCTCATGCAACTGCGATGCCAGCTCCAGCCGCCGCAGCGCCGCCACATTGAAACGCGGCCTCCCTGAAGACAAAAAGCAGCTCACCTCATCCTCCGGGTAAAACTCATCAAACGTATCCTCCGAGCCCGAGCACTCCGCCTCCATGATCGCCCGCCGCCACGCCATCTGCTCATACGTCCACCCATAGCGACGCCGACCGTTCGCCTCACGCGGCGTCATCGTCGCATCGATCTTCGCCCGCATCGCCTCCGTCACCGGCTTCGCATTCTCCGCAAACTCAAACCACGCCGCAAACACCTTCACCCACCCGTTCCCCGGCGCCGCATCCCCCGCACGCCACGCCTTGAGAAAATCATCCAAAGACAGCGCCCCCTGCCACGTCTCATAGTGCCAGCCGCTCGCCCCATCCGGCGTGCTCTCTGCTATGGCCAGCCCCGCATCATTCAGCGACGGTAAGATCGACGCCATGATCTTCCGGTCATCCTTCACCCCGCCGCGCGGATACTTCGCGCTCTCGCTAAACAGCACCGCCTGCCGCGGCTTCGAGATCCCCGGGTTCATCGACTCCGCGCTCGTGATCGTCGCCGTGCTCCCGTTCGCCCACTTCATCCGCCGCTCACGCGGCACCAGCGCATTGTGCCAGGGGAAGCGGTCGTTCTCACTGAACGTCCGTATCCGCTCCAGGATGCCCTGACTGTTCGCGCTGATGTTCGCCAGGATCAGCGCATCCGTATTCCGTTGCTGGCACAAATGGTAGATCACCTCCACGCTAAAGGTCGTCCCGCCGCACTGGCGTATCTTCGTCACGATCACCCGTATCGCCGGCACCCCCAGCGCCGTCAGCACCTCCACCGCCTCCGCCATCCGTCGCTGCAGCACATTCGCCCTCGGCACCTCCAGCTTCTTCGTCGTCGCGTTCTGCACCTTCGTGCACGTCTCGAAATGAACCAGCGGCGAATGCGCCACCAGATGAAAATCAGCATCATTCATATTGGGTGACCAACAGCCTTGGGTCCCGATTTCAGATCTCAAGTGATTTCTTCACGATCCTGTCTTTTTCCATCATCAAATACCACACTCTGGTCTATTCAAACCCGCTCAAAACCTCCAGCCAAAGCCCCCAGCCTCAAATCACCCTGCCAAAATTCCTGTGAATCATGCCATCCTGTGAATCCTGTCCATCTGCTCATGCCACCACACCAAGCCCGCTAACTCTGCCATCAGTCCTGCGAATCCTGTCCATCCCCCCAGATCACCCTCCTTTTTTTACCTCACCTAGTCCCATTCCCCACTTGCCCCCCGCCAAACCCCGCACACACTCTCCGCATGAAGTTGCTGCTGCTCACCCTGCTTTTGATCACCTCCGCCGCCCAGGCAGAGCAATGGCTCGTGAACGGCCGGACCTACAACGGCACCTTCCACAAATTCAGTGTCGACCACACCATGGTCTATGTCACCTCCGACAGGGACAACTACAAAGGCAGCTGGATCAAAGTCTCCGCACTCGACCCCGCCACCCGCGTCCGGCTCCGTGTCGCCACACCGCAGGAGCAGGCCGCCGTGCAGGCCCAGAGGGAGCAAAACCGTCTCTTGGAAGCCCAGGCCGCCGCCCAGATGGAGCAAAATCGTCAGTTGGACCTCCAAGCCTTGGCCCAGGTTCAAATGGAGCAAAGGCGTCTGGTGCAGGCCCAGTCCCAGACATCCGCCAATGCCGGGTACGTAGCCAGCGTTGCACAGCAACAGGTCAATATGCAGCGCGCGGAGGACGCCCGCCGCATGGCGTCAGCGTACCGCAGGTCATACTCCCATGTCTACAGCGTCCCACGCTATTCTCAATACTACTACTACCCGCGAACCGGATACCGCAACTATTCATCCTACGGCTACATCCCTCATGCCCACGTGACTCAATACCACTTCCACACCCCGGTGGTCCCTCACGTGCCGCAGCCCATCATCATCTGGACCCGTTAACGGCAAAGCCGCCATACAGGCCCACGGCTGCAACGAGACGCGAGAAGCAGCAGCACGACAGCGCCTGAGCGCCACACCAAATTCGCCACCACATTCCACTACCACACGCGCCGCATCCTGTGTTTAGTGATCGCCGCGTTCCTCTCCGGCCCCGTCCGCACATGGCGCGCACCACCTCAGCGCTTCCTCCTCATCTCATGAAACACCTGCTTTCCGCCCTGCTGGCCTCCTGCCTCCTCGTCTCCTGCGCCTCCAAAGATCTCGAGCGCTGCGCCCCCGGCACCCCCGCCATCAAAGTCGCCCAGGCCGTCGACTGCAAGCACCCGGACGGCAAGTTCACCCTCCCCGCCGGCATCTACCAGCCCGAGGCCCAGTCCTCCAAAGGCATCTACTACGTCGCCCCGGAGCGCCTCAAAACCACCGGCATCATTCGCCAAGGCCATGAGCGCGGCGGCCTCTTCATCGCCAATGAAGGCTGGCAGTGGGCCTGGACCGGCCACCCCGGCTTTGAAGTGGACGAAAACAAAACTTCCATCCTCAAAAAGCGCGGCATCCTCATGCCCACCTGCTACAAATTCGAGCCCTACGTGAAGTACACCAAGGTGAAGAGCCGCTAACCCCGGTTCTCAGCACTCACTTCTCGGTCTACCCAGCGCCGTTCTGTAGTCCCTGCTTTAGCCGGTCCGGCTTCTTAGTACGTAGTTCGGGGTTCGCTTCGCGGCTGCGCAGCAGCCCGTTCCGGGCTGCGTCCTCCTCATTCACGGTTCGCCTTCGCAGCCGCCCCACATAGGTCCCATTGGCCCTATCAGACCTGTTCCCACCGCTCCGCCCCAAGCGAGCGCCCCGCATTCCCAGTTCCGCCCCCGCATCACTTCGCCGCCCGCTGAATCCGCGCCGGCACGTCATTGATGCTGTACCCCGCCTCCCGCAGCGCGTCCCACACCTTCACCAGGTTCCCCAGCGCCGCCGTCGTGTCCGCCTTCAGCTCCAGCTTCAGCTCGGGCGCCTTTTCCTTCATTGTCGTGATCGCCGCCGCCAGCTGCTCCAGCTCCACCGGCTTCCCGTCCAGAAACACATGCTGCTGCTCATCGATGGTGATCGCCACGCGCACCTCCGGCGTCGTCGCCGCACCGCCCAGCGTCTTCGACTCCGGCAGCGTGATCTTCATCTGCGTCTTGTCTTTCTCAAACGTCGTCGTCGCGACAAAGAAGATCAGCAAAATCACCATGATGTCGATCAGCGACACAATGGGGATCGTCGGTACCGGGCGGCGTTTGGGGCGCAGATTCATGGCAGGATAGGCTTCAGATCAGGCCACACTCAGTTCGCCGGACGCTGCACTTCAAAGTGCTGGTAAAAATGCTGGATCGTCTCCTGCATGATCGACTCCACCCGCACCGCCAGCGCATCCAGCCGCCGTGAAAAATACGTGTGCGCCAGCACCGAAGGCACCGCCACAAACAAACCCGCGATCGTACACCGCAGCGCCACGCCGATCTCATGCGCGATCACCGTCGTGTCCGGCCCGCCCCCCGCGCCGAACGCCGAGAACATCCCCACCAGGCCCACCGTCGTGCCCAGCAGCCCCAGCAGCGGCGCCACAGACACCATCACCTCCAGCAGCGGGATCCCGCTCTCCAGCCGGTGGATCTCCTCCCGCGCCTTGATCGCGCACGCATCATGGCACTCCTGCTTGCTCGTAAAGGCCCCGCTGATCGCCATGCTCCCCAGCCGTGCCAGCATCGAGCCATCATGCACCAGAAACTCCTGCAGCGGCCGGATGTCCCCCTTCAGCGCATAGTTCGGGATCGCCCGCAGCTGGCTCACCACCCCGCTCGGCATGATCACCTGCTCCCGCAGCTGCAGCCACGCCAGGATCGACGCCCCGATGGCCGACATCGAACAGATCACAATCAGCCCCATCACAAAGCCCCCCGTCGAGAGAAACTCATAGATCAGCTGCAGCCCCGAAGGCGCAACCTTTTCAGTGGCATCCGCAGCAGCGGCGGCGGATGCCGCAAGCATGGGCGTGGCAGAGGCGAGGAGTTCAATGAATAACGACATCGTAGTTGAGTATCAGGTGTTCTAAATGGTTCTTGGGCAGCAGTGGGATGACTTCGTCAGGAATGGGTGGGAGCTTCGCATCATAGATCAACCGCTGAGTTAAAACCCTCAGTTTTTCATTGTTTCCCAATTTATCGGTCACTCGGACATGCTCCACCTTGCCGTTTAAGTCGACGATGCAACCAATATGAAAAACGCCAGGGCCATTGCTGTCACGCCGGAGATGCGGCTCATAGGTCTTGTGCACGATATTCCGGACCTTCAGAGCAAAGCGCGTCCAAGCGTTCTTCGGGACAGCGACCTCCTGAACGCCAGACTCCGGTGCCAGTCTGTCAGCATAGTATTCCAATCTCAGACGCCCTTCATCCTGCTTCGTCAGCGCAGCCACGACTTCAGCCGGCATGGGCGGGAGCTTCACCTCACGGATCGCCTGCAAAGTGAATTTCCTGAATATCGAAGTGGAGTACTTGCTTCTGATGATCCGCAGGTCTTCCACCTTGCCATGGGGGCTGACGTAAAATTCGACCACCATGGTGCCATAGCCCTGAGGAGAGTTGCGCAGAGCGTTCATATGCCGGTCCCACTTCTCCCTCACCTCTTTCTGGATCAGTGCGACATAGCGCCCCTTGGGCGAGCGGCTGTTCGCAAGATCCCGGCTGGCCTGTTCGTCAGCAGCGCCCTGCTCATACGTCGAGCACGCCACCAGCCCACAAGCCAGACAGACCACCCCCATCAGCCTCATCATTGCATGCAAAAAATGACGCCTCTCGGTCATGTCAGTAAATGAGGACATTGTATTCAATTTTCAGGCGCTCCGGATCGTTCATCGGGAGCAATGGGAACACGTCAACGGGCATCGGAGGTATTTCAGCATCCTTGATCGCCCGCAAGGTTAATAAGGTCAGAGCACGGTAGGAATCCTTGTCATCCACCACGAGCGGGTCCTCCACCTTGCCTTGTTTGTTCACATAAAAATTCACCTTCAGACTCCCGTAAGTGACGCCTTCCATCTGTAGTTTAAGGTAAATGCGCCACTTCTTTTCCACCGCCTGGGTGACCCGCTGGGTGTAGCGCTCCTTCGGCGTCGATGTCAGTTTCACTGTTGTCTCCCCGCCACGGTCGGCGCGGCCACCCTTCGTCGGCGGGCTGCTGGGCAGCTTCGTCTCAACCTGTTGGGCTACTTTCCGGACGTTGCCCTCCCGGATCTCCGGCGGCATTCCCCACCGCTTCTCCATCAGCATCTTTGCCTTCTGCCGGATCTCGTGCTGTTCCGGCGCGCTCTCCACATTCGCCAGCGTCTCACTGCTGGCAGCGGCACTGCCGCCCTTCGTCCGTTCCGTCAGATGAATACTGAGGACGAATCCCATGCACCCCTCTTGTTCCGGCTTGAGCAAAGGAATCACTTCCGCAGGTATCGGCGGGAACTTCGCATCTTGGATCGCCTTCACCGTGAATCGGGTCAGGATCGGGTCTGTCTCCTGGTTATTCCTGACATGGATGCGTTCCACCTGGCCCTTCGGGCTGACATAGTAGTCCACCTTCAGACTCCCGTAGGCTGTTTCATTCGGACGTTGCTCACTGTAGCTCTTCCACTTCTTCAGGATCACTTCGTTCACCCGCCTGCCATAGCGGTCTTTCGGCGTCTCCTTGGCATCCTCCACCACCCCGCCCTCCTTCGGCGGCGCACTGCACGCAGAGAGCATGCCCACCAGAAGCATCCCCGCCCCCAACAACCTCACCCACGTCCCCATCCTCACACCAGCGGCACCCAGTCTGCCTGGAACCACGAGCCCAAAGTCGCATTCCTCACACGCAGGCAGATCAGTAGATGAGAACATCATATTCCATTTTGTAGCGCCCGCCATCCTCCTCCGGCAGCAATGGCAGCACATCAGCAGGGATCGGCGGAATCTCCGCATCCTGGATCGCCCGCACCGTCACCTCCGTGAGGACGGGGTTGGATTGCTTGTCATCCACGACCCGCAGCCCCTCCACCTTGCCCTTTTGGTTCACGTAGAAAACCAGCTTCAGGCTCGCGTAGGTCATGCCATCCCGCCGCAGCTTCAAGTAAATGTTCCATTTCCTTTCCACCATGCCCCGGACCTGCCGGTCATAGATCCCCAGCGGCGTCATTTTTGCATCCACAGCCTCTTCATTCCCACGATTGAAAATGGTGCCCTTCGTCTCCGACTTGCGCGTGTGCGGCGTAAAGGCGTTCGCGTCCTGGTTCCGCGTCGTGCGTTTCACCGCCTCATCCTCCACCACTGGCAGCGCCTTGGGGATGGGCTTCTCCTGCGGAGTCGGTGGCGGCATGTCCTCCGCCAGCTCCAGCTTCTTCGGTGCCGGCTTCGTGTTCGGCGGCGCGTCAGGCGTCTTCTCCATCGGCTCGGGTTTCTTCACCTCCAGCGGCAGCCGGTTCATGTCCACCTTCGCCAGCTCCTTGTCCGCCTCCTCCATCATCTTCGTCAGCGGCGTCTTGTCAGGCTCCACCTTCGCCATCTTCGGCGTCTCCACAGGCTTCTCCGTCTCTGGCGTCGTCGTCTCCGGCTTCGGCGTCAGCACCGTCTGCGGCTTGGGCGGCTGCGGCGGTGCGGCGTCCTTCGGTTTCAGGATCGAAGGCGGGGCCTCCGGCGTGGGCGGTGCCGGCGGCTTCGGAGCCAGCATCGCCACCTCAGGCGGCTGCGTCTTTGGCCGCGCATCGTCCTTCAGATCCCCATTGTGGAAATCACGGTCCGCCAGCTCACGCGTCGGGAGCTTCAGCCCGTCCATCGAAGGCATCGGCTCCGTCGCATCCGGCGAGGGGGCCTTCTTGGTGGAAGCATTCGTGTTCCGGTCAGAAATGAACGACGGATTCTTCGGCGCCGTGTCCGCACCCTCATTCTGAGACGTGCGCATGTACACCATGCGCTCCTGCTTCGGTTTCGGCGGCGGTGGCGTCGTCAGGAACTGCTCAGGAAACAGCAGCACCACCTCCTCCTTTTTCTCCTCCTTCGGCGGCTGGTGCGCCTCCAGCCACAGCCTGTGCGCAGCCTCGCTCGCAAACACAAACGCCAGCAGCACCAGCAAAAGCGCATGCACCACCACCGTGCCGGTGATGGCAATGCGCAGATTGCTGCTGCGTTGGTTATCGATGGGATAAAATTCAGTCACAATGCCGGGCAAACAGGGGGAGAAACGCCTCCCCCAATATAGTGCTCTCCCAGCCTTGAGAATCAAATGCTGATTAAACAGCCTCATCCCCCATCCGCCCCCTCGTCATCCTCGATCATATCACCCAACTCCCCAGCCACCCGCCAGCACCCCACCGCCCCACCGCCCCACCGCCCCGCAGCCCCAGCGCTGGTAGGGACGCGTTGTGCGCGTCCCTAGAATCCTTCGCCCCACCGCCCCCAGCCAGCCCACCCGCTCTCCCCCTTCCCTACAGCCCCCGCCCTCCATCCCTCCACCATTATTCGCTGCGCTCCCCCCTCTGGGCTCATTTCGTTCGTCTATCTCGCCACGCTCGGTTCCACCCCTGCAGTAATCCTGAAATTCTGCCATCCTGTTAATCCTGTCCATCTACACAGCCTCGCACTCCACCGCCCCCTTCCCCAGCCAAAAAAAGGGCCCCCATCTCTGGAGGCCCTTTCAACTTGAAACTTGAAACCTTAAACTTGAAACTTCATCCTCACTTGGTAGCCGCCTTAAACGCGATCGGAATAATCAGAATCGCCAGGATGTTCACCACCTTGATCATCGGGTTCACCGCAGGACCCGCCGTATCCTTGTAAGGATCACCCACCGTGTCGCCCGTCACCGCCGCCTGATGCGCAAAGCTGCCCTTGCCGCCGTGGTTGCCTTCTTCGATGAACTTCTTCGCATTGTCCCACGCGCCACCGGCGCTCGTCATCGAAATGCCCACAAACAGACCCGTCACGATCGTGCCGATCAGCACCCCGCCCAGCGCCTCCATGCCCAGGAACGACACCGCGATCACAAAGATCAGCGGCAGCAGCGCCGGCACAATCATCTGGCCCAGCGCCGCCTTCGTCACGATGTCCACGCACTGCGCATAGTCAGGCGTGTCCGCACCCGTCAGGATGCCAGGCTTCGCCGTGATCTGGCGGCGCACCTCGCGCACCACCGCACCCGCCGCATTGCCCACCGCGCTCATGCAGAAAGACGTAAACAGGAACGGCAGCAGCCCGCCGATGAACATCCCGA
Source organism: Prosthecobacter debontii (assembly GCA_943371875.1). Lineage (GTDB taxonomy): Bacteria > Verrucomicrobiota > Verrucomicrobiia > Verrucomicrobiales > Verrucomicrobiaceae > Prosthecobacter > Prosthecobacter debontii_C. The sequence continues at coordinate 410 of CALRWM010000070.1, read as the reverse complement.
TCACCACGCGGTGGTCCATCAGGTCAAAGCTCACCTTGTGCCCCACAAACGCCTGCAAATCTTCCACATACGAGCCAAACAGCACCATCGCCGCCAGGCCCGCGCTCGCGATCGCATAGCCCTTCGTCACCGCCTTCATCGTGTTGCCCACGGCATCCAGTTCGTCCGTGATCTTGCGCACGCTCTCCGGCAGACCCGCCATCACAGCGATGCCGCCCGCGTTGTCCGTGATCGGACCAAACGCATCCAAAGAAATCACAATGCCCGACAGCGACAGCATGGACACCACCGCAATCGCGATGCCATACAGGCCCGCCAGATCATAGCAGCCCCAGATCGCCGCCGCGATCGCCAGCACCGGCAGCAGCGTCGCCTGGTTCCCGATGCTGATCCCCGCGATGATGTTCGTC
>CALRWM010000069.1:0-29994 GCA_943371875.1 Prosthecobacter debontii | reverse complement strand
CAGGCATCGCCGTGCCGGAGGAGGTGGCGGTGGTCGGGGCGGAGAATGATAACATGCTCTGTGACACCGCCTCCCCACCGCTCTCCAGTGTGCGTCTGCGTGGGCAGGCCGTGGGTTATGAAGCAGCGCGCATGCTTGATGAATGGATGGCGAAACGGCGTGTGCCCAAGCCCGGTGAAAAGCATCTGCTGGCCCCGGGGGACATCGTCGTGCGCCAGTCCAGCGACATCGTCGCGGTGGAAGACCCACGCATTGCCGAAGCGCTGCGCTTCATCCGCCAGCATGCCACGGAGCAGATCGACGTGACGCGGGTTGCGCGGGAGACGGCGCTCTCACGCAGTGTGCTGGAGCGGCGCATGAAGGCGCTCATTGGCCGCAGCCCGGGGGAGGAGATCAATCGCATACGCTTTGCGGCGGTGGAGAAACTGCTCACTCAGACTGATCTCACGCTCGATGCCATCGCTGCCCGCTGCGGCTTCACCCACCCGCAGTACATGGCCGAGGCGTTTCGGAAGCGTGCAGGCATGACGCCAGGGGAGTTTCGCCGGCAGAGGGCGGTGTAAGTTCAGCGCTGCAGTTCCTGCCGTTTCACTTGAAACAGCTTCACGGCTTTGAGAATCATCGCGGCACGGGAGCCGAAGACGAAGTGATCGAAGTCCGGGCGCAATTCCATGATGTGGAGGCACATCGCCTGCAGGATCATCAGATCAGCGCCCATGAAGGAAATGGGTTTCTGGCTGGCAAAATAAAACTTCGCACCGCTGCCCACGGCGATTTCCACCTTCGTCAGATCTTCCACGCGGCCTTCACCGAGTTTCTTGCGGCGGCACAGCCAGTGCGAGATGACGCCGTCTTCGATGCGGATGGAAAAGAGCAGGGTGGGCAGCACGAACACCGGAAGCAAACATCCCATGCCCAGGCAGATTCCCAGCAGGAGCTTCAGATCCAGCGGGCGTCCTTGATGGTGGTTCATGGCACCAATCGCCACGGCTGCCACCGCGCCTATGACCAGACCGGCGATAAAAATAGATCGTATCTGTTTCCAAGTATTGCCGAATTCAGTGCGCATGGTGGAGCATGCTTTAACTAAATCCTGCCTGCGACGGCAAGAAAAAAGGCGGTTCCGATGAATCGGAGCCGCCCTGTGAAACTGCTTTCAGCGCCTGATTAAGGAACCGACTTCACGCTGGAGAAGATCTTGCCCAGAGTTTCCAGGCTCTTCTCGCTGTCTTTCTTTGAGATCCAGTAGGTGATGGTCAGCACTTTGCCGTCGCCCACTTCGGTGAAGAGGAAGCCGATCACGGCAGGACCCCACTCCTTGCTGTCGCCACTCCAGGAGATGCGGCTCCACTTGCGGCCGGAGTCTTCAAAATCTTTCGTTTCCTTGGTGGCGGAATCCACCTTCACTTCATGATCTTCGGTCAGCCACTTGAGGCTCTCCTCGATGACGCTGTCCATCTGCTTCTCGTCGGCCACCACTTCGAGGTAGATCGTGGCCACATTGTCGGGGGATTCGGCGAGAATGCCGTCGTCGGAGGCTTCGGGCTCCCAGGAATCCGGGATGCTCACAGTCGTCGCTGGTTTGTCCTCCGGAAGTTTGACCGTGCCGGCCGGAGCCAGAGCAGGGAAAAGGGTGAGGACGAGGGTGGCCGCGAGGAGGGTGTGTTTCATGGGATAGAGTGCCTTGGCACTACAGATCGCAGCAACGCGGTCCGTGGATTTATCCGCAAGCGGTATTCCGGCTGCTTTTTGCAGTTGGTGGTAAAAAAACGGGGTGGATCACTCGATCCACCCCGGTTCTTTGAAGTGTGTACCAACAGCCATGCAGGAACCACTATCTGAAAATTGCGACTGGCGGCCTTGCGCCGCTCTCGTTGTCTGGTGGGAGATTCACACATCTTGAAGAAGATGTGTCAGAACGATGTAAAACATTCGCAAGAAAGACGGCTTTCCGTCAATAACGGGCGCCTCTCCACTTATTGAGACTGCCTGGTTTTGCGCTTTTGCAGCAGGACCTTGGCCACCAGCAGCACGATCACCAGATTGACCACCAGAGCGGACACATGGATGATGGTGGCTTTTTGGTAGATCGCATAAGCCTCGGGTGGCAGGTAGATGCAGCCGCCCACCAAAGCCAGCCATTCGGCCCAGGTTTTCTGCTTCCACAGCCCGTAGGCCTCCGCAAAGCGGATGGTGGAATACAGCAGCGCCATGCCGGCCATCAACCACAGGCGCTGGTCGGTGAGCGAAGAAAGCAGATCAATGAAGATGTGGGGATATTTCCGGGCCGGATTGAGATGCAAATGCTCCACGATTTCGCTGCTCCACACGTGCAGATCCCGGTGCAGCAGTCCCAGCAGGCCGAAGCCCGCCAGCAGCACGATCGTTCCTTTGGCCGCTTCGATGGCAGCCACGATGTCGAGACTTTTGCGCAAGCCGGAGGAAGTCATGTGGAAGCATGCTGCGGCCCGATGAATGCATCAATGGGAAAGCGCCCGCATTGCATCCTATATCGGTTTGCGAAACTAATTTCCGGAAAGCGAGCGTGGAGACGCTCGGCGGCGGCGTGAGGACAAGCCGCCCTACCTCGCGCTGGGCGTTCGCATATCCAGCGCAGGTAGGGCTGGTTGTCCTCAACCAGCCGCCGTCGAAGCCCATGATCCTCGATCAAGAAACAGCCTGCTAAACGGAAATGAGTTTTGCGAACTGCTATAAGCGGCTGAGCCCCATGGCTTCACTGCCCTCACTCCACAAACCGTACCGTCACACCTTTGACCTGCGCTGCCATTTTCAGGCCGCGCTCCTTGCCCATCACGCAGATGGCGGTGTCCAGGGCATCGCTGGTCATGCAGTCTGGGGCGATCACCGAGCAGGCGATGCGCTCCGTCAGCCCCAGCCCGGTCTGAGGGGAGACAATGTGTGAGTAACGGACGCCATCGATCTCGGTGAACTGGTACAAGTCCCCCGAGGTCGAAACACCGCAGTTGTGCAGGCGCACGCTCTCCAGTTTTTCTTCCGGTGCGGCGCTGGCAAACTGCCGCAGCTTGATCTCCCAGGCATCTTCTCCCGGCGGTGGATCGCCGATGGCGATGTCGCCACCCGCCATGACGAGGGCGCGGGTGAGGCCGTGTTCACGCAGCACGCGCAGACCGGCGTCGGCGGCGTAGCCTTTGGCGATGCCGCCGAGGTCGAGCAGCATGCCGGGCTTCAGCAGCGTGATGGTGTGCGCTTTGGCATCCATCTGCACGGCGCGCCAGTCGGTGGCGGTTAGTGCCTGCTGCAAGCGGTCGGCAGGTGGCAGCTTGTGCGTGCGTTTGGTGCGCCGCCAGAGGTGGGTGAGGTTGCCGCAGGTGATGTCGAGGGCACCCTCGGTGAGGCGTGCGAATTCGAGGGAGTGCGAGATGAGGGTGAAGAGATCGTCGCTGGCTTTGAATGGCTTGTTGGGGCCGGTATTGCAGAGCTGCATGAGCTCGCTGTTGGGCTCGTAGTCGGAGAAGACGGCATTGAGCGCAGCGATGCGTTTGAAGGCGGCATCGGCGGCAGCTTCCGCCTGGGCTTTCGTATCCGCATGCACGGAGATGCGGAAGGTGGTGGCCATCAGCGGCGCGGAGAAATCGAAACGCTCCAAGGCCCGCGCGGGGATGGCACAGAGGAGCAGGAAAAGGGGGAGGATGGAATACACGGAACTCACGGCAGGAGGATCGTATCGACGAAAAACCCGGCCTTGGAAAGGCCGGGGTGAGCCGCGGGATGGAGTCTCCGATTCCTTGTCGTTTACCAGGCTGGCTCTGCGTGCAGCGCGTCGGAGAGATTCATGGAAGGCGCAGAGACAGGGCGGATGCGGGTCGTGATGGGCTTGGCCAGTCCCTCACAGGCGGTGCGGATGAGGGGGATGACGTCGGTGTTTTGGCAGCGGACGAGCAGCACGCGGCGCTGCGGCAGACCGTGGAGGTAAATGACGCCGCCGTCGTGCTGCTGGACGATTTCCAAACAATCGCCGCTGCCGGAGCGGCGGCCCAGTTCGGAGGCGGCAGACAAGGTGGCATGTGCCAGCACCAGGATGGCGGCGGTGGGTGGCTCGGCATCGCCCGCGCAATCGAGCAAACGCCCGGCGTCATCAGCGATGGCGATCTGAATGACTTCGGGAATGGAGGCGAGGGCGGTGAGTTCCATGGTCAAAGCACAAGGCGGGTTTACGCGGCGAGAGCGTGGGTGGGAAGCTCGTGAGGGGTGGCGGAGGTGCTGTCTGGAGGTGCGGTGCGGAGACGGAACTGATGCAGTACGGCCTGGGAGATGGCATTGAGCGTGGCCAGCACGTTGCGACCGCTGCGTGCGTCCGATTCGAAGCTGAGAAAGGGCGTGGGCCGGTTGTTGAAAAGGTACTCTAGGTACTCGACCGGCGCGGCATTGGGCAGGTCGCGCTTGTTGTATTGAATGACGATAGGCAGGCGATCAAGCGCGCTGCCGTTCATGCGCAGGTTGGCTTCCAGGCTTTGCAACGAGTGCAGATTGTCGCGCTGGCGGTCCATCTGGGAATCCGCCACAAAGACCACACCGTCGGCCTGCCTCAGCACGAGCTGCAGCGTGGCATTGTAGGTGATCTGGCCGGGGACGGTGTAGAGATGAAAGGTGGTCTTGTAACCGGGAAGGGCATCCGCCTCGACGGCGAGGAAGTCGAAGAAGAGGGTGCGGTCTTGCGCAGTCGAGAGCGAGACGAGATCGCTGCAGCCATTGGGGTCCAGCTTGGCGTGGATCTGCTGGAGATTGGACGTTTTCCCGCTGAGCGGAGTGCCGCAGTAGACGATCTTGAAGCTGACGGTGCGGTCGTCGTGATTGATGCTGGGCATGGCAGAGGGGAATGACGAATGGAATGAAATGAAGACCGCAGCCTGAAGCTGAATGCCGGGCTTTTAATCCAGCATGCGGGCGAGTTCGCGGGCGATGAGAGTGATCTTGTCGCGCATGCCGGTGGAGGGTTCGTCATCATGCAGCACGCCGATGATGGATTCTCCGGGGAAGCAGAACGTGAGCAAACGACCACCCGCATTGAGCGTGAAGGTTTCAGCACCTTCAATGCCAATGAGCGGAGCAAGACCGCGCAACTGACGGGCGATGTCCGGCGCCTGGCGCTGAAACTCCACGGCATCCTCCTTGGATAAATCCGCGTGACTGAGCACATGGGAGCCATGCAGGCAGACGCACGCGCTCAGACCCGGCTGCAGGGCCAGCAGTTCGACGACCCGTGGCGCGGTCAGTTTCTCCTCAGTGCCAAGCAGTGCGCGCAGCAGGAGCTGATCCGTCTGGGTGTCGAGCGGGGAAAGACCGAGGAAGGAATGCTTCACCGCCGCCATTTTAGCCGGAGCCGCAACGGGTGGCGCGGCCTGAGCTGCGGGTGCCTTGAACAAAGCGGGCGCAGCCGGAGCGAATTTAGGTTCTGGCCGCGACTGCGACGCCGGGGACTCCGAAAACAGCGGTGCATTCAGCGCCTGGGAGCTGAACAATCCACGTGAGGCAGGCTGTGGCACCGGTGCCGCAGGCGTGGAGACCGAAGGAATTTCTTCCAAGGCTGGAGCGAAGGAAGGTGTGGGCTGGAAGAGAGCAGGTGCCGGGGCGGCAAACAAGCTGGGGACGGGTTTGGCCTCGGGCGCGGGTGCAAAAGAAGCGGCAGGGTTCTGCGGTGTGGGAACCTGCCCGAGCAACTGGGCGCTGCTAAACCCTGATTCCGCAGGCCCTTTGCCTGACAGGGGGCCTGTGGAAGAAGAGGCAAAAGGATCGAACGGTTTCACCGCTCCGAGCATAGGTGCACTCGGAGGAGCCGCTGAGTGAGCCCCTGCTGATGAGAGCGATGCACCGAAGGATTGAAATGCTCCGGCAAGTGGTTGCAGAGGTTGTGTGGAAGACGAAGCCGTTGGTTGTGCCGAGGGGAAAGAGAATGCTGGTGGAGCAGGAGGAGGGGCAGTTTCGGCGGGTGCTGCGGGTGGAGAAAGCGCAAACTGAGCTGGACCAGCGGCTGGCTGAGGGGAGCCAAAGGCTGATGCGAGGGATGAAGCTGCCGCAGGCTGGCTTTGGGTAAAGGAAGCCAATGCTGCAGAGAACATCGGCGATGGCGGCTGTGCTTCAGCGGGGGCAGGCGGGGAAGAAGCAGCGAACATGGGCTGCGCGTTCTGATCTGGCTGCTGCTGCTGAGGATTGGGCTGCACCGAGAAGCGGGCGGGGGCAGGGGGCGCTGCCGGGCTGGGACTGCCAAAGGAGGCTGCCGACGCTGGTGCCGCCGACATGTTGGTGAGGGAATGAAACACCTCGTTCTGTGGCAGCTTGATCTTGAAATCGCGCTTCGCATTGGAGAGCGTGTTGCGAAAGCCGAAATCGGAGATGCCATCAATGAGCATGCCGAGTTCCAGCACCACGTTGCCGGACGCAATCTGTTCGTGCAATGCACTGGCCTGCACGCTGGTGGTGATCCACGCTGGCAGTGTGGTCGGATTAAAGCCCAGTTCTTCGACACTGTAGCCGGCTAAAACAGCAGCGAATCCTAATTTCGCCATGCCTGATGTGCCAGAAACATGGCTAGGTGCCGCTGCTGGCGGCTGCGAGGCGAAGGCGTTGGGCGCGGGAGATTGTGGCTGTTGGACGAAGCTGTTCGGCGCGGGAGATTCTGCCGGTGGTGGCGTCTCCTTCATCGCAGAGACGAAAGGGGAACCAAAGGGCATTGCGGGTGCCGTGGCCATGTCCGAAGGCACGGATGCTCGCTGCTGCGCTGCGGGCGTAAATAAAGTGGAGATGGATGCCTGCGGCTGAGCCGCTGGAGGTGGCGAAGCTGACCAATTTTCCGCCGTTGCAGGGGAGAAAGCGGATGGCGCAGGTGCTGCGGGCTGCTGCTGCGAGGTGCCGAAGGGGGAGCCATTCGGGCCACTCCCGAACGAGAAAGGAGATCCGGGTGGTGATGAGGGCGCAGATGCTTCGGGTTGCTGCTGCATGCCAAAAGGCGAGCCATTCAAGCCACCACCCATCGAGAAGGGAGATCCTGCTGAGCTGGCGGGCGCAGGTGCTGCGGGCTGCTGCTGCGAGGTGCCGAAGGGGGAGCCATTCGGGCCACTCCCGAACGAGAAGGGAGATCCAGGTGGTGATGAGGGCGCAGGTGCTTCGGGTTGCTGCGGCATGCCAAAAGGCGAGCCATTCGAGCCACCACCCAATGAGAAAGGAGATCCTGCTGAGCTGGCGGGTGCAGGTGCGGCTGGCTGCTGCTGTGGCATGCCGAAGGGGGAGCCGTTCGGGCTACCACCCAATGAGAAAGGAGATCCTGCTGAGCTGGCGGGCGCAGGTGCTGCAGGCTGCTGCTGCGAGGTGCCAAAGGGCGAGCCATTCGGGACACCACCGAACGAGAAAGGAGATCCTGGCGGTATGGAGGGCGCAGGTGCTTCGGGTTGCTGCGGCATGCCAAAGGGCGAGCCATTGGGACTCGCGCCAAATGCGAAAGGCGAGGCCGGGGGCTGCTGCGCCGCCCGCTCAGCGGTCGGTTGGCTCATTTGGAAGGGGGAGCCGACGGGCGATCCTGGCTGACCGAACGGGGATGGCGATGGTGCGGAAGCGGGTACCGAACCGTTTCCTTCGCGGGCTTGCGCAATCAAACCCGGCAGCTTCGCCGCCGGCAGTGCCACCATGCGTGGATCCTGGGGGGAGATGGGCACTTGGAAAAGCGCCGGGCAGACGCGATACAATTCAAAGACCGGCAGTGCCGCCTGTCCGCTGCGCAAGGCGTTTTCCAGCAGGGCAGGTGGCAGGGAAAGCGGCTGCTCCGCAGGCAGCGCCCCCATGCGCACGACTTCGGCGGGAAGCTGGTTGATCACATCCCCGACCGTCAGCGGTGAATTCGTGGGCGTTGCCCCGATGACGCTGAACGGCGACATTCCTGCGGCTGAATTGATCGGCGGTGCAGCAATCGATTCATTGCCAGCCGTTTTGAAGAGTGGATTGCCCCCAATTTGAAAGGGGGAAGCACCGGCTGGAAATTGTAAAGGAGGAGACGCTTGCATGGAGGAGGGGCTGTTTGTGCCCGGGCCAGCCATTCTCTGCAGAGATGCCCCCGCGAAGTATTGAGGAGCGTCGTGCCCCGGTTCGTTAGAACCGGCTCCACGCTGGAACAAACTTCGGAACGAAAAACTCATCTGTGGATGTAGCGACCCGACTTAGCAAAATAGCAAGCCTGTGTGAAAAATCTAGTAATTATAAACAAATACCTCAGCATCTGCGTTATTTAACTGAGGTTAAGTATTATTGCCAGTTACTTCAAGCATTTTTCCATGGTTTTCATGGATCTGAATGATTGTTCAGCATCCTTGTGACTCCGGGCATGCTTGAGATGTGCTCCTGTCTCAAAAAATTTGAGGAGGCCCGGCTCTATAGGCGGATCAGGATCGGCCGAAAAAGATTTGCAGAATCGATGAATTTCCTCTTGCGCAATGATGCTTTGAAAGCAATATCCACGCCCGCTCGAAACCCGAGCAAAACGACCCCTTCGTCTAGCGGTTAGGACACATCCCTTTCACGGATGCGACACGAGTTCGATTCTCGTAGGGGTCGCCACTCTCTTCAGAGAGTGGCGGCCGAAGAAGTCAGCCACGACTGACCACCGGCACAACTGCTGCACCATGATGCCATATGTCATGCCGTGGTAGTGATGGCCGGAGACTGGACCACCCCGTCATTGTCGCTGGAAAATGAAGCTTTGCTGGACACCGCAGGCGCATCCGCTAGGCATGCAGGCATGTCTTCATCAGGCGGCAAACTTTTCATCACCGGTCACCAGGGTCTTGTCGGACGCGCTTTGATGCGCCACTACGCCGACAAGCCGGAATGGCAGATCATCACCCGCACCAAGGCCGAGCTGGATCTGCGCGATCCGCATGCCACGGACGCCTTCTTTGCAGCAGAGAAGCCGGATCAGGTGATCCTGGCTGCGGCCACCGTGGGCGGCATCAAGGCCAGCTACACCCAGCCGGTCGATTTCCTGCTCAACAATCTGCAGATTCAAAACAGCGTGCTCTCAGCGGCGCACCGTTTTGAAACGAAGAAGCTGCTCTTCCTCGGCAGCACCTGCATCTACCCGAAGGTGGTGGAGATGCCCATCCGTGAAGACAGCCTCATGACCGGGCCGATGGAGGAGACCAATGCGCCGTATGGCGTCGCCAAGATCGCGGGGATCAAGCTCTGCCAGGGCTACCGGCATCAATACGGGCGTGATTTCATCTGCGGCATGCCGGCGAATCTGTACGGCCCCTTTGATAATTTTGACCCCGAGCACTCGCACGTGTTGCCTTCGCTGATCCGCCGTTTTCATGAGGCCAAGCTGCACAACAAGCCCAGCGTCACCCTCTGGGGCAGCGGCAAGCCGACGCGCGAATTCCTCTTCGTGGACGATCTGGCCTCCGCCTGCGCCTTCCTGCTGGAGAACTACAGCAGCCCGGACATCATCAACATCGGCACCGGTGCGGAGATCAGCATCCGCGATGCCGCAGAGGCCATCAAAACGATCATCGGCTACACCGGCGAGATCCTTTGGGACACCACTCAGCCAGACGGGAATCCGCGCCGCCTGCTGGATGTCAGCCGCATGGAAAAACTCGGCTGGAAGGCCTGCACCGACTTCCGAGAAGGCGTGGCGCGCACCTACCAGTGGTTCCTTGACAACCGGGCCACCGCTCGCGTGTGAACCTGCCAATGAAGTCTAGCTGGACACACCAGCACAACAATGCCAATTGAACCCATGGCCATCCAAGCTTTCCGCCCCGTCCTCATCACCCGCAACACCTGCCGTATTTGCGGCTCACGCAGCCTCACTCCTGTCGTCAGCCTTGGGGATCAATTCATTGGCGGCGTGCTTGCCAGCGCTGATGGCAGCGCCCTCATCAAGCGCAAGGTGCCTCTCGATCTCGTGCGCTGCGATCCTTCGCAGGATGAAAACGCCTGCGGTCTGGTGCAGATGCGCCACTCGGTGCCGCCGAAGGTTCTGTATCATCGCTACTACTATGAGTCTGGCATCAACCAGTCCATGATCGACAACCTCACGGGCATCACCCAGCTCGTTGAGCAGACCGTCAGCCTCCGCGCCAAGGACATCGTGCTCGACATCGGTTGCAATGACGGCACGCTGCTTTCCAGCTACAAGACCCAGGGCCTCCGCCACATCGGCATTGATCCTTCGGACGTCGCCCTCAAGGCCCGTGCCAAGGGCTTTGAAGTGGTGAACGATTTCTTCTCCGCCCGCGCCTTCAGGAGCGTGCACGCCACGGAGAAGGCCCGCGTCGTCACCAGCATCTCCATGTTCTATGACTTGGAAAATCCGCACGCTTTTGTGCAGGACATTGCCGATGTGCTCGCCACTGACGGCATCTGGATCCTGGAGCAGAGCTACCTGCCTGCGATGCTCGACATCAACAGCTTCGACACCATCTGCCATGAGCACCTGGAGTACTACTCCCTCGCCGTGCTGGAGCGCCTCTTCGGCGATCACGGGCTCGAAGTCATCGACGTGCATCTCAACGATGTGAACGGCGGCAGCTTCCGCCTCGTGGTGGCCAACGCCGGCCAGGTCAAGCCTTCCGCTGAAGCCGCCACCCGCGTGCAGGACCTCCGTATCCGCGAGTTCGAAATGGCGATCGATTCCGACGCCCCATACGCCGTCTTCCGCGAAAACATCGAGCGCATCCGCACCGACCTCACCGCCTTCCTCCAGAAGGCCAAGGCCGAAGGAAAAGTGGTGCACGGCTACGGTGCCTCCACCAAGGGCAGCACCACGCTGCAGTTCTGCAATGTCACGCCCGATCTCGTTTCTGCCATCGCCGACCGCAATCCGGTCAAGTGGGGCAGCTACACCATCGGCACGCACATCAAGATCATCTCCGAAGAGGAATCCCGCGCCGCCAAGCCCGACTACTACCTCGTGCTGCCGTGGCACTTCATGCCTGAGTTCCTCAAGCGTGAGACTGAATTCCTCGCCCGTGGCGGCAAATTCGTCGTCCCGATGCCTCAGGTGCATTTGGTGGGTTGATCGTAGCGCAAGCGTCTCCCAAGGAGCGGCACTTGCCAAGTGCCGCGGTTTGGAAGGTGGGAGCTGTGAGGCTTTGCGGTGCGTTTCCATGCCGGGACTTGGCAAGTCCCGCTCCTTGGGCCGCACGCCACGCCATTCCACATTCGGTTTGAATCCCGCGCCCTGCTCGCTCGTCTAGCCAAACACCCATGGACGACAAGCCCGAGCCGATGACCAACAGCGCTGCACTGCGCCGCCTGCTTGTGTTCGCACGCAGCCACTGGCGCATCGCCGCGTGGCAGTTCACCCTCGCTGTCGCGGGCACCTCGCTCATCTTCGTCTTTCCCGGCGTGGTGCGCTGGTTCATGGATGAAATCATTCCGCAGAAGCGCAGCGACCTCATCTGGCGTGCCGGCGGTCTGGCGCTGCTTGCCTTCGCTTTGCGCGAGGGCCTGTTCTATTTCCGCACCCGGGTGAACTGCACCTTTGAGCAGCGCATGATCACCGATCTGCGCAGCCAGTTGCACCGCAAGATCGAACTGCTGCCGCTGCGCTGGTTTGATCATCAAAGCACCGGGGACATCCTCACCAAGCTGGCCGACGACGTGCCCGCCACGCAGCGCGTCATCCTCGAAGGCATCGAGCAGGGGAGCACCGCCGTGCTGCAGATCCTCATCACCGCCATCGTCATGCTGGTGGCGGATACGAAGCTTGCGCTCATCGTCCTGGCCCCCACGCCGCTCATCGCCGCCGGTGGGTGGATCTACTCGCGCTGGGTCTCCCCACGTGCCACCGCCGCACGTGAGGCCACCAGCGCGCTCAATGCCACGCTGCACGACACCATCACCGGCATCCGCCAGATCAAGAGCTTCACCGCCGAAGAGATGCGGCAGTGGAAATTTCTCGCCGCCAGCCATCGGCTCCAAGAAAAGCAGACACGCCTCATGGCTGCCTGGGCCTTCTACTCGCCTTCCATGACGCTGCTTGGAAACGGCGGCCTCGTCCTGCTGCTCATGGCCGGTTCCTGGTGGTGTGTGCAGGGCAGCATGACTCCGGGGCAGTTGATGGAGTTTCTGCTGCTCGTGGGCTTTCTCTACGAACCCATCGCCCGGCTCCACGGCGTCAATCAAACTCTGCTCAACGGCCTCTCCGCCGCCAAGCGCGTCTTTGCCATCCTCGACAATGAAACCGAGGAGGATCTCGATGCCGGGCAGTCGCTCGAATCCATCCGTGGCGAGATCGACTTCAATGCCGTCACCTTCAGCTACCGTGCCGACAAGCCGGTGCTGCATGACATCACGCTGTGCGCAGCACACCATCAAACCATCGCCATCGTCGGTGCCACCGGTTCCGGCAAGAGCACGCTCTTCCAACTTCTCACCCGCTTCTACGATCCGCAAAGCGGTGCCATCACCCTGGATGGCGTCCCGTTGCAAAACCTCAGCAAACGCTTCCTGCGCCAGTCCCTCGCCTACGTCACGCAAGAGGCTTTTCTCTTTGCCGGAACCGTGCGCGACAACCTCCTCATCGGCAAACCCAGCGCCAGCGATGAAGAACTCTGGGCCGCCTTGCGCGATGCCTGCGCCGAAGACTTCATCCGCCGCAGCCCCGAAGGCCTCGATGCCGAAGTCGGCGAGCGCGGCGTCCTCCTCAGCGGAGGCGAACGCCAGCGCCTCGCGCTCGCCCGCGCCTTCCTCAAAGACGCCCCCGTGCTCCTCCTCGATGAAGCCACCTCCGCTGTCGATGTGAAGTCCGAACGCCTCATTCAAACGGCGCTGGCCAAACTCCGCGCCAACCGCACCAGTCTCATCATCGCCCACCGCCTCAGCACCATCGTGGAGGCGGATGTGATCTACGTGCTGCATCTCGGGAAGATCCTCGCCCACGGCACGCACGAGGAGCTGCTGCAAAGCTCCCCGTATTATCGTGAGATGGCCGCGTTGGCCTTTGACGGAGGATAGGCCTCCGGCCTGTCAACGGACTGGGGCTTCCAGCCTAAGTCTGGATCCAAAACGGAGGCGAGACGCCCCGATCCGCAAGACAGGCCGGAGGCCCATCCTCCAAACGCAAAAACGCCTGAGCGTTTTCACACTCAGGCGTTCGTTGATTCAATGAACTCAGTTCAACTCAGTTCGCACGGCCGAGGTAGGTGCCGTCTTCGGTCTTGATGCTGATCTTGTCGCCAGGGCCGATGAAGAGGGGGACCTGCACGCGCATGCCGGACTCCGTGGTGGCTTCCTTGTACACGTTGTTGGCGGAGTCGCCCTTCACACCGGCAGGGCTGTCGGTGATGAGCATGATGATGTTCGCAGGGAGTTCGATGCCGGCGACGACGTCATCCGCGAAGACGACGAGGTACTTCTGGCCTTCGATGAGGTAGCCGCGGGTCTTGGCGTCCAGCTTGTCTTCACCGATGAGCACGTCTTCAAACGTTTCAGGGTGGATGAAGTGGTAGCCGTCGCCGTCCTTGTAGCTGAACTCGTGGTTGTCGCGGACGAGATTCACGGATTCGAGCGACTCATTGGAAGTCATGCGCAGGTTGTAAACCTTGCCGATGGTGATGCTGCGGACGGACATCTGCACGAACGAGGCCATGCGCGGTGGCGTCTTAAGTTCGGTCTCGGTGACGACGCAGACGTCGTTGTTGTGGCGGACGGCATGTCCTTTGCGGAGATTGATAACGGGTGTGGCTGGCATAAGAGCGTGTTTCCTTGGCGAGTTTGGCGTGCATTGCAAGCGCCGGTTCGAGGCCCCCGCGCTTCAGGCGGGCGGCGGAAGAATGGTTTCGGAGTTTATTGGCAGGCTGTTTAAGACAGATTCAGCGCCCCGCCTTCGCAGAGCTCCTTCTTGCCGAAGGTCTGCAGGTCGTGGCCCATCGACTGCGCGACGGACATCCAGAGGCGGTTGTGCGCGGCTTTGGTGAACTTCAGGCTGCGACCCATTTTGAAACCGCTGCCGCCACCGATCATGATGTAGGGGATGTTGTCGAGCGTGTGGCTGTTGCCCTTGCCGAGTTCATTGGTCCAGACGAGCAGCGTATTGTCCAGCATGCTGCCGCCACCGGTCGCTTCGGGGGTCTCACTCAGGCGCTTGGCCAGGTAGGCAAACTCACCCGCGAACCAAGTGTTGATCTTGATGAGCTTCTCGTAGCTGTCCTTCTTGTCGTCCGGATCATGCGAGAGGGAGTGGTGCCCCTCCTGGATGCCGAGCCAGCGCATCTGCGCCATGCCCACGCTACGCATGTACTGCAGCGTGCCGATGCGCGCCATGTCATTGGCCAAAGAGTTCACCAGCAGGTCGATCTGGATTCGGCTGATCTGCGGTGTGTTGTCGTTCACGAGTTCGATGCTCGGGTCCACCTGCGGCACGGGGTGTACCAGCTTGCCCTGCTTGTCGGCATCGGCCAGGTCCTGCTCCATGCTGCGCACCAGTGTCATGTGCTGGTCCAGCAGCGCCTTGTCGCGGGCGCTGAGCTTGGAGGACACCTTTTTCAAATCCTCGCGCACATCGTCCAAAATGCTGACGAGGCTGTCCTTGTCCTTCATGCGGCCATAAACCTTCTTGAGGATCTGATGCGGGTCATCAATCGGGGCCACAGGCTGGTTGCCGCCGGCATAGCTCATGCGCGTCCAGGGGTCCGCACGCTCCGGCACCGCCACGCCAAACTCCAGCGAGCCAAAGCGCGTCTTCGTTTCCGCGCGGCTCTGCAGGAAGTTTTTCAACTCCTGGTCGATGGAGATGTTGCTGGCCCAGCCGGCCGGATTGCCACCGCCGCCCATGATGTTGCCCTTGAGCAGTTCATCGCAGGTGAGCAGGCAGCTCATGCCGCGCATGTGGCTGTCGCCGTCGCCGCCGACCTTGTTGGCGATGCCGTGCAGCACCAGCATCTGCCTCTTAAAAGGCTCCAGCGGCTTGAGGATGGATTTAAAGCTGAAATCCGCGCCCTCCTGATCCGGCCAGAACTCGTTCGGCAGCGTGCCGTTCGGCGAGAACATGATGATCAGCCGCTGCTTCCGCTGCGGGGCAGGGGCGCCCGTGATGCTGGGCAGTCCGGCAAGAAAGGGCAGGGCACCGGCAGAGATGCCGAGATCGCGCAGGAATTGGCGGCGGTGAAGGTGTTTCATGAGGGGCAGGCTTTTTTATCTGATGGGGGTAATATTATACCACCGCAGAGGAGCCTATCTAGCACGGAGGCGAGGGCATTGATGATTTACGATTGATGATTTGGAAGAGCCGCATGAGCTCCCGCTGAAATCATAAATCCGTTCAAGCCCCTCCCCACGCTCCCTTATCTCACGGCACTTCCTTGATCTGAATATGCCGGTACTCCATCACGCCACGGTCACCTTCCAGGCCGATGGGGCCCGTCGGCGGCATGGGCAGAGCGGCTTCGAGGACTTCACCATTGCAGGTGCAATGCGCCACACCACCCTTCACCTCGACGATCATCTGGTTCCACTCCTGCGGCTTGTAGGCCTTCAGCTCCTTGTAGGGACCGGCCACCAAGTAGTCGCGGCACTGCAGCTGCGGCTTGCGGATGAAGACGCCGCTGTCGGCGTTCACGCTGGCGCGGAATTCCAGCTTGAGGATGAAGTCCTTCGGAAACTCCGCCTGGGTGTAGATCTGCCCGGTGAGCTTGTCCGCTTCCGTGGGGAAGGTCACGGCAATGACGCCATCTTTCACGATGTAGCGGCCTGCATCGGCGGCTTCGGTCTTGCCATCGTGCTTCGCGGTGATCGCGCCCGGATTCGGATCATCCTTCTTCGTCTTCTCGCGAAAGCACCAGCCGGTGAGATCCTTGCCGTTGAAGAGCGAAGTGAAGCCTGCCTCCGGCTGCCAGTCTTCAGCATGCAGGGTGGAAACGGCGAGGGCGAGAAGCAGGGCGAGGTGTTTCATGATTATGAAAAAAGCAGTTCACGACGGTTTTCTTCCGCCCGGCCGAAAAAAGCAAAACAAAAGAGCGAATTCCAGAGCAGCCTCCGGCGGAGGGGGATCATCCTGATCCCGCATCTGGGGCATTTGGGATTCATGCACCCGCAGGTCGTTGCTCGGGCGCACACGGAGCGGGACGATCCCTCTCCTCCAATCGCTTCGCTTAACGCAGCTTCACCTTGCCACCACGGTGAAGCCTTCCTTGCTGTCCTTGATCAGCCATCCGGCGGCTTCCAGCTGCTTTCTCAAAATGTCCGCAGCAGCCCAATCCTTCGCCTGTTTCGCATCCCAGCGCTGCTGCGCGAGCGCCTGAATGTCGGCAGGCACATCGGCGGCGGCTTCATCGGCGATGGCGGGCAGCGTGAGGCCCAGCGCCTGCAGCATGAAGTGCAGGCCGTTGCGCGCGGCGGTGGCCTCCTCGGCGGAGAGCGCGGCGGGCTTGAGCTTGTTCAGCACGGCGAAAACGGCACCGATGGCACCGGGGACGTTGAGGTCATGCAAGAGAGTGCCCCAGGCTTCCGCAAAAGGTCCCGCCGATTTCGCCTCGGGCAGGGCAGGGGAGAGGGCGGCCAGCGCCTTGTCGGCCTTCGCCAGCTTTTGCAGCGCCTGCCGTGCGGAGTCCAGGCTGTGCATGGTGAAGTTCAGCGGTGCGCGGTAGTGGCCGGAGATCAGCACGTAGCGCACCTCCACGGCGCTGTAACCGCGCTGTGCCAGGTCTTCCAGCGTGTAGAGATTGCCGATGCTCTTGCTCATCTTGCCGCCGTCCACCATGAGGTGGGCCACGTGCATCCAGTGGTGGGCAAAGTGCCCATGCGTGCTGCAGCAGCTCTGGGCGATCTCATTTTCGTGATGCGGGAAGATCAGGTCCACGCCGCCGCTGTGCAGATCGAAATCCTCGCCGAGATACTCCAGAATCATCGCGCTGCATTCAAGATGCCAGCCGGGGCGGCCTTCGCCCCAGGGGCTGGGCCAGAAGTTATCGCCGTCCTCCGGCTTGCGCGCTTTCCACAGGGCGAAGTCGGTGAGAGAATCCTTCGTGTACTCGTCGCTGTCGGTCGCGCTGGCGGCTTCGCTGGCACCCAGGCGCAGCTCGCGGTCTTCCAGATGGCTGAGCTTGCCGTAGTCCTTGTAGGAGGAGACGCGGAAATACACGCTGCCGTCTGCTGCCGCATACGCATGACCACCGGCGATGAGTTTTTCGATCATCGCCACCTGCTGCGGGATGTGCGCCACGGCGGAGGGCTCGATGTGCGGCGGCAGGAGGTTCAGCGCGGCGCAGTCGGTGTGAAATTTCTGCGTCCAGCCCTGGGTGAAAGCTGTGAGCGTCTGCCCCGCCTTCTGTGAATCACGGATCGTTTTGTCATCCACGTCCGTGATGTTGCGCACATGCAGCGTCGGCGTGCCGGAGGCCTCGATCACACGGCGCATCACATCCTGCGCCACGAAGGTGCGGAAGTTGCCGATGTGCGCCGGGCCATAGACCGTGGGTCCGCAGCAGTAGAAGCGCAGCGTCTTGCCATCCAGCGGCGTGGTTTCGCGATCGGTGCGGGTCAGGGTGTCGTGGAGCTTCAGGGCGGGCATGGGGGCGTGGAAAATGAATGGTGAATGCGGAATGTCGAGCGCGGGAATGAGCCGAGGTGGAGGGGAGGCGGAAATGCGCCAACGAAGCGGAATCGTCCTCGTCCTCCTACTCGAACTCGTCCTCGATCACGAAGTTCCCTTTGATAAATGAAGCGACGAGCCACCCCAGGAAGCCGGAGGGGGCGGCGAATGAGGCGTTTGGGGGGCGGATCGAGCGCGGCAGCGCTTTCGGGAGCGGCTGGATCGAGGACGAGTGCGAGGACGATTACGAATCCGACCCACTGCCCCTTGACCCCGCCCCGCCATGGGTTACTCTCCCTTTCTCCAAAACGGGGGCGTACTGGTTTCGACGGGTAGCCTTAGTTCGGAGCTGCATGCCGAGGATGATTCGTTGGCCTCGTTAAACACCGGATCAAAAACACAAATGCAAACTCTAACGAGCTAGCACTCGCAGCTTAAGCCCTGCGACATCCTTCAGGCAATGTCTGGTAGCCTGAACGATGCCACTACCAGGCTGGTTTGTTGGCCGGGCGACCGGGTCACAAACGAGATCAAACAGGACGCTGGGTGAAGAGTAGGCCGTCTCAAGCCGCCTCCCACCGAGACCAAAGATGAGACTGAGCATGGAGACGCTACGGGCAACGACTATTCGGACAGGGGTTCAACTCCCCTCGCCTCCACTTTCTTGAAGTCCAAGGGAGTGTGATGGAAGAGGGCTGCTAATAAAACGCCCCTCCAAGTCTTCAAAGGTCTCTCGATGAACGACTTCGTGGCTCCGATCACCCACTGCATTATTCGCCGTTTCCACGTCTCGTTATCAGGCATTGTGGCGCGTTGTCACAGCCTGTGTGCATTCGATTTTGAGTGAAAAACTTAATGCAATCTTTATTCGAATGTCATGTGAGGCGCCATGTATTGGTTTTTGTGTGAATTCAACTGCATGAATTTGAAAGCAGCCTAGCATAAAGCCCCCCTAAAAAACGTGTTCAGGCGACAGGTCGCGAAGAAGGCAAAAACCCCTTTTGCCATTTCACCACCAAGGCGTCCTGGACCCTTGCTTTCTGCCCCCCATGAAAGGTCCCCGCCTCCTCACTTGCCGCGTTGTCGTCGTCACATTCGTTTTCCTGATCTCCTCGTTCACTCATGCCCAGTCCACTTGGACAGACGGTGCGGGTGATGACAAGTGGAGTTCACTGACCAATTGGTCCACCGGCGTTTCACCTGCGGGAACGATCGTCATCTTCAATGAGACCGGGATCGCTGCCAACAGCACCACGGTGAGCAGCATTGTGGATGGAACGTATTCCATCTCGGGCCTGTCCTTCACCCACACCACGGGCGCGAACTTTTACCATCGCCTGCAACTGGCGGGCGTGCTGACCCTCAGTTCTGCGCTGACCTCAGGGGACGTGTTCAGCGTGCTCAGCAACCAGACGACAGGCAACCACAGCGTCTCCTTCACGGGAGGGGGTTCGCTGGTCATCAACGCCTCCGGCCAGAACTTCCTGGTGCAGAACACCAACACGGGTGGGGCCAATACGATGAACGTGGATTTGAGCGGGCTTTCCAACTTCACCGCGACGGTGAAGGAGTTCAACATGGGCTACGGTGCCAATATGACGAAGGCCAACTTCACTCTGGCAGCGAATACGAACACTATCACGGCCACCGTCATGCGTTTTGGGGCCAATTTCGGCAATGGTGGCGGCACCAACCTCTTGAAGCTTGGCAAAACCAACACGTTCAATGCCGACACGATCATCATTGGCTCGGCGCGTGCCAGCACGACCGTGAGCGTGCAGTCCGGCGTGACGAACCCCGGCTGGACCATTCGCGGCACCAGCGGTGGCAGCAGCCGTGCCGATCTGATTCTGGGCATCAATGCCAATGCTTACAGCACCGGGGGCATCGGTGGCTCCACCGTCTCCACGGCGACGGTGAATCTCACGGGCGTGTCTGTGGACTTCCTTTTGGATGAACTCGTGCTTGGCGTCGCCGGAAGCGTGGCCTCTGACCGGATCGGTCATGGCAATGGCAACCTGACCCTCTCGCAGGGGACGGTGGATGCCAGCACGGTGACCCTTGGCAGGGCGATGAACATCACCTCGCAGGCCATCAATTACACCGGCGCCAATGCGGATTATTCAGGAGCCACGACGCACGCGACGCTGAACATCGCAGGTGGCACCTTCACGGCAGGCAGCATCACGCTGGCGGAGAATCTGGACGCATTTGGCTCCGATCCGACGAATGCCACGGCGGGGATTAATGTAAACGCGGCCATCAAGGGCGCGCTGAACATCTCCGGCGGCACCACCTTTGTCACGGGAGACATCGTGCTGGCCACGCGTACCAATGCAACGCCGAGCAGTGGAAGAACGGAGGGCATTGTCACGCTGACCGGCGGCACCGTCATCGTGGGCGGAAACATCAAGGAGGGCACCTCGGGCGGTTACGTGAACAATCTGAGCACGTTGACCCTGGACGGTGCGCTTTTGGACATGACCCAAGGCTACATCAAGGTGGACACGCTCAACCTCAAGTCGGGCGTCCTGCGCAATGTGACTGAGATCAACGACGGCGCAGGCTGGACCAAGTCCGGTACGGGCACTCTGGTGCTGAACGGGACCAATGCCTTTTCAGGAGCCGTCAATGTGAGCGCGGGCAGGCTGGTGGCAGCGACCGCCAGTGGCCTGGGGAGCAGCTCCGCTGTGAGCGTGGCGAACACGGCTGTTTTTGACTACGACAGCGGGGCAGGACAGGTGCTGACGCTGAGCAGTTTGACCCTGGCAGGCGGATCGACCATCGGTGCCGAAGTGAAAAATGGCTCCATCAATGTGACGGGTGCCGGCAGCAGCGCGGGAACGATCAAGGTCAACGTCTTCGGCATTTCGGGGATGAGCTACACCAATGGCACGAGCTACCACATCGTCACCGGCAGTGGTTTTGACACAGGCGGTGCGACCTACCAGATGGGCAACTATTACAACGCCACCAATTTCTCGGTGAACAGCGTCGGCGCGGACAGCACCGGCATCTATGTGAATCTCGCTACGGCAACGGAACTCACGGACGCCTACTGGTTCGGCGGTTATGCAGGAGCAACCAATGTGTGGGCGGTGTCTTATGGCGGTGGTGCCAGCGGGCACAGCAACTGGGTCACAAGCACCACGGCAGCCGGGAACAACACCGGCCTCGTGCCCGGCACGAACACCAACGTGATCTTCTCCGCCACTGCGGCGGGCAACCTGTCCAGCATGACCTTGGGTGCGAACATGACCGTCGGTTCTTTGACCTTCAATGACAGCTCGGCGATCCTGCTGAGTGACGCCAGCTACGCGCTGACGCTCTCCAAGGCCACGGCCATCACGGTGAACAGCGGCGCGGGCTTGGTGAAGCTGAACACGGATCTGTCCTTTGGCACGGCGGGTGCCGCCGTGGATGTGAATGCGGCTTCGAATGGTCTTGAGTTTAGCTCGACCCTCAGTGGCACGAACGGATTCACCAAGACAGGCGGGGGCACCCTGACGCTCTCCGGGCTCGTGAACAACACACTCAGCGGCACCATCGCCGTGAACGGCGGTCTGCTGCTCCTGAACAAGCAAGCGGGGATCAACGCCATTGCAGGTGCGCTCAGCATTGGCGATGGCAGCGGCACGGACACGGTGCGCCTGCAGGCTTTGAACCTGATCGCGGACACCTCCGTGGTCAGTGTGAATGCCGGCGGAGTTCTGGATCTCAATAACTTGACGGAAACGATCGGCGGCCTCGGCGGCACGGGCGGTGTGGTGACGAACAGCGGCGCCGGTAGTGTGACTTTGATCGTGGGTGGCGGCAACGTGAGCGCCACTTCCGCGACGGTGATTCAGAACGGCAGCGGCCAGTTGAGCCTGACGAAGATCGGCTCAGGCACGCAGACTCTTTCTGCAACGCAAACCTATACCGGCCTGACAACGGTGTCCGCAGGCAGGCTGGCGCTCGGAGGCAATAACATTTTTGGCGGCAGCATCCTCGTCAGCGGCGCCACGGCTGTGCTGGATGTGACCACCTTCACGGACACGGTCGCTCTGGTGACCCTGGTCAACGGCGGCACCCTGGCCGGCAGCACGGGCACCCTGCGCAGCAGCGCAAACTTTGATCTTCGCGATGGCACGGTGAGCGGCAATCTGGCAGGCAGCACCGGCATCGACAAAACCACGACTGGAACCGTGACGATGACCTCCACGGGCAACACCTACACCGGCGGAACGAACATCTATCAGGGCACCCTGTCCATGGGGGCGGGGAATGCCCTGCCTGCAGGTGGCAACGTAACCTTGGGCAACAACACGACCACGGGAATCCTGGACCTGAACACGTTTGACCAGACCATCGGCGCACTTCAGATCAACTATGGTACCGGCAATCAGATCGTGATTGATGCCGGGACAACCCTGACGCAAACCGGGGGCATGACCTTTGGCTCCGCAGGCACCGGCAGCGGGACCTTCACTGCCACCGGAGGCGGCTCCTGGGTGATCAATGCACCAACGCAAATGGTGAGCATTGGCAACACGGTGGTGGGCAATGGAACCCTGACATTCGACGTTTCCGGCCTGAAAAGTTTCGTGGCGAATGTGACTGAGTTTAACCTCGGGTATAACTCCCTTTCGCAGACGATCACCAAGACCAAGCTCGCGCAGAACAACACGATCACCGCCAGCGTAGTCCGCATTGGTGCAGGCAGCGGCACGGGAACGCTCACCGGCACCAAGCTTGAACTGGGACTGACGAATGTGATCAATGCCAACTCCATCCTCGTCGGCGTGGCTCGTACGTCGGCTGATCTGGTCTTCCAAACCGGCCTCAATGGCACGCCCACCCTCGTCATTCGCGCCCAGGACGGCATTGGTCGCGCAGACATGACGCTGGGAGCGAACACGTCATCGGCCTTGGTGAACGGAGCTGCGCTGGGTGGCTCTTCCTCCCCCAACGGCCAGGTGAACTTCACTGGCGGCTACGTGGACCTGCTGCTGAACAACTTGATCATCGGCGTCGCCAGCCAGGTCGATCCGGGCAACGGTTTCGGCTACGGTCTGGGGACTTTCACCTTCGACCAGGGCGTGATCGACGCGACCAATGTGATCGTGGCGCGGACGCTGAACAGCGACCAGACACAGACCGTTTTAGGCGGCGGCTGGCCTGGCGCAAACGCCAACATCAACCACGGCACGATGAATGTGGCCGGTGGGACGCTCACGGCAGGAACGGTGGTGATCGCGGACAATCAGGACGGCACCGTGGGCATCAACGGCAACAGCACCGGCACGATGAATGTCTCCGGCGGAGTCGTGAATGTTTCAGGAGACATCATCATCGCCCGTCACACGGCGGCGAGCCCCAGCACGGGGTACGCCAAAGGCACGCTCAATCTCACCGGCGGCGTGGTGACGGTGCAGGGCAAGATTGCTGAAGGAACCACGAGTGACAATCAGAGCACCCTCACTCTCAACGGGGCCACCCTGGACCTCACGGGCGGGACCATCCAGGTGGACACCTTCAACGCCCAGAGCGGCACCCTGCGCAACGTCGCTGAAATCAACGGCGGCGCCGGATTGACCAAGACCACCACGGGCACGCTCGTTCTTGAAGGCACCAACAGTTTCACCGGTGGCCTGACCGTCTCTGCCGGGCGTGTATTCGCCACGGCAAACACGGCCCTGGCCGCCGCGACAAACGTTTCCGTGGCCAATGGCGCCACCTTTGACTACTCCTCCGGCGCTGGCGATGTTTTGACGCTCAACTCCCTGAACCTTGCGAGCGGATCCAGCATCGGTGCCGAGCTCAAAAACGGTTCGATCAATGTGACCAGCGCCAGCAGTGTCAGTGGCACGATCAAGGTCGATCTCTTTGCCATTCCAGGCATGGGCGCCGGGAAGTACTACATCGTCACCGGCAGCGGTCTGGACGGCGGCACCTCCTATCAAAAAGGGGTCTTCTACAATCTGACAGACATCAGCGTCAGCAGCGTGGGCGCGGATGCCACGGGCATCTTTGTGAATGCAGCCACTGAGACGGGACTCACTGATGCCTATTGGTTCGGCGGATTTGCAGGAGCGGCCAACGTGTGGTCGGTGTCCGATGGTGGTGGTGCGGGTGGAAACAGCAACTGGGTCACCAGCCTCACGGCGGCCGGGAACAACACCGGCCTGGTGCCCGGTGCGAACACGAATGTGATCTTCTCGGCCGGTTCGGCCACCAATCAATCGAGCATGGTGCTGGGAGCAAACATGTCCGTCGGCACGCTCACGTTCAATGACACCGCTGCGGTGTCGCTGAATGACCCGGTTTATCAGCTCACGCTGAACGGAGCCAACGCCATCACCGTGAACAATGGTGCGGGTGTGGTGAGCTTGAACGCCCATCTGCTGCTCGCCGGTGCAGCGCCTGTCATCGCGGTGGATGCAGGCTCCGCCGGCCTCACGCTCGGTGGTGTGGTGAGTGGTGCCAATGGATTCACCAAAAGCGGTGGCGGCACCCTGACCTTCACAGGTGCGAAGTCCAATGACTACTCAGGCCAGGTCAGCGTGACCGGTGGCACCGTCATCCTGGACAAAGACAGCGGTGTGCTGGCCATCACGGGAGACTTGATCCTCGGCGACGGCACCGGGACTGACACGGTTCGTCTGCAAAGTTTGGAACAGATCGCGGACAATGCCGACCTCACGCTAAACAGCAGCGGTGTGTTTGACCTTGGCGGCCAGAAAGAGACGCTGGGCGGGCTCACGGGCACCGGCCGGATCACGAACTCAAGCACCCTGGCGGCATCTCTCACCGTCGGTGCCGGTGATGAAAGCACCACGTTCTCCGGCCTCATCGAAGATGGCACCGGGGTGCTGTCCTTTGCCAAAGCAGGCAGCGGCACCCTGACCCTGAGCGGCACCAACACCTTCAGTGGCAGACTGTCCATTCTGGCCGGGAAGGTCTCCGTGGCTGCCATCAACAACAGCGGCACCAATGGCGTGCTCGGCAGCAGCTCCCAGGCCATCCAGCTCGGCGGCATCGGCACCACGGGCACGCTGCAATACACCGGAGCCACGGCTTCCACGGACAGGAGTTTCTCTCTCGCCACGGGTGGCAAGGGCGGCATCGAGATCACCAGCAGCGCCACGGAACTCACCGTCAGCGGCAGCATCAGCGGCGCGGGTGACTTTGCCAAAAGCGGCGCGGGAACGCTCATCTTCACCGCCGTCAACAGTTACACCGGCAGCACCCTCATCGAGCAGGGCAAACTCGTTGTCGGCGCTGACGGCGCGCTGCCGAATGGCACGGTTGTTTATTTCGGCTCCACAGACGCCGCTGCTCCCGGCACGCAGGCGGTTACCTTGGATCTCTCGGCTCACAGCGCCACGATTGCGGGGCTGAAGGTCTTCGTGAACAATTCCGCTGCCACGTCCAGCATCCTCATCGGGGCCGCTCAAAGCCTCAACATTACGGGGGCGGTCGTCATCGGTCCCAATGTGACCGGCACCGGCGTTAGAACGGCCACCAATCTGACCTTCTCCGGCGGCGGAACACTCAACGTCGGATCCGGCATTGCTCCGACCAATGCCGGTTTTCAGATCGGGGGGTCAACGATCGATGGCAGTGGCAATGCGGTGGTCTTGGACATGTCCGGCCTCTCCAATTTCAATGCCAACCTTGGCACCGGCATTTTCTATGTGGGGGATGCAGGGGACGGGGGCGGCGGTGGTATCGGCAATGTGACCTTCACCATGGCTGCGAACAATTTCATCAACGCCAAGACCTTCAGCACGGACAACTTCCACTTCACCAATACGACGCTCGTGAACCTCGGCGTGGGCACCAACGTCATTCAGGCGAACTCCGTTGTCATCGGCATCTTGGATGGGCGCGGAGCAGGCACGTTTGGCTTTGCCGTCGGCAACACCACCGGCACCCTGAGCATCCGTGCGCAGGATGGTGTCAGCCGTGCCTCCATGACCGTCGCCTACTCGGCTGGCTCTGGAACCGGAGCAGGCCCCGCCCAAGTCGTCGATCTTCGCGGACACGATGCCGATCTGCTTTTGAGCGATCTGAAAATCGGAGGTCGTCTCGCTGGCGTGGGCGCCAGTAACACGACCGGCACCTTCTATTTCAACCAAGGCACCCTCGATGTCACCAAGGTGACGATGGGCGACAAGGCCGGTGGCGGCACGGCCACGATCACTGGAAACCTGAACATCAGCGGTGGCACGGTCAAAATCGGTGCCGGCGGCATTGCCATGGCATCAAATACCACGACTGGTGCCTCCGCAGTGGCCAACGTGAACTTCACCGGCGGCACCATCACGGTGGATGGCAACATCTTTCGCACCGGAGCCACCAGCACCGGAGCCTCCACCGCCAACGTCAAAGTCGGTGGCACGGCAGACCTCGACATGAAAGGCCATGCCATTGGCGATGCCACGAATGCGGTCTCTCTCACAGTCGAAAGCGGCACCCTGCGCAATGTGGGCGAGATCAACGGCGGTGCCGCCATCACTAAAACGACCGCTGGCACCCTGATTCTGAACGGCACCAACACCTACACGGGCACCACAGCGGTGAACGCGGGTGCCTGGTACGTCGATGGCACCCACAGCGGCGGCAGCGGCTACACCGTGGCCGCCAGCGCCACTCTCGGCGGCACTGGCTCCGTCACCGTGGCAGGCGGCAACGACATCACCATCGCCACCGGTGGAAAGCTGAGCGTGGGAGACGCCTCCGCTGCGGCTGCGACCCTCAGCCTCGACACCACCTCGGGCGGAGCCCTGGTGTTTCAGAATAACAGCAGCCTGGAAATGGAGCTCTTCACCGCCAGCACCGGCGGCCTCAATGTCTCCGACCTTCTCAATCTGGACGGCACCCTCACCCTCGGCAGCAACGTCAGCCTGACCGTGGTCAACAGCACCACGCTCCCAACGACCTCCTGGCAGGACGGCGACACCTGGAAGCTGTTTGACTGGTCCGGAGTCTCCACCCGCACGGGCACCTTCACCACCGTGCTGCCAGATCTCTCAGGCAGCGGTCTGAACTGGAATCTCAGCGATCTTTATGTCGGCGGCACCATCAGCATAGCCGGCGTGCCAGAGCCCGGCCGCATGACATTGATGCTCCTCTCCCTGGCCGGCCTCAGCCTGCGCCGGAGCCGCCGCAGGTGCGCCTGACATGGAGACAAACGAGATCAAACAGGACGCTGGGTGAAGAGCAGGCTGTCTCAAGTGAAGCTGAAGACACGCCCGCAGACAGTTTTGAAGAACGTTTTGCGGGTCTTTTTCATCCAAGCCCTCCGACGTGCAAACACGGCAAATGGGAAAGAAGCAGCTTGATGAGATGGGCATGGGGATTAGAGGGGTGAAATGGAAAGTGAACCAATTAAGAACCCGATTGCCAAAGCGTGCGTGGGTGACTGCAAAGGCCATGACGTTGATGTCCCGAACTGGACGCAGGTGACGGTGGTGGGCAGCTGCGACACGGCCCGCGCCAATGTCTATCAAGTGGCAGTGGCAGGCGTCGGAGGCACGGCAACGTACAAGGATGGTGCCCATGGTGTCGTGGCGGTGGCTTCTCACTACGGGAACGCAAGCACAGGTAACGGTGGGGTGGCGATATCGAATGGCGGGCTGGCGCACGCTGACGCCTGGGCTATTGCGCATGCCAAAGGAGGCAAGGCTGTAGCGGATGCCTGCGGTGTGGCAGTCACGGCGGGGGGATACGCCAGTGCGGGCCAGAATGGCATTGGCATCGGCTGGTTCTCAAATCACACGGTGGCGATAGTGGAAGCCGGACCGGGAGGCGTTGCCATCGGTGACACGGGCTGTCTCGTGAGGGTGGGAATAGGCGGGGTACTGATCGCCATGGCTGACCCGAAGCTAGGGCGCGCGACCAAGATATGCCGCGAAGGCAAATGCAAGGGCGAGATCATGGCTGAAAAATGGTACGAGATCATGCTAGATACTAATGGGCAGTTTAAGTTCCAACTGGTGGAACCTCCGCCAGAGTGGAAGCCGACAACGGCGCAGTGTCCCAAGCCGCCGAAGGCATGATTCGGTTTGGAGGACGAGAGCGGGTTCGTGATCGGCGAACTGCCTGACGGTATCCGGCCCCTGAACCCGGAGGGGACCAGACGCAGAACCTCCTCGGCGAATGAACAACCTGAGCTGCGCCGCAGAGCAAAGAGGTGCGCATCACGCTGCCAGCCGGCCATGTCTAGGACTCAAACCAATGAGTGACATTGGCTTTGTCAGGAAAATTCAAAAGCTTGGGGTCAAACTTCGGATAGACTCGCGCGGTGCGGCCACCGTTCCCGCTGCCGACCACGACCACGACGTGGGTCCACTTGGGATCTTGCTCCTGTATCACATGACGGTAGTAGTATTTCTTTCCTGCCTTAGCCGTGGTCGGTCCCTCAACCTCGACCACAAAGCTCGTGGCCTTTGGGTTTTCACGCTTCATGCGTTCCAGTTTTTTGGCGGCCTCCTCATCCATCTTGGTGCGGTCGAACTCCGGGGTCTCACCCGTTTGGTGGACCAGATTGTTGTTGGCATCGAAGAAGTAAATCATGCCCATAATGTCCTTCATCGGCATGCTTTCCGTGAGCGTCACGCTGAATTCGATCGTCGGTTTCGACGGGGCATACACGCCGTTGATGCGCCTCGTCTCAGGCAAAGTCCTGCCCTTGGAGATCGGGCCCACTTGAATCTTTGGCTTTGGCTCTGCTGCCCGCGCCTCAGGTGCGGCCCACATGCCCAGCGCCAGCAAGATAATGATCATTCTCATCCTGCGATCATGGGCGTCTCCCAGATCCACGCAAGGATAAAACTGCCTGACTGTCATCACGTCGCCTAATTCACCGCTCTCACTCGTGGCCACACCATGCAGCTTGGCAGGGACACAGGGCCGCTCTTGCAAATGACAGAACCGCCACCGGCTTCACCAGCGATACCTGTGACGGGACAGACTGCACTGAACCTCTGCTTCAGCGTGGGCCGCAATACCTCGCAGGGCAGCCCGTCACCCATCCGATGTCTCACGCCAAAGTCCATCCACCCCACCACCGGCTCCGCCTGGCGCTCATCGCCACGGCGGTGATCGTTGTCGTCTTGTTCGGCGCTTATCACTGGCTGGTCAGCACCGCCCAGTCCACCCTGCGCCAGCGTTTGACCGAGCATGGGCTGAACCTCACCAGCAGCAGCGAGTCATGGTCTCTCTTCGGCGGGGTCACTCTCAACAACGCTGCCCTGCGTGGCCTGCCGGACAATGAACCCTTGATCGAAATCAGCGCGCTGCAGGTGGACATCCTGTGGCGGGAAGTGTGGAAATCACGCACCGCCGTCACGCGCTGGCACATCACGGACGGCACCCTCACGCTGCATGATCCGGCCGGGGCGGTGAGTTTTGAGCACTTCACCACCGACCTCTCTGTGCAGGATGACAAAATCGAAATCGCCCGGCTCGACACGGTGAATGGGCCCGTCTCCATCGCCGTGACCGGGCAGATCATCACCGCCACACGCAGCACCCCCGCCACCCCGCAGCAGGAGGAGGCCTTCAAGCTGAGCCTCAAACCCGTGCGCGCCGTGATGGACATGCTGGATTTCAAACCCGGCGGCGGCACCTTCGCCATCACCGGCAGCTTCTCGGTGGATCTCCGGCCCGACGCTGCGCAATGGACTGCCACCCTGCACGGCAGCGGCGCCAAGCTGGAGCTGCATGGCGTGCCCATGAAGCAGGCGGAGGTGGAGGCCCAGATCTCCCAGTCAGACTTGAAGCTCACCTCCAAGATCGCCTTCGAGAAAGGCACCGCCGCCGTGGACGCCACCCTCGCAGGCTGGCAGGATCAGCCGCTGCTGCTCTCCGGCACGCTCACCGACACCGCCGGGCGCAAGGACACCTTCAAAGGCCAGCGCGTGGGCAAATTCGACACGCTGACCATCTCGCACCTCAGCGGTGCCGCGAATCTGCTGGAGCTCGCGCTCAACATCCCCGTGCTCGCGGCCGGACTGCCGAAGGACGTGAAGGTCACCACCTTTCCTGACATCATCGCAGAGGATTTCGTTTTCAATTCCGGGGCCCGTCCGCCGGAGTGGACGCTCGGCTCCATGCAGATCCGCAAAGCCGCCGACCTCGTGGTCACCGTGCGCGAGCATCCGCTCGTCATTGAACGCCTCCAGGGCAAGGTCTCCTACGACCACCGCGCCTGGCATTTCAAGGGTTTGAAAGGCCGCATGCTCGGCGGCAGCTTCGCGCTCACCGCCACCTACGATGGCAAAAAACTCAGCGATGCTATAGCAAATCGCAAAACTCATTTCCGGATCGAGCAGATGGAGGCGGTCTGAGTGGCCGATGACATGAAGTGGTTGAGGGCATGGCAAAGACGGTCTTCGAGCTCCGCGCCGCTTCGTGCGATCCAGTCGGCAAAGAAGTCGGCCTTC
>CALRWM010000068.1:0-31805 GCA_943371875.1 Prosthecobacter debontii | reverse complement strand
ACTTCGGCGGCATCTCACCTGCAGCGCAGGATTTATGCGCCAAGCACTGCGATGTCTTCCTCATGTGGCCCGAGACGGAGGACCGCATCGCCGAAACCATGCGCGTCATGTCCGAAAATGCCGCTGCTCACGACCGCAAGATCGACTTCGGCTTCCGTGCCCATGTCATCGTCCGCGAAACGGAGTCCGCAGCCCGCGCCGCAGCAGACCGTCTCATTTCCAAACTCACCGCCGAAAAAGGTGCTGAGATCAAAGCACGCTCCCAAGACAGTCAGAGCGCCGGGGTCAAGCGTCAGGATGAACTCCGCGCCCAGAGCACCGACCTCTACCTTGAGCCGCATCTCTGGAGCGGCATAGGCCTCGCACGAAGCGGCTGCGCCAGCGCCATTGTCGGCAACCCCGAACAGGTGCTCGCCAAGCTCAACCGCTACATGGACATGGGTATTCGCGCCTTCATCCTCAGCGGCTACCCGCATCTCGAAGAGTGCGACCTCTTCGCCAAGCACGTTCTCCCCCATCTTCCCTCCTGCCGCCTGAATGAAGTGCAGGGTCGGCGCGTTCCAGATCCCGTCACACCGCTCACCACAGCTCCTCGTCATTGACATGTCTTCGCCTGTTCGCTTCGCTCTCGCCGGCTTCGGTGCCTGGGGCAAATTCCACGCCCAATCCATCGAGGGAAATCCTGACGCCCACCTCGTTGCCATCTCAGCGCCCTCAGAAGCCTCGCGTGAGGAAGCGCGCAAGCTCTACCCTAAGGCACAGATCTTTGCGGACAGCCTCGAAATGATCGCTCAGTCCGAGTTCGACATCATCGACATCGTCACCCCCAGCCACACTCACCGTGAGATCGCCCTCGCCGCCATGGCGAAAGGCAAACACGTGCTTCTGGAAAAACCCATGGCCATCACGCTCGACGACTGCAAAGCCATTGTAGCCGGAGCGCAACAGCACGGCGTGCATCTTGCCGTCGGTCACGAACTCCGCCTCTCCAGCCAGTGGGGCCGCATCAAAGAAATCATCGACGCAGGCACCATCGGCGATCCGCAGTACGTCCTCGTCGAACTCTCCCGCAAACCTTACCGACAGGGAGCCAGTGGCTGGCGTTATGATCAGAGTCGTGTCGGCAGCTGGGTTCTCGAAGAGCCCATCCACTTCTTCGACCTCGCCCGCTGGTATCTCGAAAGCAGCGGCGATCCCGTTGAGCTCCACGCCTACGCGAACTCACGTGATCCCCAGCGCCCGACGTTGTTCGACAACTTTAGCGCCATGTTCAAATACGCCAACGGCAGCTACGCCGTGGTGTCTCAAACACTCGCAGCCTTCGAGCATCATCAAACCGTCAAAGTCAGCGGCACTAAAGGCGCTCTGTGGGCCGCATGGAGCGGTGCGCTAGATCGCACCCTCGAACCCGAGTACTTCCTCAAAGTCTTCGATGGCGAAAATCTCGAAACCGTGAAGCTCGAAAAGCACAGCGGCGAAGTCTTCGAACTCCGCGAAGAAATCGCCCAATGCATCGACATGGTCCGCACCGGTAAAAAACCCATCGCCACCGGCCTGGACGGTCTTTGGAGCGCTGGATTGTGCCTCGTCGCCGAAGAATCCATCCGTCAGAACAAGCCGCTGCCGGTGGGTGAATTGCTGACGTTTTAGCCAGCCGATTATGGGTAGATTATTCACTCGTGGTCGTTCTACCCAGCAATAGCCCCCCTATGAAAGCCACACTCTTTCTCGCCGTCTTTTGCCTGACCTCATTTATTAGTCGGGCAGACGATCTGCTGCCGCCGATCACCACCGGGCAAAGCGTGGCCACCTGTGGGCACAGCTTTCATGTCTTCACCTACAAGCAGGTCGACGAGATCTCGAAGTCTGCCGGGCTGGATCATCAACTCGTCGGCCTGTCTAGCATCGGAGGCTCCACAGTGCAGAAGCATTGGGATGTACCCGAGGAAAAAAGCGCCGTGAAGCAGGTGCTGAAAACCGGCAAGGTCGATGTCCTCACCCTGTCTCCCATCTGGCTGCCAGATGATGCCATAGAGCAGTTTGTGAAACTTGGCATCGAACACAATCCAGCGCTGCGCATCACCGTGCAGGAATACTGGATGCCGAGTGATGAATACAATCCGGTTTACCCGCTCGACACAAAAAAGAAGGTCGATCACAATGCCACTGACATCGCCAAACTACGCGATGCGACCATGCGCTATGCAAAGGACATCGAGGACTATGTCCTGGGCATCAACCAGCGGCTGGGCAAGCAGTCCGTTTTCATCGTACCAGTAGGCATGGCGGCGGTTACGCTGCGTGAGAAGATCATCAAAGGCGAAGCACCCGGATTGAAAACTCAGGCCGAGCTCTTCCGCGACTACTGGGGCCACGCGCTGGCTCCGCTTCAAATCCTCTCCAGCTACTGACACTTCGCCGTCATCTACCGCCGCAGCCCCATGGGCCTGCCGGTGCCTAACGCCTTCAAAGCCCTCAAAGACATGAGTGATGAAGACAAGGTGAAGCTCAACAAGCTGCTGCAGGAAATCGCCTGGGACACAGTCACTCATCATCCCCTCACCGGCCTGATGAAACCCGTCGCTGCCAAATAAGTGCGGCCAATGGTGCTTTTGACAGCACTCCTCCTTTCGCGGCGTTATGCAACGTCTGCATGAAAATCCACGCCCTGCTGCTTTCTTCCGCGTTCCTCGCTACTCACCTCATCGCCGCCGACTGGCCCGCCTGGCGTGGACCCACGATGGATGGTCATGCAGCAGCCGGACAAAAGCTTCCGTTGAAATGGAATGAAGGCGAAAACGTCCTGTGGAAGACTGAGGTACGTGGTCGCGGCCATGGCTCGCCAACCATCGTGGCAGACCAGGTCTATCTCGCCACGGCTGACATGGAGACCGAGGAGCAGCTCGTCCTCTGCTATGACCGGGCCACAGG
Source organism: Prosthecobacter debontii (assembly GCA_943371875.1). Classification (GTDB taxonomy): domain Bacteria; phylum Verrucomicrobiota; class Verrucomicrobiia; order Verrucomicrobiales; family Verrucomicrobiaceae; genus Prosthecobacter; species Prosthecobacter debontii_C. The sequence goes on along the minus strand of CALRWM010000068.1, from coordinate 28,874 downwards.
AAAGAAGAAATGGGAATCCGTCGTGCATCGCGGCAACCTCAATACCAAAGGGCATAAAATCTCCTCGCAGGCCTCGTCGGATGTCGTGAGCGACGGCGGGCGCCTTTTCGTTAACTTCCTCAACAACGGCGCCATCTTCACCACCGCCCTCGATTGCTCCGGCAAGCAGCTCTGGCAGCGCCGCGTATGCGACTTTCAGGTGCATCAGGGCTTCGGCTCATCGCCGGTCATCTATCAGTCAGTCGTGCTTGTGTCAGCAGATCATCGTGGCGGCGGCAAGATGTCCGGCCTCAACAAACTCACTGGTGAGATCATCTGGCAGCAGGACCGCCCACCCGTGGCGAACTACGCCTCACCCGCCGTTGTCAACGCCGCAGGCAAAACACAGGCCGTTCTCGCAGGCTGCAACAAGGTGGAAAGCTTTGATCCCCTCACCGGCAAAAAACTCTGGAGCATCGACGGAAGCACCGAGGAAACCGTGGTCACCGCCGTGACCGATGGCAGCCGCATCTTCCTCGGCGGTGGTTATCCGAAAAGTCACACGATGGCCGTTGAAGCCGATGGCTCTGGCAAAATCGCCTGGGAGAACGTCACCCGCACCTACGTGCCGTCCATGATCGTGAAGAACGGCCATGTCTTCGCGGTGGGAGATGGCGGACGCGCTGCCTGCTGGAAATCCGCCACCGGTGAAGAGCTGTGGTCAGAGAAAGTGGACCGTGAGTTTTACGGCTCTCCTGTCATGGCCGATTCGCGCATCTATGTCACGAGCAAAGGCGGTGTCACCTCCGTCTTCGAAGCGACACCGGAGAAGTTCGCTCTACTGTCCCAAAACCAGCTCGGAGACGAATCCTTCAGCACTCCCGCCATCTGCGACAACCGCATCTACCTCCGCTCCGCTAAAACCAGCCCCACTCGCCAGGAGTACCTGTGGTGCGTAGGCGAGTCAGGAAAGTAATCACCAGACAAGCACAGCAAAAAAGTTTGCCTTTCGTCATCACATCTTTACATACCGACCGGTTTGTATGTTCAAGAAAGCCACCAGCACTAAGCGCGAGCGCGATCCTGCCGCCACCCGGCAGCGGTTGATTGACGCAACCGTGCGCCTCATGCTGCAGCAGGGTTTTGCCGGAACTTCGGTCGATCAGATCTGCAAAGAAGCAGGCATGACGAAGGGCGGCTTCTTCCACCACTTCGAAAACAAAGAAGCCCTCGGCATCGCAGCCATCGAATGGTGGGGCCGCATGGGCACCGTCCTCTACGCCGAGTCCTGGCAGGACTCCACACTCGATCCTTTGAAACAGCTGCACCGCATGTTTGACATCATGGTCGGCTTCACGCGGCGCAATGATGATGCCGTCGTCTGCATGGTGGGCATGATGTCGCAGGAAATGTCCGCCACCCATCCTGCCTTTCAGGCTGCCTGCGAGAAGGAACTGAATCTCTGGACCGAAAACGTCGCCAAGCTCCTCACCGCCGCCAAGAAACTGCACAAGCCAAAGACCAAATTTGATCCCATTCAAGTGGCCTGGTTCCTCAACAGCCTCTGGCAAGGTTCCATGCTCATCGCCAAAACCTGCCGCTCCCAGCAACTGATTCGTGACAATCTCAAACTCGCCCGCGACTATGTGGATGGTCTGTTTCAGGCGAATTGAACCCCACGTGGCGATCTTGTATCAACATATCCTCGATGTCTGACACACCCTCCAGCACGACTGCCAGCACCCAGTTTGCCACGGAGCATTTCTTTCGGCATGAGTCAGCGCGCCTTGTCGCGACTCTGGCAGGTCAGTTCGGCGCGCAGCGGCTGCAGTGGGTCGAAGATGTGGTGCAGGAGGCACTCGTTCGTGCACTTCAGACGTGGCCTTATCGAGGTGTGCCGGACAATCCAGCCGCATGGCTTACCCAGACCGCACGCCATCTGGCGCTGGATCAACTACGGCGCGAACAGCGCTGGAACGAACGTGAGGAGGGCATCTCGGCAGAGCAGGCGCGCTGGATGGCCGTGCCCCTGGAAACAGCATCGGATGATGCCAACCTGCGAGATGACACCCTGCGGCTGATGTTTGTCTGCTGCCACCCGCAGCTGTCCGCCGAGGCCCAGATCGCCCTCGCGTTGCGAACTCTCTGCGGCCTCAGTCCGGCAGAGATTGCGGTAGCGTTCGTCACCAGCGAAGCCGCCATCTCAAAGCGGCTCGTGCGCGCACGACAACGCATCCGCGAGCTGGCGCTGCCCTTTGAACTGCCTGCAGCGCATGACCTGCCGCAGCGCCTGGATGCCGTGCTGGCATCCCTCTATCTGCTCTTCAATGAAGGCTACAAGGCCAGCAGTGGCGAGCACTTGGTGCGCTCCGACCTCTGTCATGAGGCGATCCGTCTCACCGAGCTGCTGGCCACCCATCAGCACACCAGCCTGCCGCAGTGCCACGCCTTGCTCGCGCTCATGCTCCTAAGTGCGGCACGCCTGCCAGCCCGCACGGACGAAGCAGGTGAAATCCTCCGCCTGCATGAGCAGGACCGCAGCCTCTGGGATCAATCCTTCATCCAGCGCGGGCTTCAGCACCTGCAGCTCTCCGCACGTGGAGACACCCTCACGGAGTATCATCTGGAGGCGGGAATCGCCGCATGCCACAGCACGGCAGCCAGCCATGAAACCACCGACTGGGCACGCATTCTCGCGCTTTATGATCAGCTCGTGCTGCTCACATCTTCCTCCGTAGTGGTTTTAAATCGCGCAATCGCCGTGGGCCGCGTGAATGGCGCGCAGAGCGGACTGGAGGCGCTGGCAGCCGTGCAGGGCCTGGACTCCTACCTCTCCCTGCATGCAGCACGTGGTGCCTTCGCCGCCGAACTCGGTCAGTCACAGGCGGCCGCCGCTCATTTCCGCAGAGCGCTTACCCTCGCTGCCATCCCCTCTGAGCGCAGTTTTTTTGAGCGCCTGATTGCCGAATGCGAAACTTCCCAGCCCCAAAAAAGCACACGCTAAAAAAATCCTTTGTTTCGATGTCCTTTTCCGTCCGGGCCGTTCGTCGTCCTTTTGAAACCACGACATCTTCCACGCTCAACATCCTTCGACTGCCCTCGCCATGAACTCTGAAACTCTCCTCCATGACTACCTCGTCATCTCGCGCGGACATTGGGACAAAGACAAGTCCAAGGAGCAGATCGACACGGCCATCACGGAATTTTACGACTGGCTGAACCGCCACATCGAGGCTGGCAGGATGCGCCCCGGCAGCCGCCTCAGTACAGACCGCGCCACCGTCTCCAAGGCGGGCGTCACCACCGATGGCCCGTTCGGTGAGGCCAAGGAAGTCGTGGGCGGCTACTTGTTTGTCAGCGCAGGCAGCCTGCGTGAGGCCGCAGACTTGCTCTCCCACAGCCCCACCCTGCCCTGCGGCCTGCATTATGAAGTCCGCCCGCTTGATCCCGAACTCTGTACCGCCGCCGACATCACCAACGAAACCCCGCCCGCATGAATCCCCAAAACCCCACCGATGAATACCTGCTGCTCATTCGAGGCACCCACTGGAACCATGGCATGTCCCCCTCTGAACTCCAGCACGTCATGACTGACTTTTACGCCTGGGTAGATGGCCTCAGCAAAGCGGGCATCCATCGCGGCGCACAGCCCTTGATGGAAGAGGGCAGGCTCGTCTCCGGCCCCAAGGGAGCGACCGTGACCGACGGCGTCTTTGCCGAGTCAAAGGAAGCCATCGCAGGGTACTTCCGCATCGCCGTGGGCAGCCTGGACGAAGCAGTCCTCATCGCCAAGGAATGCCCCATCCTCCAATACGGCGCCACCATTGAGGTCCGTCCCATCGCCGATCTCTGCCGCCCCATGGCCGAAGTCAAATCTGCCTCCCAGTCCTGATCACAACTCCAACCACCCAACCATCATGAGCACACTCGCCTACCCATCCTTCAGCCCCTACATCACCGTGCACAATGCCGAAGAGGCCATCGCCTTCTATCAGAAAGCTTTTGGTGCCAAGGAACGCTTCCGTCTCGCCGATGAATCGTCCGGCAAAATCGGCCATGCCGAGCTCGATCTCCAAGGCAGCCTCCTCATGCTCTCGGATGAAAACCCCGCTTGGAACAAGTCCCCTCACACACTCGGTGGCACGCCCGTAAAATTCAGCCTCATGGTTGAAAACGCCGATGCCGCCATTGAAAAAGCCGTCGCCGCCGGAGCCACGCCACTCATGCCAGCAGGCGATCAATTTTACGGCTTCCGCAGCGGCTCCGTGCGAGATCCCTTCGGTCATGAATGGATGCTCCAGCACGAGATCGAAAAAGTATCCCCCGAGGAGATGCAGAAGCGCTGGAGCGCCATGCTCGGCAAATGCCAGCCTCCTAAAGAACAGTAATCTGCCCCCTCTCATTCAATCACTCACCACACCACAATACGCACACCATGATTAAAAAAATCCTGCTCGGCCTCGTCGCCATCATCGCTGTCATCTGCATCCTCGCGTCCTTCCAGTCCGATGACATGAATGTCACCCGCACTGCCACCAGCACAGCCGCGCCCGAGACCGTCTTCAAAATCGTGAACGACTTCCGCCAATGGGACTCTTGGTCCCCTTGGTCAAAGCTGGACCCGAAAATGACGAAGTCCCTCGAAGGTCCGCCCGAAGGTGTCGGCGCCATCTACAAGTGGTCCGGCAACAATGAAGTCGGCGAAGGCAGCACCACCTTGGTGGAGAGCAAGCCGAATGAAAAAGTCGGCATGAAGCTGGCCTTTGTACGTCCCTTTACCGGCACCAGCGATGTTCAGTTCACCTTCACCCCAGAAGGCACCGGCACCAAGATCACCTGGGCCATGCAGAGCAAAAAGCCCTTCATCGGCAAGATCATGGGCATGTTCATGGACTGCGAAAAAATGTGCGGCGACCAGTTTCTCGAAGGTCTCGCCAACTTGAAGAAGGTCGCTGAAGCCGCACCAAAACTCTGAAATCTCATATCAGCCCTACCATGCTTGCTCCGCTCGCCATTGTTCAAACCGAGGTTCAGCCTGCTGCTGTGATTCACATCACCGTGGCGCGTGACAAAATCCAAGAAGTCATGGGCCCTGCCATCATGGAAACGATGAACGCTGCCTCTGCGCAGGGTGTCGGGCCCATCGGACCGGTGTTTGCTCATCACTTCGGCATGACGCCCGGCATTTTCAATTTCGAAGTCGGCGTGCCCGTCTCAGGTCCCGTGACATCCGTGGGTCGGGTGAAACAGAGCGAGCTGCCCGCCGCCAAGGTCGCCCGCACTGTCTACACCGGCTCCTATGAAGGTCTCGGCGATGCGTGGAGTGACTTCATCGACATGATCGAAGCCCAGGGCCTCACCCGTGCGCCCAATCTCTGGGAACGCTACCTGACCGATCCATCCACGACGCCGAATCCTGACGATTACCAAACTGAACTGAATCACCCCATTCTTTAACGCTTTAACATCATGCCCCTGCCCGCCCCCATCGAATCCCCGCTTTCCGAACGCGAACTCGTCCTCGTACGCGAAACCGATGTGCCCGCTGCCAAACTCTACGCCGGATGGACGCAGCCCGACCTCGTCGTCCAGTGGTTCACCCCCAAGCCCTGGACCACCACCGCTTGTGAGATCGACCTTCGTCCCGGCGGCACCTGCAAAACCACCATGCGCAGTCCGGAAGGCCAGGAGTTCCCCAATGTCGGCGTCTACCTCGAAGTCGTGCCCAATGAAAAACTCGTCTTCACCGATGGCTACCTGCCCGGCTGGGAGCCGAATCCCAACAACTTTTTCACCGCCATCATCACCTGGGAAACCCTGCCCACCGGCAAAACCCGCTACACCGCCCGCGTCCTCCATTGGACCAAAGAAGCCTGCGAAAAACACGCCGCCATGGGCTTCGCGGAAGGCTGGGGCAAGGCGTTCGATCAGCTCGTTGAACTCATGAGCAAGTAACATCCAACTCAGCAACACTCACCGCTCCACGTCCACTCACCTATGTCCCAGTCATATATCCAACCCTACCTCTTCTTCGGCGGCCGCTGCGAGGAAGCCCTCGAGTTTTACAAATCCGCCATTGGTGCGGAAGTGCAGATGCTCATGCGCTACAGCGACAGCCCCGACCCCATGCCGCCGGACACTCTGCCTGCCGGCCATGAAAGCAAAGTCATGCATGCCAGCTTCAAGGTGGGCAGCAGCGTGATTCTGGCCTCCGACGGCTGCGGTGGTGATGAGAGCAAAGGATTTCGCGGCTTCTCGCTCTCGCTCGCTTTGCCGACCGAGGCAGAGACAGAGAGTGCCTTCAATGCTCTCGCGGAAGGAGGTGCCGTCAACATGCCCCTCGGCAAGACTTTCTGGTCCTCACGCTTCGGCATGCTGCAGGACAAGTTTGGCATGGGCTGGATGGTCACCGTGGCTCCCGCCGCGGATGCCAGACCTGCTTGAATCCTCACCTCTCTCTGCCATGCAAAAAATCAGCCCCTTTCTGTGGTTCCATGACAGTGCCGAAGAGGCCGTGGACTTTTATCTTTCCGTTTTCAAAAACGGCAGGATCCTGCGCAAAACCCGCTATGCGGAAGTCCCACAGGAAGACAGGCCACCTTGCCCACCTGCTGGCACAGTGATGACGGTGGAGTTTGAACTCTTCGGCCAGCATTACACCGCTCTGAATGGCGGCCCCATGTTCACCTTCAATGAATCCATTTCCTTCGTGGTCTCCTGCGAGACTCAGGAGGAGTTGGACGGTTATTGGGAGGCGCTTCTCGCCGATGGCGGCACGCCTGTACAATGCGGGTGGCTGAAGGATAAATTCGGCGTCACCTGGCAGGTCATTCCCACGGTGCTGACGGACCTCGTCAGCTCACCTGATCCCGCCGTCTGCTCTCGTGTCACCCAGGCTATGCTGAAAATGATCAAGCTCGACATCGCCACCCTTCAGCATGCGTCCCAGCCGCAGCAATCTCACCCCCAATCCGCGATCCATTCTCAAGATCCAGCCTCCGAGATTATAAGCACCCGCGTTTTCGACGTGAGCCGAGACAGGCTTTTCGCCGCCTTCAGCGATCCCAAACAACTCGCTCAATGGTGGGGCCCCAAGGGCTTCACCAACACCTTCGATGAATTCGACTTCCGTACCGGTGGCGACTGGAAATTCACCATGCATGGCCCTGATGGCAAGGACTACGCCAATCACACCCGCTTCATCGAGATCGTGCCTGCCGAGCGCATCGTCTATGAACACATCGCCCCCCACTTCCGCATGACCATCACACTCGCCGATGCCGGAACGGGCACGCACATGCTCTGGTGCATGCAGTTTCCCAGCGCCGAAATCTGCGAACGATTCAAACCGATCTGCGTCCCGGCCAACGAAGAAAACTTCGATCGCCTCGCCGCCTTCCTCGGCTAAGTCAGCCTCATTTTACCATCCTCCATTCACCCCAGCTTAAACATGAAATACGCCCCCCTTGTCGCCTCCATCCTTCTCGGACTTCTATTCATCATGGCCGCCAGCATGGTCCTGTTCAATCTCGCACCCATGCCTGAACTGCCCAAAGACACACCCATCTATCACTTCATGACCGCCTTTGGCCCCACAGGTTACATGAAGTTTGTGAAGGTGTTTGAATTACTTGGCGGCATCCTCCTCTTGGTTCCCAAGACAAGAAACCTCGGTCTCCTCTGCCTCGGCCCCATCATCCTGAACATCCTCGCCTTCCATCATTTCGTCGCAGGTGATGGCATCTTCCAGCCCATGCTCATCGGCATCTCCCTCCTTGCCGTTTATCTGCTCTGGTCCGAACGCAAGGCCTGGGCTGGACTGCTGCGTTGAGTGGCGGACAGTTGAAAGGTTGCGGCGTTGAGGACGGTTCACTGGTGCGTCCCACCAACCGCCATGACCACCCGCCGCACCTTCCTTGCCACCACCGCGTTGACAGCCGCCACGCATGCGTTTGCGGCGGCGAAAGACAACGACATCAAGATCGCCCTCATCGGTTGCGGCGGGCGCGGCACGGGAGCCTGCAATCAGGCGCTCTCTGCCGGGTCCACCATCAAGCTGGTTGCGGTGGTCGATCCCCTGGAAGGCAAGGCCCAGGCGGCACTGGACATTCTCAAGGCCAAGCACGAAGGCCAGGTCGATGTGCCACCGGATCAGGTCTTCACAAACTTCGAGGATTATGCCAAGGCCTTCGCCCTCGCAGATGTGGTGCTGATCACCACGCCGCCCGGCCCACGCCCCTTTCTCTTTGAGCAGGCCGTGAAAGCAGGCAAACACGTCTTCATGGAGAAACCCGTTGCGGTGGATGCCGCTGGCGTGCGCCGCGTGCTCGCAGCATCCGAGGAGGCCAAGAAGAAGAATCTCAATGTCTGCGTGGGCTTTCAGCGCCGCTACCAGCCGAGCTACATCGACATGATCGACCGCATCCACACCGGTGAAATCGGCGACCTCGTCTTTGGCCGAGTCTATTGGAACGGCACCTCTCGCCCCGGCTTTGTGCGCGAACCGGGCGAAACCGAAATGCACTACCAGATTCGCAACTGGTACTTCTTCACATGGATGAGCGGGGATCACATCCTCGAGCAACACTGCCACAACCTTGACGTGGCCAACTGGGTGATGAAGGGCGTCATGCCCATCAAAGCCGTGGGCCAGGGCGGACGACAGGTGCGCCGCGCACGGGAAAACGGCACCATCTTTGACCACCACACCGTCGAGTTCGAATACGAAAGCGGTATGCGTATCCTCAGCCAGTGCTGCCAGATCGGCGGAAAATGCGCACGGGATGTGAGCGAGCACTTCCACGGCACCAAAGGAGCGGCAGATCTGGCGAACGGCGGCAAGTTCCTCGTCAACGGCCAGCCTCCCGGCGGCAAACGTCTGCGCAACAAGGAAGACCCTTATCAGCTCGAACACGATGCCCTGTTTGAAAACATTCGCACCGGCAAAGTCCGCAACGACGCCGACTACGCAGCGCACAGCACCATGATGGGCGTCATGGGTCGCATGGCCAGCTACACCGGCCAGGTCATTACCTGGGAGCAGGCCATGAATTCGCAAGAGACACTCGTCCCCGACAACATCACCTGGGCCACCGAACCGCCCGTGAAGCCGGATGAAGACGGCTGGTATCCCGTAGCCATTCCAGGCACGACGTTGCCGGTGTGAGCTCACCTCTCATGCCAATGCCCCCATCCCATGCGCAGCCCGGGCCTGCAGGCACTTTTCATCCCCCATCTCCACACTCCGGCACGGCGTCGCGCGTTGCTCATAGATGCGGCAGGAAACACAAGAGCCCACCTCGCCCTCCAGATTCACACAGCGCACCGGCTTCACTTCTGTTCCCCGAAAACAAACCTGCCACGGACTCACTTGCACCAGCATGCTTTCATCCAGACCACGCTGCACCGCCTCCTGCCAGTAAAAGGAGACGCGGTACTGAGCACAGCACGCCCCGCAGCTCTGACAGGGTGATGGTTCAAAGTTCATGGCAGGAGTCCCTTCCATAACACTTTTCCTCATTTCAGCTTCGACATTTCTTCAGCCTTCAGATTGACTCATTCCCGCACACATGTCTTCCGCGCCCCCCAAATGGTATTCCACCGTCACCCGCTACCAGTGGCTGGTGTTGCTCGTCGCTTCACTCGGCTGGGTCTTTGATGCCTTTGAAGGACAGATCTACAATCTGACGCGGGCAGACATGCTGCCGGAACTGCTGCAGGTGAAAGCAGATGATCCACTCGTCAAAGTATGGGGAGAGCGCTTCCTCGGCATCTTCCTGCTCGGCGGCACCTTTGGCGGCCTGCTCTTCAGTTCACTGGCTGACAAATGGGGGCGCAATCCGGTGATGGCGCTGACGATTTTGTTTTACTCAGTTTTCTCGGGCATCACCGCCTTTGCCGGTGAAATCTGGGAAGTCGGCGTATTGCGCTTCCTGGTCGCGATGGGCGTGGGCGGCGAGTGGGCCGTGGGTGCGGCATTGGTCGCCGAAGTATTTCCCAAAGAAGCACGCGAACGCGCAGGCGGCATCTTCCACGCCACCAGTGTGGCTGGCCTGTGGCTCGCCGCCGCCGCCGGCCTCTGGGTCGGCACCCAATGGCGCACCGCCTACATGCTCGGCGTCGTCCCAGCCTTGCTTGTGCTATGGGTACGCCTGAGCATCAAGGAGCCTGAAGCATGGAAGGAAGCGCGGCAGTCCAAGCCCAAACGCATGGGCAGTTTCAGCGAACTGCTGGTCACGCCACGCTGGCGCTCACGCGCGATCTTCGGCGCGCTGCTGGCCATGGTGGGACTCGCCACATTCTGGGGCGTCGTGGTCGCAGGGCAGGACATCGCCGCTGATTTCCTCAAGCGTGCGGGAGATCCCGACTGGGCCAGCAAATCGAAGATCGCCTTTGGCTTCATTCAAACCGCAGGCGCAGGTGCAGGCATGCTGGCGTTTGGGCCGCTGAGCGCACGCTGGGGCTGCAAAAAGACCTTTGTCATCATGCACCTCGCTGCGCTGGCTATGACACCCATCGTTTGCTGGCTCCCATCCTATGTCGGCAGCTACACACTGCTGCTCCTGCTGCTGCCGGTGTTCGGCTTCTTTGCCCAGGGCATCCATGCGGGCTATGCAGCGTTTTTCCCGGCGCTGTTTCCCACCCATCTGCGCGCCACGGGTTCCGGCTTCTGTTTCAATACCGGTCGCCTGCTCGCTGCCCCCGTGCTTATCTGGCTCAGTGCCTGGATGAAATCGACACTGGACCTGCGTACCGCCATCACCTGCCTCGGCGGCTTCTTCCTGCTCGGCCTGATTTTCCTCACTTGTTTGCCAGAGACACAGGGAGAAGATTTACCGGAGTAACACGCGCCCATGCCCACGGTCCAATTCACCGCCAATCTCGCGAGTCAGACTGCAGCACCCGTCTGCCAGGTGGCTGGAGCCACAGTGCGTGAAGCGTTGAACGCCGTGTTCACTCAACACCCCACGCTGCGCAGCTACGTGCTGGATGACCAAGGAGCCATCAGGCAGCACGTAGTCGTGTTTGTCGATGGCACCGCGATCACCGACCGGCAGAAGCAGGCGGATGCTGTGCGCCCGGACTCGGAAATCTTTGTGATGCAGGCACTCTCAGGAGGATGAAAACCATGAGCACGAAACTCTATCTCGGCACCCGCAAAGGACTCATCGAAGCAGAACGCAGCGCCACAGGCTGGCGCATCACCCGCAACTCTTTTCTCGGTGTGCAGGTGCCCATGCTGCTACCGGATGCACGCGATGGCACGCTCTACGCCGCCGTGGAGCACGGACATTTCGGCACCAAGTTTCACGCCTCTCTCGATGCGGGCGCGAGCTGGGAGGAGCGCGCCTGCCCAGCCTTCCCGCCCAAACCGGAGGACACGCCAGACGTGGTCAATTTCGTGAGCCAGCAGCCCATCCCATGGGACCTGAAAAAAGTCTGGGCACTGGAAGCCGGAGCAGCGCCAGGTGAACTGTGGTGCGGCACGCTGCCAGGCGGTTTGTTTCACTCACTTGATGGCGGCGCCTCATGGCAGCTCGTCGAAAGCCTGTGGAATGATCCCGGCCGTGCCAACTGGATGGGCGGCGGCGCGGATTGGCCCGGTATTCACACCATCCTCGTCGATCCCCGCAACCGCCATCGCCTTCTGATCGCCGTCTCCTGTGGCGGCGTGTGGGAGTCCACAGACAACGGCTCAAGCTGGACCAACATCGGTTCTGGCATTCGTGCGGAATACGTGCCGCCAGAGCAGGTCTATGACCCCGGCATTCAAGATCCGCACCGCATCGCCTGGAGCACGGCAGCCCCGGACACGATCTGGATGCAGCATCACAACGGCATCTTCCACTCCACGGATGGCGGCAAAAACTGGCGCGAGATCTTGAATGCCAATCCCTCCAATTTCGGCTTCGCTGTGGCCATGCATCCTCAGGACCCGCAAACCGCATGGTTTGTGCCCGGCATCAAAGACGAATTACGCGTGGCCTGTGATGGCGCCCTCTGCGTGATGCGCACTCGCGACGGCGGCCAGACCTTTGAACCCCTGCGCCACGGCCTGCCGCAGGAGCATGCCTATCACCTGGTCTATCGCCACTGCCTCGATGTTACCGGCGATGGCCGCACCCTCGCCTTCGGCAGCACCACCGGCTCCGTCTGGATCAGCGAAAACGGCGGCGACTCATGGGACCGCCTCAGCGCTGATCTGCCACCCGTTTATTGCCTGCGGTTTGGGTGACACCAGATGTGACATGCTTCCATGCATCACCCGGCTTTGAGTCTGCGCAACAGATCCCCGCTGATGATGTACAGACGCGAACGGTTCTTGAGAAAGATAATCGGCGAACGACTGGCCACGGCCATCTAGCCCGTTTTATTCTTGCCCCTTCGAAGCCTTTAGCTGCTCCCACTCAATCGTTCCCAGCGCCTGAATCGCCGCCAGGAAATCAGGGTCTTTCGCATCCTCGGCAACGATGCTGATCGTCACGAGAACATCCGGCACGGGGGCCACGAAAGCCGTTGAGATAGCTTTGGCTTTTCCTGCTTCAGCGGGATCGTCAGAGGGTGAGGTGTCCGTGTATTCAGCGTGGCACCCGACACCCTGCTTGAGCTTGATTTCCTGCATCTGCCCCTCTCCTTCCACCGAGCCGGTTGCGACAAACCTCTGTGCCGTTTGCTGGATGTCGTTCAGGGTCTTGTAGCGCACCGAGCTGTTGAAAAATGTCATCTGCCAGCTCTTCTTGGGGTCAGTGATGGAAAAAAGCGACAGCGTATGCTGCTCCCCGGTTCCGATGCCTTGGGTCACACAGTGGTTCCCGGCACGCCATGTCGAAGGCACATCAAGCTGCACCCGGCCCATGCTGCCCAGACTAAACTGCTGCCCCGCCCCCTTGAATCTGGAAAACGTGCAGTAAAAGAGAGACTCCGCCAGCTTCCTCAGCATCTGCTTGTCATCGTCCGTCGGTGAGATGACCGAGGCGTGCACATCGACCCATTTGCCCAGCAGTTCGAAGTAGCAGTTGATGTTGGCTTGGGTCGATTCATCCCCCTGGCTCGCATCCTTGGTCACAGACTCCACGCATTCGCACATGGGCGTGCTCCATTGCTTGACGCTGTCCTTCTGAATCATCGGGTTCTCGCTGGCCTGCTTCCAAAAGTGATCGCGGCAGGCTTTGCTGTCGCCACCCTTGCCGACCGGCGCTCCCACAAAAGCTGAGACATTGAACCGCCCTGCATTGCCCCGGTAGGTCAGCCCATCGGCATTGTACTCTTGGCTTTCCACGGCAAGCACCGGGCCTTCAAACTTGATCTGCCAGCCCTGGCCCACCACGGGTATGGTCAGGATTTCGGCATGCAGGACTGCGCAGCCAAACACACAGACCAGCAGCCCTGTGATGACATGCTTCATGCCTTCGAAAGTTGGGGGATTGTTCACACCATCGCAGGCGCAAAGCCATCCTTTTGCTTCTTCTTCAGCTTGCCCATGCGGACGAGTTCCACATCCGCCGCCACCACCTTGTACTCAGGACAAAGTGTGTCGCCATCGCAGCCCTGGCCGGTGACATTGTTCACCATGGCATCAGGGAAGTGGAAGGTGGTGTAAAGAATACCAGGCTTCACTTCATCGGTGACGCGGGCTTCCAGTTCCACCTCACCGCGCGCGCTGGAAAGCCGCGTGATGTCACCCGTGCGAATGCCTTTACGCTTCGCGTCTTCAGGATTAATCGAGAGCAGGTCCTGCGTGACGATCTCACTGTTACCAGTGCGGCGAGTCATGGTGCCGCAATTGTAATGCTCCAAAATGCGCCCCGTCGTGAGGATGAAGGGGAACTCCTGACCGTTCGTCTTCAACTCGTTGGACTCCACCCATGGGAAGAAATGGAAGTGGCCTTTGCCACGGGTGAACTGCTCCTGATGCATGATCTGCGTGTCCACACCGCCTTCATTCACCGGCCACTGCTTGCCGTTGATACCCAGGTTTTCCCAGGTGGCACCTTTGAAGAAGGGCACAATTTGAGCGATCTCCGCCAGCACACCATCCGGCGTGTATTCAGCCTGAGGGAAGCCAAAGCGCTGCAGGATTTCGCACATGATCTGGCCGTCGGGCTTGGTGCCCGCAAGCGGCTTCACGGCGGCGTTCACCCGCTGCATGCGGCGTTCAGCATTGGTAAAGGTGCCGCTCTTTTCCAAGAAGGAGGAGGCGGGCAAAATCACATCGGCATACTTCGCCGTTTCGGTCATGAAGATCTCCTGCACCACGAGGAATTCGAGGCTTTCCATCGCATGGCGCACATGATGCGCATCCGGATCAGTCTGCACCACATCCTCGCCCATCAGCCAGAGCGCCTTCAGCTTGCCTTCGACGGCAGCGTCAAACATCTGCGGAATTTTCCAGCCGGGCTCGCTCGGGCTCGGCACGCCGTAGAAATCAGCATAACGCTTCTGCACTTCCAGGTCCGCCATTTCGAAATAACCGGCACCTTGATGCGGCTGGCAGCCCATGTCCGCAGCACCTTGCACGTTGTTCTGGCCGCGCAGCGGATTCACACCCACGCCAGGACGACCAATGTTGCCGGTCATCATCGCGAGGTTCGAAATGAGCATGACGGTCTTCGCGCCCTGCTCATGCTCGGTGACACCGAGTCCATGGAAGCTCATCGCAGCTTCAGCGGAGGCGTATTCGATGGCGGCGGCGCGAACGAGTTCCAAACTCACACCGGTGATTTTTTCCAACGCCGGCAGGTCCAGCGCACGCAGCCCGTTCTCAAACTCATCCCAGTTTTCACAGCGCTTCTTCACGAACTCGGTCTTCACCAGACCAGCATCGAGAATGCAGCGGGCAAACATGTTCAGCAGCGCCACGTTCGTGCCGGGGCGCAGTTGCAGGTGATGCTTCGCATACGGCACCAGTTCAATCTTGCGCGGATCGATCACGATCAGCGGCGTGCCCTTCATGATGTGCTGCTTCAGACGCGCACCCGTCACAGGGTGACCTTCCGTCGGGTTCGCACCGATGACCATCACGCAGCGCGTGTGCTCGATGTCCTCATACGAGTTCGTGGCCGCACCCGTACCAAAACTCTTCTGCATGCCCCAGGCCGTCGGCGAATGGCAGACGCGGGCACAGCAGTCGATGTTGTTCGTGCCCATGACGCCACGGATGAACTTCTGCATGAGGTAATTCTCCTCATTGGTGCAGCGCGCGGAGGAAATACCCGCCACCGCCTGCCCGCCGTGATCGTTCTTGATGCGCGTCAGATTGGCGAAGATATGATCGTAAGCTTCCTCCCAAGTCGACTCCTTGAACTGACCGTCCGGCTGCTTGATCAGCGGCGTGCGCAGACGGTCCTTGTGATTGTAAAACTTGAAGGCAAAGCGGCCCTTCAGGCAGGTGTGCGCATGGTTCACTTCGGCATCCACCGGAGCCTGAATGCTCAGCACTTGGTCGCCCTTGGTGGCCACATTGAGATTGCAGCCCACACCGCAATAAGTACAAATCGTGCGCGTCTTCTTCGTCGCCTCGATGGACTTGGAGAAGAACACATCACTGATTGCCGAGGTAGGACAAGCCTGAGCGCAGGCACCGCACGAGACGCACTCGGAGTCCGCAAACGATTCATCCAGTCCCTTGATGATCTTCGCATTGAAGCCGCGGCCATGCATCGAAAGCACATGCTGCCCCTGAATTTCATCACATGCACGCACGCAGCGCGAGCAGTTGATGCACTTCGAAAGCTCGGACGTCATGTAGGCGTGCGAGTGGTCCTTCTTGCGGTCCAGATGGTTCGCCCCCGCCGGATAGCGCACCCCACGGATGCCCACCTTTGCCGCCACTGTTTGCAGTTCGCAGTTGCCGCTCACCTCGCAGGTCAGGCAGTCCAGCGGATGGTCCGTCAGCACCAGTTCGACAATGTTCTTGCGCAGCTTCCTCACCTTCGGCGATTCGGTGAAGACATGCATGCCCGCCGTCAAAGGCGTGTGGCATGAGGCCACCACGCGACGCGGCCCATCAGCCTGCAGCGCGACTTCGACCGAACACACGCGGCAGGCGCCATACGGCTCCAGTTGCGGCGCATCACACAGCGTCGGCACGTGCCCTCGCCCGCGATGACGGTCGATGAAGTTCAAGAGCGTGTCGCCTTCATTGAACTGACAGGCATCGCCATCAATGAAAGCGGTGAGAGTGGATAGATCCTTGACCATAAAAGAGGTGGTTTTGGGATGAAGACTAGGCTTTGAAATAAGGATTAAGTTCCGCACCAAAATGCTCCAGCGCATTCTTGATGGGCAGCGGCACACCGCCTCCGAGAGCACAAAGGGATGTCTGCTCCATCGTATCGAGCAAATCAGTGATCAGTTCGCGGTCGATCTTGTAGCTGCTGTCGGCGCGGGCTTTGGCGATGAGCTCCTTGCCACGCGTGCTACCGAGGCGGCAGGGGAAGCATTTGCCGCAGCTCTCGTCAGCAGTGAACTGGAAGAGATGTTGGATGTATTCGATCATCGGCATCGACTCCGGAATGCTGACGACGCCGGCATGGCCTTTCATGAATCCCTCATATTTGAACGACTCGAAATCGATCGTGAGTTTGCCGACGTGACTCATCGGCACGATGCCGCCGAGCGGCCCGCCAATTTGCAGAGCCTTGACCTTCGTTTTAAAGCCGCCTGCCAAGTCGATCACCGTCTGCAACGGCGTGCCCATGGCCACCTCGTAAATCCCGGGCCTCACGAAATGAGAATCCAGCGAGAGCAGCTTCGGCCCGGTGGACTTCGGTGTGCCGATTTGCGCGTAGCCTTTTCCGCCCAGCGTGAGGATCGCGTGGATATTCGCCAGGGTTTCCACGTTGTTGACGATCGTCGGCTTGCGGAAAAGCCCTTCGATGGTGGGAAACGGCGGACGCGTGCGCACTTCCGGGCGCTGGCCTTCGAGGCTGGCAAGCAGCGCGGTTTCTTCACCGCAGATGTAGGCTCCCGCACCTTTGATGGACTTCAGCATGAAGTTGAAGCCGCTGCCCAAAATGTCCTTCCCCAGCAACCCCGCAGCACGCAGGTCTTCGATGGCTTCGTTGATGATCGTGACCGAATCCGGATACTCAGCTCGAATGTAGAGAATGCCATTCTCCGCACCCGCAAACCAACCCGCCACCATCATTCCCAGCAGCACGCTGTGCGGCTGTTTCTCCATGAGGTATTTGTCGATGTAGGCCCCCGGATCACCTTCGTCCGCATTGCAGACGATGTATTTGTCCTTGCCTTCAGCGGCGCGGCAGGAGGACCATTTGAAATGCAGCGGGAAACCCGCACCGCCTCGGCCACGCAATCCGCTCTCCTTCAGCTCCAAGCCCAACGCGTCACGATCACCGCCCGCGATGAGCTTTTTGAATGGCGCGTAGTACGCGTCAATGCCAGGAAACTCTGCTGTGAGCTGCGCAGGTTGAAGATGCGATACCACTGCATACCGATCTTCCGCATCCCCCTTCCCCGTCTTCACGAGTTCGGCCAGTGCCTCATCACTCTGGCCTGAGTAATTCTTGCCCTGATACTGCAAAGCCCCGCCCTCATGGCAGCGGCCCAGGCAGCAAATGTGCCCGATCTCTTCCGATTTAAAATGCGTCTCCAGCGTGTGGTGCAGTTTGTCCTGCGTGCCAGCGCACAGGCAGGCACTGCCGTTGCAGACGAACACCATCTTGCCCTCATTCTCCTTTTTCAGGAAATCATAGAACGACACCGCGCCGAGCGTGATGGCATCCCCAAACAGGTGATCCTGCCCCATCTGGTGCACCACGTCATTCTTCTCTGCCGTTCCCGCCTTGTCGGCGGCATCGACCATGCGTTCAAAGACGTTTTTTTCGACACCTTTGCGGAAAGAGAGGGCACTGAGATTTTTGGACATGCGGTTGTTGGTGAAGATTAACGACCAAAACCTGCGAATGCATGCTCAAAAATTGAGATTAAACCGCTTCCACGATGATCTTTTCGCCCCTGATTTCCCGCACTCGCACGGGGGTACCGCTTTGTACATAGCCCCCTTCCACCATCGCCTCGATAAGCCGTCCGCCGATGTCGATGGTCCCATAGGGTCGCAGGGCGCTGCGGGCACTGCCGCTGTCTCCCACTTGGGCGCGGATGGCGTCCCGCATCGCGGGGGCATCATTCAAGGTCCCACCGGCGGAAGTTTGCAGGATCAGCGAGCGGAAGGGGCGCAGATCCGGCAGCCACAGGCACAACAGCGTGATGATCACCGCCGCCCCCGTCACTCCGAGCGCAAAATTGCGGAAACCGGTGGCATACGCAGCAAGGTTAAAGCTGTCCGCGCTGGCACCACTCGGCGGCAGCACCTCCCAGCCGGACATCGCGTACACCAGCGCCACCATCACACAGATAAAGCCCGCGATCCCCGGCAGAATCGTCCCGGGAGCCGCCAGCAACTCCACGCCGATCAAAACGATGCCCACCACAAAAATAGCCGCCACGACCATCGTCTCCTGTCCGGCCAGACTCCCGGCCACGTAGTGCCCAAAGAAGAACAGAGTAAACGCCGCGATGGAGGCAAAACCCGGCAGGCCAAAGCCCGGCGTCTGCATTTCCAGGTATCCCCCAGCAAGCCCGATTAGGATCAAGATGGCCGCATAGCGTGTGACCCAAATGGCGATCATCTCGAAACCGGTGGGCTCTGCGGTGATGAGCTCGCCTTTGAGCGATTCGAGCTGCCTGATCTCATCAATAGTTTTGATGATGCTTTTGGCCAGCAGGGGTTTGCCATCAATGAGCATGGTGGCCTGCGCAGAGTCCAGAGTGACAATCTCTCCCTTGGGCACGATGACCTGGCCGTTGATGATGAGGCCGCGGTTCATGTCGGTCATGCCTTCAATGATGCGGACATCATGCCCCTTCTCCCGCACTACAGTGCGGGCCATGCCCATGAAGGCGGAGTTGTTCTTGGCGCGTTCAGCCTCGGCCATCGGCGTGCCATCTCCCGAGACGGGGGAGGAGGCGCCAATGGCGCTCGCAGGGGCCATATAAATAGCATCCGTGGCCATCGCGATCATGGCCCCGGCCGAGATGGCCCGCGTGTTCACAAAGGCAAAGCTGCGTGCTTTGAGGTTTTGCAGGTCCTGCATCATGATGCTGGTGGTGTCCCAGGCCAGCCCGCCGGGAGTGTCCAGGTTGAAGATCACCGCCTCGGCCCCGTCTTGATTGCAGCGGGCAAGCGTGCGCCTCATGAACTCAAAGCGCGCGGGAATGAGCAGGTCTTCCTTGCCAACAGAAATTTCCACCACCTTCCCAGCGTAGTTTTGGCTGCGCGAAAATTCCGGGCCATTGTTGACCGTTTTAGGCACTGCCGCGGGAGCAGGCTGTGCGACCGCCACTTTTTCAAGACTCTGGTCATACCAGACCCCGTTAAGATTCACCAGCTTCCCCGCCGGTACAGCGGCTTCGGCCAGGGCTTCCACGTTGGCAATGATGGCGCGTGCCAGCAGTGGTGTGCCATCCACGGGCAGTACGGCTGCGTCGGCGTCCAGCAGCAGCAGTTCGCCTTTTTCCGCCAGCGTCATGGTGCCTAGCACCAGGCCCTTGTCCCGGTCCACAAAGGCATCGGCAATCTCCGGCCTGTGCCCCTTCAGCTTGCACAGGCTGCGTGCCCCGGCTTTGAGAACTGCCAGAGACTCCGCCAGTTGCGTGTCCTGCGCTTTTTGGGAGAGGGATTCGTCCGCTTGCACCTTCGGCGGTGCCGCGCCGATACGGGAGCCTGGAGCCATCCAAATCTCATCACAGGCCAGCGCCAGCAGAGCTCCACCACCAATGGCAGAGGTGTTCACATAAGCCTTTGTTTTGATCTTCAGCCGGGCGGTTTCCTCGGCCAGCGGCAGCGCGGCCTGCGCGTTGCTCTGCGTGACATGGATGTCAAAAACCAGCCCCGCAGCCCCCTGTTCGATTGCCTCATTCATCCACTTCCTCAGTTCGGCCCAGCGCTGCACATCTTCAATGTCGGAGTCCGTGACACCCACCCGGGCCATCTGCCCGGTCAGTGGCGCTGCGAAGCCTGTGGCAGAAAGCACCGTCAGGCTGGCCAGCAGAAGTAGACGTAGGATTTGCATGCTCAAGACTACGAGGGTGTCGTCCTCACCGCAACCAGCACTGCGTCAGCCTTTTCGGCCAAACAGCAGCCGCCAGACAAACATCAAAATCAGCGCTCCACCCACGGCCGTAGCGATGCCTTTGATGCTGAATTCGCCCACGACACCCCAGTGGAAGAGGCTGCCGACCTTGCCGCCGATGATGCTGCCAATGATTCCCAGCAGCACCGTGGTGATGGGATTCATGCCCTGCCTGCCGGGCATGATGAGTTTCGCCAGAATGCCAGCGACCAGTCCGAGCGCCGACCAGATAAGAAGTCCTTGGAGTGACATAAGGCCACCATGCTACGGAGTCCGCCCCCGTACCGTCAATTCCATTCCTACTGCTTCTTTGCAACCTGCTGCCATGCATGCCAGCCGCCCTTCAGCACAAAGGCGTTCTCAATGGGCAGTGTCTGCTTGAGACGTTCGAGAATCTTGCGGCTGGCATCGCACTTCACTGCATTGCAGTAGATAATGATGGGCTTGGTGTTGGTCTGCAGCGTGTCCAGCAAACCAAAGAGCTGCTCTTCAAAATGCTGCTCGTTCAGCAGCACCGCACCCGGAATGTGCTCGGCATCATACTGTTCTTGAATGCGGGCATCGATCCACAGCACCTTGCCCTGCCAGCGCTCTTGAATGACCTGCATGGAGACCTCGTCATTTCGCAAAGGCTCCTCCACCAAATACAGCGCCGGGGCACGCGGGTGCCACTCACGGGTGGCCCAGGCCGCCGTGGCGGCAAGCAGGATGAGAAACGTGGCCTGACGAAGCGTGGAAAACATACAGCAGCTGCTCAGGGCTTGGTCTCTGCCGTGGCGGCAGCAGGCTGCGCTTCCGGCTTCCGGGTGATCGTGAAAAAGGCGAGCTGGTAGCGGTATTTGGCGATGGTGCTGTTGGTCTCGATTTTGAGCGCCCCCATCGTGACCTCCTCCGTGGATTTAGGCTTCACTGTAATAAGATACTCCCGCCCTTCCTTGATCTCCTTCCAGTCGAACTCCACATTTTCACGGGTCGAAGTGATCTTGATGATCTTCATCGGCTCATTGCCCACGAATTTGACCTGGCAGGCCTTGGGCGCCGGAGCATCACCAATCGACCACTGGAGGTTCTTGGGCTTGATGTCCACGACTGCAGGCACATCAAGGATGAAGTTGATCTGCCAGTCAGTCTGCTTCGGGTCGTCGGTATTGACCGTGACAAATTTCTCGTGCCTTCCCACAAACGTGGAAACCTTGAACGAAGCGTGGCCGGTCCCCACCTCACCCGGCTTATACTCAGCCTTGTCGAGTTCCGCGCTCAGGCAGCTGCAGGCGCTTTCAAGGCCGAGGATTTTGACCGTCTTGTCGCCCTTGTTGCGGAACTTGAAAGTGGTCTCCACCTCCTCGTCCTCCGGCTTCGGCTTCAGTTCGATCGCAGGCACATCGAGAGACAGCTCCGCATGCACCGAGGCGGCGAACGCGAACACAAGAAAGGTAAGGCGGCTGGCTGACATGAGGAAATATAGCACATCCAGCCCCCCCGATTGCAAGGCATCTTGACGCGCCCGGGCAGCCGCGCACCCTGCCCGCCTATGCGATTCGCGATTTGCAACGAGACCTACCAAAACTGGACCTTTGAAAAAATGTGTGAAGACGCCGCAGCGGCGGGGTATCACGCCATCGAGCTTGCCCCCTTCACCCTGAAGGAAGACCCCCGCGAACTGACCGTGGAGGAGGCCCTCACCCTCTGCGCCAAGGCCAAGTCCTTCGGCTTGGAAATCCTCGGCCTGCACTGGCTCCTGACAAAGCCCACGTGGTTTCACATCACCACGCCCGACGCCCTCCAGCGCAAGGAAACCGTCAAGTTTGGCCGACACCTCGCTCAATTCTGCGGCGCCACCGGCGGCCGCATCATGGTCTGGGGCAGCCCCAAAGCCCGCAACATCCTGCCGGAATGGAACTATGAGGACGCCTTCAAACGCGCCGCCGACTGCGTGCGCGAAGTGGCCGAAGAATGCGGCAAATACGGCGTCGTCATCGCCATGGAGCCCCTGGGCCGCAAGGAAACCAACTTCCTCAACACCGCCGAGGAGACCATCCGCCTCTGCAAGCTCGTGGACCACCCTTCCTGCAAGCTGCACCTCGATGTGAAGGCTATGAGTGACGAATCAAAGCCCATCCCGGA
Organism: Prosthecobacter debontii; assembly: GCA_943371875.1. Taxonomy (GTDB): domain Bacteria; phylum Verrucomicrobiota; class Verrucomicrobiia; order Verrucomicrobiales; family Verrucomicrobiaceae; genus Prosthecobacter; species Prosthecobacter debontii_C. The sequence continues at coordinate 6,615 of CALRWM010000068.1, read as the reverse complement.
CATCATCCGCGACAGCAAGGAGTGGACCGTCCACTTCCATACCAACGATCCCAATCTCCGCGGCCCCGGCCAGGGCGAAGTGAAATACGAACCCATCATCGCCGCCCTGCGCGAGACCAACTACGACGGCTACCTCTCCGTCGAAGTCTTCGATTACAACCCCGATGCCCCCACCATCGCACGCCAGAGCATTCAATACCTGAAGCAGGTGATGGGGTTATAAGCAGTACGAAAAACGGGATGTCCTCTCGGCCATCCCGCACTGTGATTGATTGAAATCAGACGCCGCGACTACGCCGGATCCTTGGGTTTGTCAGGAGCCGGGGCGGGAGCCGGGGCAGGCCCCTTGGGCGCATCGCCTTCGACAGGAGGACGACGGAAGCCGCCTTCACCCGGAGGTGGGCCACCAGGGCCGCCACCCTCACCAGGACGATTCATGCCTGGACCACCCTGACCGCCGCGGAACATCTCGCGCATTTTTTCCATGGCCTTGAGGTACTCCTCTTCGGAGACACTGCCGTTGCCATCTGCATCCATGCGCTTGAAGTTTTCCTTGGGGTCACCAAACATGCCGCGTCCACGACCACCTTCGCCACCCGGGCGCATGCCCTGACCTTGAGGTTGGCCGCCAGGAGATCCTCCGGGGGGGCTACCTTCGCCGCCTGGCGGACGACGGAAGCCGCCGCCCTCACCGCCGGGAGAACCACCGCCTTCGGGACGGCGCATGCCGCCCTGACCGCCCCCACGCTGCGCCAGCTTGCCAGCTTCTTCCTGGTCGATGAAGCCGTCTGAATTGCCATCCATCTGGCCAAAACGCTCATCACTCATCTTCCGGCTCATGACGGCAAATTCTTCCTTGTTCACCTTGCCATCGGCATCGGTGTCCATGCGCTTGATGAGCTCTGCAGCACGCGCGGCAGGATCACCACCACCAGGAGGACCTCCTTGGGGGCCGCCGGGAGGCGGGCCACCCTGCGGTCCGCCAGGAGGAGGTGCCCCGGGCGGGCCACCATCTGGCGGTGGTCCTTTGGGTGCGTCTTGAGCAGTGGAGAAGCAGGTCAGGCTCAAGATGCTGAACCCGTAGAGAAGTGTTTTTTTGAGTTTCATGTCGTGCGTGTGTTTGGTTAGTGAAGCACGACGGCTCAAACAGACCCCCGCTGGATTGGTTGCAAAGTTTGCAGAAAAAACTTCACGCCAGCTCCGCCAGCAGCGCCTGGTTCAAGCGCACACCCGCCACGAAATTCTCGATGGGAAAGTTCTCATTCGGCGCATGTGCCTGACAGTCCGGCAGAGCCAGCCCCAGCAGCAGTGTGTCCGCATTCAGCACGTCTTTAAACGCCTGCACAATGGGGATGCTGCCACCTTCACGAATGAGCGCGGTCTTCTCTCCAAACACCTGCTTCAAGGCACGTTGCGCAGCGGTGCCGAGCGCCGAATGCGGATCCATCAGATACGGCATGCCCGTATGGCCGGGCGTGATCTCCAGCCGCACGCCCTTGGGCAGATGCGCCTGCAGATGCGCAGCCGCTCGTTGCAGCACAAGATCGGGATGCTGGTCCGGCACCAAGCGGAACGATAGCTTCACAAAAGCTTCACGCCCGATCACCGTCTTGGAGCCTTCCCCCTGATAACCACCACCAATGCCGTTCACTTCCGCCGTGGGTCGTGCCCATCGGCGCTCGCGCTCGGTGTAGCCCGGTTCGCCAAACAACGCGGGGGATCCCGTCAGTTCCAGCATCTCCGCATCACCATCTCCCAGCTCCGCCCAGGCCTTGCGCTCCCAGTCGGCGATAGGACGCACTCCATCATAGAAACCGTCGATCATCACGCGCCCTTCCGCGTCGTGCAACGTCGCAGTCAGTCGCGCGACAGCAGTGACTGGATTGGCAATGGCCCCGCCAAAGATGCCGCTGTGCAGGTCAATCGACGGACCATAAACCTTGGCCTCCATGCACGCGATTCCACGCAAGCCATACGTGAACGTTCCCACCCCCGGTGCCACCATGCCGGTGTCCGAAATCGCCACCACATCGCACTTCAGCATCTCCCGATGCTGCTCCAAAAACGGCTTCAAATTCGGGCTGCCAATTTCTTCTTCCCCCTCAAACAGCAGCGTCAGATTCACCGGCAGATCCGCATGTTTCTCCAGCGTTTCCGCCAGCCCCTGCATGTGCGCCATGAGCTGCCCTTTGTTGTCCGTAGCTCCCCGACAAAAGATGCGGCCATCACGGATCGTCGGCTCAAACGCCGGTGACTTCCACTCCCCCAGCGGCTCCGCAGGCTGCACATCATAGTGCGCATACAGCAGCACCGTACGACGTCCGGCGATGTGCTTGTTCTTCGCCACCAGCACCGGATGCCCCGGCGTCTCGTGCAAATCTCCCGTCAGCCCCATTTCACGCACCTTGCTGAGCAGCCATTCAGCACACGCACGCACATCCGCACGCCGAGTGGAGTCAGTGGAAACAGAAGGAAAACGCAGGCAGGTGAGGAGGTGATCGAGGCCGGGTGGGTTCATAAAAAGGAATGAGGAAATGAATAGCGAGACTCAAACGATGAAAGCGACATGGAGTTCGCGGTCAACGGTCAAGCACGATCAAGAGTCGCTCCTTGCCCCCATCCCCTCACTTCAACTTCTTCACCTCAATCTCATCCACGCTCCCCTTGCCACCATAGAGGTTCAGCAGCACCCCGCCCTTTTCGCCTTGGGTCAGTTCCGTCTTAAGCTCGAGAACAACCTGATCATTTACCTGCACGGTGATCTTGTCGCCCTTCGACTCAAACGCCACCCGCCGCCATTCGGTGGATTCAATGCGCGTGTTCGCTGACTTCAGCACTTTTTGATTTTCCACATCACGCACCACCACAGCCCCCTTCGGAGTGACGGCCACATTAATCTTCCGCTGCGTCCCAGGACGATCCCCCGGAGCATAGAAGCCGAAGGCAATCCAGCTGCAGGCCCAGGGCTTCACCAGCAGCTGCACTGAGACATCCTGCACCGGTGCCTCAAACGCCCGCCAGATCACCGCCCCTTTGCCCGCTGCCTGATCCATGAGCAACGTGCCGTCGGCGATCTCAAATTTCGCCGCCTCCGCGCCTCTGGCATACACCCACTTTTCGTCCAGCTTCTCAGCCTTGAAGTCATCCGCGAAGATGACATCCCCCTTTAAGCGCATCGCCTTCGGTTTCTTATCCGCCCCATGCACCATGGTGGCCAGGGCGAAACAGAGAAGCACGATGCGTTTCATAAGGACTTCAACAGGGGATCAATGTTTCACCTCGCCCTCAGGCCCATACGTCGGTGGCTTGAAGAACAGAGCCAGCAGCACGATGCCTGCCAGCGCCATGCCGGTCGGCACCAGGAAGAGCTGATGGTAATCCACCACGCCATTCACGGTGTATTTCACCACCAGTTCGGGGAAAATCTTGCTCGCCACCACCATGCCGATTCCGAGGATCAGCAGGTTAAACAAGCCCTGCGCACTGGAGCGGATGTCCTTCGGAAACACCGCGTCCACAAAGATGTACACCGTCACAAAGAAGAACGCGTAGCAGATGCCGTGCAGCACCTGAACTGCGATGATGAGCCACTGGTTTTCCGGTGTGCCGAAGAAAGCAAAGATGCTGAAGCGCGCCGCGTGACCGATGATCCCGATGATCAGCGTCGTCTTCCAGCCGAGTTTCTTGAGCACCGTCCCAAGGATCAGCATCGTCACGATCTCCGCCACCTGCCCGATGCTGCTGACCACCATGCTCATGTTCGCCGAGATGCCCACCTTTTGCAGGAATCCGTCGATCACCACGAAGTAGCCGTTGTGGATCGTCGAGTCGATGAAGGTGACGATGAAAAGCACCAGCACAAAGGGATTGCCCAGCAGCTTCAGCGCCTTCAGCCATGCCACCTTGTCCATGCCCTCCACATCCTTGCGCGGCGGCGTGTGCGGCAGCGTCAGACTGAACACGGCCAGCACGAGGGAAATGATGCCGGCCACGATGAACACCCACTTCGTCTCAGACGCGCCCGCCTTTTCACTGAGCAGGAAAATAAACGGCCAGCTCACCACGATCCAGCCAATGGTTCCACCCATGCGCACAAAGCCAAAATCCTTCGCCGGGTCTTTGAGATTGGCAAAGGCCAGCGAGTTCGTCACCGAAATCGTCGGCACATACAGCAGGCAATAGGTGATGAAGCACGCGAAGAAGGGCCAGAAGGACGTCTGAAACGCCGTCGCGATCAGCGCCAGACCGCCGATCACATGGCTGAAAGCCAGGAAGCGCTCGGCCGAGAAGTTGCGGTCCGCAAACTGGTTGCTGAAAAAGATCCCCACAATCGACGCGATGCCAAACGCACTGCCCACCAGCCACTGCTGATCAGGATTAAACCCCAGCATCGTCATATAAGAGAAGATTTTGATCTGCCAGGCTCCCCAGATCGCGATCTCAAGGATCATCATGAGGAACAATTTAATCTTGATGGATGATTGCGCTGCGGTGTCAGTCATAGGGAGGCCGCGAGGCTAGGGAGACCGCCACATCTTGGCAAGGACAAAACCACTCCCGGCTTGAGCCGGTGAAAACCCGGTGATATTAAAGAAGGATATGGTCCGTAAAATCGTCCGCTATCCTGAACCCGTGCTCCGTGCCAAATGCCGCCCCGTGACTGAAGTCACGCCCGATATCCGCGCCCTGGCCGCCGACATGCTGGAAACGATGCGCGAGGCCAACGGCGTCGGCCTCGCCGCCCCGCAGGTCGCCGTGGATGTGCAGCTCGCCGTCATCGACGTCTCGCACAACCCCGACTGCATCACCTTCATGAAGATCAACGGCGAGAAGGTGGAAATGCCCCAGCACATGCCCATCGTGCTCATGAATCCCCAGCTCGAACTCGGCAGCGCCAAGGAGATCAGCGAAGAAGGCTGCCTCAGCTTCCCCCGTCTCCGTGGCGACATCCGCCGCTCCAGCCAGATCAAAGTCTCCTACACCGACCTCGACGGCAAAACCGTCACCGTGGAAACCGACGGCCTGCTCGCCCGCGCCTTCCAGCATGAGATCGACCACCTCAACGGCATCCTCTTCATCGACCGCCTCAACGCCGTCGCCAAAGTCAGCATCAAGCGCAAACTCGCCCGCCTGATGCAGGAGTGGGAAGAGGACGACGAATAAGAGGGCAAGCCACCGCAGCCCCTTTTTCAGCGCACCCTCGCCTTTTCCACCCGCCGCACCTCCATCGTAAACCCCTGCCCGTTCTCAAATGGCTTCACCTCGCCCGTGACCTGCACCACAGGATAGCGCGCGGTATTGAGCCCATAGGCACGGTAGGCGGCGGCGAAAATTTCACACTCGACGATGCCGGTGCGGTCGCAGATCGAGATAAACTTCATCGGCTGCCCGTTCATCTGCACATGCGAGCGCGTGACCACAATGAGCCCGCAAACCGTGACACGCTGATTCGGGTAGCGGTGCAGTTCAGCAATGGGGCAATAAGTACGCCAATCCACCTCGGGAAAACGATCGAGCGGGTGGCCGCTGACCGTGTAGCCAAACAGTTCGGCTTCATCGTGAAGCTTCTGCTGCAGCGTCGGTTCTTCGCGGCAGGTCGCCCGCAAAACCGCCGGCTCACTGTTTCGAAACAGCCAGTCCGCACCGGCGGTGCTGTCGCTGGCCGCGTGCAGGCAATGCCAGAACTGCTCCGTACGCGTGTCCCCCAGCCGGTCGAAAGCTCCGGCGCGGATGAGATTCAAAATCTCGGTGCCCGCAGGACGCACTCGCTGACAAAAATCCCTCACACTGACAAAGGGAGAACGCCCCAACTCACTGCGCCAGCGCTCCAGCATGGCCTCACCGACCTCTTTGATGCAGCGCAGCGGCACGCGGATGGCTTTGCCCATGGAAGGCGCAGGCGTACCGTGCGCGGCATCCGCAGTTTCAACCCCAAAAGCCTCACTCAGCACATTCACACACGGCGAAAGGAATCCAATGCCAAGCCGCCGGCACTCCAGGGTGTACACCAGCGCTGAGTAGAATCCTTTCCCATTCGTGAGCACCGCCGCCATGAACTCGGCAGTGTGATAATATTTGGCGTAGGCCCCCTGATAGGCCTCCACCGCATAGGCAGTGCTATGCGCACGACAGAATGCATACCCCTCAAACCTCGCCAGAAGCTCCCACACCTGGGCAATGGTCCCTTCCTCACGCCCCAGCACCCGCGCTGCAGCGATGAATTCTCCCCGAATCTCTGCAATCTTGGCCGTGTCCAGCTTCACCAGCGCACGGCGCAGCACGTCCGCCCGACCCGGCGCCAGCCCCGCGAAGGCCTCGCAGATTTGCAAAACGTGCTCTTCATAGGCTACCACGCCAAAGGTGGATCTCAGCACCGGGGCCAGGCTCTCATGGAGGTAGTCCACCTTTTCCAGCCCCTGCGCCCGTCGCGCAAACTGCACTTTTTTGAGGCCATTGGCCGCACCAGGACGGATCACGGACACGATGGCCACCAACCGGTCGATGTCCCGCACATCGGCCATGCAGGATAGACCGATCATGGCGGGACTCTCTATATGATGCACGCCACGCGCATTGCCGCTGGCGATCATCTGCCAAATGCCCGGATCACTCCAC
>CALRWM010000067.1:0-32107 GCA_943371875.1 Prosthecobacter debontii | reverse complement strand
AAAGTTGCCAAGCCGGAAAGCGCCCCCGCTCCTCCTGCCAACGCCCTGCCTTCCCCCGGCATTCTTGCCTCCACCGGCCTCGCCGCCAAGGATGAGCGCGCCGAAATCATCCAGCTTCTGCCAGACGCACGCATCGCCATGCAGGAATTCCAGCGCAATGGCCTCGCCATGCTCGTCGGCAGGCGGGCGGGCTACCAGCTCACCACCAGCGACGCCGCCGGCAGCAGCACCAAGCAGAGCGAACAGTTCCGCCAGGCCATCGCCGCCAAGCCTGCCGCCATCATCGTCAGCCCCATCGATCCCCCCGCGGTTGCCGCTCTCATCGTCGAAGCACAGACCCACGGCATCATCGTCATCGGTCTCGACAAACGCATGCTCAATGAAGGCTGCGCCAGCGTTGTCTTCACCGATCAACGCAAAGTCGGGCGCATGGCCGCAGACACCGTCATCGAGGCCCTCAAACGCAAAGCCGCCGAAGAAAAGCGCACCGAGGTCACCGGCCGCGTCGTCCAGCTCCGCGGCGCTGCAGACAGCTACTCCACCAATGAGATCGCCGAAGGCTTCAGTGAAGGTCTCCGCACCCTGCCCGGCGTCATCCTCGTCCACGACGCCCCGGCGGATTGGAGCACCGAAACTGCAACCAAGTGCACCACCGAAGCCTTCAACCTCCAGAAAAATTTCGATGCCATCTACGCCCAGAGCGATGCCATGGCCATCGGTGCCGCCAAAGCCGCAGACACAGCCGGCCAGCGTGAAAACATCTTCATTGTCGGCACCGACGGCCTCTCAGGCCAGAAGCGCGGCCTTGAACTCGTCCGCCTCGGCGACCTCGACGCCTCCGTCGTTCAGCCCGCCCTCGTCGATCTCGCCCTGCAGATCATCACCAAGATCCGCAGCGACAAAGCCTTCAAACCACTGCCCTCCTATGAAATTCAGCCCGTGGTGATCCTGCCCAAAAACGTGGAGCAGATGCTCCGCACCGGCACCTACAAGCTGCCCAATCTGTGAACCAACAACACTCCTCATCCGCCATGTTGCGCTCGCTCACCGCCCTCCTCTTCCTCCTCGCCCGCGCGGAAATGTCCGCGCAAGACGCCGCCGCACCCAAGCCCGACGCCAAAACACAGCTCGAAGCCGCGCAAAAGCTCGTCAAGCAGGTCTCCCCCGGTGTTTACGATCTCAACGGCATCCAGATCACCGCCGCCACCCGCGAGTTGCGCATCCCCTGCTCCATCCTCCATCAAAAGCTCCCCATCGAGTACGCCCTCTGCCATGAAAACGGCGAGAAAGTCCATGAGACCATCCTCGAGACCAAGGTGAAACCCATCCAAATCCAGCTCGCCCTCCTCCTCGCCAATTACCAGCCCGCCACCCTCGGCATCCTCGCCAAGCTCGATCCCAAAGCCGAGCGCCCCTACAACGCCAAGGACACCGAGCCCAAAACCCCCGGAGCCAACCGCCTCGCCATTCACGTCGAATGGAAAGACGGCGACAAAACCAAAAACGTCCCCCTCTCCGACTTCATCCAGGACATCGATAAACGCAAAACCCCCGACGACCTCGACACCTGGATCTTCAACGGCTCCATCATCGATGAAACCGGCTTCGCCGCCGAGCAGACCGGCTCCATCATCTCCACCTACGTGGATCGCGCCGCCATCATCAACTCCGCCGCCAAAGGCAACCATCGCGACGACCTCTGGATCAGCATGCCCGCCAACATCCCCGCCGAAGAGACCAAGGTCACTCTCATCATCACCCCCGGGAAATAGCCTCACCTCGTAGCCTAGCAACGCATGCCCTTCGTAGGATGGGTGTGGCGACAGCCCGCCCGTCCATCAGCGCGCGGTCAACACCCAAGTACCGCCTCTCCTCACGGGATCAAAAACAGACCGTTTAATTCAGATTCCGTGTATTCAGTGTATTCCGTGGTTAACCTCAACAGACTTGCACCCAAGTCGTACAGACTCCCACACCACCAGACTCACGCCTGCGAAATAAAATAGCCCCGGTCAAAAAGCGCCCGCCGCCGCCTCGGCATGGACAAGAATCGTCCGCCCCTAAAGAGCCCACCCTTGCCCGTTGACGCCGCCCTCTTTCCACATCCAGTGCTCTGTACCATGAAACTCCCCGCCCTCCTCCTCACCCTGGCGCTCGGCACCACCGCCGCCTTCCCCCAGGCCGCCACCCAGGCCTCGCGCAATGAATCCCTCAAGCAGGAGCTCCGCCTCGGCGTCGAGCGCGGCCTCAATTTCCTCCGCTCCAAGCAAAACCCCACCACCGGCCAGTGGGGTGAGGCCGAACCCGTCGCCATGACCGGCCTCGGCATCATCAGCTTCATGCTCGATCCCAATCGCAAGCCCGGCGATCCCGTCCCCGCTGAAGTCGAAAAAGCCACCAAGTTCCTCGTCGCCCAGGCACGCCCCGATGGCGGCATCTTCATCAAAGGCCGTGGCAACTACAACACCGCCCTCGCCCTCACCGCCCTCCTCCTCAACAACAAGCCCGAGAACGAGGAAGTCATGCTCAAAGCCCGCCGCTACCTCGTCCACTGCCAGGTCGATCTCGATGAAAAAGGCAAGCAGGACAACCCCCTCGATGGCGGCATCGGCTACGGCGACGAAAAAGGCATGCACGCCGACATGTCCAATCTCACCTTCGCCCTCGAAGCCCTCTACTACTCCCAGTCCCTCCTCGCAGACAAAGGCGACGCCGCCAAGAACGAGCCACAGTTGAACGTCGCCGCCGCCATCGACTTCATTCAGCGCTGCCAGAACCGCCCCGAGAGCAACAAGTCCGCCTGGGTCAGCAAAGACCCCGACGACGCCGGCGGCTTCATCTACAACCCCACCGAAACCCGCGGCGCCAAAGTCACCAATCCCGATGGCAGCATCGCCCTCCGCAGCTACGGCAGCATCAGCTACGCCGGTCTCCTCAGCTTCGTCTATGCCGGTGTCGATAAAGACGACCCCCGCGTCAAAGCCGTCATCGAATGGCTGCAAAACCATTACAGCGTCGATGAAAATCCCGGCCTCGGCGCCGCCGGCCTCTACTACTACTACCAGACCATGAGCAAGGCCCTCAGCATCGCCAAGATTGACTTCATCAAAACCAAGGACGGCAAGCTCATCGACTGGCGCAAAGACATCTCCGAAAAACTCCTCGGCCTCCAGAAAGGCGACGGCTCCTGGTCCAACACCGAAGGCCGCTGGATGGAATCCGACCCCGTCCTCACCACCAGCTACATCCTCATGGCCCTCGGCCGCATCCATCAGACCCTCTAAAAGTTGCCCAGTTGCGCCGCAACTGGTCTGGATAATTCAACGCCGCGCCGTCACACAGCGCGGCGTTTTTTTATGCCTCCGAATTGACCACCCTCACCAAAGACGCCCCACATTGCCACAGCCCCCATTTGGACTGCGGTCGCGAAGTGAGGCACGAACGCAGCTACCGCTTTCGCCGGGCCGGTCAGCTCACGCATACCATGAGATATCCGAATGCGGGAGCTGATGGTTTCCCGCAGGCCATATCATCTCACGCACACCACAAGCCACACACTGTCCTGTGTCGTTCACACTTGACCTCTTGATCACTCCTTGACGACCTTCAACATCGGTCTCGACATCTCTCCCCCATTTCCGCTAGTCTCACCCGCATGTCATTCCGCGCCTGCAGCCTCTTCCTGCTTCTCACGCTTGCCTTGATCTTGGACGCTCAAGCCTACTCCGAACGTTTCACACGCACCTTCAAAGTCCCTCCGGATTTTCTCTCAAACTCCATCTTGGAGTTCTCCTGGTTCGCCGATTCTGCGGGGGCCTTTGCCAACAATGGAGCGCCCCTGCCGAGATTCACAGACAATGTCCCGGCGCTGCCACCAGCAAAAACAGCCAGGCAAATGCTCGAAGCCGTGGGCATCACCTTTCCTGACGACACCAGCGCCAGCTGCAATCCGCTCACCGGCCTGCTCACCGTCACCAACACGCAGCCCAATCTTGATCTCGTCGAGGCCTACATCCAGGCAATCACCGAACAATCGCCCAGCACCATCGCTTGTACGCTCACCATCATCGAAGCCCCGGGTGAACTCATTCGTCAGGCCAACGCCGCCGCCGCCCATACGACAAACGCAACTCAAGAGCTCAACACCCTCCTCGGCCATTTAAAAAAGCCCGGTTCCAACGTCCGCATCGTCGGGGATGCCTTCCTCGAAACCAAGTCCGGCACCCGCGCCACCACCGAAGCCGTGTGCGAGCACACCTTTGCCTCCAATCTCGAAATGGATGCAAAAAGCCGCTCCTCCGTCACTCATGAGATGCGCCAGATCGGCCTGCGCATGGAATATGAACCAACGCTCGGCTCAGATCGCAGGACCATCGAGTCCTCCGTCTCCGTTGAGCTGCATCCCGCACCACCCATCGAACGCCAGGTCAGCATCACAGAACCTGTCAGTGGTGGCACCGCTGAATTTCCTAGCACCGGCATCGCCACAGCAAAATTCACCACCGGCTTCACCAGCACCGACGGCGACACCAAGTTCATCGGCATCACCAAGCCCGTCGGCACGCCCAAACAGAACGCCGACATTCTCTGGGCCGCCTTCCTCACCACCAACGTACGTCGGGTCGAGTGCCTGCCTTTTTTGAATGCCCCCCTCCCTGCTCAGCTCCCCCAGGTACCTGCCGACATGAGTGCCGCAGCGTTCAACGTGCCGGACGGCCTGTTTGAATCCTTCATAGAAGAATCACAGTCACCGACACAGCAGCTGGGACTCCAGAAACCCATGCCGCTGCAAACATGGTTCGAGGCCAATGGCATCACTCCTGTCAAAGGTGCCACCGCCGAACACACCCACAATGTTCTGACCATCATCAACACCCCCGACAACATTGAGCGCATCGCCAGCCTCACCGACGAATGCCTCCGCAGTTCCCGCAAGACGGCCGCATTCACCCTCCATACCCTTCAAGCACCCGCCCCCTTCCTGCGTGAACTGACACACCAGATCACCGCCTCAGCGGATGATACCGCCATGCTGGCCGCCGTGGAAGCCGCCGTCGCTCGTGGAGAGGCCACCTTCATCGACTCCCTCTTCCTCGAAACCAGATCCGGCTCCCGCGCCACACACGAATCCGTGCGCGAACACACCTATCTCTCCACCTTTGGCACCAATGCCGAAGGCCAGCCTCATCTCGCTTTCGCGATGCGGCCTGTCGGCTCCATCCTCGAGATCGAACCCACCTTCGGCAGCAATGGCCGCACCGTGGAGATCACGCTGGCCCACGAATTGCATTCCGCCCCTCCCGAAACCCGCCGCGAACACTTCCGTGCCCCCGCTTCGCAGCAGCGCTTTGAAATGCCAGTCGTCGATTTTCACTCCGCGAAGACCGTCACCGGTCTCAGCGTGGCCAAAGGCGCCACCAAGCTCGTCTCTCTCAACCGTCCCAAAGGCCGTGGCGATGCCGACGTTCTATGGGCCACCTTTCTGAAATGCGATCTCGTAACGCAGGTCCCCAAGTCGCGCCAAGCCACCGCTGAAAAGAAAAAGAAACCACCGCTCGACCCCAAAGCCTGGAACACCCGCATGTATCACATCCCGCCTGACTTCATTGGGGAAGGCACCGAAATACCAGCCGATGGCAGCTTGATCAAAAGGAGAACCTCCAAGGATATTCTCCAAGGCGGGGGCGTTCCCTTCCCCGAAGGAGCCACCGCCTCATTCAATCCCGCCACATCAGTTTTGTTTGTCAAAAACACCAACGAGAACCTCCCACTGGTGGATGCCTACGTTGAATCCATTCGCAGAGTCGCGCCCAAAACGGTCGTCTTAACCGCCCATGTGCTCCAAGGCCCCGGCCCACTGCTGCGCCGCCTCACCGCCCAGGCCGCCAGCAAGAGCGATCATCGCATCGAACTCGATGAAGCCCTCGCCGCCGTGAAGACTGGCATCCTCCAGCATCTCAACACCGCACGCATCGAGACCAAGTCCGGCACCCGCGCTACCTCCGAGCAGGCCATTGAGTACACCGCCGTCACCGACGTGAGCATGAATGACAAGGGCGTTCCCGTTTTTAAGCAGGCAATGCGTGAAGTCGGCCTCCACATCGAATTCGAGCCCACCGTGGGCGCAGACGGCATCTTGGTGGAACCCAACATCACTCTCGAATTCCATACCGCAGAACCCTTAGAGCACCGCGAGCACCTCACCGACACCCAGGGCCGCCGCCTCGAGTTCCCCCTCACCGATCACTTCACCTCCAAACTCACCACCGGCTTCACCATCCCAGACGGTACCACCCGCCTCCTCTCCCTCTACAAACCCACCGGCAATCCCGAGTTCGAAAAACAAGACATCCTCCAGGCCATCTTCATCACCTGCGACCTTCTGCGCACAGACGAATAGCCCAGTCGCGCCGCAGCTGGACTCCGGTCAGCCCCTCTGAGTTCGTAGTTCGGGCTTTAGCCCGTCTGATCAAGGCATCATCAAAGTCTATAGCAGTTCTCAAAACTCCTTTCCGGTTGAGTGAGCATGAAGTTCGGTTTGTCGTAGAGAGACAAAGGAGCAAAGACGGCAGAGATGGATTTCTTTCTCTGCTCCCTCTGCATCTCTGCCCCTTTGCGGCAAAGTCGAACGTCTCAGCCACTTCGAAACGTCATGTCGCCGAGAGCCCTGTTAGGAAATCCGTTGTGGAAAACGCTATATGCCTTCAAAAGCGCCAAGCAGTCATCCGGCAGCGCCCCTCAATCACTTTTTCCACTCCTTTTTGCGCCTCTTTGCGGCCACCCCTCCGGCATCCCCAATCACTCCTCAAACTCCGTGTAATGCCTCCTACGTGGCGGCTCCGTCACCATCGCCTTCTGCTTCCAAAACGTGGCCAGGTGCAGATCCTTCTCACAGCCCACACCTTCCAAGTAACATTGGGAGATGCTTTTCATCGCCTCCACCACGCCCTCTTCAGCCGCAGCCTTGATCGCCGCAAAACCCGTCCTGCGCTCCTTCGTCGTCTGCCCGTGATTCAGCAGCACCATGCCCGCCAGATTCTTGGCAGGCGGAAATTTCTCCACCGCACGTGAGAGCGTGTCATACACATCCTGCCACAGCGCCGGATCAATCTCCGCTTTGCGCCACAGCAGATGCGCAGCCAGGTATGCTTCCAGCGGATGCTTGGACCGGCTCATAAACGCCAGCACCAGCGCCCCCGCCTTCTCAATGTCCTGCGTCACACCTTGTCCCTGAAACAGCGCCTCCGCATAGTAGAACCGCGCATCACGCCGCTTCCCGGCCTCAAACGCCTTCTGGTAAATCGCCAAACTCTTGGCAGCACTGCGCTGGCAGCCGTAACCCGCCGCATAAAGATGTCCTTCCAGCAGCATCGCAGACACACTGCCGTGCTCGGCAAACTGGTGCACCGGCTCCGCCCAGGCCGCGTCCAGCCACTTGCCGCTCATGAACAACTGCCGTGCCATGCGGTCACACAGCTTGTCCGCAAACGGCTGCCAGAAAGTATCCTGCGGAAATTCATACATCGCGTTCATCAGCACCGTGAGCGCCGGCTTGAAATCCTCCGTCGCCTCCAGCCCCCGCATCTGCTCCAGAATCTCCAGCCGCGATTCATCCACCTGCTCCTCATGCGTGAAAGCCGGCTTCAGCTCGCGCAACGACGCAGCGCTCACAAACTGCTCCTTCGCCGGCAGCAGCTCAGTCACCTCAATGCTGTCACTCGCATCCGTGATCCTCCAATGATCCGCCACATCACGCTGCACTGAACACACAAGCACACCCTTCCCCCGCGCAATGCGTTCACCACGCTGCACTTCAAATCGAAACGGCTGGGTCACCTTGATCAAATCAAACGTCTCCAGCTCCGCCTGCGCTCCCGCCACCACGCTGATGCGCCGCAGCGGCCAGCGGTCCCGCATTTCCTCCTCCTGACGCAGCAGCACCTCCATCGGCGGATGATCCAGCGTGAAAAACTTCCCCTGTCCCGCCGCCACATGCTCCAGCAACTTGGCCACGGACACCTCGTTCCACGAGCGCACATAAGCCGCCACACGGTCCAGCGCCCCCTGCTTGGCTGAGAGCTTCGCCGCAGCACGCTTGTCTCCGGCCACCCGCGCTTTTTCAAAAGCAGCCAGCGCCAGCTTCATGTCAGGCTTCGTGCCGTTGCCATACTCGTAGCGTTCCCCCAGCGGCATCCATGCCGATGTCTCCCCGAGTTTCGCCGCCAGTTGCAGCTGCTGGAAAGCCCCCTCAGTGTAACGCGCCGGATTCTCCTCATCATCCACCACTGTCACAAAATCACGCAGCGCCTCACGCCGTCCGCCCTCGACCGCCCGCTGCAGCAAAACCACCACTTCCTCTCCAAACGTGCCCGAGGCCCGCAGAGCCAGCGCCAGCTGGTGCATCGCCACCACGTCACCCTTCTCCGCCAGCGGCATCAGCATCTGTGCCGCCAGTTGCGGAGCCCCGGCACGAATGAGGTCCTCGCACGCCCGCACCGTCGCCTCCGGCGCAAGGACAGGTGCAACCACCGGCGGCAGCACCACATCGGGTTTCGCCGCAGAGAGCTGATCCAGATGATGCGGCCAGTAAACAATGCCCGCGATCATCGCTCCACAGACAAGCAATCCCGCCAGCACCAGCTTGGAAGATTCCGCCTCCTCATCCGTCGGCAGCGGCGTTTCCACCATCGCTTCCACCGTCAGAGCTGGCGTGCTGGCAGCTTGAGTCCGCATGGGCGCCTCGTTTTCCGGTGGCGGAGCAGCCTCTAAAATCACCTCACCCACCCGCTGTCCGGCGCGCGGCTTCAAAGTGATCGGCTTCAGCAAATACTCCCGCCGGCTGGGGCGCGGCCCTGCAGGTGCCCCTTCAACTTCAGGACTAGGTTCCACCAACGGCACCTCTTCCCCCTCAGCGAGATCCACATCAAACACCTCCCCGCCAATCCCAAACTTGAACGGCACATTCACTTCCAGTTCGCTCGAAGTCACCCCATTCACCGAGAACTGCGCCGCCGCATACACGCCAATGATTTGAAAAGTCCGCTCTCCAGTCCGGTACAGCACGCAATGCCGCGGCAGGATGCCCACCCCTTCAAACGTCACATCGCAGTCCGGCCCGCAGCCAAGCGTCAGCGACGTGTGCAGCGGACACGAAATCCGGTGCTCGCCGTCTAGATTACTCAATGTCAGAACCATCAGGGCCATCGATGCAGTATGCTAAATAACTCTTTAGCGTCGAGTCAGCATTGCATAAAAGAACCTAGGACATCCTTACTTTCCAGCACCCAATTCCTGATAGTAACGCTTCACCAGATCACGGAACTCAGCCGGCACCGGATCACGATCCACTGGAGCCAAGTTCTTGCCCGCATCCTTCTTCGAAAGCTCCTCCACCACGCGATCCCGCAGCTCCATCAGCGGCTGCGTGATGCGCGTGTTCAAGTTGGCGACCTGCGGTGCCTCATTGCTCCGTTTGAGTTCAATGCGCAGCGCACGCGCACGATCCTGCACCTTCGCCGCCTCATTGCGCAGTTCAGGGTTGTTGAGAAGCTCCTCCACATTGCGCAGCCGGTCGCTCCATTGCTCGTAGCCGTTGCCGGTAAAGACCCCGCTGTCAGGCTGCTCCTTGCTGTCGTCAAAGAACAGCGCCTCAGGCACAGCCCCCCCATTAATCTGCGGACGCCGGCGATCATTGTCCGAATCACGATCTCCCGTAATCCCAAGCCCCATGTTGGAATCCGCCGTCTGCGTCTGTGCCTGCCCCCTTCCTTGACCACGTCCTTGAGCCTTCCCTTCGCCAGGTTGTTGTCCCTGGCCAGGTTGCTGCCCATTCTCCGCCGTCTGCTGTTCACCCTGCCCTTGGCCCATGCCCTTGCCTTGCCCATCTTTCCCCGGCTGCTGCCCGGGTTGATTCCCCTTGGGCTGCTGCGCAGAAGCCTGCCCCTGACCTTCACCTTGGCCCTCAGGATTGGGCTGTTGTCCGCCCTGCCCCTTCTCGCCGGATTGCATGCCTTGCCCCGGCTTCTGACCGTTTTCAGCAGTCTGCCCGCCTTTGGCCTCACCTTCTCCAGCTTTCCCCTCCTTGCCTTGTCCAGGCTTCGGCGCCCCTTCGCCAGGCTTCTGACCTGCGCCAGCCATCTTCGGATCCTGCGGCTCGCCTTCGCCATCCTTGCCTTCACCTTCTTTGCCCGGCTGCTGACCTTCCCCGGCCATCTTCGGTTCCTTCCCCTGACCTTGGCCATCCTTGCCCGGTTCCTGCCCTTGCCCTTCTTTCCCAGGCTGCTCGCCTGCACCCGGCTTCTCACCTTTCTCAGCAGTTTGACCATCCTTGGGCTGTCCGTCTTTCCCCGGCTGCCCCTCCCCCGCCTTTGCCCCCTTTTCAGCAGCTTTCGGCTCCCCGGCATCGGCAGTCTTTTGTCCTTCCTTCCCCTTTTGTCCTTCGCCCGCAGCCTCCTGCTCCTGCGCTTCCTTGATCAGCTTATCGAGTTCATTCTTCGCCACGCGCAAAGCCTCGCTCTCACTGCCCAGCACGCTCTCAGCCGCCTTCTCCACGCCTTTCCTCAGCTCCTCCACGGCATTGGCCGCTTTGCGCTCCGCATCCTTGGCTTCCGCTTGTGATCCATACCGCAGCTGATCCCGCGTCTCCTTCAAATTCTCCTCCAGCCCGCTCGTCTGCGCCTTGCGCACAGCGTCGTAAAGATTGCGGTGCAGCAGCGGTTCGCTCTCCTCCGCCTGCTCGCTGAGCTGCCGCATGCTGTTGAGCAGTTTTTCCACCTTCTCCTGCTGCTCCGCCACCTGCCGGCTCTGCGCCGCATTCTGCATGTTCTTCTCGATATCAGACCCGGCCTCCTTCTGATTCTCCAATGCCTCAGTGATCTTCTTCTCGCTCTCCGCCGCCTCACGCGCCTGCTGGCGGATCTGCTTCACCTCCTCGGCAAATTTCTTCGAAGTCTTCTGCCGGAAATCCTCCTGCATCTTTTCCAGCTCACGCTGCGCACGTGTGGCGGAGTTCGCCGCATCCGCCAGCTTTTCTTCCTTCAGCTGTTCCGCCGCCTCGCTCACCTTCTCGCGCGTCTGCTCCAACTGCTCCTTGGCCTCCGCCATGTTCTGCGCGTTCTCCGGCTTTTCCATGCGCTCCTTGAGATCATCCAGATCACTCAGCAGCTGCTCCTGCTCGGCCTGCAAACGCTTGAGCTGGTTGTCCAGTTCCTGCTTCTCCTCCTCCGTCTTCGCCTTGGCGATCTGATTTTGAAGTTCCTTGATCTTCTCCGCCAGCGCCTCCTGCCGCCGCGCCAGTTCCTTCAGCCGGTTCAGCACCTGCAGGTTCTCCTGCTGCTCCGCTGTCTGCTCCTCGGTGGCGGCCTTCTCTTCTTCGTAGCGCTGCTCCTTCTGCTTCAGCTCAAGATCCATGATCTGGTTCTTGTTCGCCTGCTGCTGGCCCTGCGAGGGCTTGTCCTGCCGCATCACCTGATGCTCCCGGCTCTGCGCACGGTGCAGCCATTCCAGCGCCGTCTGTTCAAACGTCAGCGCTTGATTCAGCGGCGATCGCTTCTTCTCTGCCGACGCCTGCTGCAGCGGCCCCTGCGCATCCTTGAGACTCTTCCACGCCTCCGTCAGCGACTGCTTCACTTCCGCGTCCTCCACTTCCTCCATCGCTTCTTTGACCTTCTCCATCGCGATGTCCACGGACTGATCCACCACGTCAATGTCCGGCGTCGCAGCCTCAATCACCCGCCCCGCGTTCGTGTCGCGAATGATCTTCCACGTCGCGTTGACGATCTGTTTCACCAAGTCCACCAGCTTGTCGCTCTGCGCCTTGCCGGGTGGGGCCGGCGCTGCCTCCATCTCACGGAAGATGTCTTCGTAATGACGCACGTCGGCAAAGAACATGTCGCTCATGCTCCGCCGCACCTCCCCCTTCGGTCCTGTATCCTCCGCCCATAGATAATAACTCACCAGCTGCCGCGGCTCAGCGTGCTCCTTCTCCAGCGCCAGCTCCGTCTTCACTTCCTGCTTCTTCAGCGGCGCGGTCACCGGATGCTTGAAGATGACCTCCTTGCTGTTGCCGTTGATGCTGAAGACCGCCCCAGATTTCGTGACCCCAAGATCATCCGAGACCTGCGCCTCCACCGGCAGCTCCTGAATGCTGGACACCTGCAGATCTCTCTTCGGAAACACCATCTCGATCTTCGCCAGCTGATTCGCCTGCACCGTCACCGTAAACCACGGCGGATTTTTGTTCCCGCGCTCCGCTTCATCCACCAGATGCAGCCGATACTTCTGCGTCTTCTCCGCCAGCAAAGAACCCTCGAGCACCATGGCATCTTCCGCCGATGGCGTCAGAGCGATGACACTCTTGTCCTCTCCAAAAAGCTCCGCCGCCGTCAGGTGCGGAGCAAACGGAGACACCTCTTTGCTCGTTGGTTCGCCAGCCTCACCGGCGGCGATCAGCGGCTTGTTCACCTTGATCTTCCACACAATCTTCGAGCCCTCCAGCGCCGTCACCTTCTTCGTGTTCTTCGTCTCCTTGGCAGGCAGCTTCGTGTACTCCGGCGGCGTGACAATCACATCGCTTCCAACCAGCGCAGGAAAATCAAAAACGGTCAGCGTGTGCACCTGTGATTTCTGATCCGCAAACTCCACGTGGTATTTCGCATCACGCTCCACCTTGTTGATCATGCCGCCAAACACCTGCTCATCCACCGTCAGACGCATCGGCAAGCGCTCACGCTCTTTGCCATCTGCCTCGCTCACCACCAGCGTGGCATCCGCAGGCACCGGCCCATTAAAACGCGCTTCAATGATCAGACGCGAGCCGCGTTCCAGCTCAGCATCCCCCGGAGTCAGCGTCGCTTGAAACTCCGTCGGCCGGGTTTCTTCATCGACCTGATTTTTCACGACCTCGGTTTTGTGTTGTGCCGACTGGAAACGCAGCGCGATGTCCGTGGCCAGAAAAGCGATGATGGCAATCACAGCGCCCACCGCCGCACGCGTGTAAGGCTTGTTGGCCACCGTGACCGGCCAGTTCTGCGTGGCCGCATGCGCCAGTGCACGATCAATGAGCCGTTCATGCAGGAAACCTGCCGGTTTCTCAGCCTCCGGTTCGTGCTCGATGGCCGTCAGCAGCAATGCGTTCAGCGAAGGATGCTTTTGCTCAATGACACGGGCGATGTCACGATCACTCCAAATATTCCGCCGCCCTTTGATCCAGGCAATCAGCCCCAGCACGATGAGCCCCAGCATCGACCAGCGATCAAGCCGCTTCGAAACAGGAAATCCATTCAGCGAGGCCAGCAGCAAGCCGCCCCTCACCACAACACCCAGCGCGAACACAACAGCGAGATGACGCATGAGCCGCGCGAGACGCAGTGCCTCGCGAACTTCAGCAATGCGGGCTTCAAGAATGGTGCGTGCGATCATAAGCGGAATGAATTACGCGGTTTGCAGGGCCGTCTGTCGGGCGCGGCCTGCAAACCATGTTTCGAGCAGGAGAACGGCCAGGAGGATAAGGAGAATATACCACCACGACTGCTGCCGCTGCTCCGTGTCAGTTGCCGTAAGCCGCTCGTCCGTGGTTTCACCGGCGGCACCACTGTCAGCACCGCTGGAAATCTTGATGCCATATTCCGCCAGCTTCTGCGGAGCCAGCGGCAGTACGCGGCCCTCATCCGGCGGCAGATTGACGGCCAGAATCTGGGTATGGCTGGCGCTTTGCACCTTGTAGAGGCCGATCCCCGTCGTGGTAAAACTCTCGCCCGCCTTGAGGCTGTGCGTCTTGCCTTCCGGCTCCGTGATTGTGTACGCAGAAGCAGCATCCAGCGGCAGGTCTTCACCCACCAGCAGCGTCGCCGCTGGATCATGGCTGAAACCCGCCGCCGCCAGCCAGCCATACAGCAGCGGCACAAATTTCGTGCTGAGCGCCAGTTGGCTGTCACTCGGCTGCCAGCCTGAAGCCAGGACAATGAGCGTCCCCTTCCCAATGCGGGCGCTGAGAATCGCAGGCCGACCGTTGTCAAAGCTCGCCAAGGTTTCCAGCTTGTTGCCCGCATCTTTGACCTCGATCTGCCGGTGCTTCCAAAACCGCAGCTTGGTAAAGTCGCGCAGCTTCGGATCACCAAAGGGCTTGAGCAGCGGATGCTCCGTTTTGACATCCGCCAGCATGCGGTAGTCGTCATTGGCATCCCCGTCCTTGACGGTGATGCCAGGAATCCCAGTGAGCGTTTGAAGCAGGACTGCATCGGCGGAAGAAGAGGCGACCTCCACTAGAAACCCGCCCGCACTGACAAAGTCGCGCAAAGCAGCATGCGTCCCGACAGACGGTGTGGAGCCTGCTATGACAAGCACGTCCGGTTTTTGCGCTGGCATCGTCTTCCCCGCTGTGAGCACCGGCGCCAGCGTGGCCGTAGGTTGCAGCGCACGTGCCAGATAATACAGCGGCGCAGCGGCCTCATCCCGCGTGGCCTCATCGCCCAGAAAGTGAATCCGCACCGCACGCGGCTGCGGCGGGGCGATGAAGAGTCGGTTGTCGAAATCGTATTGGTCGCCCGTGAGAGTCAGCGTCGTCGCGCTCGTGGAATTCGGCGGTGCGTTGAGGATGCGCGAGGCCCCCGGCGGGATCTGCGCCGCAATGCTGTCCGTCTGCGGGCCTTTTTCCCACGCAAGCGTGAAGTCCCGCAAAGCCGAGTCACGCGTGTTGCTCAAACGCACACGAATGAGCGCGTCCGCGTTCCCTTCCTCATCACGCGCAGCCAGAGCCACGGCAAAATTGTCATTCGTCACCGGATCAAGCCGATGCACATGAAGAGTGAGCTCCGCAGGCCAGGCAATCGTGCGCAACGCATCGAGGTGCGTCCCTTCCTGCAAATCCGTGATGAGATGAATGCGCTTCTTCAGCATCGCCGTGCTGGCATCAAACGACGGCACCGCAGCGATCAGCGCACGATCAAGCTGCGTGCCGCTCCATGTCGGCGCCATTGCAGCCATACGGCTTTGCAGCGCCGCACTGCGATTCGCCGGCGTGTTGCGATCTTCCTCAAAACTCCACACCTGCGTCAGCTCCCGGTCAAACACCGCCAGCGCGATCCGGTCCGGAATCTTCGCTGCTTTAAAAAGCCGCTCCGCTTCAGCCAGACCACGCTTCCACAAATCATCCCGCCGCATCGAAGCACTGCGGTCCAGCAAGATCAGCGTCGCCTGATCCGCCGATGACGAAGTAGCGCTTTCACTCTGCAGAAACGGCCGCGCAAACATCAGCGCCAGGAGGATCAGCGCCAGACACCGCAGCAACAGCAGCAGCCAGTTCTCCAGCCGCCTCTTGCTCACCGGCACCGGCGTGCTCGCATCCAGAAACATCAGCGTACTGAACTCCACCCGGTCCTGCGGCGGCCTGCGTCGCAGGTGCAGCAAAATCGGCGCGATGATCGCCGCAGCACCCGCAAGATAAATGGGAAAGAGCCAGCTCATGCAAAATAAAGGGTTCGAACAACAAAAAGCTCCCTCCTCAGGAATCGTCCTCGTCCTCGTCCTCCTACTCGAACTCGTCCTCGATCACATGACATCGACCACAATAAAATGCGCCGATTCAGAAACAGATGTGTTGGCATGGATTGGAAAGTCATGGGTTTGATAATCGAAAAGCAACCTATCCCGCCACCCTCGCCGCCGCAGACTTCGAAGCCTTCTTCCGCTGCCGCGCGCTGAGAAAATTAAAGAGCACCTCTTCCAACGGCTGATCCGTCGGACAAAAATGGTATTCAACATTATGGCGGTCCGCCGCCATCTGGATCGTATCACGATGCGCCTGCAGCCGCTTCAGGTAATTCTCCCTCACCAGTTGCGGATCAATGAACCTCTCCGCCCCAGTCTCCGCATCCCGAAAGTGCGCCGACTTTTCAAAGGTGAAATCAATCTCCGCGCGATCCATCAGGTGAAACAGCACCAGGTCATGTCCCATCGCGCTCAGCAGCGCCAGCTGCTTCTCCAGATGCTCCACCGGCGCCAGCAAATCCGTGATCAAACAAATCATCCCACGCTTCCGCAGCAGATCCGCCAGCTGCCCCACCGACAGTGCCAGCGACGTACCCGCAGCCTTCGCCGGACGCTCCAATTCGGAAATGATCCGCCGCAAATGCCCCGGCCGATTGCGCGGCGGCAGATGCTCCTCAATCCCCTCCGCAAAAGTCGTCAGCCCCGCCGCATCCCCCTGCTTCATCAAAAACGACGCCAGGGTCGCTGCCAGCGTCGCCGCATAATCCGCCTTCGTATATCCCAGCGAGCCAAACGCCATCGACTTGCTGTGATCAATCACCAGCTGACACCGCAGGTTCGTCTCATCCTCAAACTTCTTGATGTACGTCCGGTCACTCCGCGCCAGCACCAACCAGTCAATGTACCGCGGATCATCTCCCTGCACGTACGCCCGGTACTCCGAGAACTCCACCGAGAACCCATGATATGGACTCCGGTGCATCCCCTTCCAAAGCCCCTCCACCACCACCTTCGCCCGCAGCTCAAGCGACTTGATGCGCATCAACGCGGCAGGATCGAGAAATGTGGTGGCAGACATCGGGGTGGGAAAATGACGAATGAGTAAATCCGAATGACTAGATAATGCCGAAGCTCGAATGACTAATTGGATAAGCCAGCATTACTTGGGAGGAGAGGTTTTGCGAAGGATGGCGGAAAAAATGAGATGCAGTTCTTTGGCCTCTTGCCAGATGGGTTTTGCGAGTTCGCGCATCTCGGGTGCCGCGCGAACGATCATACGACACCAATGCTTGGTTTCCCGCGCTTCCTTCTTGCATGTGGCTAGCTTGTTGCGGAAGTCTTTGCTGGAAATGGCATCGTCGGCTTCGCCATAATTGGCTCCAACACTGGTTCCCGAGCGAACAATCTGAGAAATCAACGGCTTGGTCACCTCGTTGCGAGGCACCGCCTTGGCAAAATCGATCACGTTCTCGCCAAACACCGCAGTGCGCTCCTCCAGATCGAAATTTTTGTCCTCCCCAGAGCTCATGTTCGGCATTTGGCATTCGGATTTATTTAGTCATTCGGGCTTACTCATTCGTCATTCTTTCTCCCTAGGCTTTCACATGCTCCAAGAGCCGTTGAATCACCTTCTCCACCGTCACCCCCTCCGCCTCCGCTTTGTAATTCACCAAAATACGATGCCGAAAAACCGGCAGCGCCATCGCCCGAATATCTTCCACTGTCACATGTGTCCGGTTGTGCAGCAGCACCCGCGTCTTCGCACCCAGCACCAGGTTCTGACTCGCACGCGTCCCCGCCCCCCAGCTGATCCACTGATTCACAAAATCAGGCACTCCCTCACGTCCCGGCCTCGAAGCCGCCGAAAGCCTCACCGCATAACGCGCCACATCTTCCGCGATCGGCACCTTCCTCACCACCTGCTGAAACGCCAGTAGCTCCTCTCCTGTAAACAGCCGCTGCACCGGCTCGCCTTTCCCAGACGTCGTCTTCGTCACCACGGCCACCTCATCGTCCTCGCTCAGATAATCGATCACAATGTTCAGCATGAAACGATCAAGCTGCGCCTCCGGCAGCGGATACGTCCCCTCCTGCTCAATCGGATTCTGTGTCGCCAGCACAAAGAACGGCTCCGGCAGATGCATCGTCTTCCCATTCACCGTCACCTGATGCTCCTGCATCGCCTCCAGCAAAGACGCCTGCGTCTTCGGCGGCGTACGGTTGATTTCATCCGCCAGAATCATGTTCGCAAACACCGGCCCGCGACTGAACACCAGCTTCCGCCCTTCCGGGCTGTCTTCCAAAATCTCCGTCCCCGTAATGTCGGACGGCATCAAATCCGGCGTGAACTGAATGCGCTGAAAGCTCAGATGGCACACATCCGCCACCGTCTTAATGAGAAGCGTCTTCGCCAGCCCCGGAGCCCCCGTGATCAAACAATGCCCCCCGCTCAGCAGCGCAATCAGCATCTCATCAATCACATGCAACTGCCCCACAATCACCTTCCCCACCTCCGCAAACAGCCTCTGGCGGGCGGTGGAGAGCAGTTCGACAATCTGACGTTCAGTGAGTGGGGCGGAGGACGGCGGAAGGTCGGAAGGAGCGCTCATGGAGTGTGTGTTGTATCAAACAGCGTCCACGATGCCAAGTTTTCATCCACCACGCAGGTAGCAAAGAAAGCCAGCCGCATTCACCGTCCCGATCCCGAAGGGATCATAGAAGGTAGCCAGGGGGCGAACGCCCCCTGGAAGTCGCATCCACCCAGCCAGCTCTAAAGATCGCATGCCGGAGGCATGCCAGCACCACACGCGCAGCCGAGGCTACTTCGACCACGCCGGCTCCGGCTCCCAAGTCTTCTCCCCGTGGCCCACGCCAATCAGCTCCGCCTCCTCCTCTTCCTCCGTCTGCTCCAGCAACGGCGCAAACCTCTCCGACCGGAATCCCAACTCCTGCTTCACACTCGAATGCGGATCATCCGGATTATTCAGCTCTTTCAACAGCAGCAGCAGATCAAACTCCGCCCCCGCCAGCTTGATCTCCGCATCGTCATTCACCACAAACTGCGGATTCGAGCGCCCCGCACGCAGCGCACGCACCGTGTAAATCTCATCCTTCTTGGGCAATGACTTGTACAGATCAAAGACCCAGGGATCGAATTGATCATCAATGCAGACAACTTGCTGGCCGGTTTTAAACATGAAATGAAAAGGATTACGGGTGTACAAAATGAATGCCATGCTCGCCGGCAATCGCAACGAGACGCTCCATATCCGGAGCACCCGGTTTGGCAAATTCCTCCGCACAGCGGCCAAAGAAAGTTTCAAAGCCCGACGGCACCGTGGTGATGAGCATTTTCAGCGGCGTGCTGCCCGCATTGCGAAACGCATGCACCACGCCCTTCGGCATGAACGCCGCTGTCCCCGGCGGCACCGCCGTCCACTGCCCGTCTTGGAAAAACTCCACGCTGCCCTCGATGACATAAAAGTTCTCGTCCTCCCTCGTGTGGTAGTGCGGTGGTGGCCCGCCCCCGGGATGCGTGGTCTCGATCCATTGGGTGAAACGACCTCCCGTCTGCTCGCCGGTGATCACAAACTCGACTTCATCTCCAAAAACAGACATGCCCCGCCCCTGTCCGGGTGGAGTGATCACAGGAATGGCAACGCTGGCTGAACTCATGCCCGTGATCGTAGCATACCCCGTGCAGCAGGCAAGGCATTGACATACCACACCGATTCCGACGTACACTGCACCTTACCATGAGAATATTCCGCCTCTCCGCCTGCCTGCTGCTTTCGCTGTCTCTCACCCTCCGCGCCGAGGTAAAACCAGCCGCCAAATCCATTCGCGAAAGCATGGAGTCCTTCGTCAAGGAGGGCTCGCTCTCCGGAGCCGTGACACTGTTTTCCCATGACGGCAAGATCGTCAACGAAGAGGCCGTCGGCTTGCGCGACATAGCTTCAAAGTCGCCCATGACCAAGGACAGCCTCTTCTGGATCGCCTCCATGACCAAACCCATGACCGCGCTGGCAGTCATGATGCTGCAGGACGAAGGCAAACTCAGCATCGACGACCCCGTCATGAAGCACCTGCCCGAGTTCAAAGGCCAGATGCTCCTCAAGGAAAAAACCAAGGACCAAACCGTGCTCGTCAGACCAGCACGCCCCATCACCATCAAAGACCTCCTCACGCACACCAGCGGCCTCGTCAGCAATTCACCACTCGACGGCAACGCCCTGGACGTCCTCACCTTGAAGGAAGCCGTGATCACCTACGCCCTCTCCCCACTGCAGTTCGAACCCGGCTCCAAATGGTCCTACTGCAATCCCGGCATCAACACCCTCGGCCGCATCATCGAAGTCGTCAGCGGTCAGGACTACGCGAAGTTCATGGAAAGCCGTCTCTTCCACCCCCTCGGCATGCACGACACCACCTTCTGGCCCAGCCCAAAGCAGCTCGCACGTCTGGCCACCAGCTACCAGCCCTCGGCAGACGGCAAAGGCCTGGAGCCCACCACCATCCGCTACCTCACCGCGCCCTACTCCAACAAAAAACGTTCCCCTCTGGCCGCAGGCGGACTCTTCTCCACAGCCGCAGACCTCCTCAAATTTTACACCATGGTGCTCAACGGCGGCGAAGCCGGCGGCAAGCGCTACATCTCCGAAAAATCGCTCCAGCAGATGACCACAAATCAAACCGGCGATCTGAAGGCCAGCTTCACCGAAGGCATGGGCATGGGTCTGGGCTTCCACATCGTGCGCCAGCCCACCGGCGTCACCGCCATGCTCAGCCCCGGCACCTTCGGCCACGGCGGCGCACACGGCACCCAGGGCTGGATCGATCCCGTGACCAAATCCATCTACATCCTCCTCATCCAACGCGCCGGATTGAAGAATGGCGACGCCTCTCCCATGCGCCAGGCCTTCCAGGAAGCCGCCGCAGCAACTTTGCCCAAACCCTGAGGTTTGAAGCCATCACTCCCACCTCTCCTCCCATGCTCCGCCACCTCTGCTTCCTCCTCAGCCTGCTGGCCCTCGTCGCCACCTGCCAGGCACAAATTCAACTTCCAGACGGCGTCCAAAAACTAGACATCACCGTCGATGGCGTCGCACGCAGCGGCTTCGTCTACACCCCTTCCACCGCCAAGGAAACTCCCGCCCCCGTCATCTTCGTCTGGCACGGCCACGGCGGCACCGCGCTCAATGCAGCCCGCAGCTTTGCCATGTACCAACACATGCCCGAAGCCATCTCCGTCTATCTCCAGGGCCTCAACACCCCCGGCCAGCTCACCGACCCCGAAGGCAAAAAGCCCGGCTGGCAGCACGCCGCAGGCGCGCAGGAAGACCGAGATTTGAAACTCTTCGACGCCACGATCGCCTACCTCAAAGAGCACTACAAGGTCGACACCAAGCGCATCTTCTCCACCGGCCACTCAAACGGCGGCGGCTTCACCTACCTCCTCTGGCAGACACGCCCGGATGTCCTCTGCGCCGTCGCCCCATCCGCAGCACTCTCAACCCGCCTCAAAGACACCCCCTTCAAACCCAAGCCCTGCATGCACCTCGCCGGCACCGCAGATCCCCTCGTCAAATACGCATGGCAGGACCTCGCCATGACCAAGGTCAAAGAGATCAATCAATGCGCACCCGAAGGCACCCCCTGGGCCAAAGACTGCACCCTCTACCCCTCCAAAATCGGCGCCCCCTTCATAGCCTTCATCCAGCAAGGCGGCACCCACAAGTTCCCCCCAGAAGCCCCACCCCTCATCGCCAAGTTCTTCAAAGAACAATCCGCAGCCGTGAAGTAGCCCCCTCCGGAAAGTACGACAGGCACTCCTGCCTGTCGCTCAGCGCTCCGCCGCACCCACCTCACCCGCGCATCCCACCACCTGCGAGTGCCCCACCTTCGGCCCCCGCCCCATAAAACGAGCTTCCAAGCTCGTTCCCCAGCGCCCCGCCAACACCAGCCCCTCAGCCCACGCGCCAGCGTCCCCGGACTGCGGTGCTTCAGCACCGCTTTCGAGCGTCCACCGGCCAACGAAAGCTACGGTACACTCAACCCTCCAACGCGCTCTCACCCCAGCGCCTTCTCCCACTCCCCCCCCTTAAACCCCACAAGGAACACCTTCTTCCCCGCATCCACCGCAAACGGCCGCTTCACCAGATTCCCATTCCCCGCCAGCAGCCCCAGCGCCTCCTCCGTACTCATCCCCGGCAGCGTGTCCTTCAGCCCCAGACTCCGGTAGTCCATCCCCGACACATTAAAAAGCCGCCGCAGCTCCCCGCCCTGCGCCGCCAGCATCCCCTTCAGCTCCCCCACCGACGGCGGCGCCTCCCGAATCGACATCTCCTCAAACTCCACCCCCCGCCCCTTCAGCCATTTGATCGCATTCTTGCACGTAGAGCATCCAGAGTAAGCGTAAACTTTGAGCATGGTGTAAATGAGGTTGTATCCCGCCGCTTAGAGAAGCGCAGATTGAGTCGATGCCAATTCGAATGACAAAGTCCCGATGACAAAACTAGCAGCCCCGTTCGGGCCTCGTCATTCGCCATTATTTCGTCATTCGGATTTACTCATTCGTCATTCCTTTGACACCCCATTCCCCTGCCAAAAACCATCCCCTGATCGCGCCCCAGCATCCAGCATCCAGCATCCAGCATCCAGCCTACCCCACCACCAGCTTCATCCACGCCCCATACTCCTCCGGCACCTTCGCCTCAAACGCCATCGGCTGATCATGGATCGGATGGTTAAACGAAAGCTTCCACGCATGCAGCATCAGCCGCGGCACCCGCACCCGCTGCTTCGCCGGATTCGCATAGATCGGATCCCCCAGGATCGCACACTGCAAAGACTCCCGCATATGCACACGGATCTGGTGCGTCCTTCCCGTCAGCAGCCGGCACTGGATCAGCGCACACCCCTCGTCCACCGACAGCCGCTTCCACTCCGTCACCGCATTCTTCCCCGCCCCGTCCAGCAGATTGCTCATCCGCTTACGGTCCACCGGATGCCTCCCGATCGATGTCTCGATCCGCCCGCTCTCCTCCTTCGGCACCCCGTTCACCACCGCCAGGTAGATCTTCGAGATCCGCCGCTCTGAAAACGCCTCCGTCAGCCGCCGGTGCGCGATGTCATTCTTCGCCACCACCATGCAGCCGCTCGTGTCCTTGTCCAGACGGTGCACAATCCCCGGCCGCATCTCCCCACCGATCCCGCTCAGGTCCTCAATGTGGTGCAGCAGCGCGTTCACCAGCGTCCCGTCAGGATTTCCCTCCGCCGGATGAACGACAAGCCCCGATGCCTTGTCCAGCACTACGATGTCGCTGTCTTCATACAAAATCGTCAAAGGAATGTTCTGGGCCTTGATCTCCACCTCCGCTACATCCGGCACTGTGAGACTCACCGCATCCCCGCATTTGAGCGTAGCACCCGCCTTGACCGCCTTCCCGTTCAGCGTTGCGTGTCCCTCCTTGATCAATTCCTGCAATCGCGAGCGCGACATATCCGGCAAACGCCTCGCAAGGTGTTTGTCGAAACGATCCCCAATATCCACTGTTTCACTGATGAGCCAATCCACCCTATAAACTCAAGATTCGAATTAATAAGGCAAACTGTAATTTCTGGCATATCGAATGCGTCCCTTCTACTGACAACATCCGTCACCCTTGATCCTCGCCCCTCCAGAACAGTCCTTTTTGAGCACCTGCCCGGTGTGTCAGAAGCAGATTGATGTCACCTCCCTGGAGCCCTTCACCAAGCTCAAGTGCCCCTTCTGCGGCCAGATGGTCCGCGTCCGCCGCCGCTTCGATCAGTTCATGATCATCCGCCAGATCGGCGAAGGCGGCATGAGCCGCGTCTTCGAGGCCGAAGACGAAACCCTCGGCCGCCGCGTCGCCCTCAAAATCCTCAACCGCCAGTACTCCCGCGACTCCATCCGCCTCGAGCAGTTCCGCCGCGAAGCCCACATCACCGCCAATGTGACCCACCCCAACGTCATCAAGCTCTACTCCGTCGGCTATGACCAGGGCTACTTCTACATCGCCATGGAGCTCGTCGGCGGCGGCTCCCTCGAGCAGCGCATCCGCCGCGAAGGCCACCTCAAAGAAGACGAAACCCTCCGCATCGGCCGCGAAGTCGCCGAAGGCCTCCGCGCCGCCCAGCAGCTCACCCTCATCCATCGCGACGTCAAACCCGCCAACATCCTCTTCACCGAGACCGGCACCGCCAAAGTCGTGGACTTCGGCCTCGCCCTCTTCGTCGATCGCGGCGGCGATCAATCCGGCGAAATCTGGGCCACCCCCTACTACGTCGCCCCCGAAAAAGTCATCGAAAACAAAGAAGACTACCGCAGCGACATCTTCTCCCTCGGCGCCACCCTCTACCATGCCATGACCGGCAATCCGCCCCACAAGGCGGACACCCCCGCCATCGAAGACCTCCGCCGCATCAAGTCCAAGCGCGTCACCCTCGGCGAATCCGGCCTCCGCTTCTCCCCCCGCACAGAGCACGTCATCAACGCCATGCTCTCCTTCAATCCCGAAGACCGCTTCGCCAACTACTCCGAAGTCGTCGACGAAATGCGCCTCGCCGAAGGCCTCCTCGATCGCGGCAGCGTCCGCCGCCGCCTCGTCAATCGCCGCACCCGCCTCATCGGCCTCATCGCCGCCGCCATCATCATCGCCTACGGCATGGGCTGGCTCCTCCGCGAAGGCGGAGAGCGCCGCAACGTCCGCGCTGCCATCCAGCTCGCCACCGCCAACGAGCGCGAGCTCGACGGCGCCGGCGTCACCCTCACCGCAGACAAAGCCAACAAAAAAACCGTCTCCGAGCGCTTCACCGAAGCACGCCAGGCCATGCTCGAAGGCCGCCAGTACGCCACCGCCGAAGACAAGTTCATCACCCTCGCCAAATCCAAAGACGTCCTCCAGCCCACCGCCAACTGGGCCCGCTTCAATGCCGCACTCTGCAGCATCATGCTCGACCACAAAAAGGACGCCGCAGACCAGTTCGCCAAGCTCGCCACCACCCCCGATCTCAACGGCCTCGCCCCCTTCTTCGCCAAAATCCAGGACCGCATGTCCCACGACTTCGGCCTCGGCACCCCCCTCCATTCCCTCGACTACAAAACCACCAACGAAGAAATCCTCGGCTACCTCGTCCACGGCCTCGCCGAATGGCACTTCGGAGACGCCCTCCTCGGCGCCCAGGAGCTCGAGCACTTCCAGCAGCACCTCGCCGAGACCCAGCAAGCCCCCACAGCCGCCACCGCCGCCACCCTCGAATGGCTCACCCTCTACAGCCCCCTCGTAGACCGCTACAAGCCCGACTTCGCCCTCGTCCGCGGCGCCCTCCAGCCCAAGCGCTCAGGCACCATCCCAGAACTCCGCACCGCCCTCGCCGAAGTCCAGCAAGTCCGCAAAAACCTCAAGACCAGCGGCGCCTTCCTCCGCTTCATCACCGACCTGGAAACCAGCTACCAGCGTGAGATCTCCAGCATGACCCTCGAAGAGCAGCAGCGCCAGATGGAGGCCGACAAAAAGCACCGCCAGGCCGATCTCGAGCTCCTCGCCGAAGTCAGCGCCCTCGTCCCCTCCCTCGTCCAAGGCTACGACTACACCCGCGCCATCGACCTCCTCACCAGCACCCGCCTCGAAACCGCAGACGTCCGCACCGCCCTCGACGGCCGCCTCTACCTCTACACCCAGTCCCGCGACTTCATCCGCCAGATCACCAGCGATCTCACCACCCGCGGCTGGACCGGCACCATCACCCGTCGGGAAGGCGGCCAGCTCACCGGCCGCATCACCTGCAACCCCGCCGGCACCCAGATCAGCGTCACCCTCGATCGCGGCACCCTCACCCTCCCCCTCGAAAGCCTCACCCCCGAGACCCTTGTCGAGATCGCCCAATCCCTCGGCACCCAGGTCACCGACTCCACCGACTACTACCGTCGCCAGGAAAACACCGCCGCCTTCGCCCGCCTCACCGGCCTCACCCAGCTCTCCACCACCATCGCCGCCCAGCTCATGGAAGAAAACGCCACCTTCCGCATGCGCTGGATGAAAGTCATGGCCGCCGGAATCTGAAGTACGATAGACACTCCTGTCTGTCGATCAGCGCGCCCCATCCTCCCCGGCCCGCAAATACCCCTCGCCATTCGAGTCAATTCGCAGCCATTCGCAGCCATTCGCGTTGGAATCAATCGTTCTTCCCGCATCGGCCGCCAGCATCAAAAAAGTTGCCCAGTTGCGCCGCAACTGGCGTCCCCGTAGCACAACCGTCCCGGTTGCTCCCCTCTCCTGTAGCACAACCGTCCCGGTTGTGCGTCCTCACCAACCCAACGGCAAAAAATCCCCACAGGCAGCCGCGAAGACGCCAGTAAAGAGGTCCGCACACTCCGTGTGCGGTTTCCGGTAAAGCGCCAAAGGCGCGCCCTATCGCAGCCCAGGGCAACGCCCTGGGGAGACGCGAAAACGAGCAGCCCGAAGCCCTGAAAGGGCGGCCTAATTCGTTGCCGCTCTCCACGCTCCCAGACTACTAACGTCATCAAAAAACAACGGCAAACCACCGTCAACGGCCTCGGCTCCGCCTTCATCCTTCCTCCTTCTCCCCATGCCCGGAAGGTTGACACAAAAAATAGCAGCCCCCACCCGGACCATGCATCCCCGCCCGTTCCCACTCCGCGGAACAGCACAGCAGTGACACACCCAGCCCTGCAACCCACCGTCACCTTCATGCAGTGATCATCCAAAAAATCCCAGCCACCACTCCACCAACATCCCCTTATCCTCCGTTTCCCTTGCCCCCCGAACCTTTCCCCGCTTGGATATGTAGAATGGTTTATGGCACGAGAAGCAAACTGCAAACGCAGCATTTGGCAGCCCGCAATTGCACCACCAACAAATAGTTAAGACGCCTGAATAATCTAAAATATGCAGCTTGCGGTGTTAAGCGCAGCTCTTCATTTCTTAATCAAACACATGAGCGACGAATTCGAAAACCAGCCTACCGACGATATTCCACTCGAGGAAACTTCCCTTGACGGACTTGGCACCGGCCTTGAAGCGGAACGCTTTTCTGAAACCATTTCAATACCGTTCGATCCAAAAAAGATTGACGTTGTCACAGTGGCGCGAACAATAGATTTGCTACTCACTCGTCTCAAGGAAGGTGAACTTGATCTTTCGCCTGACTTTCAACGCAGAAGCAATCTTTGGAACGAAAAAACTAAAAGCGGTCTTGTTGAATCCTTGCTCCTTCGAATACCCATTCCTTCGCTTTATGTATCCGAAGATCAGAATGGAAATTATACCGTCGTAGATGGTCTCCAACGCATATGTGCAATTGCACATTTTGTTGATGTTGCCGCTCTCAATAAGGCCGTCGATTCGAAGCTGAATCCACTGCGTTTATCCGAGTTACAATCCCTCAAGGAGTTCAGCAATTCGACATTCGAAGAATTATCACGTCCCATGAAGCGGCGTATTAATGAAACAGAGTTAACCCTGCATGTGATCAGGGCAGGGACCCCGCCAGCAGTAAAGTTTAATATTTTTTCGCGTATCAACAGGGGTGGACTCCCGCTAACGGCGCAAGAGATCCGTAACGCGATATATCCTGGCGACTGGAAGAAACACATTCGCTCAATGGCGAATTGCCTAGAGTTCAAGGAGGCAACAAATTGGAAAATAAAGGGAGAGCGAATGGAGGACGTGGAATTGGTTCTGAGGTTCGCTGCATTGTATTCTGCGCGTTGCCAAGGAAAAACCCGCCCCTCGGACCAAAACCTTGATGACTTTTTAAATGACTTTGTAGAATCAGGTTGCCGAAATTGGACGGACAATGAATGGACCGAAATTGCTGCGGCCTTCGTCAAGGCCATGAAAATTGCGTCGAAAGTATTCAAGAAAATTGCCTTCCGCAAATATTCCGCACCTGGCCAATACCGGCGACCAATTAATCGCGGCCTTTTCGAGAGTGAGTCGGTTGCTCTTGCTCTCCGCAGCGAAGCCGAACTGAAACGGTTATCGGAGAAAGCTGATGCAGTGATTATGAAGTTCGGCGAGGCATTCGCAAATGACTCCGTTTTTACGGATTCGCTATTATATGCGACGGGGCGCGGGGCATCTTCAATGAAGCGCCTAGACGTTTTTGAATCAATCTTCACAGAAGCCTTGCATGATTGAAAGAGTCCATATCGAGAATTTTAAGGCAAGCCGAAATCTCAACGCTCGGCTTGCACCACTCACGCTTTTATCGGGACTTAATAGTTCAGGCAAAAGCTCGATTTTGCAAGCAATTGCCATTCTACGTCAGAGCTATGGAATGACAACAAACGCTAACGCTCTGATGCTTCGAGGCGACTTAGTCAAGTTAGGCCACGGTCGCGACGTCCTCAGCGAAGGAGCCGAAACGGAGGGAGACCTTGTCGCGTTTGAGATGCAAGAAAATGGCACTTCGTATAGGTGGTCTTGCAATAGCCTTCAAGATGCCAGTGAACTCCCGTTCTCAGAGTCGCCTTCAAGTTTGCCTCATTTTATCCACTCGCCGCATTTTCAATACCTGCAAGCCGACAGAACCACTCCGCTTACACTTTATCCCCAAACGCCTCAACTGGCTCAGGGAACGGGGTTTTTGGGTTCTAGAGGTGAATATACTGCAGACTTTCTGGCAAAAGCGACAATGGATCCTTCAGAAAAACGTTCGGTCGCTTTTTCAAGCTGGCAGATTCCTGAAGAACTCCTCAAACAAGTAGCTCCCACAAAAAAACTCATTGATCAGGTTGCGGCTTGGCTTCAGCACTTGAGCCCAGGTGTGCGCTTAAGTGCAGAGCGGGTTAAAGGAACAGACGAGGTGCAGCTGTATTATGAGTTTGTCGGCCACTCGCGCCGAGCGAAAAGCAATCCATACAGACCAGGCAATGTCGGCTTTGGGCTCACCTATAGCCTTCCAATCATCGTCGCGTGTTTGGCAACCCCTCCAGACTCCCTTTTACTCATCGAAAATCCTGAGGCGCACCTTCATCCTCAGGGCCAACTCGCCCTCGGCGAATTGCTGGCGCTCGTGGCAGCCGATGGAGTGCAATTAGTGGTTGAGACGCACAGTGACCACATTCTTAACGGAATAAGGTTGGCCGTTAAAAGAAACCGACTGGCATCCGATAGCGTCGCGCTGCATTTCTTCTCTCGGTCGCTGACGTCTGGCGATTCTGAAGTGCAGACACCAACCCTGCTGGCCGACGGAAGACTATCCAATTGGCCGGACGGCTTTTTTGATCAGTGGGATAAGAGTCTCGACGCTCTGCTAGATTAAAAACGAATGCGAACACTCGTGCTTTATATAAATGAATTGTCTTGCGGATGCAGTGGAATGTCATCCCAGGATATCGCTAGTCATTTGGATAAAATGATTTTGGCTGCCAACAAGGTAGCAGGAAAGCGAAAGGATTCATTTATCAGAATGCATTGTAAACTGGGAGAATTAATTCTGGGGGATGAGCACCTCACTCTTGGCGCGCTCCTCCCAGGGACAAATGGACGATTATCTCAATTGAAGAGGATGGTAGATAAAGCTCCATGCGGACCAATATTGGAATCCCTGCGGGAAGTTCGATGTAGTGGACAAATCTCAATAGGCCTTTCATGGGCCGACTTTGATGACTCATTCACATTAAGTATCGGCCACAGTCCTCCATGGTCCGAAATTTCGATTCCCTGCGAGCGTCATACCATAGACGAGTTGTGCATCATAAAAGCACAACAGATCCATGTGCGCAACATAGCAGCGGTTTCACACGTAGACTCTTGGTCTCATACAATCGAAGATTATGGCAAAGATTTTGCCAGTTCTTCAATTTTATATAAGGGAAACGGGTTCGTGATAAGGATGCATTTTCATGACCACCCTCCCTGCCATGTCCATCTTTACCCACGTCCGGGCGATACTAAGGATCTCATTGCTAGATTGCGTGTGGATAATGGTGATATCATGAGCAGTTCTAGTTCTCTGTCGTCGGCTATGCGTGATGAGGCCCGCCAAGTAATAAAGGAATATAGAAACGAATTACTTGAAGGCTGGGCGAATATTCAATCTGGTAAATTGCCATTGAAGATTCAGTGAATTGGGCAAATTGCATTAGGGTGCAAATTGTTGACAAGATATAAGCCTTTCTGATATCTGGGCCTTGATCAGCGGTTAAAAACTCTGCTCTTCGGCCAATTGATTTCCGCACAAAGAAGGCCGCCCCATCCGATTCAATCTCTGCCCCCTCCGCTTTGCCCTTCGTAGCTTTAGCGAAGAACGGGCTCTCTGCCCCTCTGCGGCAAAAACGAACGTCCCCAGCGCCATCGCCCATGCCCCCTCATTCACAGCCGTAGCCGCTGTCTAAGAGTCGGATCACAATCCTGAATCCGGCATTTTCTGATTGCCTTGATTAGCGTCAAATCAGCGTCAAATCAGCGGTTAAAAAAGTCCCGTTCCATTCTCGACCCGGCACCACACTCATCAAGCAGTCGAGGTTGCATCCGTTGCATCTTTTTTCGTCTCTTTTTGCGTCTCTTTGCGGCCATTCCTCCGGCTCCCCACCAACAGCAAAATCCCCCTCGTCCTACATCAAAAAGATATCCGCCTCCGGATAAGTAGCCGCCGCAAGCGCCGCCCAGAGCGGATCCCCGATCACAATGACCGCCGTCATCACCCCAAACGCCGGCAGCCGATGGCTCAACGGCAGATAGCGCACCCCCGACGGATCATCCTCCATTTCCTTCTGATTGGAGCGCGCCACATACGCATAGCCCTCTTGATTCAGATGCTGCGCCAGCTCCACCACCTTCTCATCCGGCACAGTCCCCGCTCCCACCGAACCCGGCGCCACGATCAGAAAATTCCGGTACGATGACGCCACCTCAGGCTCCGCACGAGCCGCCGCACGCCTCGCAAAAACCTGCAGAGCCAGTTTCATGGGAAGAGAAGAAATCAGGGTCATAAAAAGAAGTTTCACCAGCAGCCGCCCATCATGAGCCAGCCTCAGTCACTCATCGCATTCCAACACCCATTGGCCGGGTCAAAACACAGCCCAAACCCCTCACACAGTCAGCCCCTCATCTCCGACTTTTTTCGCCTCCCCTTTTTGCGCCTCTTTGCGGCCATCCCTCCGGCTCCCCAACCCACCGTCAACAACGGTCAACTCTTCCCCTCTGTGCCCCTCGGCTTGGCCTCTGTGGTAGAAAACAACCTCGCCGATTCCGCATTGATTCTCTGCGCTCGGCCCAGTCATTCGGCCTTCGTCATTATTTCGTCATTCGGATTTACTCATTCGTCATTCCACGAAAAACCCCGCCTGCCTCACGACAAACGGGGTCCTTAAAACTCACTTCAGCCGCTTCGCAGCCTATTTAATCTCCTGCGCCCAGAAGATGTGCCAGTCGTCAAGGTTGTTCAGATCCACCGCACCAGGATTCACGCTGCCGTCATCCGCGATGCCATCCGCATCCAGAATCGTCTTCCGCGTCGCATCATCATGGATGTAGCCCGAGATCGCCTGGTTATGCTTGAAAACATTGCCCTTCGTCAGGTTCACACCCGGCTGCGCCTTCACCCAGCTCTCAAGCTGCGGATAGCTCGGCTTCGTCGCGATGAACGTCCTGAACGTCTCGATGTTGATGCCCAGCGCATCCAGCGTCATCTGGTCATACCCGCAGCCGATGCCCGGATAGTCAGCATGCAGTTTGCCAGCAGCAGCCAAAGAAGCCTTCTGCCAGAGGCGCGGAAGATGAAGAACACCGAGAGGACCGGCGATGCCGGAACTGATAAGAGGAACGATCTGACTCATGGATAAGATATGGGTTGGATTTAATTCAATGACATTCGCGACTGCGAACGAGCCTCCAATTTAGGAGGCCCCACGCTGCAGCAGCAAGAACAAACGCACCAGCCAGGTTTTTTGAACGCGAATATCAAAAAATGAACCGCGAATTTTCACGAATCCAAACGCCCCCATTCCAAAAAATTCGCGGCCCTTCGCGCCCATTCGCGTTTGAACCCCTCCCCCTCCCTCCTCCACAAAATCTTTCTGCCCTTTCCCCTTCTTTCCCTCCACTCCAGACCTCTGAAATGATTTTACCCCTCATTATTCTACCTCAATTCCGGCCATCCACCTCCGCCACTGTGCGGCAAACGAACGTCCCTCCCCCTCCTCTCCAACCACTCTGAAATCATAAATCATAAATCCCCCCACGTTCATCCATTTCCAGTCACTCTTTTCAGAATCAATCTCTGCGGCGTTCCAATCTCTGCTGTCTAAAATCAGTGGATCCGCCCCCGTCCTCCGCTCGGAAAGCCCCCTCATTTTTTGCCCTTTTTTGCGCCTCTTTGTGGCCATCCCCTCCGGTCACCTTTTTCCCTCCTCTTCCCCCTCTTTCGGCAATCTCTTCCCTGTCACACTTTCAGAATCAATCTCTGCGGCGTTCCAATCTCTGCGGTGTAAAATCAGTGGATCCGCTCCCCCCTCCGCTCGAAAAGCCCGCCCTCATTTTTTGCCCTTTTTTGCGCCTCTTTGTGGCCATCCCCTCCGGTCACCTTTTTCCCTCCTCTTCCCCCTCTTTCGGCAATCTCTTCCCTGTCA
>CALRWM010000066.1:0-32865 GCA_943371875.1 Prosthecobacter debontii | reverse complement strand
TAGAGCTGGAATCTTTTGCACCCTGGCACGGAAGCGGTCCGGACCCACGTTGTCCGTGCAAACAAAGCGAAAACGCTCATGCTCGCCCACGCACGGGCGGGGATCGACAAACGAGGGCTTCGAAAAGAAGTCCACCTCGTGCCCATCTTCAAGAAGTGAACGAAGCAGCAGCGCATTGGCCGAAGCCACGCTGCCCTCCTGCGCTGAGACATATCCGCTGACGGCGATTTTCATGGGAGCGAACTGGTGAGGGTGAGGGCCACGAGGCTCTTGTCGCTCGTTGGCTTCTGCAGCCACTGCTTGCAGATTTGGGCGTCGAAACTCAAGGGGTTGAATGCACCGAGACCCGCCTCGGGGAAGAAGGTCAGCTCGCCGAAGTAGATGCCCTTGTCCGTCTGATACAAATCGACGCGGACGAAGTTCTGCTCGTGGGAAAGCTTTTCGGCGATGGTCAGCATGCTTGCCAGTCCTTCTGGGGCTGGAGCTGCCGTCGCATAGGTTTCATATTGAAAGCTGACTGGAAGCAGTTTCCAGTCCGGCGAATACAGGCAGCGCTTGTGGTCCACATAGCGGCCGGTGTCATGCTGGATGAAGGCCACTTTGCCGCGGAAGCAGAAGAACTTGTAGTCTTCAGGCACCAGATCATTGCTGGGAAGAAACTCCTCGGCGATGACCCCTGGCACGAGATGTCGGTAGCTCGGTTCACGAGAACCCCGGAAGTATTCCATCGTGAGCCAGTGACGGATGCTGGACTTTTCTTCTTCAGTGAGTCGGCGGGGTTCTTTGACAAGAATCGTCATGCCGGAGCCGTGGGTGCCTTTGATGACGCAGCGTGGCACCACGGAGTCGAAAAATGAATCATCTGCCGTTGTGGCGTAGTGCAATGTCTTCGCCACCCGGCATTCCACGGCAGCGCCAATCATGGCCTTCTCCATCGATTCCTTGGCCAGATGCTTGTCCACCCATTGGGCAAAGGAGATGGACTTTGGCAGTGACACCTTGCGCGCAAACAGCCATTCATTCAATGTGCGTGGATTGTTCAGTCGCGGGCGGAAGCCGTAGGTGCGCTGGAAGACTCGATAGGAAAGCAGGTAGCTGGCCCAAGGGGCGTCGGGCAGTATCTTTGCGAGTGTTTTGCCGATTCCGCCTTCGCGCACAAACTTGAGCAGTGGTAGATTCATGGTTGGTTGTTTGGTTGGTATTTGGTGATGTTTTTAACTGGTAGTCATGTGGGGGCAGGGGGGCTTGTTTGATTTTCCAGTGGGGGAGCGAAAGCTCGGGCTATTTCGTGCCGGGCCGGTCAAAGTAGATCCAGCGGAAGTTATCCGAAGGTCTCTCGGTGTAGCCTGCTTCTGCCATCATCTTGCGGATGTCGTCGGCAGCCTTTTCCAGCGTTCTTTCAGACGTGTTGTGCATCTCGATCGCAATGGATTTGATGATGCGGCGTTTCAGGCTTTCCCGCGCGCCTGCGATGACCTTTTCATCGAAACCTTCCACATCCACCTTGATGGCGGAGACTTCCTTCAGGCCGTTGGACTCGATCAGCCAGTCCAGCGTGACCACCGGGACGCTGCGGCTTTCACGGAAGCGGTCAAGCCGGCTCGGGCGTGTGCACAGCGATGACGCACCGCTGTTGGTGGATGGCTGGACGACAAAGTTCGCGCTGCCCTCGAAATCACCAATGGCGAAGGGTGCCAGTGTGCAGGTGCTGCTGCGGTTGAGCTGCACATTGCGCAGAATGACAGGCCACAGCGCCGAGTTGGGCTCCACGCAGATCACTCGTGCGGCCTTCAGCGTGGTGGCGGCAAACATGGAGAAGTAGCCTTCATTCGCCCCCACATCCAGAAAGGTGCCGGTGGAGTCGAGAGTGGATCTCAGCCACTCTTCCAGCTTCTCTTCATACTTGCCTTGCGCCAGGGCATCAGCCAGCGGGCTGATGGGGTCCAGCCAGAGTTTGACGCCGTTGTCTTCGATCTGCGTTTCCACCCGGCGGGTGCGCAGCGCCCATTTCACGCATGCGCCGATTTCTTTGGGGTGGGTGTTAAGGCACCAGTGGCGGAGCCCGGGTCTGACTGATTTTTTGAGTGTGCTCATGTTCGTTCGTTTGTTTGTTTGTTGGGTTAATGCGGGTGGTTGACAGGGAAGACTGCGCCGCCTGAGTATCAGCGGAAGTGGTGACGTAGCTTGAAAAAGGGTTTCTCCAGGAAGTGATAGGAGAGGATGGCGGCCGCGAAGGTGGGGACCAGCCACATCGGGTAGGTCATCCACCAAGGATCTGTGAGGCCGAACTTTTCAGGCTTCGCGCAGAAGAGGTTCTGCCACACGTAGATGGAGTAGGAGAGCATGCCGAGTGCGGCCACTGGGCGCCAGTTCAAACAACGGTAGAGTCCCCACGAAGGCAGCATGATGCTTTGCAATGCGAGCGCAACGAAGCCGAAGGACTGAAAGGTCCGGCCCAGACCCGCCCAACTTGCCCAGCCGAGGCTCTTCAGCCCAGTCGGCATCCAGGCACGGTCGGTGATCCAGTGCATGACATACGGCTCCACCAGCATGAGCACGCTGGCGGCGATCACCAGACGTGGCCGTGAGGTGAGAAACGATCGCAGCCCGCACTCGTCCGCAGCCAGCCAGATGGCCGCCATGCAGCCGATGGCAAGCGAGTCCACATTGTTGAAGAAAGACCACTCATGGAACAAATTTCTCCAGAGCAGCGCGTCGGAGAAGGGAAACTGCCACAAGCAGCGGTTGATGAAGGCCACGAGGATGGCGGCCACTACTAGAAAAGGCATGATCCGGGTGCGCACTGCCGGCGCCAGCCAAACAAACAGAAACGGCCAGATCAGGTAAAACTGCTCCTCCACAGCGAGGGACCAGAAATGGTTGCTAAGGTTGTTTCCACCCGGGTAGAAATCTCGCGTAAAGGACAGGTTGGCGATCCATGTCGTAAGATCATGATCACAGATGGTGAAATACTGGATGACGCCCGCCACAATCAGAAACGCCACATAGACCGGCAGGATGCGCAGCGCACGCCGGGCGTAAAAGTTGCCCAGGTTCACCTTCTGCGTCTTGCGTTCCTCACCCAGCATCAGCCAGGTGATGAGCAGTCCGGAGACCACGAAGAAAAACCGAACGCCGAGATGACCGTCGAACAGATGATGAAAAGGTTTCGACAGCCGCTCCGGAAAACCAGTGGTCAGTGCCGTGTGGGCGCCGAGCACGAGAACGATGCTGAGCGCACGCCAGCCGTCCAGTGATGGCAGGCGCGTCAGAACCGCGTCCTTGGCTGCCACGGACGCTGCTTGGCTTCTGATGGCCTTTTCTACCTGGGGCTGAAAGTCCAGTGGTTCGGCAAGTGTTGTCGGGCTCATTGGGTGTCGCAGAACGGGTGATTTTTTGTTTAGATTGCCGGATCCGACACACGTAAGGTCATGTGGCAGGCTTGGTCTTCCAGTAGACATTGTCGTTTGCCGAAGAGCGGAACCGCTGCGTCAGCCGGTACCAGATTCCAATCCAGAGGCTGTCGTAGCGCATCAAGACGCGCAGACGCTCCCATTTGCTCTCGGTGTATTGATGCAGCACGCTCACCAGGCTGCCGTCAGCACGACGGGCCATGCCGGTGAGCAGCGAGAAAACAGGCTCGCCAGTTACGGAATTTCCCTGCATGCGGCGGAGCCACGTGGCACGTGCGTGAAAAACTCTGCCATCACGCACATCCAGACGATTGACGCGGTGTGCGAACGCAGGTTCACGCAGGATGATGTTCATCGCCACCTGATCCCCATTAAAGCTGGGCGCTGTGCGGCTGATCTCCCAGATTCTGGCGCACATCTGCTTCAGTGAGGCAGCAGTGCCGACGATCACTCCGGAGCAATACACTTCCTCACCATGCATCGAGGTTTCATAACTTGGGAAAACTTTCCGCAAGGTGCTCAGATTCCATTCCGAATCGCAGTAGCGCCAGCCTTCGGAACTGACAGCGATGTCGAGGCCCTCGGCAGGTTTCAGCAGTTCAGCCAGTTTCGAAGGATTGCTTTGAAACACCACATCGCGCACATCCGTGGCAATGACCAGCGTCTCAGCGGGCATCTCGGCTAGAATGGTTTCAAAGTCCTTGAAGCGTCCGCGATTGACGGAGATTTCCATTTTGGCGCGACGAACTTCCACGTTTTCGCGGCGCATGGCATCAATGACATGATCGGCAATGTCCTCGTAAGCCACCAGAACGACACGGCCGTCAAAGCCTGTGCCGCGCAGGGAGCGAATCCATGGCGCGACCACGGGCCATTCGTGATGATTGATGGCTCCAATAACAACAGTGTTAGCAGTGGGCATATTCGATGAGGGTGGAGGATGAATTGGAAGGGCTTGGGACGGCAGGTGCGGTGGTGTTAAAAGGCGGGAAATGTTTCTTCATGTGCTGCCAGCGGCGGATGGTGCTCAGCTTGAGCGGACTGCGTGCCTTCCACAGGCGCGGCAGGTCACGCCAAAGGTCAGTCAGTGCTTCCTTGAGCAGCGGCTGCCAGTCACCATCGGTCCAGTCGTTCGCCTGGCGGAGATAGCGCGCGCCTTGCAGCACGCGGGGTCCAAAGCTGAGGGCGAGCATCCAGAGCGGTTCATGCAGCACGGCCTGATACCAGATGTTGCGTGCGTTCAGTTTCGCACGCTGGCGGCTGTTACGCGCGTTGGGGCTGGGGTTGTGGCAGATGCAGCGTTCTGGAAGATAGAGAACAGCGAAGCCGGCATCC
The DNA here is from genome assembly GCA_943371875.1 of Prosthecobacter debontii. Taxonomy (GTDB): domain Bacteria; phylum Verrucomicrobiota; class Verrucomicrobiia; order Verrucomicrobiales; family Verrucomicrobiaceae; genus Prosthecobacter; species Prosthecobacter debontii_C. The sequence continues at coordinate 28,117 of CALRWM010000066.1, read as the reverse complement.
CACTGACGTTTGCAGAATTCGTTCTCTTCGTGCGCCATTTGAAGCAGATCCTGGAAACCGCCGATCTGATGATACACTTCTGCACGAGTCAGTGCAGCGCAGGTCATGAAGCCGCAGGTGAAGCACGGATGCTCCACCGGTGCCGGCTGCATGTAGGGCCCCAGTTTTCCATCTTCGGTGGACTGCGGGTAGGCGATCGAACCGATGGTCGCTTCGTTTTTCAGTATGTGGAGGCCGTCTTCAATGCCCTTGCGCTCAAGCACGAGCGAATCGTCATCGAGGAACAAGTAAACAGAGCCCGTGGCCTGCGCCGCCAGCATGTTGCGGCCGGTGGTGGGAAATACCTGCTTGTCTGTGGAAATAATGTGCAGGCGGTTGCGAACTTCTGAAGGAACGGAATCGAAGCAGTTGTCCCGCCAGGGTTGCTTCGGTGCGTTTTTGAGCAGCAGCACCTCATGCAGCCGGTCGCCGAGTTTGGCGAGACTTGCGAGACAACGGGTGACTTCGTCGAGGCGGTCACTGCATATGATCAGAGCTGAAATTTCATGTGCCATGGTCGATGTAGATGAGGTTGAAAAGGGAATATCAGGTCACGGCTAAACCGGCGGAAGGCGCTGATGGCTCCAGCATAAGAGGCTTTGCAGCCTTGCTGGCATTCATCTGTGCATAGACCGCCAGCCATTGGTCGAAGACGTTTGATGGAGCGCAGATCTCCTCGACGAGATTTCTAGCTGCTTGGGTCATCTTCCGTTTCGCCTCGGGATTTTCGGTGAGATAACGCACGCCTTCCACGAGCTCCGCGTCGGTGCTGCCGACGATGCAATGTTCGCGATGGCGGACGGGGATGCCGTCGATGCCGTGCTGATTGGTGACCACCGGCACGCCGAGCGCGAAGGCTTCAAGGATCTTCACCTTGATGCCCGAGGCATGCTCCGGGGCATAGACCATGCAGTCGAGTTCATGGAAGTAGGGGATGATGTCGGGCACGTTTTGAACGACGCGGGCTTCAGGATCAACGGCCCGGGCATCATCTCCGAGGATGCGTTCGGCACCGCGACCAACGAGAAAGAGTCTGGCGTCCTTCACTGCCTGTTTGATGCGGGGCCAGAGCTGAAGAAAATGACGGGCGGCGGCACGGGTGGGGGCCCAGGCATAGCTGCCGATCATGCCGATGTTCAATGGCCGGTTCTCTGAAGCTGACGGGGCTGCGTATGGGTAGCCTGCCAAATCGAGTCCGAATTGAACGGGATGAAGCTGTGCGCTGGGATTGATCAACGACACTTCGTGTGCAAGCGCCGGTGTCACGGCGGCCATGTATTTGAAAGTTTTGAGCAGCTGGCGCTCGCGGTGGAGATTCCATTTCACCCGCAGTCCGTGGTGCTTTTCCGAACGCATGTCGGCGTTCAGCAGGTAATGGAGATTGAGAACAGTGCGGTCGAGGTGTTTGAGGCCGGGCCAGCAGGCGGAATGTGTTTCCAAATGCAGCACTGCCTCTGGATCGCGCATGGATTCGTCGAGTGCGGCCATGAAGGCTGCGTCATAGAGAAAGGCTCCCTGCCAGAAGAGGCTGCGGGTGGTGCGAAGGAAATTTTTTTGCACTGATTTGGCGCAGAAGAGGCGCAGCTTGCAGTTCGGCGCAGTGAACATCTCGTGCATCGCGGTGGCGTCTTTCTCATCGAAGTACTCGATGAAGGCCTCGACATCCACGCCGCTGCGGATGGCCTCGGAAAGGAGGAGGTGGGAGAGTCGTGCGGCAGCCCCCAGGAAGGGAAGGGGAGGCTCAGGGAAGACGTACTTCAGCTTCATGGATCAGTTCTGGGAGAGGATTTTCGAATAGACTCGTGCGGTGAGCCGTGCTGTTTCGTCCCAGCTAAAAGTCGCGGAGCGTGTCACTGCACGCTTCTTCAATTCCTCACGATAGGACTCGTCACAGGCGATGCGCTTCATGAGTCCGGACAACTGCTGCGTGGTGTCGAGGTTGAAGGTCTCGCCTCCAGGGCCGAGCACCTCGGGAAGGCTGGTGGCATCTGCGGCGATCACCGGGCAGCCCATCGCGAATGCTTCACAGATCTGCAGGCCGAAGCCTTCATAGAGGCTGGGGTAAACAAACGCCAGGGCGCCGGCATAAAGGCCCGGCAGCCAGGCATCATCGACGCGTCCCAGCAGCAGGCAGCGGGATTCCAGATTCAGCTCTTTGATCTGCGCCTGCAAAGCGGCACCGTGTGAGGCCGCGCCGCCAGCCATCACCAACCGGGTGGTTTCCAAGTTGGATTCAGCGAACGCCTTCAGCATGAAGGGGACGTTTTTGCGCTGCTCAAAACCGCCGACGTAGAAGAAATAAGGAGCGGAATTCAACTGCTTCTGGATCTGAGGCGGGAGGGGAGAAAAAGAGGGGCTGAAGAGGGGGTCTGCAGCGTTGGGGATGACCTGCACCCGGCCACGCAGATGCGGACGCTGCTCCACAATGCGGTCGTGGCTATACTGGCTTACGGTGATCACCTGATGCGCCACCTTTTCGGTCAGCCAATGGTCCATCTTGTTTGGCAGGGTCCTGAACTGCCGGAGATCCGAGAAGCGCATTTTGCGGTCCTGCATCTCGATCGCATCGTGGATGGTCACGACTGTCGGGCAGGGGGAGTTGAGCGGCAGCCCGAAGTGATGAGGCGTGTGAAAGAGTTCGATCTTTTCACGCTTCAGCAGCTTGGGCAGTTCCATGGACAGCCAGCGCCAGTAGCGCGGGGTCTGCGTGTGGACGATCCTGACGCCTGGAGACAACCGCGAGTTGAGCTCCTGGTTGATGGCGTAGGGCGTGAAAAGTGTGATTTCGTGGCCTTCGCGGTCGAGTGCGTTGATCAGATTGAGGCCATAGCGTGTCCAGCCACGGATTTCGGGAGAACCAAAGAGAGAAGCGTTGAATCCAATGCGCATGATTGAACCGGGGGATAGAATATTTCCGACCGAGTGGGTCAGATGGTGGCGCGTCCGCGCCAGCCATTGAAAAGAAGGAACGAGTCCAAAAGCATGTTGCCCAGGGAGCCTGCCCACATGAGGCCGATGGCACCGTTGACGGTGGAAAGATCCAGCACGAATGCGGCCAAAGCCTGGGAGCCAAACACGGCGACCGGACGCAGCCAGGAGTGGCGGACCCAGCCCTTCGCCTGAATCGGTATGGTGGTCACCGTGGCGAAGAACGAGAAAGCCTGAAAGCCGAGATAGAGGACGAGTTCGTTTTCCAGCCCTGCGTATCCAGGGCCGAGAAGGAAGAGGAGCTGATGGCGTAGCAGCCAGCCACAGGCGACGATGCCGACGCCGATGACCACAGAGAGAAGACTGCTGCCTGTCCACATCTTCCACAGGCGATGCATGTTCTGTTCCGTGGACATGCGCGGGAGCATGATGCCAGAGGCGACCGCGAGTGGAATCTGCAGGATCAATGCCACGCGGCAGATGGCGCCGAGGTCAGCGACTTTGTCGATGTTTCCCAACCAGCCCACAATGAACAAGGCGACCTGGGCCTCGAAGAGATGAGTGATGTTGGCTGGCAGGCCGATGATGAAGTACTTCTTCAGGCGCTGTGTGGCGGCGGGGTCGGCTGGCTGCCCGAAGGCGGCGTGTTCGCGCGCCTTGGGCAGCATCCAGCCACACACTGTGGGAAGCGGAGCGAGCACCGTGATGAGCATCACCGTGACAGCGTCCGCAAATCCCGCGAAAACGAGAGAGACAATGCACACCAGCCGCAGAGCGGAACTCAGGATGTTCTCCCACTGAGGGATGTTATAGCGGCGTGCCAGGCTCAGAGGCGTGGCGATCATCTGCGTGCTGATGCTCACCATGAGGGAGACGATGGCGGAACCAACCAGCAGGGCAATGCTCAGCGGTGGGCAACCACTGCGGAGCAGGAGGTGGATGAAGACCGGAAGACCGACGAGCGAACCGAAGAAGAGGAGGGCGGCACGGAAACGACGAGCCGAGGCCAACACGGATCCCAGCTTCAGCGGATCATGCGCGACTTCACCCGCGAGCGGCATGAGGCCGGTGCCAATGCCGGTGACGGTGAAGATGACGAGGGCACCGACGAGATTGTTGGCCAGCGAGTACCAGGCGTACTCTGTTTTGGCAAGCGAACGCACGACGAGAAACGCGGTGATCATCTGAACGACGCGACTGAGGATGCTGAGGGAAGCATACGAGGCGATCAAGCCCACGATGCGGCGGACCTGCAGCATGCACACACCTTTCAGCAATGGCAGGCGGAGGTGCTGGCCTGGTGCGTTCGTTGTTTCCGGGGAGGCTTCCATGCTCAGTACTTTGGCGCCGTGATCTTCCATGCCTTCAGATGGCCGCCGACCATTTGCTCGGTGGTGAAATTCATCAGCTGATGCCGCAGGCCTGCGAGGCCGATGCGGTGGCGCTGGTCCGGGTGCATCAACAGCCGCAGCAGGCTATGAGACAATTGCTGCGGCTGTTGATCAGCCCACACACCTGTGACACCATGCTCCACAAGTTCTCGGCTTGCTGGAGCGGTTCCACAAATGACTGGTTTGCCGTAGGACCAGGCCTCCACGCACACAATCCCGAAGGACTCGCAGGCTGAAGGAAGGCAAAAGACGTCGCATGCAGCGTAGGCGTCTGCCTTGTCTTGTTCCGATGGGCAGCCGAGATCGCGAACGTTCTCGGGTGAAATTTTGGCGAGTCTTGATTCATCTGCGTCGCCAGGTCCGGCGAGGAGGAGTATAGCATCCGGGCATTGGCGCAACACCAGCGGCCAGGCTTCAAGCAGGGCGGGGTAGCCTTTGCCTTCATCACGCCGACCCACAAACAGCACGACAGGACGCATGCCGATGCCGAGCTTGGAACGCAGGCGTGCTCCATTGCCGTTTGCTGGACACATCGGCGGCAGGCCGCAGCGGATCAGTTTGCTGTCAGGGACGCCTCTTGAGATGAGATGTTCGCGCTCATCATCAGACTGGCAGAAGACGGCTTCTGCTTCTTGATAAAGCTGCAGGTCGAAGGCTTCATCACTGCAGTTTTCCGGATGAACTGCAGGCCAGACGGTGAAGGGGACCTCCGCCTCGTGCGCTTCACGCCAGAGCGGATGCCGCGTGATTTCAGAACTGGTGCCGATGAAGTGCAGGACATCCGCTGTGTTCACGGCCAATGTCCAGGAGGGATGATGGTTCATGACACGGCTCAGACTGTCTGCAAGACGCAGCAGCGGGCCGCGTGAAGCGAACTGGCTGACCCAGCGGGAGCGTTTCAAGCCGCCGCTGTTGTCATCTTGATTCATCTGCAGTTGCTGCACGCTGAGTGGTTCTCCGTTGATGCGGCTGAAGCTTTGCAGACCGGAGACGAGTTCGCGCTGATAGGCGGCGAGACCACCGACGGCGGTCGGATGCACATGGGATGCGATGGCGATTTTCATACGACCCGGTTTTTAATCATGCTGGCAGGGGCATCGCGCTGCGAAGCCGCTGCATCTGCCCAAGATGCATGCGCAGAGGCTCCCAATGGAACATCGCGTCTCCAGGCCGTAGAAACTGGCCTTTGAGCAAATCATGACGCACGAAGAAGGCATCGGTGCCGGAGAGTTCGCACCCGACCAGTGAATAACCGCCTGCCTCGGCGGCGGTGCTGATGGTTCCGAGCGTGGCTCCGTGCAAGGTGGAGCCGTCCCACACTGCTTTTGCATCATAAGGAGCGGCCCAGTCGAGGTCGGCTGGCAGCATGCCGTTGTAGGCGACGCTGAACACCCGTGGCTGGAGCGACAGGAGCTCCGTGAAGATGTGATGGCTGTTGTAGTCGAGGCCGATGCTGATGAGATCAAGATCTTCGGCGAATCCCCGACTCGAGAGAAGCGTGCGGCCATTGTCACGATTCACCAGCTTGCGGCTGATTTTCAGTTTGCCCTCACGCTGCAGAATTTGAAGGTTTGTGGAAAGGCTTTCATCTTTGGCCAGACCGGCATCGATCCACAGGCCGCGCCAGCCTTTGAGCAGAAGGAGATTGGTGTTGTTCTGCGCTGGTGAGGCACCGATTTCGACGAAGCGTTTGCTGCCATCACCGATGCGGCGGAAGATCTCTGCGAGGATGCCGTCCTGACCATAGTGAGAGAATATTTTCTGACGGAAGAGCATCAGGGACTGCGGCAGCTGATACTTCACATTCTGCATGAGCTGCAGTTCGACCAGTTCGCAGAGCAGACTGGCGGAACGCGCAGAGGAAGCGCCGGAGATGTCGATGTTGGCCTTAACCTGGCCAATCTTGGAGAGGACTTGGTACATTGACGCAAAGTCTCAAAGTTGCTTCCCAGGCAGGCAGATGGAATCCTGCCTGGGCGTTTGCAACGTTCTGTGAGTGGCTTCCAACTTGGGGAAGCTGCTGCTGCCGGCCCGGTGCGGGCCGGCGCACTTTTTATTCTGTCACTTCCTGAGGCAGCGGCTTGCCGATGCTGTAGACTTTGAAGCCGATTTTACGGAGCTTCGCATGATCCAGCAGGCTGCGGCCATCAAAGATCCAGGCGGGTTTCACCATGGACTCATAGATGGCTTCAAAGTCGAGCTGGCGGAACTCATCCCATTCGGTGAGCACCAGAAGCGCGTGTGCGCCTTCAGCAGCCTGTGCGGCGCTGGTGGCGAACTCGACATTGGGATGATCTCCTTCGATGGCGAGATCTTTGCACATCTGGGCTGAGCCGACCTTTGGATCGTAGATGGAGAGCTTGGCGCGCTCCTCAATGAGATCCTGGCAGACGAAGATGGCGGCGGACTCTCGGGTGTCGTTGGTGTCCTTTTTGAAGGCGAAACCCAGGACGCCGATGCGTTTGCCGGTGACGGTGTTGAAGAGGGTGCGGAGAACGCGCTCGGCGAAGCGATGCTTCTGCCAGTCGTTCATGATGATGACCTGATCCCAATAGGCGGCGACTTCCGGCAGGCCGAAGTGACCGCAGAGATAGACGAGATTGAGCACGTCTTTCTGGAAGCAGGAGCCACCGAAGCCGACGGAGGACTTGAGAAATTTTGGCCCGATGCGTGAGTCGGAGCCAATGGCGCGGGCGACTTCATCCACATCAGCGCCGGTCTTTTCGCAAAGGGCGGAGATGCTGTTGATGGAGGAGATGCGCTGAGCCAGGAAGGCGTTGGCGACGAGCTTGGACAGCTCGGAGGACCACAGGTTTGTCTTCAAGATGCGCTCGCGCGGCACCCAGTTGGCATAGACGCTGACGAGTGCCTCAATGGCGGCCAGGCCACCTTCAGTCTGCTCTCCGCCGATGAGGATGCGGTCAGGGCTGGTGAGGTCAACCACTGCAGTGCCTTCAGCTAGGAACTCTGGATTGGAGAGCACCTGATGTTTCAAGCCTTTCTCACTGGAGGCCAAGATGGTCTTGATGGCCTCGGCGGTGCGAACCGGGATGGTGCTTTTTTCGACGATGATTTTCGGTGAATCAGCGACTTCGGCGATGGTGCGGGCCACGGCTTCGATGAAGCGCAGATCCGCCGCCTTGTGCGCACCGACCCCGAAGGTCTTGGTGGGCGTGTTCACGCTCACAAAGATGATGTCGGCTTCATGGATGCTGGTTTTGACTTCGGTGGAGAAGAACAGATTTTTCCCACGGGAGCCACGCACGAGGTCATCGAGTCCTGGTTCATAGACGGGGAGTTCGTCGGAGTTCCAAGCGGCGATACGCTCGGCATTGAGATCCACCACATCGACGCGGATGTGAGGGCATTTGGCGGCGATCATCGCCATGGTGGGGCCGCCGACATAGCCGGCGCCGATGCAACAAATTCTCATAGGGTTTTTAAAACGGGTAAATCAGTTAAGGGTCAGTTTTTTCAACGGGGCCTTCATCGGCCGTGGTTGCTTGGCCGCCGGGCCTGCGAGCAGTTGGGCGAAGTAAGCAATGGTGCGGTCGAGTCCTTCAGACAACGGGATTTTAGGCTCCCAGCCGAGGCGTGTTTTAGCGAGAGTGATGTCCGGCTGGCGCTGCTTGGGATCATCTGCAGGCAATGGGCGGAAGACGATTTTGGATTTGCCGCCGACTTTGGCGAGCACCTGCTCAGCGAGGGCCAGCATGGTGAATTCGCCGGGATTGCCGATGTTGACGGGACCGGTGAAGTCGTCGGTGTCCATGAACTTGATGAAGCCGCTGATCAAATCATCCACATAGCAGAAGCTGCGGGTCTGCTGGCCGTCGCCGTAGATGGTGATGTCGTTGCCTTTGAGGGCCTGTACAATGAAGTTGGAGACGACGCGGCCGTCATCCGGCAGCATGCGCGGACCATAAGTGTTGAAGATACGCACGACGCGGATGTCCACGCCGTTCTGGCGGTGGTAGTCAAAGAAGAGGGTTTCAGCGACACGTTTGCCCTCGTCATAGCAGGAGCGAGGGCCGATGGTGTTGACGTGGCCCCAGTAGCTTTCCGGCTGGGGATGAACTTCGGGATCACCGTAAATTTCCGAGGTGGAGGCCTGAAAGACCCGGGCCTGGAGACGGCGTGCCAGACCAAGGACATTGATGGCACCCATGACCGAGGTCTTGATGGTCTTGATGGCGTTGTATTGATAATGGGGAGGCGAGGCTGGGCAGGCGAGGTTGTAGATTTGATCCACTTCAACGTTGATCGGCTGCGTGATGTCATGCCGCATGAACTCAAAGTTTGGATTGTTCATGAGGTGGGCGATGTTCTGCTTGCGCCCGGTGAAGAGGTTGTCCGCGCAGATGACTTCGTGTTCCTGTTCCAGCAGGCGTTCGCAGAGGTGGGATCCGAGGAACCCGGCTCCGCCAGTGATGAGGATGCGTTTTTTCATGTATTAATGCTCGTGTTTAGGTTTTAAGGACAAAAATTTAGGCAGGCGGAGATATTTGGCGGCAGTTCGGAGGGAGTGTGTATGATCAGCCCTTGAGATACCAGAGTCAAAAGACAGCTTCATAATCAACGCGGGCATGCTGTAATGAACAGCGAGTAAATGTAAACAAGCTGCCGCCATTGGTTGAGTCTTTGCTCCCCCCAGCCTGTTTCTGAACTTCCATAAGAATCCGCTGATATTAGAAGAACTCCAATCGCTCACGGTTCAGATGTCGGTAAGGCATGTCTTAGTTTAGTTAAGCTCTCTGAATCTTGACCTAGAGGCCTAAATGGAGGCACACTGGTGGATCGCTACGCTTCCAACCATTCTTCGCAGCCTTGCTCTCGCCGTCGTAGCGCTGTGCATCTGCGTACTGCCTTGGGCCAATGTGAAACTGCCGGGGTCAACGCACGACTTGATTCCGTGGCTGGCATGCACGGCTTTTGTTTGCTGGTTGCTTGCCAGGATCTTGGAATGGAAGTCCCCCCACCCGCATGAGCGTGCTGTCTGGTGGATAACACTTCTGATCACTGTGTATGGATGGCTGATCACCTGCTTTCCAAGTGCGATGGTGGACAGGGTCAGCGGTGCGATTCTCGATCTGGATGAAAGCCCGTGGCTCGCGTTTGGGACGCTGGATCAAGAAATATCTGTGCAGGCAATGGTTTTTATAACGTCAGCGCTGATGCTGCTGGTGGTGACCCTGGATTTTGCGTTTGAGCGGACGGGCCGGTATGTTTTGGCCTTGGCGGTGACATTTGGAGGGTTTGTTACGGCAGTGGCGGGGCTCTGGCTTCAGACGTCTGCAGATCTTGCGGGGCTATGGCAGGTGAAGCACATTCCCAAATTCGTTTTTGGGTTGTTTTGGTACCACGGCAACACTGCGGCTTTTTTGAATTTGTCATGGCCGGTGAGCTTGTGGCTGTGCCTGCTGCTGCTGCATTATGGGCTGCGCACCTTCCGTCAGCAGATGGCACTGGCCTTCCTAATGGTTGCTGTGATGGTCCAGATCATCGCGGTTTTTGTGGTTATTTCAAAAGTTGGGCATTTTTTATTGATTTTCGAGGCGGTGTTGTTGGTGGTGGCGGGCTTTGTGGTTTGGAGACCGCATTTTGAAACTTTGCCGTTCAGTAAGAATAGGCTGGCCTTGTTCGCCCTCATCGCCGTGGGGCTGCTGGTACTTGGTGCTTGGTTGAGCGGGGCCGGAGCCATGCTCGGGCGGTGGGACAACTTTTCGCAACGCCATTTCGATGATCCTGCCAGACGGCATGCGGCGCTGATGGCGCTGCAGATCGGAGCCGATTATGGCTGGACAGGGACGGGGCCCGGGACCTTTGAGTGGGTGGCAGCACACTATACGCCACTGGACCCGATGCTGCAGGAGGGGCGGTGGCGGCATGCGCACAATGATTATGCTGAATTTTTCGCTGAATGGGGATGGCCAGGGGCTTTCTTCTTTGTTCTTTTGCTGGCGTGGCCGGGCAGACGCTTGGTGATTGCATTGAGGCAGGCTTTTGCAAAGGACGGTCGCTATCGGATGTCTTTTGAGCGACGGGCGGGACTTATCTGCTTCTCCACTGCGATTATTTCTGTGCTGCTGCATGCCGTGGTGGATTTCCCGCTGCAGATAAATGCCATCCGGCCCCTCTTTGCAGCCATGGTGGGAAGTGTGCTCGCGATGACGACTACATCCGCAAGCATATCGAGGCGCGATATAACAGCGCAACGCACACGGGCACGGGAGTGAGAAACTGGCTTCCACTTGTCTGAGGGCGGCCTAAAGCATTACTGATTGGAATGTAAGGCCACGCATTCTGGAATTTATGGTTGGCGCGGTGGAGTTTTTCCACATGCAAGACGCCCTAAGCCAAAGAGTTCGAGGATGGACACCTTTTTTCGTGTTGGTGGATGGAATATCCGTAGCCAGCGCCTACATCGCAGCATTTGTCTTATCCCAATTGATGCCGCCCGACACGCTCAGCCTGCAATGGGCACCGCCAGCGAAGGAAGGGGTGCTGCTGGCGCTAGGCATCATCGGACTTCTGCTGCACACCCTCATCTGGTCGCGTGATGGTCACTACATGTTTCAACTGCTGAACGGCCGTAAGCTGCGCATCTGCGCTGCGCAGGTCTTGTTCCTGGCGCTCACTCTGTTCATCTACATGGGCATGTGGCGGAACTACGATGTGTCACGCAAGCTGTTGCTGATGTTTGTGCTGACGCTGGGGCCATGTCTGATGATCGGAAAGATAGCCTTTATGAAGCTTCTGCAGGTCTTGGGGGCCAGGATTCAACCACGGCTGCGCATTCTGGCGGTGTGTGATGAGGCGGGTGAGGCTGCGACGAGGCAATGGTTTTCCAATAAAACGATGCTCGGCATTCATCTTTGCGATGTGCTGGCCATCGAGACGGATGCCAGCCAGGAGTCATTCCTGGAGCATCGGCTTGAGGAAGCCCTCACACGTGGCCGCCCGAACCTGCTGATCTGGCGCCTGCCTACGGACGCTGCCCGCACCGAACGAATCCGGGTGATTGCTGAATCGCACGGGACGCATCTGGCCGTGGATCTGCAGCCGATCGTGGGAGACATGGGCTCGGTGCAACTCACGGAATATTCCCATATGAAGCTCGTCAGCCTGCACAAGCATCCGCTGGTCAGCCCTGCGCATCGTTTCCTGAAGCGGGTGCTGGATATTTCCATCAGCCTGCCGGTGGTGGTGCTGGTGCTGCCATTCCTGTGCGCTGGTGTGTGGCTGGTGCATCGGTTGTTCTCGCCGGGGCCGCTGTTCTTCAAGCAGTCGCGTTCGGGGGCGGATGGCCAGATGTTTAAGATCTTTAAATTCCGCACGATGACGGTGAATCATGGCAAGGAGAGCGTCCAGGCGCGTGCCAATGATTCGCGTATCTTTACCGGTGGCGGTCTGATGAGGAAGCTGAGCATTGATGAAATGCCGCAGTTCCTGAACGTGCTGCTCGGTGACATGTCCGTGGTGGGGCCTCGGCCTCACATGGCGGAGCACGATGTGCTTTTTGCGATGGAATGCAGCCAGTATGCGATGCGCCACACGGTGAAGCCTGGTGTGACGGGGCTTGCCCAGGTGCGTGGTCATCGGGGTCCGGTGGATGATGCCAGCGAGATCAAGCACCGCGTGACCTCCGACATTGAATACTGCCAGAACTGGTCGTTCTACCTAGATCTGGAGATTATCGCCCGGACCTTCCTGCATGTGTTTTCCTTCCATGCCAAGTCCTGCTAAAGGCTGGCTGGGGCAAAGTCGCGCAAGGCTGTGAAGGAAGCTGCGTTCGATTCCCATGCCTTCAGCCTCTGACTTTTTCGGTTCCCTGATCTTCGGAGCCATCGGGCTGGGGGCTTTGTTGTATGGGAAATCGGTGGGCTCGGTGGTCAAAATGGGCCTGGGGGCGGCCATGCTCGGCTGCTCCTACCTTGTGACTGAAAGCTGGCTGCTGTGGACCAGTGGATCGGTGCTGACACTGTTGCTGATGCGGTGGAAGGAGTAGAGATTGCAGGAGGAGCGCTTGATCCATTAGGAAATGTGTGTCTGATGGCCGCTTTCTACCGATGTCCTCTCCTGCCTCAATCCTACTGCTGTTGCTGGCCTTTGCCACGCTTCCTTCGTTGTTGCACGCGGAGGAGGGGAAGAAGAAAAAGAAGAAAAAAGAGGAGGCTGCCATGCCGGCAACTGGCGTGCCGTCACTTCCTGGTGGCATGGTCTTTGCGTCCAATTGGCTGCCAGAAGCACTGACGGCACGGAAGGAACTGCTGGAGGCTCTGGATTTCTACTGCAAGGCGTCGATTCGCACGGGCAAGGAGCGCGGAGGGGAGACGCCGAGATTCATTGTGGGGGGCATTCGGTGGCGCATGTCTTACGACGAGGCGGTGAAGACGCTGCCTGAAGGCTGCAAGAAGATGACGGAGCGGACGCTGGTCCACACCTGCCTGCCAATGAACTCGCTGACCCTGTGCGGCTTTCAATACAAGTCCTTCATGGATCGCGGACAGCCCTTCAATCTGCTCTTCCTGATGCTGGACAAGGAACGGCGGGTCGTCTCGGTTCAATTCGTCAATCAGACCGGCAATGACACCCTGTGGTTTCCGAAGCCTGACGGCATCCTTGAACCCTACTACAACCTGGTGCATCTCACATTCAATGGCAGCACGACCAAGGAGGTGCCCTATCAATTGCTGGGCGGGGTCAAAAATGCGCTGTGTGTGAAGACGGCCTTCAGGGACAAGCCCAATGGAAAGGTCTATGAGAACGTGCATTGGTATCTGCCTGCACCTTTGGCCCATACGATCTTGGACATTGTGCAGGTCTATCGCAAGGCGGGAGTCATTCGCTAGCAGCCCTGCCAATGATTTCTGCTGGAACGCGCAAGCCTGAATACACTGCCCGAGTCATCGAATGGCATGCCGACAAGGGCTTTGGCTGGCTGCAATTTGGCGACAAACGACTGTTCCTGCATCGTCGTGATTTTTCCAGGTTTCACCACCAGCCGAAGGTGGGTGAGGAGATACGCTTTAACTGGGGGCTGGACACTCAACAACGTCAGTGCGCCCAAAATGCCGTGCAAGTGCGTGAAGTCTCTGATGTCAGTCTGGTGAGGCTGTTCTTCCTCGGTATGTTGCTGGTGCTGCCTGTCTGCGCGTGGCAGCAGATGGGCTGGGAGATTTGGAAACTGGCGGCCTATGTCTGCGTTTTGTCATGGATCGCCTATGCGGCGTATGCCAGCGACAAGCGCAAGGCGCGTACGGAGGCGTGGCGCACTCCTGAGACGTATCTCCATCTGCTGGAACTTGCCGGCGGCTGGCCGGGCGCCTGGGTGGCTCAGCGGCGGCTGCGGCATAAGTGCTCCAAGACCAGCTATCAGTTCGAGTTCTGGCTGATCATCTGCATCCACCAGTTCGTGGCGTTCGACTCGCTTCAACACTGGAACTATTCCCAGATGTTGAAGCTGGCGCTTTTCGAGGATCACCGAGAAGCACGCGGCCGATTCAAGCAGCGATGAGCTGGATCAAGACACCTTCAGGCCCAGATACGCTTTGGCATTGGGGTAGCAGATGTTCTTTACCATGGTGCCGACGAGGGCTTCGTCGTTGGGGATGAGGCCGGCTTCGACGTCGGAGCCGAGGAGATTGCAGAGGGTGCGGCGGAAGTATTCGTGGCGGGGGAAGCTCATGAAGCTGCGGCTGTCTGTAAGCATGCCGATGAAGCGGCTGAGGAGGCCAAGATTGCTGAGGGCATTGATCTGCCATTCCATGCCTTCCTTTTGATCGACGAACCACCAGGCGGAGCCGAACTGGACTTTGCCGGGGGTTGTGCCGTCGGCGAAATTGCCGGCCATGGTGCCGAAGACGTAGTTGGCGTTAGGGTTGACGTTGTAGAGGACGGTCTTGGGCAGGGCGTTTTCGGTGTCGAGGCGGTCGAGGAAGCGGGAAAGAGTCTCAGCCTGCGGCCAGTCGCCGATGCTGTCGCAGCCGACGTCGGCGCCGATCTCACGGGCGAGGCGGCTGTTGTTGTTGCGCACGGGGCCGAGGTGGAGCTGCATGGTCCAGCCGCGTGACGCATTGAGACGACCAACGTGGAGCATGATGTTGCTGGCGAACTGATCCTGCTCCTGTGCGCTGGCGGCGGTACCGCTGCGGGCTTTCTGGAAGATGCGCTCGGCCTCGGCATCGCTGATGAAATTGGAGTGGCAGTAGTTCAGGCCGTGGTCGCTCAGACGACCGCCGACGCTGTGGAAGAAGTCGTGGCGTTGTTTGAGGGCATCCAGCAGGGAGGCGTAGCTTTTCACTTCGATGCCGCTGGCAGCGCTGAGTTTGTCGCACCAGGTGTTCCAGGCTTCGGGGAGATGCACGGCGAGGGACTTGTCTGGGCGGAAGGTGGGATTGACACCGACTTCAAAGCCGTCTGCCGCGCATTTTTGATGATGGGAGAGATCGTCAATGGGATCGTCCGTGGTGCAGAGGGCTTTGACTTTTTGTGTGCGCAGGATGCCACGGGTGCTCATTTCTGGCTGGGCGAGGGCGGCCTCGGTCTGCTCCCAGATGGCGGGGGCGGTCTTTTCATCCAGCAGGGTGTCGATGTCGAAGTAGCGCTTCAGTTCGAGGTGCGTCCAGTGGTAGAGAGGGTTGCGCAACGTGTGGGGAACGGTTTTCGCCCAGGCGAGGAATTTGTCGCGGGGGCTGGCCTTGCCGGTGATGAATTCTTCCGGCACGCCGTTGCAGCGCATGGCGCGCCATTTGTAGTGGTCGCCTTCGAGCCAGATTTCGAAGATGTTTTTGAACTGGCGGTTTTCCGCAATGTCCTTAGGCGGCAGGTGATTGTGGTAGTCCAGGATCGGCTCGTCCTTGGCAAAGCTGTGGTACAGGTGGCTGGCGGCCTTGGAGGATAGAAGAAAATCGTCGTGGATGAAGGACATTGCTGTTTGTCGGTTGGTGGTGATCTGCCTACACTGGCAGGATGACGAAAACACGCAACTGGTTCGCATTACTGCCCCTCCTCTGCTTGTGCGCATGCAGTACGGTGCAGTTTTACACCCAGGCGATCAGCGGACAGACGGAAATCTGGCGCAAATCACGGCCCAATGCCGAGGCGCTGGCGGATCCCAGCGTGGCCGAAAAGGTCAAGCAGCGTCTGCAATTGATCGAG
Source organism: Prosthecobacter debontii (assembly GCA_943371875.1). Lineage (GTDB taxonomy): Bacteria > Verrucomicrobiota > Verrucomicrobiia > Verrucomicrobiales > Verrucomicrobiaceae > Prosthecobacter > Prosthecobacter debontii_C. The sequence continues at coordinate 12,599 of CALRWM010000066.1, read as the reverse complement.
GAACTGCGGGCCTTTGCCGCCAGTGATCTGCATCTGCCGACAAAGAGTTTTGGCAAATACTGCGACCTCAAGCGGCCCTATGTGGTGTGGGTGGTGTATGCCGCGCCGGAATTTTCCACTGAAAGCAAGAAGTGGTGGTACCCGCTGGTCGGCAGCCTGAAGTATCGCGGCTTTTTTGATGAGAAGGATGCCCGAAAGGAAATGGAACAGCTCAAGAAGAAGGGGTATGATGTTTTCATGGGCGGGGTGGAGGCGTATTCGACGCTGGGCTATCTGGCGGACCCGGTGCTGAACACCTTTCTGCATCGCAGCGATGGCGAGCTGGCCGAGCTCATCTTTCATGAACTGACGCATGCCAAGGTATTCATTCCCGGTGACACCGATTTCAACGAAGCCTTTGCCACCGCGAACGGGCAGGAGGGGGTGAGACGATGGATGCGCTCGAAAAATAATCTCAGTGGGCTGCGCGAGTATGAGGCGCACCTGAAGAAGAACCGCGAATCCGTGCATCTGATGCTGCGCACACGTGAGAAACTGAAGGATGTGTATGCCCGCACCTATCGCAGTGTGGAAACGGAGAGGCTGGCCAAACAGCGGGTTTTTGATGAGATGCTGAAGGAGGCGGCGGCCGTCAGCTCCCGTGCGCGGGTCAAAATCAATCATGAGCCGAGTTTCTGGAACAATGCACGACTCAACACGGTGGCCACCTACTACACGATGGTTCCTGGATTTGACCGGCTGCTGAAGGAAAAAGGTGGCGATCTAGAGGCGTTTCATAGTGAAGTTGCCTCGATGCGGAAGCTGAACAACGAGCAGCGTATGAAAATTCTCGGGACCTCTGCCAGCCATGATTGACCACCTTCGCTCTCAAATTCTTTTTTCCATCCTGCTGCTGCTTGCCTGCGGGCTGGTTGAGGCCCAGGACAGATCGAGCTGGACGGAGCCGTTTCCGCCTCATCGGATCGCGGGGAATCTATATTATGTCGGGTCGCGTGATCTGGCCTCCTATCTGATCACGACGCCGCAGGGGCATGTGCTCATCAACAGCAGCCTGGAGGAATCCGTGCCGCTGATCCGTGCCAGTGTGGAGAAGCTGGGCTTCAAATTTAAGGACATCCGCATCCTGCTCATCAGCCATGCGCATTCGGATCACTGTGCAGGCAGTGCGGAGATCGTGAAGCAGACCGGGGCGAAGTATTGGGTGATGGAGCAGGACGCTGATGCAGTGGAAAACGGCGGCGCAAAGAAGCCTCGGATCGGGAAGGGAGACTACACGCAGTTTCCGCCTGCCAAGGTGGATCGTCGATTGAAGGACGGCGAAGAGGTCAAACTCGGAGATGCGGTGCTGGTGGGACATCTCACACCCGGGCACACACCCGGCTGCACGACGTGGACGATGCAAGTGGTGGACAACGGCAAGCCGCTGAATGCGGTGATCATTGGCAGTCCGAATGTGAATCCCGGCTACGTGCTGGTGGGCAACAAGAACTACCCGGGCATCGCGACGGATTATGAGAAGACTTTCCGTGTGCTGAAGGCGCTGCCGGTGGACCTGTTTCTAGGAGCACATGGCGGTTACTATGGCATGGAGGCGAAGCATGCGCGGCTGGGCACGGGTGACACGAATCCCTTCATCGATCCTGCAGGTTATCTCCGTTACGTGGAGGACAGGGAAGGGGTGTTTCTTGCGGAGTGGGAGAAACAGAAGAAGGCGAAGTGATCGGCTCCTGAGGGAGGAGTAGATGAAACAACGCGGAAAGCTTGCGTATGCATGGCTAAACCGCCAATAATCGGTGCTTTCTTAGTTTCAGCCATGCAACGCCTCTTTGCTTATTTGATCCTCGGCAGTACGGCCAGTGCCGCGCCGCTGCCGCCTGTCACTCCTTTTTTGGAGCAGCACTGCACCGAGTGCCACGATGGAGATGTGAAGAAAGGCGGGCTGGATCTGACCTCACTGTCGTTCAAGCCTGAGGACAGGCGGAACTTTGACCGCTGGGTGAAGGTGTATGATCGCGTGAGCAAGGGGGAGATGCCACCTGCGAAAAAGGAACGGCCCGAGGCTGGGGCATTGCAGGGCTTTCAGGCAGCGCTCAAGGCACCGCTAAGTGACCATGAACTTGCGCAGCAGGCGAAGAACGGGCGCACGGTGCTGCGCAGGCTGAATCGCACGGAGTATGAGAATACGTTGCATGACCTGCTGGGCATCTCTTTGCCGTTAAAGCACATCCTGCCAGAGGATACGCCGCTGCATGGGTTTGACACTGTGGCGGAGGGGCTGCGGTTTTCGCAGCTGCAAATCGAGAAGTATCTGGAGGCGGCTGACGCGGCGCTGGATGCTGCGATCGTGCTGAGCAAGCGGCCGGTGGGGATCAATCAGCGCTACAGCTACAAAAATGAGCAGGGGATTCGCAAAAACCTCGACACGCCGCCGGGCACTTTGTCCGACAAGACCAATCCAAAGAGCGGGCACCGAGTGATGTTTCGTGAGAACGACAAGGAGGTCATCATGTTCACCACGGGGGACTATTTGGTGGGCCTGAAGCAGTGCCGCCTGCCTGGTCCGGGGAACTACCGCATCAAGGTCTCCGGCAACGCTTTCCAGAGCGAGGGCGAGCCGCTGACGCTCATGATCTACAGCAACAACTACAAGCAGAAGCGCCTGCTGAGCTACTGCGAGCTGCCGGCGGACAAGCCGCGTGAGTTTGAATTCACCACACGCCTGGATGGCACCGAGCACATCGTGATCAACTGTGACCGTGTGGGGCGAGACAAGAAAGGACAGAACATTTACAATGTCGGTGCTGCTGAATTCCAGGGAACGGGGCTCGCGATGCAATGGATCGAAGTGGAGGGGCCGCTGTCTGCTGAATGGCCGCCAGTGAGCCTGAAGAAGGCGCTGGGTGATGTGCCGCTGACCGAACTGGGAGACAAGCAGAAGAAGTTTCGCGATGGCAAGCAACTCGGCTATGAACTCGCGCCTGCGGATGTGAAGCTGGCGATTGCCAATGGTCTTAACGGCTTTGCAGCACGTGCGTTTCGGCGGCCGTTGGAGCAGGATGAGGCGGCACCTTATATCGCGCTTGCCACTCAGTCGGTGGATGCGGGCAGCACCTTTGAGGATGCCATGCGCGTGGGCTTGCGTGCTATTTTGACGTCACCTGCTTTCCTTCTTTTGGAAGAGCATCCGGGCAGGCTCAGTGATCGCGCCCTGGCCACGCGGCTGGCGTATTTTCTCACGAGTTCGATGCCCGATGACGAACTGATGAAGGTGGCGAGCGCGGGGCAGTTGAGTCAACCGGCGGTGCTTAAAGCCCAGACGGAGCGTCTGCTCAAAGGGCCGAAAGCGGCGACGTTCGTGACCAACTTTGTGGGCCAGTGGCTGGAGCTGCGCAACATCGACGCGACCACGCCGGACACGAAGCTTTACCCTGAATACGACATGCTGCTGAAGCTGGGCATGGTCTCGGAGACTGAGGCGTTTTTTAATGAGATGCTGACCCAGAATCTGCCGGTGGCGAATCTCATTCACAGCGATTTTGCCATGGTGAACAACCGTCTGGCGGAGCATTACGAGCTGCCGGGCATTGCGGGTGAGCATTTCCGCCGCGTGTCATTGCCGAAGGATAGTGTGCGTGGCGGTGTGCTCACGCAGGCCAGTGTGCTGAAGGTCACGGCGAATGGCACGGTGACCTCGCCGGTGATTCGAGGAGCCTGGGTCATGAAACATCTGCTGGGTCAGCCACCGCCGCCACCTCCGGGCAATGTGGCGGGCATCGAGCCAGACACGCGCGGCAGCACCACCATTCGCGAACAACTGGCCAAGCACCGTGACAGTGAGAGCTGCGCCTCCTGCCACCGGCAGATTGACCCGCCTGGGTTTGCGCTGGAGAGCTTTGATGTCATTGGCGGTTTCCGTGAGAACTACCGATCGAATGAAAAAGGAGCCAATGTGAAGCGCAAACTCAATGGACAGAACATCTGGCAGTACAAGGAAGGCCTGCCCGTGGATGCCAGCGGCGAGCTGGCCGATGGTCGCAAGTTTCAGGGCATCACCGAGTTCAAAAAACTGCTGCTCGATCAGCAAGATCAAGTGATGCGAGCGCTGGCTGGCAATCTTGTCACTTACGGCACGGGGGCGGGCATTCAGTTTGCGGATCGCGATGCGATTGATGCCATCTCCAAGCAAGCCAAAGCTGATGGCTCGGGTTTGCGTTCACTGGTGCATGCGGTGGTGCAGTCTCAGCTGTTTTTGAGTAAGTAACCGACGTTTTAATTCGACTCCATCCCACCATGATCACACGCCCTGCCATTTCCCGCCGCACCTTTTTGCACGGTTCTGGTGTCTCGCTGGCTCTGCCGTTTTTAGAGGCGATGATGCCGCGACTTTCGAGCGCGGCGGCTGCCACGCCGCCGAAGCGCATGGTGTTTGCCTGTGCTTCGCTGGGCATTTACGGGCCTTCGTTGTTTCCGAAGGAGACGGGGCGTGGTTACACGCTGACGCCGTATCTGGAGGCGCTGAAAGATCATCGGGATGACTTCACGGTGCTTTCAGGAGTGTGCCATCCAGATCAGGCCGGGGCGGACGGGCACACCTCGGAGATGACATGGCTGACTTCGGCCCGCGGGCCGGGGATGGGTGGATTTCGCAACACGGTATCGATTGATCAATTCGTAGCGGAGAAGATCGGGTATGAGACGCGGTATCCTTCTCTGGTGCTGAGTTCGGCGGGGCAGAGCAGTCAGAGCTACACGCGCAGCGGTGTGATGGTGCAGGCGCAATCGAAGCCCTCGCAGGTCTTTTCCAAGCTCTTCCTCGATGGAACTCCAGGTGAGATCAGCAACCAGATGCGCAAGCTGAAGGAGGGCCGCAGCATCATGGACACGGTGCAGGCGGAGGCGAAGCGCTTCGAACGCCGCGTGGGCGCGGCGGACAAGGAGAAGCTGGATGAGTACTACACCTCCGTGCGTGAGATGGAGGAGCGCATGCTCAAGTCCGAAGCGTGGGTGCAGAAGCCCAAGCCGAAGGTGGATGCGAAGCCGCCGACTGATGTCGAAAATGAGGCGGATCTCATCGCACGGATGAAGCTGCTGTTTGATTTGATTCCGCTGGCGCTGCAAACGGACAGCACGCGGGCGATCACGGTGCTGGTGCAGGGCCGGGGAGATGTGCCGCTGATCAATGGTGTGACCATGGCGCATCACAATCTATCGCATCATGGCCAGGACCCGATGAAGATTGAGCAGTTGCAGCGGATTGAGCGGGCGGAGTTTGAAGCTTTGAATGGTTTGTTTACTTCGCTCAAGGCGAAGAAGGAGAGCAACGGCAGCCTGCTGGACAACACGATGGTGCTCTTTGGCAGCAATCTCGGCAATGCCAACAGCCACGACTGGCACAACCTGCCGCTGGTGTTTGCGGGTGGTGGATTCAAGCATGGGCAGCACCTGGCGTTTGATGCGAAGAACAATCAGCCGATGTGCAATCTCTTCGTGCAGATGCTGCAGCGCATGGGGATTGAAGCGGATGAGTTTGGGTCGAGCTCGGGGACGAGTTTGCCGGGGCTGGTGGTGTAGTTTGGGACAATGACGTTCGCAGTGGGAGGTGCGACAGATTGGCTTCGCCTGTCTCGCCAAGCCTCGGCTCTCTTGTCTGTCGATCAGCGCCACCGCAATCTCCCGGGTTTGCGGGTTGTTCCTGCCCGCCAGACCCTGCAGCAGCGGGGCGAGAGGTGACTCGTGGATTGTTGGTGCTGGCGAAGCGCTGGCCGACAGACAGGAGTGTCTGTCGTACTTCAGCGGCTACTCCTCCACGGCATCAAAGACGTCAGGCACCGGCGCATGCGCGGCCACCCAGGCGAGGGCTTCTTCTTTGGTCTTGAGGGTGCCTTCGAGCTGGAGGGTTTGCAGGGTGGTGAGGAGTTTGCCGAGGGCTTTGCCGGCGTGCCAGCCTTGGGCGATGAGATCGGCACCGGTGATGATGCGGGGAGGCAGCATGGGCTCGTTGGCGAGTTCTTCGCGCTTGGCGAGAAGGAACTCGTAGTTGTCCAGCCAGCCGTTGGAACCGAGGCAATCGACGCGGTGGAGGGCGAGCTCGTCATCGAAGGAGGGGCGGGCCATGAAGCGGCGCAGCTTGGCGGTGCGCATCTTTTGGACGTCCTTAAAGACCATGTGGTTTTCCACGGCGACGACGGTGGGCTCGATGACATCGTTGGAGAATTTCATGCGGCGCATGATTTCGCCGGTTTTTTCGGCACCGAGTTTGTCGTGGCCGTTGAAGCGGATGCGGCCGGTGTCGGCATCGCGGGTCTGCGTGGCGGGCTTGGAGATGTCGTGGAGAAGCACGCTCATCACCAGGGGTAGTGAGACCTTCTCCGGGAGGAGGCTGAGCATCAGGCGGGTGTGGATGAAGACATCGCCCTCGGGGTGGAATTGCGGTGGTTGTTCGCAGCCTTGCAGCACGAGGATCTCCGGGAGGAACTGCTCCATGAGGCCGCTGTTGACGAGGAGATCGAAGCCGCGCACGCGATTTGGATGGAGCATCGTTTTGACGAACTCCTCGCGGATGCGCTCGATGCTGACGCTTTTGATTTTGGGAGCGAGGCCGCAGATGGACTCCCAGGTGGCGTGCTCGATGACGAAGCCGAGCACGGTGGCGAAACGCACGGCACGCAGCATTCGGAGGTGGTCTTCTTCAAAGCGGTCTTTGGCGACGCCGATGGCACGCAGCAGGCCCATGCGGAGATCTACCTGACCGCCGACGTAGTCGATGACCTCGTTCGTGAGGGGATCGAAGAAGAGGCCGTTGATGGTGAAGTCGCGGCGCTGGGCATCGAGCTCCGGGGTGGAGTAGGTGACGCTGTCCGGGCGGCGGCCGTCGCTGTAGCTGCCGTCGCTGCGAAAGGTGGCGACTTCGACGTGCTGGTGGTTCAACCGCACGATGACGACGCCGAAGTGGGCGCCCACGGTTTGGGCACCGGGGAAGAGTTTCACCACCTGCTCGGGCGTGGCGCTGGTGGCCACATCGAAGTCTTTGGCCTCGCGGCCCAGCAGCATGTCCCGCACGCAGCCGCCCGCCAGCAGGGCCTTGTGACCGGCCTGAGTGAGTTTTTCGATGATCTGGATGGCGGTGGCGCGCATGCCCGGATGTTCCATGGGTGGGTTGAATGTTCAATGTTGATTCTGCTTTCCGCTGTTCAAATCGGGGACTGGCGTTACACTCGCGACCCTTAATATGGACCCGCTCATCGAACTGCTCCGCAATAACTCCAACCGCAGCCCCAAAGAGATCGCTCTCGCACTGGGGCTCGCCGAATCCGAAGTCACCGCCCGCATTGCCGCGGCGGAGGCGGATGGCACGATCCTGGGGTATAGCGCCGTGGTGGACCGTCTGAAGGCGGGGGACCGCCGCGTGACGGCGCTGATCGAGGTGCGCATCTCGCCGGAGCGTGATGGCGGCTTTGACCGTCTGGCACGCCGGATTTCCAAATTTGACCAGGTGCGCGACTGCTTTCTCATGAGCGGCGGCTATGACCTGGCCGTGATCGTGGAGGGCAAGGACCTCCTCGATGTGGCGACTTTTGTGTCCGAAAAACTCAGCACCCTGGGAGGCGTGCTGTCCACGGCCACGCGCTTTGAATTGAAGGCGTACAAGGAAAACGGGTTCCTAGCGAACGGTGGCGGCGATGAAGAGCGCCTGCCAGTGAGTCCATGATCTGAGAGGAACCTGAGGCCATGGAATACGACAACAAAATTTCAAACATCATTCGCGACCTGCCGCGCTCCGGCATCCGCGATTTCTTCGAACTCGTCATCGGTCGCACCGATGTCATTTCGCTCGGCGTCGGCGAACCCGACAAGCCGACCCCGTGGCCGATCCGTGAGGCGGTGATCCGCTCGCTGGAGAAAGGCCAGACAAGCTACACTTCAAACCTCGGGCTCGAATCGCTGCGCATTGGCATCAGCGAGTATGTGACGAAGCATTTCCGCACCACGTATGATCCAAAGACGGAGATTCTGGTGACGGTGGGTGTGTCCGAGGGGCTCGACATCGCCTTCCGTGCGGTGTTGAATCCGGGAGACGAAGTGATCTATCATGAGCCCTGCTACGTGAGCTACTCACCGAGCATCAAGATGGCTTACGGCGTGCCCGTGGTGGTGCAGACTCGTGAAGAGAATGAATTTGCCCTGATGGCGGAAGATGTTGAGAAGGCGATCACGCCACGCACGAAAGTCATCGCGCTGAACTTCCCCACGAATCCGACCGGTGGCATCATGCCGCATGAGGAGCTGGCGAAGATCGCCGCGCTGGCGGTGAAGCATGACCTGCTCGTCTTCACGGATGAGATCTACAGCGAGCTGTTGTATGACGGCCGTCAGCACAAGAGCATCGTGGAGTTTCCCGGCATGCGTGAGCGCACCATTCTGCTGCACGGCTTCAGCAAGGCCTTTGCCATGACAGGCTGGCGTCTCGGCTATGCCTGCGCTCCGGCGCCGCTGCGTGAGGCGATGATGAAGATTCATCAATACTGCATGCTCTGCGCTCCGATCATGAGTCAGATGGCTGGCATTGAAGCTCTGAAAATGGGAGAGACTGCCTATGAGGACATGCGTCAAAGCTACGAGCAGCGGCGCAATCTGATCGTGAGCCGACTCAACGGGATGGGGCTGCATTGCTTCAATCCGGGTGGTGCCTTTTATGTGTTTCCGGAGATCCGCAGCACGGGGCTGACGAGCAAGGAATTCGCCATTCAGCTGCTGGAGAAGAAGAGTGTGGCCGTTGTTCCTGGCAGTGCTTTCAGCAGTGCGGGGGAAGGTTTTGTACGCTGCTGCTACGCGACGGCTCCCGAACTCATTGCGAAGGCGATGGATTTGATGGAGGAGTTTGTGAACGAGGTGCGCGGGAAGTAGCGGAATCTGCTTCGGTCGCGCTCAAGCCAGCCGGAAGAGCTTGCGGGAGTTTTCGAAGAGGATTTTGCGCTCCACGGCTTTGCTGGGGGCGAGCTTGCGGATGGCGGCGAGGGTCTGGGCGCCCTGGCAGCCGGGGCCGCGGCCGAGGTGGTCGGCGCAGTCGCTGCCGTAGAGGATCTTGTCCTGATGGCGGTCGAAGAACTGGGTGGTGTGCTCTTCGTCGCGGGTGAGGGCGAGCAGGCCGCTGCCGGCGGACATGTCGGCAAACATGTTGGGGTAGTCGGCGAGGTAACGATCCGTGATGCCGCCGGGGGTGATCTTGCCCTTGGGGTAGTTCACTTTTTGATCGTGCTGCTTGTCGATGTTGCCCCAGAAGGCCTGCGCGTGGCCGATGAAGTTGGTCTTGGGAAACTTCTCGAGCATGGTGTGGAAGCGCTCGTAGCCGAGGTTGTAGGTCAGGTGCTGGAAGTGCAGGAGGATGGGCACGTTGTAGGCGGCGGCGAGGGCGTAGAGTTTCTGGCTCTCGGGGGAGTCACACTGCACCATGAATTTCTGCTCGCCGATCATGCAGGCGCCCAGCTTGAGCCATTTTTCGATCTCGGCGGGCGCAGTGTCGAGGTCAGTGACCTCATTGGCGGCCCAGAGGTAGGCATCGGAATGGGCTTTGGCGAAATCCCGTGCCGCTTCCGTGGTGGCGCACTGGGCGGCGAGGCCGTTGGATTTGCCGTTGTGGGTGGAAGGGCGGTCCAGATAGGTGCCAGCGGGCAGGATGATCGAGGTGGTGATCCCCATCGCCACCTGATGCGCGAGGAGATGCTCATCCGCGCGCTTGTGGTAGTTCATGTGCTGATGGATGTCGATGACGGGCTCAGCGGTGGGTGGCGTCTGAGCCAAGGTCCGTGAGGCAATGGTGGCAAGTCCGGCAGACAGGAAAGTGCGGCGTGTGGGCATGAAACCACTACGCCGCATGGAAAGCGATGTTGCTCGTCAGCTCTGCAGCTGAACGAATCAGTTCAGTTTTTTCAGGCCCTGAGTGTCTGCTAAGATGGCGCCGGTGTAAATCATGCCGGTTTGCACGGTGCCGTTGAGGTTTGCGGCGATCAGGTCCGCATCGGTGAAGTCGGCATTCGTCAGATTGGCACCTTCCAGATTGGCACCGGAAAGATCTGCGCCACGGACGCTGGCGTTGCTCAGGTTGGCATGACGGAGGGAGACGCCGCCGAGGTCGGCTCCGCTGAGATCAGCGCCGCTGAGATTGGCGCTGTCCAGATTCGCGCCATTGAAGTCGCCGCCGGAGAGATTGGTGCCTGCCAGATTGGCTTTGGTAAGGGTGGTGCCGACAAAATGGGCTTTGGCCAGGTTGAGGTCATTGAGCGTCGCACCTGCGAGGTTCATGCCGGTTTCGTCAATCTTGCGGCCGCTTTTGCCGCCGCTTTCAAGCCATTGAGTGTGCGCGAGGAGTTCTTCAGTTGTGATGCTAGCCATGGTGCACAAATGAAAACCCGATTTACGAGGCCGTAAATCGGGTTTTCAAACTTGTTTAGGGGATTTAGAAGGTCTCCTAAAGCCATTAGGCGAGGGCTAAATCAGCCTTTCACCTCAGCGACGATCTTCTGAGCTGCGTCGGTCAGATCGGCGGCGCTGGTGATCTTCAGGCCGCTGGCGGCGAGGGTGGCCTTGCCGGCTTCGACGTTGTTGCCTTCGAGGCGGACAACGAGCGGGATGTTCAAGGAGACTTCCTGCGCCGCAGCGATGATGCCGGTGGCGATGATGTTGCAGTCCATGATGCCACCAAAGATGTTCACCAGGATGCCCTTCACATTGGGGTCGCCGAGAATGATTTTGAAGGCTGCAGTGACCTGTTCCTTGGTGGCGCCGCCGCCGACGTCGAGGAAGTTTGCTGGCTCGCCGCCGTGGAATTTGATGATGTCCATGGTGGACATGGCGAGGCCGGCGCCGTTGACGAGGCAGGCGATGTTGCCGTCGAGACCGATGTAGTTGAGGCCGAATTCGCTGGCGGCGACTTCGCGCGGATCTTCTTCCGTGGTGTCACGCATGGCGACGACGTCCTTCTGGCGGTAGAGGGCGTTGTCGTCGAAGTTGAACTTGGCATCGAGAGCCACGACCTTGCCATCGTCGGTGATGGCGAGAGGATTGATTTCCACGAGGGAGCAGTCGCTCTTGAGGTAAAGATTCCAAAGGGCGGTGAAAAGCTTCACAGCCTGGTTGGCGAGAGGTCCGGTCAGACCGAGGGACGCAGCGACCTTGCGGCATTGGTAGGGCTGAAGGCCAAGGGCAGGGTTGACGAATTCTTTGGAGATCTTCTCGGGAGTCTTCTCGGCGACTTCTTCGATGTTCATGCCGCCTTCGGTGGAGGCGATGATGGCGTGGCTGCTGGAGACGCGATCAAACAGGATGGCGAAGTAGTATTCCTTCGTGATGTTCACGGATTTGGCGATGAGCACCTTGCTCACGAGCTTGCCTTCAGGGCCGGTCTGGTGGGTGACGAGGGTCTGGCCCAGCATCTTTCCTGCGATGTCCTCGGCTTCTTCCGGGGTGTTCACGAGATGCACGCCGCCTTTGAAACCGTTTTTGAAGGTGCCTTTGCCACGACCGCCGGCATGTACCTGGGCTTTCACCACGAGTCCTGCTTCACCGATTTCGCGAGCTGCGGCTCCTGCTTCTGCCGCTGTGCTGGCGACGATTCCTTTGGGACTGGCGACGCCGAATTTGTCGAACAGTTGCTTGGCTTGATACTCGTGGATGTTCATGGAGAAAAAATGGGGGAGCCCGATAGTAGAAGTGCGGCCCAAAGCGTCAAGGCGCATTCCCGGTGAAGGTGAGAATGCCGGGCTTGCCGTGCCTGCAAGGCTGCGGCATAGCCCCAGAATGCGAATTGATGTGGTGACGTTGTTTCCCGAACTGGTCTCGGTGCCGATGGGCCTGAGCATGATGGGCCGTGCGCAGGAAAAGGGTATTCTGGACCTGCGGGTGCATGATTTGCGTGAGCAGGGGATGGGAAAGCACCGCCATGTGGACGACACCCCGTATGGTGGGGGGCAGGGGATGGTGATCCGCCCGGAGCCGATGTTTGATACACTGGACCGTCTCGACACTCCGGAGGCGCGCATCATTTACATGTCACCCGCTGGGAAGCGTTTTGATCAGGCCACGGCGAGGCGGTTGTCCGCTGAGCCGCATTTGATCTTCCTTTCGGGGCATTACGAAGGGATCGACAACCGCATCATTGAGCATTGGGTGGACGAGGAAATCAGCCTGGGAGACTACGTGCTGACGAACGGGGCCATCGCCGCCGTGGTGGTGATGGATGCCATCGTACGCCTGCTGCCCGGGGTGCTGGGGGATGAAATGAGCGCGGTGGAAGAGAGCTTTGGCGCCAGCGGCCTGCTGGAGGCGCCACAGTACACCAAGCCGGCGGAATACCGTGGGTTGAAGGTGCCAGAGATGCTGCTGAGCGGGAATCATGCGAAGATCGCCGCATGGCGGGCGCAGCAGGCGCTGGAGCGCACGCGGGCGAACCGCCCGGATTTAACCCGGAGCATGCAATAGAGGCGGAGCGGAAGGCGCAAAAGGTTGAACCATCAGGGGATTGACGCATGTGGCACACTCACCGTCATGGTGAACCTGCCCATTGAATACTCTGACAAGCCGGTGACGCCCTTTGGCGGCATGGC
>CALRWM010000065.1:0-34093 GCA_943371875.1 Prosthecobacter debontii | reverse complement strand
GAAGGCCGACTTCTTTGCCGACTGGATCGCACGAAGCGGCGCGGAGCTCGAAGACCGTCTTTGCCATGCCCTCAACCACTTCATGTCATCGGCCACTCAGACCGCCTCCATCTGCTCGATCCGGAAATGAGTTTTGCGATTTGCTATAGTCCCAGTGGACTGTCTCGACAATCCCGTCGGGGCGGTGGCAGGAGACTTCCGATTCAGTGATGTGGACGACGTATTGGCTTTCGGGGTCCAGCTGTGCGCGCCGGGCATCCGAGGGCTGGGCCATGACTTTGGCAAGGACGCGTGAACTCATCCATGAACCAAAGATCCGCGGGCCGAAATGGAGCACCAGATAGATCAGGATCGCGAGGATTAGGAGCGTGATGAAATCCATTCAATGGGCGGGGTGGACGACAGAATCGAGACGACCTGGGGTGACGTCAACCTTGCCAACGGGGAGAGCTGCCCGCCCAACCCAACCAAGGGGGGGGAACTCCGCCAATTTCGCCGGGGGGTATACGCGCAACTCAAGCAGCTGGGATTTGCTGCACAGCCGCGCTTTTGGATTCTTGAAGAGATGGGAAAAGAGTTCACCACACCCAGTCTGGAAGGTTCCCGCCATTCTTGCGTGTCTCCTCCTCAATGAAGCGCTGGTCGGCATAGTAGAGTTGTGCGAGAGCGAGCCAGTAAAGGATCGGAACAAGGACCGCCAGAAGGCAGCGCTTGGCGCTGCGTGTGCGAATGCCACGAATGAGATGGTAGAAACCTATGAAAGGCATGACGAAGCCGACGAGGTAGAGGAGTGCGAAAATGAGCATGTGCGAGTGCTGGCTTTGAAAAGTTGTCAGTCTTCTTCGTTCTCATGTGTCATAGCAGAACTCCCGTTTTGGCGGGCAGCTTGCCCGTGATGTATGCAGCTCCTCGCCATCCTAAAAGTCCAGGATCGAAGAACGAGGACTTAAGCCCCCAAGTCCGCGCCCTCAGGCTCCTTGCTGCCGCGTTTCAGCATCACCGCCAGCAGGGCGATGTCCGCCGGATTCACGCCTTGGGCTCTCGCGGCCTGGCCGAGGGTGGCGGGGCGGAGGGCGGTGAGGCGGTGTTTGGCTTCGGTTTTCAGGCCGGGGATGGCGTGGTAGTCGAAGTCGGCGGGGATCATCTTTTCCTCCATGCGGGAGGTTTTGGCGACCATGTCCTCCTGCCGGGTAATGTAGCCGGCGTATTTGACGTCGTTTTCGACGAGGCTCCAAACCTCAGGGGTGAACTGGGAGTAGATCTCGGCGGGCAGCTGGGAGGGGATGCTTTCGGGGCGGCGCAGCCATTTTTCGAGGGTCACGCCGTCCAGACGGATCTCCTGCAGCAGGGTGCGGGCGGTGGCGAGGGCGGTTGATTTGGCCTCCGTATGCCGGATGCGGAAAGGGGAGGCAAGACCGATGGCGGCGGCGAGGGGAGTGAGGCGGAGGTCGCAATTGTCCTGGCGGAGCAGGAGGCGGTACTCGGCGCGGGAGGTGAAGAGGCGGTAGGGCTCCGTGGTGCCTTTGGTGACGAGGTCGTCGATCATCACGGCGAGGTAAGCCTGGCTGCGCTGCAGCAGGAAAGGGGGGCGGCCCTGGGCCTTGAGCGCGGCATTGGCTCCGGCGATGAGACCCTGACCGGCGGCCTCCTCGTAGCCGGAGGTGCCATTGATCTGCCCGGCGAAGTAGAGGCCGGAAACGCGCTTGGTTTCCAGGGTGGGGTGGAGCTGTGTAGGGGGGCAGTAGTCATACTCCACGGCGTAACCGGGGCGGACGATCTCGGCCTTTTCGAGGCCGGGAATGGAGCGAATGAAGTCATACTGGACCTCGAAGGGCAGGGAGGTGGAGACGCCATTCACGTAGAATTCGCGGGTGTGGCGACCCTCGGGTTCGAGGAAAATCTGGTGCCGTTCCTTCTCCGCAAAGCGCACCACCTTGTCCTCCACGGAGGGGCAATAGCGCGGTCCGACCCCTTCGATCCGGCCGGAATACATGGCCGACTTGTGGATGTTGGCCCGGATGATGTCGTGAGTTTGGGGGGTGGTGTAGGTGATCCAGCAGGGAATTTGTTCCACGTGGAACTTTTCCGGGGTCCAAGAGTTCAGGGTAAACTGGTTGGGACCGGTGCTGGGAAGGGGGGTAGAGCCCTCGATTGGGGCCTCATCCTCGTCCTCCGGGAGGGTGCCGGAGAGGTAGCTGAAGCGCGGAGCGGGCTCGTCCCCGGGCTGGAGTTCGCACTTTGAGAAGTCGATGCTGCGGCTGTTGAGGCGGCAAGGGGTGCCAGTTTTGAAGCGTTGGACGTCGAAACCGAGCTCTCGGAGGCTGTCCGAAAGGGTGGAAATACTGTCCCCCATGCGGCCCCCAGCCTGGTTCTGCTGCCCCACATGGAGGAGTCCGCGCATGAAAGTGCCGGAGGAAATGACCACCGCTTTGGCCCGGTAGATCATCCCGAGGCTGGTGCGGATGCCGGTGATAGCATCGTTTTCGACCAGGATCTCAGCGGCATTGCCCTGATGGAGGTCGAGGTTGGGCTGGTTTTCGATCAGCCATTTCATCCGAAACTGGTAAGCCTTCTTGTCGCACTGGGCCCGGGGAGCCTGCACGCTGGGCCCTTTCCGGGCGTTCAACATGCGAAACTGGATACCCGTGGCGTCCGTGTTTCGGCCCATAATCCCGCCAAGGGCGTCGATCTCACGCACCACATGCCCCTTGGCCAAGCCCCCGATAGCCGGGTTGCAGGACATCTGGGAGATGGTATCGAGGTTCTGCGTGAGGATGGCGGTCTGGCAACCAAGCCGGGCAGCGGCCATGGCGGCCTCTACCCCGGCATGGCCGGCTCCGCAGACAATGACGTCGTAGTGCTTGGGGAAGGTATAGAGGCTGGTTGGCATGGGGGAAACGAGAGTAACACAGGCCGGAAATTGTTCCATGTGGAACAAAAGGGAATCGCAGACAGCGTTTCAGAGGCAGGGCCAGACGGGCAGACGGAGGGTCGAAGATGGCAGATGGGGAAAGGGTAGTGGGCCGGAATGAGGGGTCTTCGAGGGTGAAAATGAGCTGCCCATGAGGTGTCGAATGAGGAGCTTGAGGGATGAGAAGGCTGCAACAGGGGTGGCTTGGGGGATGGATTCAGACAGTAGACGAGTAAAAAGAGGGAGAGAAAGCGGCCAGTATGCAAGGTTAGGGCAGGGGGAGTGATCGGCGTGGTGGGGGCGGAGCATGTTTGAAAAACCCTCATTGCAGGAGGAGGCGAAGCTCCGTGCAGACTCGGAATTGCTGCCACATGCATATGCAGCGGACGGGGTGACCTGCGCCGAATGAGGCCACGCACATGATCGCTGAGATTGAAGGGGAGGTTGAGATAGCTCGGAGTTGCAGTGCTGCCGACGGACTCGGAGACCGCAGTCCCAGTGGCTGGAGTGAACCACGACATAAGTGAATGGTCTCCATCGACCACGCGCCAGAACGGGGCAGATGGAGGATGTCTTGAATCCCATTACCCCTCTCGCCGACCCAGCCCTGAATCGCGACCGCCTGCCTCATCATTGGCTGAAACCGAGAGGTCGATCCGAGAAGACCGATCACCCATTCCGGGCGGCCTGAATGCCATTCGTGCAGGCCATCGTTCTCCTCCTTGTGAGGTCACCACAAACAGCGACGGACATGGGTGCCCATCATACCTTTGGTCGCTCAGAACTGCTCTATATCGGTTCGCGAAACTCATTTCCGTTTAGTTGGCAGTTTCGGACGTGAGGATGATGGGCGCCGCCGCGCGTCTCCAGGCTCACCTACCGAAAATCAGTGTCGCACAACGCCATCAGACGATGCCTTTTGAGCCACCAGCTTTCACCTTCTGCATCCCACGCACAGGAGCTTGATTCTCCTCTGCCGCAGTTCAAACACCATGCTTGCTTCCGGCATGCTTCCCGCTAGTATCGCCCCCACCAATGGCCTCCGCAAACGCCCCCACAAAACACGCTGCCGACCCGATTAATCTGAAGCTCACCGCTGCCGACAAGGTGGAGCTTTACCGCAAGATGGTCCGCATTCGCCGCTTCGAGCAGGTGTCCCTTCAGCATTACCAAGCCGGTCGCATGGGCGGTTTCCTCCACCTCTACATCGGCCAAGAATCTGTGGCCGTCGGCACGGTTTCAGTGATGGGCGAAAACGATCACGTCATCACCGCTTATCGCGATCACGCTCACGCCTTGGCCGTGGGCATGAACATGAACGAGTGCATGGCCGAACTCTTCGGCAAGGCCACCGGCTGCTCCCGCGGCAAGGGCGGCTCCATGCATTACTTCGCGCCTGACAAAAACTACTGGGGTGGTCACGGCATCGTGGCCGGTCAGACTCCGCTGGGCCTCGGCCTCGCCTACGGTCTGAAATACCGTGGCCTCAAAGGTGCCGCCCTCTGCTTCCTCGGCGACGGCGCTGTGAACCAAGGTGCCTTCCATGAATCCCTGAATCTCGCCGAACTGTGGGATCTGCCTGTGATCTATGTGATCGAAAACAACGGCTACTCGATGGGCACCAGCCAGCAGCGCTCATCCGCCTACACCGACTTCCTCGCCAAGCGCGCTGAAGGTTACGGCATGGCCTGGGAGCAGTTCAATGGTGCCGACATCTACGAAGTCCGCGCCGGAGTCAGCAAGGCCATCGAGCGGGCGCATACCCTGTCCAAGCCGAGCATCATCGAAATCGCCACCTACCGCTGGGAAGGGCATTCCGTCGCTGACGCCAACAAGTTCAAGTACCGCACCAAGGAAGAAGTCGAGCAGTTCCAAAACGATCACGACCCGATTCAGGTGTGGAAGCGCAACCTTCTCACGGAAGGCGTCGCCACCGAAGAAGAGTTGAAGAAGATCGACAAGGAAGCGCAGAAGGAAGCGGAAGACTCCGCCGAGTTCGCCAAGGTCAGCCCTTATCCAGAACCCGAGTCCATCTTTGAAGATGTGTACTGGGAAGTGGACAACAAGACCGAAGCCGGCCAGACCGGACGTCACTTCTTCAACGATTGAGTTTAAGCGATAGCCAGTTCTTTCGAGAGCGGGCTTTCCCGGGCTTTTGGCTCTGAGAACGATGCCTCAGGCCGAGTTCAGATCAGAGGGCTGACGCCGAGAAATGAGTTCTCGGCGTCGAATCTCCATTAAATCATTCAGCACCAATGGTTTGCAGCGAAAACCTCTGCCTTGTTTCCAAGACAGAGGTCCGCTGAATCACTGCAAGTCAATCAAGCAACCTTGAATGCTACTTAGTCGTCGCCGCCGTGGAGGTGATCGTATCGGCCTGACTGGTCAGAATGACGGCATGCTTGTCATAGGTCGCCTTGGCTTCCACGAGCTGCGCCACGTAATTCAGCGCCTCGTCCAAGGGGACATTGGCCAGTGAGAGGCTGAGCTTTTTCTTCGTCAGGTCCTCGCCCTTCACGATCACGTTGGGCACTACTTTACCGCCGCTCGCATTTTTGGACAGCGCGCGCAGACCCTCGATGGCTTCGGTCAGTGTCACGTCATCCATGGACACCTTCGGCAGAATGACGGCGGCGTATTGGTTTTTGAGCGATGTGTCCTTTGGCTGGTAGTTGGCGCGGATGTAGGCCAGCATGTTCGCCGTCTCGGCGTGCTTCGGGTTCGCCGCAGCCACACGGGAGAGCAGCTTGTACGCCGTATCCAAGTCACCCTTGTAGTAAGCGGCGCGGCCTTGCTGAAATACCGCGTTCAGATCTTCCGCCTTGGCAGAAAAGCCGGCGGCAGACATAAAAAAAGCAGTCGTCAAAAGCGCGACTGCCGTGGAAACCTTGGACCCAATCATTGATGTTTTCATGGTGGTAGATGGATTTGAACTGATTTCATCAAATCGCTGAAAGAATGTCAAGTTCGCAGACGCACCGCAAAGCTTGATGCCGTGCGCATCCTGCTCCATCGGTGAAGCATGCCCCCGCCGAAAAAAACCGCTGCCAGCCAGGTGAATGTCTTCATCGGCAGTGATGAAGCGCGCGTGAAGGAAGCCGCGCTCATGCTCGTGCGCAGCCTCACGCCCCCGGACGCCGGAGACTTCAGCAACGACATCATCGACGGCTCCGCCGACAACGCTGAACACGCCGGCAAGATCTGCTCGAATGTGTGCATGGCATTGCAAACATTGCCCTTCTTTGGTGGCAGCAAAGTAGTGTGGTTGAAGTACGCGAACTTCCTCGGGGACTCCGGTCCGGGCAAAGGACAGGATGCGGTGAACGGATTCGAACGCATCCTCGATGTGATCGAGCGCGGCCTTGGCAGCGATGTGAGTTTTGTCATCAGCGCGACTGGCATCGACAAACGGCGCAACACCTACAAACGCATCTCGAAGATCGCCACCTTCGAAGTCTTCGACAAGCCGGATACCTCGCGTGCCGGATGGGAAGGCCCGGTGCTTGCCATGGCCTCACGCAAGGCCAAGGAACTCGGCATCACCTTTGAAAGCGGTGCGCTGGAGCTGCTGGTGCAAATGGCTGGAGATGACACGAGGCAGATGGAGAACGAGCTCGAAAAGATCGATCTCTTTCTCGGCGAGCGCCGCCGTGCCGGACTGAAGACCGTGCAAAACATGGTGTCCATGAGCCGCGCCGGTGTGCTGTGGGATCTCGGCAACGCCATCGGAAAACGCGATCTGCCACGCGCGCTCGAGCTGCTCAGCACACTCATGTATCAGGGGCAGAACGCCATCGGCCTGCTGCTCGCCGCCATCGTGCCACGCGTGCGGAGCCTGCTGCTCATCAAAGACCTCGGCTCACGCCACAAGATCAACAAGTTCAACTACGCCGGCTTCTGCTCCTCGCTCGAAAGCCTGCCCTCGACGGCCACCTCGCATCTGCCACGCAAGAAAGATGGCACCGGCTTCAATGCCTATCCGATGTTTCTCGCCATCCCCGAGACCGGCAACTTCTCGCTCGAAGAACTCCACGCCGGATTCAAAGCCTGCCTCGCTGCCAACTCCAAACTCGTCACTTCATCGCTCGATCCCAAGCTTGTGCTTGAGCGTCTCCTCGTCGGCCTGCTCGCCCGACAATCCCGCTGATTCATCATGCCCACCTCCACGATTCTCGCCTGTCTTGCCATTGGTATCGTTAGCGGCGCAGTCGCTGCATTATGTGGCGTCGGCGGTGGTGTCGTGATGGTTCCTGCGTTTGTGTTCTTCCTCAAGCTGCCGCATAAAACGGCGGTCGCGACTTCGCTTGCCATCATCATTCCCACCGCGCTGATGGCCACCACGCAGAATGCCAAGCATGGCTATGTGGAATGGAAAGTCGCCGCCATCACCGCGGTCTCCGCGTCCATCTTTGCCTACTTTGGCGCAGGCTGGTTGAAGTCGATGAGCAACGAAACACTCACGCGCATCTTCGGCACCATCCTCGTCGTCTTTGGTGCGCGCATGCTGCTGCAGGGCAAGGCTTGAGGCCTCACCACACCAGCGCATCGAGAAAGAACGTGGCCACCATGCCCAGCGCCACGATCAGGCGCAGCACGAGGCCCACGCCGGTACCCAGCAGCGATCCCCAGGCCGATTTCGCCGCAGGCTGCAGCCTCTTCTTGGCAAAGATCAGCTCAAAGGAAACGCCGCCGATCAGCGGGCCCAGCACCAGGCCAAAGGGGATGAAGAACATACCCACGATGCCGCCGATGAACACACCGGCGATGCCCCAGCGGCTCGCACCAAACCAGCGTGCACCCATCGCACCGCTAACGAAATCAACGACATAAGACAGCACCAGTCCGAGTGATAAAATCACGAAGCCCCAAGTGCTCATGCCGGATTCAGGACGCAGCACGGTGTGCAAAATGCCTGCCGCAAAAATCAACAACGGCCCCGGCAGAAACGGCACCACCGAACCAATGATGCCCACGAGAAGCAGGCAGATCGTCAGCGACCACACTCCCCACATCTGCCACGGCATGGTGGTAAAAAAGTGGATCGTGGTATGCCAGGCGTTGGTGAACCACTCAGTCATCGCGCCATTGGGTTTTGGATTCAACCGGCTGCCGCACGCTCTTCGGCCAGTTCAGTCCGGCACGCGGCCAGCCGAGATAAATGAGGCCCACGCAGCGGTCTTCCGCGCCGATTTGCAGATAGTCGGAAAACTCACGCGTGCCCAGCAGGGGAGGGGATGACCAGTAGCATCCCAGGCCAGCCGCCGTGGCGGAGAGCTGCAGATTCTGCAGCGCACAGGCCACTGCCTCGATCTCTTCCACTTCGGGAATCTTTGCGCCACCGCGCCGCTCCATCACACAGGCGATCACCACCGGTGAGAGCAACGGGTTCTCGCTCATCTTCTTCATCTTGTCCTCGCGGAACTCGTTAGCCGGCGTCGTCTCGCGGTAAACACGCTGCATCGTCTCCGCGAGTCGCGCGCGACCCGCGCCTTGATGCACGATGAATTTCCACGGCTCCGTCAATCCATGCGTCGGCGCCCACGTCGCATCTTCCAGCACCTGCGTGAGCAGCACACGCTCAACATTGCGCGTCGCATCCATGTCCACCGGCTTGATGGAGCGACGGTGGCGAATGAGCGCGCTGAGTTGCGGATGCGTGGCGATGTCAGACATGTGCGCGACCCTTACACCATCGGCGGCACTTTGCTCAAGGTTTGAAGCATCGAGTTTGTTGCTACGGATTGGAAGCCATGAGCGGTTTGTTCATCACTGCCCAAAGCGCTCCATGAGCCCGTTGTGCTTGTCGAAAACTTGATTCACCAGCTCCTTGAATTCTACCTGAGGCTTTGGCTCGGACATCTGGGCTGCAGCAGCATTGCGGATGTGTTCAGCCACGATCCTCTGCTCCCACACCGGCAGGGAATCGTAGAGTTCAATCACTTCGCTCGCACTCATGACAGCACGGAACTTTTACACCAGCGGCAGCACTTTGCTCAAGACTAGCGTCACCAGCAGACCAATCACGGAATCCGCCGTGAGCTGCACGGACCAGGTGCGCAGGGTTTCCTTTTCAGTCATGCCACTGAGGCGGTTCACCACCCAGAAGCCGCTGTCATTCATCCACGAGCCGCACATCGCGCCAAAGCCGATGGCCGAGAAGAGATAGACCGGATGACAGCCGAGAGCACCGCCTGACACCATCGGAGCCATGATCGAAGCACCGGTCAGCATGGCCACCGTTGCGGAACCCTGCGCCACACGCACCACGGCACAGACAAGCCAGCCAAGCACGATCAGGTTAAGGCTATAGTCCTTCGCCAGAAGCTCCACCGCTCCCCCCACGCCTGCCTGACGCAGCGCGTAGCCGAAGGCGCCGCCCGCACTGGTGATCAGGATGATCATACACGCCGTCTCCAGCGGCGGTCCCATCAGTTCTTCGACCTTCTTGAAGCCGTAGCCGCGCTGCTTTGCCAGCACCACGATGGAAATAATCGCACCAATGATCAGCGCGATGTTCTTGTGGCCGATGAAATCCACCCAGTTGCGCACCGCAGCAAATCCATGCTCGCCGCCCAGAGCGTTCACCATCGCCACACCCCAGCCCGAGCCTTTCGCCGCGCCCTCATGCGCGAGCTCAAAGACCGTCGTCAGGCTGATCAAAAGAATCGGCAGCACCACCGGCATGATGCTCCAGAAGAACGAGGGCAGCTCACTCTCCGGCTTTGCGCTGATGCCTTGAAGATCCGAGAGCGAGACACCACCCTGTTCTCGCAGCGGCACGTCGGTGCGCGCATTGAGCCACTTGCTCACGAGGAACCCAAAGAAGCAGGTGATCGCACCGATGACCAGCCCCCCCACCAGCGACTCGCCCACATTCAGCTTCAGGCTCTCCACCACCGCCACAGGTCCGGGATGCGGCACCAGCATCGAATGCGTCACCGTGCCGCCGCAGCAGATCGCCATCAGGTAGAGCGTGTAATCTTTGCCCGTGCGCATGCGCAGCGCCATCGCCAGCGGCACCATCAGCATGAACATCGTGTCAAAGAAGATCGGAGCGCTCAGGACGAAGGTGCTCCACAGCAGCGCCCAGCCCGCACGCTTTTCACCGAAGAACGCGAGGAAGCGCCGCACCACCTTGTCCGCGCCGCCGCTTTCCATGAGGCACATGCCAATGATCGCCGCCAGCGCGATTGAGATGGCGATGTCACGTGCCGAATCTCCCAGACCCTTGGACACCATCTCCACCGCACCCACCAGCGATGACATCGCCTTCGTCTTGCCATCCTTCTGCACCACATCCCAGGAATCCTTCCCCGCCAGCAAACAGGCCAGCAGAGCCGCAAGCACCAGCGCGAGAAACGGATGCATGCGCAGCTTGCTGATCGCGATGATGATGAAAGCCACGCTGATAGCGAGAACGACGAAGGGCCAGTAGCTGGCCGAAGTTGCGGCAAGGAGAAACATGGCCGCGATGCTGGCGGGAGGCAGCGGACACGTCAAGACATTCGACAGTGGACTTCCCGCCTGACTCCGCTTCTTTCAGCCGCGCATGAAACCAGCCTATCTCCGCCTGCTCTTTGTCCTGCTCGTCATCGTGGCGGGAGCGTTCGGCGTTTCGCGGCTGGATTTCGATGTGGATCCGCTCAGCCTGCTGCCGCAGGAGCTGCCAGGACTGCAGGGCACACGCCTGCTGCGCGAACAGAAGCGCAATCTGCTGCTCATCGCCGTGCAGGCCGATGATCCGGCGCTCGCTGAAATCACAGCAGACGCACTGGCCGAACACCTGGCCGCCAAGCCTGAGCTCTGTGCCAGCGTGCGCAGCAAATCCCTGCTGCAGTCCGATCCTGCGATCATCGCCGAAGTCGTCGCCTATCTCTGGCTCAATGCACCGCCACAGGAGGTGGCGAAGCTCATCGCGTCGCTCGATCCCGCTTCGATCACGACCCTGCTCGCCAAATCCAAGGAGGCTGCAGCTTCATCTCTGGATCTGCAAAACGCCACGCTCAGCGGCTACGATCCGCTCGGCCTCGCGCGCGGTGCGCTGGCGCTCATGAGCGGGGGAGGGGACATGAGCAGCCTGATGAGCGATGAGTTCAGCAGCGCCGATGGCACGCTGCGCCTGCTGTTTGTCACTCCACCGGGTCAGGCGCTTGCTGACTATCGTGCGGCTAATGCGTGGCTCATGCAGATCAAGAAGGCGGTGCGCGAAGAATGGCTGCCCCAACAAAAAGAACTCGCGGGCGTGAAGATCGGTTTCACTGGCGACCCGGCGTTTCAAGCCGAAATCGCCACCGGCATGGAAGGGGACATGCGGCAGTCGATTGGTGCCGTCACCTTCATCGTCGGCTTTCTTTTCTGGCTGCTGCACCGCAGTGTGAAGCCACTGCTCTGGCTGCTGCTCGCCATTCTCTGCGCCAACCTGCTCACGCTCGGCACAGCGGGCGTGATCTATGGCTCTCTCAATGTGATGTCGATGGGCTTCGCGGCCATCCTCACCGGATTGATTGAGGACTTTGGTGTCTACGGCCTGCATGTGTCACGCGAGCATCCGGGTGAACGATTTGGCAGCATCTGCCGGCGTGCGCTGCCCAGTGTTACGTGGTCGGCCGTCAGCATCGCCGGCATCTTTGCCATGCTGGGCCTCAGCCAGCTTCCCGGCGTGGCGCAGCTGGGTGTGTTGTCGGCGCTCGGAGTGTTGATCGGTGCAGCAGTCATGATCTTTGGCTTTCTGCCCCTGGGCATGACCACGGGCAAACTGGAGGAGCATCATGGCAGCATTCGCCTGGCCATGCGGATGCAGGGCATCATGGTGTGGCTCGTCTTGATCGCCCTCATCGCCGCCACTGCGGTGGTGGGCTGGAAGGGTCTGCCAAAGATGGATTTCGGCTCGGCTGTGCTGCGCCCTGACAAGAGCGAGGCCTTCGATGTTCTGGAAGATATCGAGCAACGCATGCTGAACACCAGCAACGAGCCGGGGCGCAACGTGCCAGTCGTCTTCGCGGCCGCAGATGCCACCGCCCTGCGCCAGAGCATCCTCGCCTCCCAGAAGACACTCAAAAGCGACGAAGTCGAAGCCCAGCTGCTGCCGCTTGCATTGGTTCCCGATGCGGACGCGCAAAAAACAAATCTTGCCGCGCTACAGTCCCTCGCCGCACGCGAAGACGCATTCAAACAAGCCGTCGATGCCGCCGGATTCACCGACGTCGCCTATGCCCTGACGCAGAATGTCTTCAAGCAGCTGCGTGAATGGGCCGCAGCCAAAACAGCGCTGCCGCTCTGGCCCAAGCCCATCGTGCTCGAAAATTTAGGCGGCATCGTCTCCCAGCACGACAAACACGGTTTGATGGCAATGGGTTCCATACGCCTCGCCCCCGGCCGATCCCTGGAGAACGCGCTCGTCTTGCATGAACTGGAAAAAATCCCAGGTGCTCATCCTGCCGGCTGGGCCTTTCTGCGCACTTCTTTGGAACCCTTGCTGAAGCGTGAAATCCTGTACGTCTGCGTGCCCACCATCGTCATCGCCTGCCTCCTGTTCCTGCTGGTGTTTCATGGCTGGCGAGAGCGAGCCTTCGCCTTCGTCACCCTCGCAGCCAGCGGCTGGATTCTCCTCGGAGGCATGTCCGCCTGGGGCCTGACTTGGAATTTGATGAGTGTCGGGGCCATCCCCCTCTGTCTGGGTCTGGGTCTCGATTTCACCATCCATGTCATGCATTCCCTGCGTGAGCCCGGCATAACCCGCGAACGCGTCGCCTCGCTGGGCCGTTCGCTCGCCTACTGCGGTCTCAGTACTGGCCTGGGCTTCGGTGCCCTCGCTGTAGGTAGCAATCGCGGACTCATCACCCTCGGCATGACCGCCATGATCGGCGTGCTCACCGTGCTGATCACCGCCGCTTTCGCCCTGCCGTGGGTCTGGTTCCGGCGGAAAGAATGACCTCATGGGCGGGTTTGCCACCCTGACTTTCCCCACCCCTGATTTTTCACTGGCGCAAACGCTCGTCCCGAGTACTATGCTCGACTCTCGGTAGAGATGGTGGCCGTAGTTCAACGGTAGAGCCCCAGATTGTGATTCTGGTTGTTGCGGGTTCGAGTCCCGTCGGTCACCCCACTTTTTTCATGGAGTGCTGCCGGACTTCCGGCTACAAAAGAGCACACATGCAACCGCTGGAACAAGTCATAGGCCACACCTTTCGCGATCCCGCGTTGCTCCAGCTCGCGCTCACGCACGGAAGCGTCGGTTATGAAAACCAGCGCGTTCACTCGGACAACCAGCGCCTCGAATTCCTCGGCGATGCCGTGCTGCAGCTCGCCCTGTCACATCTGCTCTTTCAACGCCTTCCCCAAGCCGACGAAGGCGTCCTGACCCAGGCGCGCGCCCAGCTCGTCTCCACCAAGGCGCTGGCGCGCATTTCCCGCCGCATCGGACTCGGTGCCTACTTGCACCTGGGGCGGGGTGAAGAGGCCAACGGCGGCCGGGACCGTGAATCTACCCTCGCCGATGCCCTCGAAGCCGTCGCAGGCGCCATCCACCTCGATTCAGGAACGGACGCAGCCCATCAATTTGCCGAACGTCTCTTCGCCGAAGATCTCGAAGCACTGAATCGCGGCCTACTGGATGCCAATCCCAAGGGACAGCTTCAGGAACTCATTCAAGCGGTGGGCGTGGAGCCGCCTGTCTATGAGATCGTCGGTTCTGAGGGGCCAGATCACGCCAAGAACTTCATCGCCACTGTCGCCTGGCGGGGCACCCAGCTCGGGCGGGGCACCGGTCGCAGCAAAAAAGACGCCGAAGTGGTGGCAGCCCAGGCCGCGCTCGACAATCCAGCACTCCAAGAATTGCTGCGAACAACTCGTGTACAACTGGACCAACAAAACCGCAGGTCATGAGAGTAAAGGTGAACAGTCCGGGTTGTTGGAGTTCGCTCACAATTCCTGCCGGATCCGTTCACAGCTCGTCTGCCCGTGGAACCCTTGTGTTTCCAAAGCGGAACCCACTTGTTGCGCTTGTTCGCAGTACTTACGGATATGAGTAATTTAACAAACTAGCTAACCCCAATCATAAGAGCTGGGAACAAGTCCGCTTTTGATGAGGATTCGGTCCTTGTAGTCCCATCAACCAGTCAGGAACTTTTGAAGTTCAGCATCGAAATCGAAGGCACAGCGTGAACCCACATCTTCTGCGCGTTCTCGGATGAAGGAGCGTTGTGCTCTTCATTTACCGCACAAAGAGGTCCAAATGATGGCACGCTCAGTCCACTACTTCAGCGGCCAGAACTGCGGCACCATGATCAGGATGACGAGCAGCATCACGAAGGTCAGGCCACCGCCCACTTTGATGAAGTCTGCGAAGCGATATTTCCCGGGGCCATAGACAAGGATGCAGCTGGGCTCAAACGGCGTGAGCATGGAGGCGGAGGCGCTGAGCATGACGCCGATGGCAAAGGTGCGTGGATTGGCTCCCATGGAAGCGGCGGCCTGCAGCGCCACCGGCAGCACCACCAGCGCGGCAGCGGCATTCGACATCGGCTGGGTGAGCAGCATCGTCAGCAGACAAAAGCCGGTGAAGACCGCAAAGACACCCATGGGCTGCAGCCAGCCGGTGATGAAGTCGGCGATCATGCGTGATGCGCCGGAAATCTGCATCGCTTCACCAAAGGCCATCATGCCACCGATCAGGATGAGCAGCCGCCAGTCGATGTTGGCATAGGCGTTCTCCAGCTTGATGCAGCGCATGAGGACGGCCAGCATGGCAACCATGACAAAGGCGACGGTGTCAGGCACCCAGCCGAGGCTGCTGGCAATCACGGCGAGGACAAAGGCGCCCAGCAGCATGAAGCCGCGCCGGCGCGTCTCTGCGCTGAACTGGTACTGTGTGATGACGATCATGTCATTGCCTTCTTCGAAAGCGCGGAAGCGATCGCTTGGCCCCTGCAGCAGCAGCACATCACCTGCACGCAGTTTTTCAGCCGCCATGTGATGCATCAGCGAGCGATCACCACGCATGAGGGCCAGCACGGAGAGACCGGTGCGCTGGCGGAAGTTGTTTTCGCGCAAGGAGCGGCCCACAAAGGCGGAGCGCGGCGTGAGAACGACTTCCGCTACTTGTGCATCGCTCATGTCCACACCGGAACTGCGCAGCGTGACGTCTTCGAGGATGTCGATGCCCTCGATCTTTTTCACCCGGATCAGATTTTCCACCTTGCCAGCCACCAGCACGACGTCCCCCTCCTGGAAGCGGAGCTTGGGAGCGGCATCGACCGTCTGTTCGGCCCGGCGGATTTTCATGACTTGGAACTCCATCGCTGAAAAGTCGGAGTCGAAAGCTGCCTGGCCGATGAGAGGTGAGCCGGGCAGCACCATCACCTCGGCAAAGTAGTCACGCATGGCATCACCGGCCACGGCGGCAGCCTTGTCGCGTTCTGGTACCAGATGGGTGCCAATGAAGACCATGTAGAGGATGCCAGTCAGCATCAGGACGAGACCGATCGCTGTAAACTCAAACATGCCCAGCGGCTGCAAACCCAGCTTGGTGATGGCACCACTCACGGCCACGTTCGTGGAAGTGCCGATCAAGGTGCACGTGCCGCCCATCAGCGAGGCAAAGGCCAGCGGCATCAGCAGGCGTGAGGGGGGGATTCGCAGTTTGCGCGCCAGACCCATCACCGGTCCCACAAACACCGCCGTCACCGTGGTGTTGTTCATGAAGGCGGAAAGACCGCCCACCACGGCCATCATGAAGCCCATGAGCCGCTTCGGACGAGTGCCGAATGTCTGTGCCAGAAAACCACCCATCATGTCCAGCACGCCGGTCTCGCGCAGAGCGGCACCAATGACAAAAATCGCCGCCAGCAGGATGATCACGCGGTCGCCAAAACCCGAAAAGGCCTGCTCCGCCTTCAGAATGCCACACATCACCAGTACGCAGAGCAATGACAGCGTGACGAGATCCACCGAGATTTTCTCCGTGGCAAAAGCGATGACGGCTACGATGAGCAGTCCGATGACGATCCAAGCATCCATATTCGCCGCACCAGTGGCGCAAGGACTCACACTGCTCAAGGAACAAGCCAGCGCAAACCACCGCTGCGTATCGCTTTTGTGAAGCTGTCAGGCTGCAGGGCGTTTGAGCCGCAGAATCTGGACGGACGAGACCACAACCGTACCGCAGAACACCAGGCGAATGCCGCTGAATACAAACCCTCTGGTGAGTTTTGCCTCACCACGCAGCACATCCAGCAAGTAATCTCCAATGTGATAAGTGGCGGCAAGGCTGGCGATGATCAGCAAGGGACAGGCGATGTTGAGAGCCTTGGCTCCGCCAACCATGTAGCCACCAATCGCAAAACTTGCCGCGCAAAACACGGCGATGGCAAGTTCCAGCCGGCCCGAACCATACTTCAGAAAGGTGGGCAGCAGCGTGGAAACCCCGAAAAGACACCAAAGGGTCATCAGGATGGCCGGCAGCAGCAGCCGGTTCTGCCATGCCCCCAGTTTGGCCTGCCAACGTTTCTTATCATTCAATGCGGCATACTGGGCCTCGCACGTGGTGATCTGCTCGCTGGTCAGCACCTTGCCCTTGGTGCGGTGACTCCAGCAGGAGGTGCAGAACTCGTCTTTAAAATCCGCGAGTTTTCCGCAATGCGCGCATTTTTGCCGTGGAATCATGAGCCCATTTCAAGGTGCTCAATAAAGAGTCAAGCAACGGTCTGTCATTGGGACTGGAAAACACCGGGCATTTTCGTCTCTGCCGCTTTCCACTCTTGCCATCCAGCGTCTGTCTCCATACTCTCCGCCCCACTATGAGCGAAAAAACACCTGTGAACTGGGAAGCCCTTGAGGCGAAGCCGGAATTCCGCGCATTGCTGGCGCAAAAAAAAGCCTTCATCATTCCGTCTTTTATCTTCTGCATGCTCTATTACATCGCGCTGCCGGTGCTGGTGGGTTATTTCCCCGAGATGATGAAACAGAAGGTCTGGGGTGAAGTGAATGTGGCCTACGTGTTCGCCCTGTCGCAGTTCATCATGGCCTGGGTCCTGGCCTTTCTCTATGTGCGCGTTGCCGCCAAGTGGGACAAATCTGCTGCCGCTGTGATCCACGGTCACGATTGATCTCTGCTCTCCTGCCGCATCTTCCTTTCCTCTTTGCTTCTTTCCCTCTCGATGAACACTCCCCTGATCATGTTCCTGGCCTTCGTCGGCCTCACGCTTCTCATCACCTTCTGGGCGGCCAAGAAAAACACCGGCGCCAGCGCCTACTTTGCGGCAGGCCGCAGCATCACCGGCTGGCAGAACGGCCTGGCAGTTGCCGGTGACTACATGAGCGCTGCGAGCTTCCTGGGCATTTCCGGCATGATCTATGTCGCTGGTTATGACGGGTTCATGTACTCCGTGGGCTTTCTGGTCGCCTACATCACCGTCCTGCTCATCGTGGCCGAGCCGTTGCGCAACGCGGGCAAGTACACCATGGCCGACCTGCTTGCCTACCGGCTCAAGCCGCGCCCGGTGCGTGCGCTCGCTTCGCTCAGCACGCTCGTGGTCTCCACCTTTTACATGATCGCTCAGATGGTTGGTGCAGGTGCCATTATCAAGCAGTTGATCGGCATCAGCTTCGAACCGGCTGTGATCGGTGTGGGCCTGCTGATGCTCGTCTATGTCGTCTTCGGCGGCATGCTTGCCACCACCTGGGTGCAGATCATCAAGGCGCTCCTGCTCATGGTTGGAGCGGTGATGCTGAGCTACCTGGTGTTGAAGTTCCATCACTTCAGCTTCACCGAATTCTTCAACGCCGTCGCTCATGCCGACTACGGCGGCAGCGCTGCACCGAAAAACCTCATGGAGCCGGGCCTCAAATTCGGCGTCGCTGTGGCGGGGCCGTGGGGACCGATCGATCTCATTTCGCTGTGCCTCGGCCTTGTGCTTGGCACCGCTGGTCTGCCGCACATCCTCGTGCGTTTTTACACCGTGCCGGACGCGAAAACCGCGCGCTCCAGCGTGGTGTGGGCCATGGCCATCATCGGTCTGTTCTATATCATGACCACCCTCTTTGGGTTCGGTGCCGCCACCATTATCGAAAAGGCACAGCTCACCACCGATGGGAAGCTGGATGTCAACATGGTCGCCCCGATCCTCGCCAAGGTGCTCGGCGGCGAGTTCTTCTTCGCCTTCATCAGCGCCGTCGCTTTCGCCACCATTCTCGCGGTCGTCGCCGGTCTGACCATGAGCGCCAGCGCCTCCTTTGCACATGACTTCTATTCCAACGTCCTTCATCACGGCAAAGAGAACCGCCCGGGCCAGGAAATCCGCGTCGCTCGCATCACGGCTTTCTGTGTGGGAGCCGCCAGCATCGGGTTCGCCATCTACCTGGGCCCCACCGTGAACGCCGCTTTCCTTGTGGGACTTGCGTTCTCCGTCGCCGCCTCTGCCAATCTGCCCGTCATCGTGTTGAGTGTGTTTTGGAAACGCTTCAACACCACTGGCGCCGTCTCTGGTCTGGCGACTGGTCTTGTGGTTTCCATCGTTCTCATCCTGCTCAGCCCCAGCGGCATTTACGGCAAGGCCGCCCCCTTCCCGCTCAGCAATCCTGGCATCGTCAGCATTCCCATCGGTTTCCTCGCCGCCTGGCTGGGCACTCTCTTGAGCGCACGCGATCCCGAAGCGGAGGCCAAATTCGCCGAGCTCAAAGTCCGCGCCCACACCGGCCTAGGTTCGGAGAAGGCGACGTCTCATTGATCTGAAAGTGATGCGGGCACCTCCTGCCCGCAGTCATCTCGTCATGCAGGCAGCGATGCCTGCATCACGTACAGCACGGACATGGCTGAACGAAATGCCCGGGCGTGATCTCCTTGAGCGTGAGATCCATGCCCACGCTCTGCTCCCACTTCGGATGCTTCATGCGATGGCCGAAGGCGCAGCCGGCGGGCGGATTGATCGGCGAAGGCACATCACCGCGCAGGAGTTGCCGTGCGCGACGCTGCGTCGGATCAGCGATGGGGATCGCATCCAATAGCGCCTTGGTATACGCATGGCGCGGGTTTTGATAGAGCTCGGTGGCCGGCGCGAGTTCGACGATCTTGCCGAGGTACATCACCGCCACGCGGTCGCTCATGTGCTTCACGACGTTAAGGCCATGGGCGATGAACAAGTAGCTCAGCCCCATGTCACGTTGCAGATCGAGCAGGAGATTGAGCACCTGGCTTTGCACCGAGACATCGAGCGCAGAGACCGGCTCGTCACAGATGATGAGTTTGGGATTCAGCGCGATGGCGCGCGCGATGCCAATTCGCTGCCGCTGACCGCCACTGAACTCGAAGGGGAAGCGGTCGGCTGAGGCGGCACTGAGTCCGACTTTGTCGAGCAGGTCGGCCACCCATTTTTTGCGTTCGGGCGGCGTGCCGATCTTCTGCACAATGAAGGGCTCCTCCAGAATATCGCGCACTGTGTGGCGTGGATTGAGCGACTCGGCCGGGTCTTGGAAGATCATCTGAATATGCCGCCGCATCGGGCGCAGCGTGCCCATGCTCGCGTGGGTGATGTCCTGGCCTTCAAATTGAATGCTGCCACCGGTGGGGTTGAGCAGACGCACGATGGCTTTGCCGAGCGTGGTTTTGCCGCAGCCGGATTCACCCACAAGGCCGAGCGTCTCGCCTGCACCGAGGGAAAAACTCACACCATCCACAGCTTTGCAGGAGGCCACGGAACGCCGGAGCAGGCCGCCGCGTACGGGGAAATGCTGCTGGAGGTTTTGGACGGTGAGGAGGCTCATGCGACGCAGATGGGGCAGTTCTCCACCCAGTGGTTGGCGGAGATTTCGATGAAGGGCGGCCGTGTGTTCAGATGCTCGGCGCTGTGCACGCAGCCGGAGCGCTCGCCAAAACGACAGCCAGGCTTGAAGTCGGCGATGCCGGGCACATTGCCCTGGATGGCTTTCAGCTTGGTCTTTGGCACGCTGTCGAGGCGCGGGATGCTTTCCAGCAGGCCCTGGGTGTAGGCATGGCGTGGAGTGGCGAAGAGTTCATGCACCTCGGCACGCTCGACGATGCGTCCGGCATACATCACGGCCACTTCATCGCAGACCTGGGCGATGACACCGAGATCATGGGTGATGAGGACGACGCTCATGCCCATCTCCTTTTGCAAATCGGCAATGAGTTCGAGGATCTGCGCCTGCACGGTGACATCCAGCGCGGTGGTCGGCTCATCGGCGATGAGCAGCTTCGGTTTGTTGATCAGCGCCATGGCGATCATCACGCGCTGGCGCATGCCGCCGCTGAGCTGATGTGGGTATTCGTTGAGGCGCTGCTCGGGTGCTGGAATGCGCACCTTCTTCATCATGTCGATGCAGCGTGCCAGCACTTCGGCCTTGCTGCATTGCGTGTGCAGCAGAATGGCCTCGGCGAGCTGACGGCCCACGGTCTGCACGGGATTCAGCGCCGTCATCGGCTCCTGGAAGATCATGCTGATGTCCTTGCCGCGTATTTGCTGCATCTCCTCAATCGGCAGAGAAACCAGATCACGCCCTTCAAACTCGATGCTTCCCCCGAGAATCTGCCCATGCGGCTGTGGCAGCAGGCGGGTGATGGAGAAGGCAGTGACACTTTTGCCGCAGCCCGATTCACCCACGATGCCGAAGGTCTTGCCACGTGGCACGTCAAAGCGGATGCCATCGACCGCCGTCATGCGGCCCGCGTCGGTGTCGAACGCTGTGACGAGGTCGCGTACTTCTAGAATGCTGGAGGGTGCGGCGCTCATTATTTTCTCTGGAAGGAGTCGAAGACGCGTGTGACTTCGCCAAAGTCTTTGCCTTCGCGCATGGCCTTTAGTGTCTCTCGTTTGATGTCTTCATCAATCCAGAACACCATGGCATCCATGGGCATCTGGCTCTGGCGCGCATTGCCCGTCTTCGGCCAGCGCAGCCAGCGCCAGCAGAGATAACGGTAGAAGGGAGACTCCCATGCGGGGATGCCGTTGGCACGGTCTTCGATGATCTTGGCGAGCTGCCAGGACAGGCGCTGCACTTCATCCTCGGTCTGTGCCAGACGGTGCTGATCGATGAGTTTGTCCAGTTCCGGATCGGCCGTCATGGTGAAGTTGTGCGTGTCGGTCACGACCTCGCGTTTGCCGTCCTTGCCAGTTTTGTAGGCATTGGAGCTGTGGTAGTCGTCCCAGAAGCGCGGATAGGGTGGTTGGGCACCCATGCCGGCAAAGCCGAGCTCGTGGTTTTTTTGATCGAGCTTTTTATACATCTGGGTGGTGTCGAGTCCTTCCACTTTGATTTCGAGCCCGGCCTTTTTCGCCTCTTCCTTCAGCCGCAGCATGATGGGCGTCACGGTGCCAGAATTGAAGGTGGTAAGGGTGAAGGACAGCCGCTTGCCGGCGGCGTTTTGCAGAATGCCGTCCGGCCCCGGTGTGGTGTAGCCCGCCTTGGCAAAGTGTTCACGCGCCTTCACGGGGTCAAAGGGCCGCGCTCTGAGGTCAGGATTGGTGAACTTGCCATAGCCTGCCACCAGGCTGTTCATGCGGGATTTGTCTCCGCGGAAGTCCACATCGATCACCTTCTGAAAATTCATCGCGTAGTTGATGCCCAGACGCACATCCAGATTGTCCAGCGGCGGCTTGCTTTCATTGATGCGGATGCCCCAGGTGACCTGCGGGAATTCGTTGTAGAAGACATGGCGCTCGATGTAGCCCTTGTAGATCTCGGGAATTTCCGTTTTGTCATACCAGTAGCGTGGCAGGCCACCGAGGAAGAAGTCGATCTGACCCTGCCGGAACATTTCAAAAACCTTGTCCTGGCTGGCGATGATTTTGAACTCGATGAAGTCCACGTTGAAGAGGTAGCGGTAGTGCTTTTTGTCTTTGCCCCACCAGTTTTTCACCCGGCTGAGAGTGATGCTGCGTCCGCGTTTGATGCCCTCCGGCAGGATGTCGTAGGCACCTGTGCTCGGAGCCTTGCGCCACTGGTAGCGGGCCGGGAAATCAGGCCCGAACTCGCCGTAAAACTTCCGTGACATCGGCTGGAAGTCCCCCACATACCACATCGGGTCAGGCTTGGCCTCGGGGATGGTGAAGGAGAAGGTATGATCATCATACTTCGTGATGGCTTTGAACTCCTTGGAGTAATAGTCGTTGTACCAGGGGTCCTTGATGTGCGGACTCAGCATGATGAAAAACGTCATGAAGAAATCCTCCACCGTGATGGGAGTGCCGTCGGTAAACGTCAGCTTCGGATTCAGGCGGAAATAAACCGTCTTCTTGTCCTTGGAGTAGGCCCACTCGTCCGCCATGCCCGGAATCCAGGCATCCAAGTCGGGATGCCGTTTGACGATCCACATGTAAATATTGTCATGATGCTCACCGCGGAAGGGATTGCTCGCATCCGGTCCGACGACGCGAAAAGTCGGCGGATAAGTGGGATGGTCCAGATGAAGAGTGCCGCCCTTCTTGGCCGCAGGATCTCCATACTCAGGCACATCCGCTCCGTTTTCCCATTTCAAGTCAGCGGGCAGGTCGGCGGGGGTCTTCCACTGGAAGAACTCGGGCTTCGATTTCCAAAACGCCTCCACCTCGGCAGTGTTGTCGTAGGGCGGAAAACGATCGTCTGTGGACTTGGAGCAGCCCACAAGCCAGGCTGCCGCCAGCACGGCCATGACCGCAGGGAGCATGCGTTGGAGAAGATGTGGCTGGTAGGTCTTCACTTGTAGGTGGTGAATTTTTTCGGGTCGAAGGCTTCACGGATCGCCTCACCGACGAAGGTGACCAGCACGAGCGCCGTGGTCATGGCCACGAAGGCGCTGCTGACGATCCAGGGGTAGTTGAAATCCTCCGTGCCTTCACGCAGCAGGCGGCCCCAGCTTGGCTCCTCAGGCGGCAAACCGAAGCCGAGGAAGTCCAGCGCGGCGAGCGAGGTGATGATGGCCGCGACTTCAAAGGGTGCCAGTGTGACGAGTATGGCGATGCTGTTCGGCAGGATGTGTTTGAAGATCACCCGGCCTGTTCCTGCGCCGAGCAGACGTGCGGAGGCGACATAATCCCGTGCCTTCTCCTTGTACGCCGCCGTGCGGATGTAGATGGTCGTGCCCATCCAGCTAAACGCCGATATGATGACCACGAGTACAAACAAGCTCGGGCTGATGATGGAGCTGACGATCATCACGATGAACAGGAAGGGCAGCACTGACCAGATCTCGATCAGACGCGTACCGATCAAATCGTACAGCCCGCCAAAGTAGCCGAGCGTGCCTCCTGCGATCACACCGACCACAAACACAAACGTCACATACAGGATGGAGGCGATGATGGCCTGCTGCCAGCCGCCGAACAAAATCGCCAGCACATCACCACCGGAGGAGGTCGTACCCAAAAAATGCCGCTGCGTCCAGGATGGCCGCGAAGGCGGATAGATCACCGCCTGCAGCTTGTCCCCCGCCTGCTCTTCCAACGCTGCGGCCTTGCCGTCGCTGTAGTCCGTGTAGCTCACGCGAATGCCTTTGTCATACTTCGCTTTTTCCACCTGCTCCCCTGCGGCATTCCAGCCGCGCATCTCACCCTGCTTCACACCGCGGCGGTAAATGAACTCCTGACGTTTCTGCTCCGGCTTGTCGCGGAAGACCGTGTAGGCGCGGCCATCGAAGGGGTGCGGGGATTCATCTGAATAGATCAGCCCGTCTTTCTCATGCAACATGGCGATCACTTCCGGGGTGTCGAGCTTGGCATCGTAGGGCACCAGAGGCATCAGCACCCAGTTGGCGGATTTCGTGTCGCGAAACTGCTGCTGCAGTTCGCGGTAGTCGGTTTCACTGTCGTCTTTGAGGCCAAAGGTGGTGGCGGGCAGAACTTGGGTGACAAACGGAAAGTAATATCTCCCTTCGTAGCGGACGATCAATGCACGCTTGCCAACGATGAAGCCATCCAGTGAGGCCACTGCAGCCAGGACCACCAGGATGAGAAAGGAGATGTAGCCGCGCCGGATGGCTTTAAAGCGGCTGATCTGCTTCAAGGTGAGCGGTCCGAACTGCCACTGCCGATGGCCACGCCACAGGAGAAAACCGCCGGCCAGCGCCAGGCCGCTGAGAATGATCCAGCCCGCCCAGGCAGTGCCCAGAAATGCAATTTTTAAAACGGGCACCGCCAGTGCCAGCCACTGGCACAGCGCACTGAGTGCTGCGTAGATGAGAAGCGAAATGCCGGTGGTGCGCGGTGACATGTTATTCAAAGCGAATGCGCGGGTCTGCCAGCGCCACAAAGAAATCGGATAGGATGTTGCCGAGCATTAGCGCCACCACATCGACAACCAAAATGCCCATCACCAGCGGATAGTCGCGGTCGAGGATGCTGTTGTAACTTAGCAGGCCAAAACCGTTGATCTCAAAGATCAGCTCGATGAGCATCGATCCCGCGACAAAAATGGAAACGATGTGGCCCAGTGTGGTGGCCAGCGGAATCATGGAATTGCGCAGGGCATGCACCAGCACAGACCTGCGATGGCTGGCGCCCTTGGCGATGGCAGTGCGCACGTAGTCGGCGGCCAGATTGTCCATCAGGTTGTTTTTCATCAGCATTGTGGTGAAGGCAAAGGCCCCGACCATGTAGCAGACGAGCGGCAGAAAGGCGTGATGCAGCAGATCCCAGATCTTGGCGGTGAAGCCGAGTTCGGCAAAATGGTCGCTGGTAAATCCGCCCATGGGAAACCAGCCAAGCCGCGCGGCCAGATAGACGACCAGCATGCTCGCCAGCACGAAACCGGGGATGGCATAGCCCACGAAAATGAGCACAGAGCTGGCGTTATCAATCATCGTGCGGTGCTTGATGGCCTTCAGGATGCCCAGCGGAATGCAGATGAGATAGGTCATCAAAAACGTGGCCAGACCATAGAAAATGGATATGGGCATGCGCTCCACGATCATGTTCCAGACATACTCATTGTAGCGTGTGGAGACGCCCAGATTTCCCTGGATGAGCCCGCTGAATTCGGTGCGATAGACCTGCACACGCTCCTTGTCAGGTTCCGGCCGGGTGTGCCAGGGTTTGACGGCGGCGGCATCCTCCGCGCGGAGTTCACCTGTGCGTGTGACTTTGGCGTGTGTGATGCGGTAGGCGTTGTTGGGCTTCCACTCCGCCCGTGGCAGCAGCATCTGCAGGGTGACAGGGGCTTCGTCCTTGCCCTTCTCAAGCTTCACAAACTGCTTGTCCAGTTCACGCGGGAGCACCCCCAGCCATGCCAGGTAGGCCGGAAAAAAGGGGCGATCAAAGCCATAGTAGGCGGCCTGTTCCTGCTTCTGCTCTTCGCTCAATGAACCACCAGCGTCCTTCATGGATCGACTTCCCTCCACGGCGGCATTTCTGCGCATCGCCGCCTCCAGCGGTCCGCCTGGCGTGATGCGTGTGATGAAAAACACCACCAGCGTCGCCCCGATCAGTGTCGGAATGATGAGCAAAAAGCGGCGGATGAAGTAGTCGCGCATGAGGCGGTTGGCGAAAGAGAAAGTAAACCTCCGACAATACGTCGCTGCGCACAACAATTTGTGTGAGATTTGAATGAATCGTCATGCCTCGTGGCAAAAGCACCGCATGCGCATGCGCGGAAAGGAGGTAATCATGTGCAGCCGCATGAAAACACTCTTCGCTCTTCTGACCGTATGTCTGGTGTCATCTTGCATGATGCCGTTTCTGCCGGTGGGGCCGCAGAATCCGTGGGCGGATGTGGCAGTGCCGATGCAGCTGCGTGCGGGGACGCCGCATGTCATGGCCAGCATCAACGGGCAGAGAGCCATTCCCTTGCTCCTGGACACCGGCGCCACGCTGAGCGTGTTCGAGCCTGATGTGGCCACCCACTGCGGTCTCCTTCCCTCCGGCGGGCGCAGGCTGCAGATTCGCGGCGTTCACGGTACTGCGGGAGCCAGTCAGGCGGTGATGAGCACGATGGATCTCGGCCAATGGCATGCCACGAACGTACGATGCCTGGTGCGTGGCATTTCCAGCTTTCGACCCAACGGGCTCGGTAGCGCAATCTTCGGCATGGATCACTTGCGCCGGCATTGCAGCTTTTTGACCATCGACTACCAGCGCAACACGGTGGAGCTGGGTTTTTCGCGGACGTTTCAACCCACCCGAGGTGTGGTGACGCGCACGCCGCTGCGCTGGTCGATGGGCATGCCTGTCATTCGGGTCAGCTCCGGTGGCATCTCCTGGGACGCGGTCGTGGATTCGGGTTCGACCTGGGGCATCGTGATCGATCAAAGCACCGCCGCCCGCCTGGGCCATGCACACGATGGCATGGGCATGGGCGAAGGTTTGATCCTGAGCGGGGTCGGCGGCAGCGTGCGGGCGGATCAGGTGGGTGCGCGCACGATTCAGGTGCCTGCGGCCACGTTATGCGGCGAGTCTCATCCAGGAGCCACTCTATATGTCATGCCTGGGCCCAAGCGCGTCGGTTCACGGTTCTGGCAGGGCACGCGATTGACGGTGGATTTTCGCAGCAATGTGCTCTGGCTGGAGCGGTGAGATCGCAACTCTTGTGAGCGCTGCTGGTTGACAGTGGCAATCCCCCAACGGATGGCTTACATACTATGAAGGGTCTGCATTTCACCATCGTCCTAAGAATGGCGCTGACGATCGGCACCATGGCATGTCTCACCGGGTGTGCCGAGTCGTTTGCGGTGAATAGAGAGGCGGTGCCAGAGGAGGTGCAGAAGCAGTTGAAGGCGCAGGCCATCTCAGCCTCCGAACTCAAGCCGACGAGCAAAGGCGGTTTTAACATACGAACGAACAGCGTACCGCCGCCAGAAGGTGTGGTTAAGATGCCCATGTATTATGAGAGGGGTATCCCGTACCTCAAAGTCAGCCTCAATGGCCACAAACCGACGAAGTACATGCTCGACACTGGGGCGGCCATGAGCGTGTTCGATGCGGAGCAAGCGGTAGAGTACGGCATGCGCACGGTGCCGCAGGTGCGGCCCACCATGGCGGGGGTGCTGGAAAACGTACCGGGCATGGCAGCCATCATTCCGACGCTGCAAATCGGCACCTGGCGTCTGGAAAACCTGCCCTGCATCGTCCGCATGCAGCGCACGACTCTGGGTGCGGGCATTCTCAAGGAGCATCTGGGGATCTCCCTCCTGGGCGTGAACATGCTGGCCAGGAACTGCAAGTATGCGACGCTCGATTTTCTGAAGGAGGAGTTTGAGTTTGGCATCACCCGCAGTTTTCCAGGTCAGGTGCGCAAGCACATGCACAAGGCCAGCCTGAGCATGAAGCATGGGGTGCCGACGACGTTGCTTAAATGTCGTGGCCTCTCTTGGGAGGCCGTGGTCGATTCAGGTTCTGTTTTCGGTGTGCAGCTGGACCGGCGCGTCGCCGAGCTGCTTGGCTACAAGAATGGCGGTTGGGACGTGGGAGGAAACTACCTGATCACGGGTGTCGGTGGCGCGCAGACTCCCAAGGAGGCGAATGTGCGCGTGCTGGAGTTCAAGGCCCTCGGGCTGTTTGGATCCTATTACCCCTTTGCGCAGGTGGATGTGATGCCCGGGCCGTCACGTCTGGGTACCTATCTGCTGGAGGATTACCGCGTGACCCTGGATTTTGAGCACAATGTGCTCTGGGTCGAGTGGGGTTGAAAGAAGCAGCGGGAAAAAGCGCCCTGAAGCAGCATTTTTTTGAGACGGAATCGCAATAGACAAGCCTTGCATACAAAAGTTCAAAAAAATCAAGATGACGGTTGCAAACCTGCTCTCGTCTCCCTATTCTAAAATTCCTTGTGAAATTTTTCACAAGCTCATCTTTCCGACACTTTCTATGGGTAACTTTTTTCCGCGTTGGAGCAACTGGCTGCCTCTCAAGCTCGCCATTGCCGTCGTGTTCATTGCCTTCGGCGTGAGTGTCGGCATTGCCTACTACTTCACACCGAAATACACTCGCGTAAGCTATGAACCGACGCAGCCAGTGCCATTTTCACACAAGATTCATGCAGGACAGCTCGCGCTCGACTGCCGGTACTGTCACAGCTTCGTAGAGACCTCCAGTCACTCGAACGTGCCGACCAACCAGACCTGTTTCAACTGCCATGGCCCGGGCAAAGGCAACATCCGCAGCAATTCTCCCAAGCTGGAGATGGTGATCAAAGCCAACGAAACCGGCAATCCGATCCCATGGGTCAAAGTCCACAAGGCACCTGATTACGTCTACTTCAATCACAGCGCCCATCTCAACCGCGGGATTTCCTGCGTTTCCTGCCATGGCAAGATCAACGAAATGGAAGTCGTCCGCCACGATCAGCCGCAGTCGATGGGCTGGTGCCTTGACTGCCACCGCAATCCTGAGAAGAACCTGCGCCCTCTTGAGTTCGTCACCAAGCTGGACTACCAGGCCAGCGATCTGAAGCGTGACGAGTTCTACAAGACTCTTCTCGACAAGAAGGTTCCAGCAGGCGAGATCGCCACCACCATTGGCGGTGAAGGTGCCAAAGCGGACAGTCTTGAACAGATCGTCGCTCTCGCTGAGAAAACCTACGGTAAAAACGTGACCCAGACTGAAGTGGGCACCCAGATCAAGAAGCACTGGCAGATTCAGCCGCCGGAATCCTGCACCACCTGCCATCGCTAACCCCCGCGCCCCTTTTACTGACACATGAAACGTATTTGGAAGCATCCTGAGGAGCCGCAGAACGCCAAGCGCTATTGGCGCAGTGTCGCCGAATTGGACCGTCGTGAAGATTTCTTGAAAAATCTGGGCCAGGAATTCCCTGAGGGAGACAGCCTGAACGACGAAGAGCGTGAGAACAGCCGTCGTGAATTTTTGAAGATCATGGGTGCCAGCGTGGGCATGATGGGTCTGGCCAGCTGCCGCCGTCCCCTCGTCAACATCCTGCCTTACACCCAGCACGTCGAATGGATGGTGCCGGGCAAGTCGCTCCTGTACGCAACCACGATGCCGCAAAACGGTGGTGGTGTGCCTTTGGTGGTCACCACGCATGAAGGTCGTCCGACGCACCTTTCTGGCAATCCGCTTCACCCGCTGGGTGGAGGGCTTAACAGCTTTGCGCAGGCCTCCGTGCTGGATCTGTACGATCCTGAGCGCTCCCAGAAGCCGATGGGCGCTGGCAAGGAACTCTCCTGGGCCAAGGCGAACGAACTGCTCGCCAAAGCCATTGATGAAGCGAAAAAGTCCTCGGGTGCCAGCCTTGGCATCGTGATGGGCGGTTCGACTTCCCCGACCTACCAGCGCCTGCTGGGTGAGGTGAAGGCTGCTTTCCCGCAGATCAAACTGTTCCAATACGAAGCGGTGGGTGGCGAAGGCCAGGCCGCTGCCAACAAGGAAGTTCTGGGCGCCGATGTGAAGTCCTTCGTGAAGCTCGGCTCCGCGATGCGCATCTTCTCCCTGGACTGCGACTTCCTCGGGGTGGACCCCGTGGCAGGCGAGCCCATCTCTGCTTTCACCAAGCATCGTGCTAAGACGAAAGAAACGACAGAAGCGGAAATGAACCGCCTCTATGTCCTGGAAAATCGTTACACGCTGACCGGCGGCATGGCCGATCATCGCAAGCCGATCGCGGCAAGTCTCATCCCGGTGGCTGCAGCTGTGATCGCTGCCCAGCTGGGAGACGCCTCCGCCAAGGCTCTGGCCGACACCGCGCCCGCCAGCCTCAAAGAGTGGATCGCACCTGCTGTGCGCGATTTGATCGACAACAAAGGCAAGGCCCTCGTCCTCGCCGGTTCCCGCTACGGCGCGGAAGTGCATGCGCTGGTCGCTTCGATCAACAACGCCCTTGGCGCTTACGGTTCGACCATCGAACTGCTGCAAGGCGCTGCTTCCCCTGAACTCGGCACCTTCGCCGATCTCCAGACGGCGATTGCCGGCGGTGAGGTCAAGACCCTCCTTTCGCTGACTCCTTCCAGCCTCTACTACGATGCGCCGGACGCTACCGCACTGGTCAAACTGATCGCGGACAAAGGCGTGAAGCTCATTCACGTCGGCACGCAGAAAAACGTCACGTCTCGTCAGGCTGCGCTGCACATTCCAGCTGCCCACTACCTTGAGGTCTGGGGTGATGTTCGTGCCGCTGATGGCACCTACTCGATCGTCCAGCCGATGATCGCTCCTCTCTATGACGGTGCAAGCCGTGTGGAAGTTCTGCTCGCCCTGCTTGGCCGCAAAAAACTTGGTCCGGTCGAAGCTGCTGCGCCAGCCGCCGCCGGTGCCGCACCTGCTGCCCCCGCCGAAGACGCCGCCTACACCGCCGTGCGCGATACTTTCGCCACCGTGGCTGGCAGCCTCGACGAAAAGAAATGGAATTTCACCCTGCGTGACGGCTTCCTCAAAGGCTCCGCTTACGCCAAGGCTACAACGGCTCCGAATGTCGCCGCCGTTGCTGGCATCCTCGCCAAAGCCACGCCAGTTGTCGCACCAACGGACGATGCGCTTGAAGTCGTCCTCGTCGCCGACTCCAGCGTCTATGACGGCCGCTACGTCAACAACGCCTGGCTTCAGGAAGCTCCTGATCCAGTGACGAAACTCACTTGGGAAAACGCGGCCTGGATTGGCTCCGTCACCTTCCGCCGTCTGGGTCTCAAAGAAGGCCAGCACGTTAAAATTACCGTGGGTGAGATTTCGATCGAAATCCCCGCCATCGAAGCTCCCGGGCATGTGTCCAACTCGATCACCCTGCCTCTTGGCTACGGCCAGATCGGTGTTGGCATGGTCAGTGGTGACCGCGGTGTGAACGCTTACGTTCTGCGCACGAAGCCCGGCTCGTTCGTCCTGAGCGGTGCCAAAATCGAAGCGCTCTCCACCATTGCTGAACTGGCGCTCACGCAGAGCCAGAACACCATGGAAGGCCGCGCGGTTTACCGTGAAGGTACCCTCGATACCTTCAACAAAGATGTGGCCTTCGCGCAGAAGACCGGCATGGACAGCCACATCCCGGAAAACATCTCATTCTACAAGGGCCAGGTCGGAGTGAAATCCGAAGAGAACCCGGAGGGCTTCGACTACGAGAAGCAGCACCAGTGGGGCATGTCCATCGATCTGAGCAAGTGCATCGGCTGCACGGCTTGCATCGTCGCCTGCCAGAGCGAAAACAACATTCCAGTCGTCGGTAAAGATCAGGTCCGCAAAGGCCGCGTGATGCAGTGGATCCGCATGGATCGCTACTTCGCCGTGCCAAAGTGGGGCACACACAAGAACGAAGATGGTTCTGTGGGTGTGGATCAGGAAAGCACCTGGGCCGAAGACAACGCGACGCCTGAGCAGCTCGAGAACGCCGAAATGGTGCACCAGCCGCTGGCCTGCCAGCAGTGCGAATCCGCTCCGTGCGAAACCGTCTGCCCGGTGAACGCCACCGTCCATACGCCAGATGGTCTCAACGCCATGGCTTACAATCGCTGCATCGGCACCCGCTACTGCGCGAACAACTGCCCTTACACCGCCCGCCGCTTCAACTGGTTCGACTACAACAAGCGCAATCCGCTGATCGACACCACCGTGCTCGGCATGAAAATCGGCAATCTTTACGCCGGCCCTCTGGGTGAGAAG
This sequence comes from Prosthecobacter debontii, assembly GCA_943371875.1. Lineage (GTDB taxonomy): Bacteria > Verrucomicrobiota > Verrucomicrobiia > Verrucomicrobiales > Verrucomicrobiaceae > Prosthecobacter > Prosthecobacter debontii_C. The sequence goes on along the minus strand of CALRWM010000065.1, from coordinate 2,662 downwards.
CGCGAGGACGAAAGCATCCGCCTTCAGCGCAATCCGAACGTCACTGTCCGTATGCGCGGTGTCATCGAAAAGTGCACTTACTGCGTGCAGCGCCTCGAATCCGCCAAGATCCTGCAGAAGCAGGTCCAGCGCGACTCCAAGGACTTCCGCGTGCCGACCGACACGGTCAAAACCGCCTGCCAGCAGTCCTGCCCGGCAGAAGCGATTGTCTTCGGCGACTTGGCCGACAGAAACAGCGCCATCGTCCAGATCAAGGGCTACGAAGATCTCAAGGATCCAACGAAGAGCATCCCGGAAGCGCCCCGCAACTACCAGCTGCTCAAGTACATCGGCACCCGCCCTCGCACGAGCTACCTCGCCCGTCTGCGCAATCCGAACAAAGACATGCCCGGCGCAGAGAACATCGCCGTGTGGAGCAACAACCAATTCTAAACCGGACACATGGACGCCTCCGCTACAGCAACTAACACACCGCGCATCCTCGAACGCGAGCCGCTGGTGTTGAACAACCGCTCCTATTCGTGGATCACGAACCGCATCTGCGGCATCGTGGAAAACAAGCAGCCCGCCCTATGGTGGATCCTGTTTGTGCCTTCCGTGTTGCTGACAGGATTGATGGTCTTCTGCTTTACCTACCTCATCTCCACCGGCGTCGGTGTCTGGGGTCAGAAGCAGCCGGTCGCATGGGCTTGGGACATCACCAACTTCGTGTTCTGGATCGGTATCGGCCACGCCGGCACCCTCATTTCCGCCATCTTGTTCCTCACCCGCCAGAAGTGGCGTACGTCAGTGAACCGTGCTGCGGAAGCCATGACGATCTTCGCCGTGATGTGTGCCGGTTTGTTCCCGGCCTTCCACGTTGGTCGTGTCTGGATGGTGTGGTTCCTCGCTCCGATTCCGAACGCCAACGCCATCTGGCAGAACTTCAAATCTCCCCTGCTCTGGGACGTGTTTGCCGTTTCGACCTACTTCAGCGTTTCTGCAGTGTTCTGGTTCCTGGGTCTCGTGCCAGACCTTGCCACGCTGCGTGACCGTTGCCGTCCGGGCTTGAAGAAGTTTCTCTACGGCCTGTTTGCCCTCGGCTGGCGCGGTGGCAATCGCCATTGGAGCCACTATGAGACCGCCTACATGCTTCTGGCTGCTCTCTCCACACCGCTGGTGCTCTCCGTTCACTCCGTCGTGTCCTTCGACTTCGCCACCTCCATCGTTCCCGGCTGGCACACCACGATCTTCCCGCCCTACTTCGTCGCAGGCGCCATCTTCGGTGGTTTCGCGATGGTGCTGACCCTCATGCTTCCAGTGCGCCGCATCTACGGTCTGGATGATCTCATCACCGCCAAGCACGTGGACAACATGGCCAAGATCATCCTGCTCACAGGTACGATCGTCGGTTACGCCTACTGCATGGAGCTCTTCGTGGCCTACTACAGCGCCAATCCGTATGAAGCCGCCGCCTTCACGCTGCGTGGTCTCACCGGTCCTTCCACCTGGGCCTACTACTGGATGTTCAGCTGCAACGTGTTTGCCCCTCAGCTCTTCTGGAGCCGCTGGTGCCGTCACAATGTGTGGGTCGTCATGATCGTCTGCATGTTTGTGAACGCTGGCATGTGGTTCGAACGCTATGTCATCATTGCCACCACGCTGGAGCGTCACATGACGCCGGGCTCCTGGGGTGTCTATGAGGCCACCTGGGTCGATAAGTACACTTTCCTCGGCACCTTCGGCTTCTTCATGATGCTGTTCCTGCTGTTCCTGCGCTTCCTGCCTGTCATCGCCATCGGCGAAGTCAAAGGGGTGCTCCCGCAGTCGAACCCGCACCAGGACGAACATGGTGAGAAGGGCATTCAGGAGGAAGACCTCATGGACTACCCTGACCGTCACGTCGCCAAACCCGTTGCCGCCTAACATTTTAACTGAACCCTGACTGTGAGCACCACCCTCAAACGAGTCCACGGCTACCTCGCTGAATTTGACAGCGTGAAGGATCTCTACCATGCCGCCGAGCATGTGCGCGATGCCGGCTACCAGCGCTGGGACGTGCATTCGCCCTTCCCTATCCATGGAATGGATGAGGCGATGGGCAACCCACGCTCCAAGCTGCCCATGTTTGTCTTTTGCGGTGGCATCACCGGGACCACGGTCGCCTTCACGCTGGAAACGATCACGCAGACCAATTTCTGGAGCAGCATCGGCCTCGGCTTCCTGCAAAAGATCGTCGAAACCTACCCGACGGTTGTGCAGGGCAAGCCCACCGACATCTGGACCCTTCCGGCGTTCTTCCCGGTGATGTTTGAGCTGACGATTCTGTTCAGCGCCTTCACCACCCTGTTCGGCCTCCTCGCCCTCATCGGTCTGCCACGCTGGAACCACCCTCTCTTTGTTTCCAAGAACTTCGGTAAGTTCTCGGACGACGGTTTCTTCGTCTGCATCGAAGCCCGCGATCCTAAATTCTCCCAGGAAGGCACCAAGAGCCTTCTCGAAAAAGCCGGCGGCAAGAACATCGAACTCGTGGAGGACGAAATCTAAGCCTCGCTTACCCGCACCATGAAGTACTTCTTTCTCAGCTATCTTTTCGTCATCGCGATCGTCGTGAGCGCGTTTGGTTTCCGTGGCAGCAAATCTGAACTGCCGCCGCTCGAAATCATCCCGGACATGGATCATC
>CALRWM010000064.1:0-34562 GCA_943371875.1 Prosthecobacter debontii | reverse complement strand
GGTTCACCATCACGGTGAGTGTGCCACATGCGTCAATCCCCTGATGGTTCAACCTTTTGCGCCTTCCGCTCCGCCTCTATTGCATGCTCCGGGTTGAAATGGTTGAAGTCGCCTCCGGTGGCGACACCGCGTGTAGCGCAAGTGTCCGGCTTGCCGGGCAGTGCGTCGCGTGTACACCCCCCCGCAGAATTTGTGGAAGTTGCGGAAGTTTCCTCGGTGGCGGCTCTGCCTGCAGCGCAGGGTCAGGCGGTTGCGCGTTGGTAAAACTGGAAGCAGACGCCTGAGGGCGCGATGAGATGAAACTCGCGCCTGCCCCAGGACTTGAGTTCCAGCGGGCCGACGCGGGCCGGGATCGGCTGATACTCATCATAGAGGGAATCCAGGTTGGAGACGCCGATGCTGAAGCTCGCGTTGTCCGCCCAGTTCTGGTTGTCGTTCACGACGAGGTTGAGGGCCACGCCGTCGCGCTCGATGCCGGCCATGCCATCGCCCTGCCAGAGAATGGCAAAGCCCATGTGGTCCGCGTAAAAGCTCAGCGCATCCGCCAGGCTGCCGCAGGTGGGGATCATGGGAGTGATGGAGTGGAAGGAGGCTTTCATGTGCGTGGTAGAAAATGTCTTCTGACATAATTCTGTGAATCATGCAATTCTGTTAATCCTGTCCAAAGAGGCACCGCAATACCTGCCACTTCCAGCTTCATCTTTCCTCCACGCTGATTTGGACAGGATTCACAGGATTCCAGAATTTCAGGATTATGATGCAGGTGCACAGGTCTCCCCTGAGAAAATTCTGTGAATCATGGAATTCTGTTAATCCTGTCAAAACGGGCACCGCGACACCCACCACTTCCAGCTTCATCTTTCCTCCACGCTGATTTGGACAGGATTCACAAGATTCCAGAATTGCAGGATTAGGATGCAGGCGCACAGAGCTCGTCTGAGAAAATTCTGTGAATCATGCCATTCTGTTAGTCCTGTCAAAACGGGCACCGCGACACCCACCATTTCCAGCTTCATCTTTGCTCGAAGCTGGTTTTGACAGGATTTACAAGATGGCAGAATTTCAGGATTTTGGTGCAGGCACAGGGCCACAAAAAAACGGCGGCTTGATGAGACAAGCCGCCGCTGGGAGGGTGATCGATTGAAAGCTTACAGAATCACGCCCGGCTCATACTTCGCGGCGTGGGGGTACTCTTTCTTGATGGCGGCCACGTGGGCGCAGAAGGCGTCCACCTGCTGCGGGGCGTCGCCGGCGTTGGCTTTGCCGGCTTCGACGAGGCGCTGCATGTCTTCGGCGGTGAGGGTGAGGCGCACGTCTTCCACGAGGCGGGCGAGGAGATCGTTCTCGCGCACTTTGCCGGTGCGCATATCCTTGGCCACCTGCACGGCGTGCTCTTTGATCACTTCGTGGGCGGTCTCGCGACCAGCCCCCGCTTTGACGGCTTCCATCATGACGGTGGTGGTGAGGAGGAAGGGCAGGTAGCGCATGAGCTCCTGCTCCACGACGGCTTCGAAGACTTCCATCTGATTGAGCACGGTGAGCAGCGTCTCCAGCAGGCCGTCCATGGCCAGGAAGGCGTCCGGTAGCATGACGCGGCGCACCACAGAGCAGGAAACGTCCCCTTCATTCCACTGATCACCCGCCAGACCGGAGGCCATGGTGAGGTAGCCTTTGAGAATGACGTGCAGGCCGTTGATGCGCTCGCAGGAGCGGCTGTTCATCTTGTGCGGCATGGCGGAGGAGCCCACCTGCCCTTTCGCGAAGCCTTCGCTGGCGAGTTCCTGACCGGCCATGAGGCGCAGCGTGCGCGCAAAGCTGGACGGACCGCTGGCGAGCTGGCAGAGCGAGGCGACCACCTGCAGATCGAGACTGCGCGGATACACCTGCCCCACGGCATTGAAGGCCGCCGGCATGCCGAGGTGCTTCAGGATGCTGCTTTCCAGCTCGGCCGCTTTTTTGGTGTCTCCATTAAAGAGAGTGATCTGATCCAGCCGGGTGCCCACGGCACCCTTCAGCCCACGGGCCGGGTAGCTGGAAATGAGATGCTGCAGATCGCCAAAGGCCACGAGCAGTTCCTCGCCAAACATCGCCAGGCGCTTGCCCAGGGTGGTCACCTGCGCGGCCACGTTGTGCGTGCGGGCGGTCAGCGGAATGTCACGCGTCTCCTTGGCGCGACGTGCGAGGCCCACGAGAGCCGCCACGCATTTGGAGCGGACCTCTAATAGAGAGCGGAAGACCTGCAATTGCTCCACGTTCTCAGTAAGGTCACGGCTGGTCATGCCTTTATGAAGGTGCTCGTGGCCCGCGAGGTCGCAGAATTCCTCGATGCGTGCCTTCACGTCATGCCGCGTCACGCGCTCGCGTTCCATGATGGAGGCCACGTTCACCTGATCTTTAACCTTTTCATAGGCTTCGATCACGCCATCCGGCACGCCGATGCCGAGATCGCGCTGGCCTTTCAAAACTGCGATCCAATAGTCGCGCTCCAGTCTGACTTTCCCTTCAGGCGACCAAAGGGCGCGCATGGAGGCGGTGGCGTAACGTTCAGCGAGGACATTGGGGATGGAATCAGACATGGGAGGATTGATCTAGGCCAATCGGGGCAGCTTGGCAAATGGGTTGCCGCGCGTACAACCACTGCAAAGAAACCGTCTCCCCATGGGCTTGCGTAACGTGTTGGATTACAAAGACTCATCGTAGCCACCATCTAAATAAAATTTAGACCTTTGGACTGGCTCTATTCCGCACGTTCGATGCTCCCTGTTCTGGATTGATAGCAATTGTATGATATTCTTCAGGATTTCCGAAGTTTTTTAGCTACCACACACTTTTGGTTTGCAATTGTGGCAATAATTCGCAAATCTACCAATTATCCGGAACCACACATTTAGCCACACCCCGATAATTACCCTGTAATGATAGAAATTATTGATTAGCGTTGTTAACAACTCCTCAACGAGACTCACTTTCGATTTTTACAGTTCATCGCAGGCAACAAGACACACTCCCAATTTTATGGCCGATCTAGCAGCACCCGAACTCATGACCGTGAAAGAGACTGCGGAATACCTCCGCATCCCTCTTCCAACGGTTTATTATCTCGTCCAGCGTGGCCAGTTGCCCGCTGTGCAAATCGGCGGTCGCTGGCGCATCAAGCGCAGCCTGCTTGACCGCGATGTGCTGCGCAAGGAAGATGAAGCCGGGCAGCCCACCGTCATGGTGGTCGATGACGATCCCGCCCTACAGGCCCTCTTCAAGCAGTTCCTCAAGAAGGCTGGTTTCGGACGCCTCGTCGTCGGCACCGGCGCTGAAGCCATCACCATGGCGAAGAAGCAGAAGTTTGACTTCGTCTTCCTCGACCTCAAGCTCCCGGACGTTCCCGGAGACGAAGTGTATTCCCAGCTCAAGGCGCTGTATCCGGATCTCCCTATCGTGGTGATCACCGGCTACCCTGACAGCGAAATCCTCAGCCGCATCCTTTCCCATGGACCGGTGACGGTGATCAAGAAGCCGATCGAATACGATCAGCTCAATCTCGCCGTGAAGCAGCTCGGCCACAAAGGTGCCGCCGAAGCCGCCGCCTGAGTTTAGGACCGCCAAGTCACTCTCCCCACTTCAGCCCCGTCAGCTCTGCTGGCGGGGCTTTTTGTTTTGGAGTGCGGTTGCACAGCGAGGAACGAGCGGAGCTACCGCTTTCGAACGTCTCGTGATGGACGTGAGCTGACCGGCTTGCGAAAATCCACCAGCTCCCGCCTTCGCACGTCCCACGGCGCACGTGAGCCGACCAGCCCGTCGAAAGCGGTAGCTGCGTTCGTTCCTCACTTCGCGACCGCACTCCAAATGACCGGCACATCTGCCCAGCCCCTCACACCGCCGCCGCCGAGAAAAACACCTTCTCCGCCGTGCCGCGCAGCATCCATGCTTTGTCCTGCTCGCTGAGGAAATCCAGACGATCACGGATGATCGCGATGGCATTGTGGTAGTTGTGCCCGTGCTCCACCTGGAAGGGGCAGTCGCTGGCCCACATCACGCGCTGGGGGCCGAACGCATCCCGCACCTGCCGCACCAGCGGGCCCATATCAGTATAAGGGGCCTTCTTCGCACCCAGGGCATAAAAGGCGGAGGCCTTTACGTGCGTTTTGGCGTGCCGTGCCAGGCGCAGCAGGTTTTGCACCTCTTCAGGCTTGGCCGGCCCTGCCATGCCCAGACGGGCGAAGTGATCCACCACCACGCCCGTGTCCGGGTACCACTCGCACATCTTGTCCAGCAGCGGCAGCGTGTCCGGATTGATCAGCGGGCAAACGTTCACCTTCAGCTCCGCCGCCGTCTTCCACAGCGTGGCCATGCCCGGGGAACCCAGCCAGTCAGAGAGGTTCTTCACCTTGCCGGGGCTGATGCGGAAGCCGCGCACGCCCTGCTTCACCAAGCTGCGCATCGTGTCAGCCAGCCCTGCCGCGTGCTCGTCCACGATGGCCACGCCGCTGAAGACACCAGGATGCGCACGCATCATGTCCAGCATGTAGCTGTTGTCCGTCTGGTAGTAGCTCATCTGGATGAGCACGATGCGGTTCACCCCTTCCGGCTTGCAGTGGGCAAACAACTGCTCCGGCGTGAAGCTCGGCGGCTGCATGTCGCTGACGGCAAACCCTCGGGCCAGCGGATACTTCTGCACATCGGGCGTCCACACATGCACATGCGCGTCGATCCAGTTTCCTTTTCCAGAAGGTGAAAAAAGATTGCAGCCTGTAAGAGCGGCAGCAGCAGAGGAGGCAAGGAAGGAGCGGCGTGTCGGGTTCATCTTCACTAATCGTAGCGAAGAACTTCCCTTTTGCGCAAGCCTTTGCACCCGCAGCAGAAATCATTCATCATGCCCCCATGTCCCGACTGCGCCGAATCTGTGTTTACTGTGGCTCCTCCTCTGGCAGCGATCCCCGCCATCGCGCCGCCGCGCATGATCTGGGCGCGTTTCTCGCGCAGAACGGCATCGGACTCGTCTATGGCGGGGGCAATGTGGGCCTGATGGGAGCCATTGCGGACGGGGCGCTGTCGCAAAAGGGAGAGGTCATCGGCGTGATCCCACGCTCTCTCATGGAAAAAGAGCTCGGCCATGGCGGCGTCACCCAGCTCCACGTGGTCGGCAGCATGCACGAGCGCAAGCAGCTCATGGTGGACCTCAGCGACGGCTTCATCGCCCTGCCCGGCGGCTTTGGCACGTTGGATGAACTGTTCGAGACCCTCACCTGGCTGCAGCTCTCCTTTCACGACAAACCCGTGGGCCTGCTCAATGTGGGCGGCTTTTTCGACGGCCTGATCGAATTCATCTCTCAAATGAGCCAGAGCGGCTTCCTCAAGCCTGAGCACGCCGCTTGCGTCCTGGTTGAGACTCAACCCGCAGCCCTGCTGGCCCGCATGGAGTCCTTCCGGCCGCCGGATTTGGGCAAATGGATCGAGAAACTGGCCGCTGAGGCACGCTAGTATTGGGCACGCCGGGCACGCTCTGTTTCGTCAGATCGCATTTGCCCCGGAGGGCACCCGATTGTTCGCAGTTTCTCCCTACGCAAAGGGGAGTTCTTGACAGGTTATTCACAAACAATTGAGAGCTCTCATTTCTGTGTCGTGCGGAATCAAAAGCTAGAAACTTTCCCCACGCATTTGTTACGGATCAGGAACAAAACCTTGAGCGTGGAACCCTTGTGTTTGAATCGTGGAACGAGGAGGGATCGATCACTGCGCAACGATTTCGACACTCGATAGGCCAGCCGCCTAGCTAGGCAGCAGACTCTAGGGACCCTCATCCAGAGAGCCAATAACATTTTTAGTTTATTGTCAATCAGCTATCTATGAGACATTAACACAGGAAAAGGCCACCCACTGCCGCCCCAATTTGCAGCTACCATCTCCTCAGTAGATGGCCATGGAAGGCAGAAAGGCCGTGCTTCGGATGAACCACCTTTTGCCACCTATGGCTTTCATGGCGCAATTATTTCGTTTGCAACATAAACACTTTCATTTTTGACAATCGCACCTTTCTCGTTCTGCCTTGGCATTCCCTTTCTGTGAATCGCAAGCAAATTGTTCACATCCGATGTTGAGAATCTTTTTCTGCACCGGCAGATCCTCGGAAATCTTTGTTTCTGAGCAGCTTGGAAGCCTCACTTCCGCCTTGTTGCGACGGTGGGTTCCGTTAGCCTCGTCAGCCACCCAACCTTTCCCCCACCATGCACGCCTACCAAATCACCGGAACCACCGGCCTCGACTCCCTGCGGGCCGTGACCCTGCCAGACCCCACGCCCGGCCCCGGGGAAGTTTTGGTCCGCATCCGGGCCACCTGCCTGAACTACCGCGACTACATGAACGTCATGGGCATCCGTGGCGTGACCGGCCCGGTGCCACGCATTCCCTGCTCCGATGGCGCGGGTGAGGTGGTGGCCGTGGGCGCAGGCGTGACCGGTTTCAAACCCGGCGACCGCGTCGTCTGCCCCTTCATGCCCACCTGGCTGGAGGGGGAGTTCAGCCAGGCTCATGCCTCCGGAGCGCTCGGCGGCGCCGTAGACGGCCTTTTGCGCGAGCTGGCGGTCATCCGCGCCGAAAGCCTGCTGCCCATCCCAGACTACCTTTCCACCGAAGCCGCCGCCACCCTGCCCTGCGCCGCCGTCACCGCCTGGGATGCCCTGCACTGCCGCGGCGGATTGAAGGCGGGAGAAACCGTCCTCATCCTCGGCACCGGCGGCGTCTCGGTCTTCGCCCTCCAGTTTGCCAAGCTGGCCGGCGCCCGCGTGCTGGCCACGACGAGCTGCGACATCAAAGCCAAGCACCTCCTCCAGCTCGGCGCGGATGCCGTGCACAATTACAAGACCGATCCCGACTGGGACACATGGGCCGTGAAGCAAACCGGTGGCCTGGGCGTGGACAAAGTCATCGAGATCGGCGGCGCGGAAACGCTCAACCGCTCCCTCAAAGCCACGCGCTTCGGCGGTCACATCGCCCTCATCGGCGTGCTCACCGGCACCAGCGCGGAAGTGCAGACCGTGCAGATCCTCCGCAAAGGCATCCGCCTCGACGGCATCTACGTCGGCTCACGCGAGATGTTTGCCCAGATGCTCACCGAAATGGAACGCGTGAAACTGCAGCCCGTCATCGACTCCACCTTCGAGTTCAGAGACGCCCCGGCAGCCTTCCAGCGCATCGCCAGCGGGAAGCACTTTGGGAAGATCGTGATCCGGGTGTGAGGGTGATCCATTACGCGGCAGCGTCTTGGAGTGCGGTGGCAGAGATGCACGGCGCAAGCCTGCATCGACGACACCGCTTTCGCGGGGTGCAGCGTAATCTTTGGCCGCAGCCTGCCGTCCGGCCTGCGAAAGCGGTGCCGCGCCTAGGCTTGTCACCGCATTGATTCGCTGCGCTCACCCTCCGGGCAGCCTGCGGCTGTCTATCTCCGCTGCGCTCCGGTTCCAAGACGCTTCGCGCACGCGGTGACTACCGCCACAACAACCCTGAAAACTTCTTCGCCACGGCCTGCCGGTGTTTCGGCCATTCACGCGCGACAAAGGCAGGCCAGTCCTTTGTGGTGGCCAGCTTCTTCCCATCCGGCGTGCAGAGAATGAGCGTCACCGGCAGCCGCCCCTCGCACAGCGTCGGATGCTCCGTGAGCGCAAAGCACTCGTGCAGCTTCACCTGCACTTCCGGTGACTCGCCCGCATAGGAGACCTTCAGGCTCCCACCCGCAGGCCACGGGATGGAGAGAGGCACCAGTTCATCCAGCCAGCTCACCTGCCCCTGAGCCAGATGCTGATGGAAGGCAGCCATCAGCGGCGCAGCCTGCGCTTCCTTCACCAAGGAAAGGCCTTTGAACGCACAGCCGAGGCACGCGGTGATCGCCTCCGCATCAAAGCGCGGAAACTCCAGCTCAGGCAAAGTGGCGTGAACGAGATCCACCCGGGCCATGAACTGCTTCAGCCGATGATCCATCAGCGGCAGGTCAAAGGCTCCCGCACGCTGCGCCTCCGCGAGGCAGCGCCCGCTGGCGATGGGATCCAGGTCGCGCTGCTGCGCCTTCTGCTCGATCACGAGGTCGCGATAACGCACCACCTTCATCGCGGCCACACGCTTGTTTTGCGCATCAAACAGATGCTCCACCGTGGTGGTCAGGTGCTGCGGAAACATCTCCGCGATCCACGCCGGCTGCACGGCGGTGGCGAGACTGAGCAGCGTCAGCGGCACCGGGCCACGCGAGGGCGCCTCCCGCAGATTCGCAGCCACGAAAAACGGAGCCTCCTGCACCACGCTCTCACGCACGAGCTGCCCTTGCCGCTGCTCGGTGAGATCGCACTCCGGCTTGCCGGGTACGCGGCGTTTGGCCAGTTGATCCACGAATCCGGCCATGAGGCAGCGGAGGAGAGCTTCCTCGGTGGATGGGGTGCGGTCTTGTTGCTGAGGAGAGGTTGACTGGCACTTGGCAAGTGCCACTCCTTGGACGGCGTGCAGGATCTGCTGGCAGGTCTGCTCCACCTGACGCGCCACCTGCGCATTGATGCCGTGGCTGCGGCAGCGCTCAAAGCTGAAGCTGTTCTCTTTGGCAAATTCATAGGCGCGCATCAGCGTGATGAAGTCGGAGTCTCCACTGTCCTCAAACATCTCGCGCAGGCCCTTCATTTGCGCATCATCGCGATCCAGCCGCGCCAGCAAATCGCGCCCGCTGACGAGAGCGGCGCACAAGGCCGCATCCGGCACGCAGCCGCGCTGGCTGGCTTCGATCAGCATGCGTGAGTAGCGCGGGTGCATCGGCAGGCGCAGCATCTGACGGCCCACCGGAGTGAGCTCCGCCCTGCCCTCGTGCAAGGCTCCCAGCATGGTCAGCAGCTTCTCCGCGCGAACCACGGCCTGCGGGTCAGGTTTATCCAGCCAGTCAAAGGTGGCCGCTTCCTGGATGCCTAGTGAGTGCAGCAGCAGCACGACCTCGGCAAGGTCGCTGCGCTGAATTTCAGGCGTGTTGCGCTCCTCGCGGGTCTGGTGGCCGATGGAGGTCCACAAGCGATGGCAGGTCCCCGGCGCAGTACGTCCCGCACGGCCCTTGCGCTGGTCCGCACTGGCTCGGCTGATCGGTTCCAGCAACAGCGTGCCGATGCCACGTTCTGCGTCGTAACGAGCCACACGCGCCACGCCGCTGTCCACCACGTGGCGGATGCCGTCGATGGTGATGCTGGTCTCCGCCACGTTCGTCGCCACGATGACTTTGCGCAGCGCGTTCGGCGCAAAGGCGCGATCCTGCTCCTGCGGTTCCAGTTCGCCATGCAAAGGAATGCAGGCCACACGCTCCTGCGTTCGCAGACTTCTCAGCGCATCCAGCGTGCCATTGATCTCGCCGCGCCCTGGCATGAAAACGAGGATGTCGCCGGGCTCGCCTTCATACAAAATGCGCTCCACCGCCTCCGCCGCCTGCACCGTGAACGGACGCTGATCAGGCACCGGCAGATAGCCCACCTCCACGGGAAAGCTCTGCCCTTCGGAAACGAGGATGGGGCACTGGTTCAAATACGCCGCCACCGGCTCCGCATCGAGCGTGGCGGACATCACCAGCATCACCAGATCGGGCCGCTGGCTCTGCTGCAAATCCTTCACCAGCGCCAGCGCCACATCGCTCAGCAGGTTGCGCTCGTGGAACTCATCAAACACCACGGCGCCGATCTTCGACAGCGAGCGATCATCCTGCAGCCAGCGCAGCAGGATGCCCTCCGTGACAAAGCAGATGCGCGTTCCCTCGCTGGTGTGGTCATCAAAGCGGATCTGATACCCCACCTCCGCGCCGAGTTTGCCTCCGCGCTCAGAGGCCACACGTGCCGCCACCGTGCGTGCGGCCACGCGGCGCGGTTGCAGCACCACGATCATTTTGTCGCCCGCCACGCCCGCATCCAGCAGCATCTGCGGCACCTGCGTCGTTTTGCCCGAGCCAGTCGGCGCCACCAGCACCAGCCGGTTGCCGCCCTGCAGCGTGCGCAGGATGTCGGCGTGAATTTTCCAAATGGGGAGCGCGGTAGGGGCAGGCATGAAGTGGGGCGATCACTATAAACCAGAACTTCATCTTTTTCGACGAACGATGGTGGATTCCATCCACGGCCTGCGTTTCGTCGGTTCACCCAACCCACCCTCCATGCACCGCCTTTCCTCCCTCCTCCTCGCCATCTCCCTTTGTGTAGCACCAGTTTCTCAGGCGGAGGATTTGAAAGCCGTCGCCGCCAGTCTGGATGGCTATCGTTTCGAATTCGCCTGCAAGGACCCCATGCCGGAAAACCCCAAGCCCGGCGCTGATGGCATCTCCGCGCGTGCCACGAACGATCCCGCCACCAACGACAAATTCACCGACGTGCGCAAGTTTGGCGGCGAGGCCGGCAAGCGCTACAAGGTCACCCTCCGCGTGCGCGGCGTGGTGGAGCCCATGATGTACAAAGACGGCCAGCAGGTGGGCGAGTATTTCTACATCGGCGGCGCACCCAACAACGCCACCTACAACATCTACCAGCTCACCGTCTCCTCCCCGGCGCAGCATTTCTTCTTCAATCGCCAGGACAAGGTGGGCCACAAGATTTTCACCATCGACTACACCGCCACCATCGAAGTCGAAGGCGGCGCAACCCTCACCCTTCACGGCAACGGCCAGAACGGCCACATGATCACCAACTTCGCCAAGCTCGTCGTCCCCGAAGTCTCCCCTGCCCCGCAGCCCTTCAACGGCCAGTTCATCCAGCTCAATGTGGTGGACGTGGCCGAGGTGAAGTGAGTTCAGCAGCTTTTGATTTCCTGCCATGTCCCACCGCTTTCTGCTTCCCCTCGCAACCCTTTTGCTGACGGCTGCCTCCTTGTGCGCAGCCCAGCCGAACATCATCCTCATCATGTCGGATGACATGGGCTTCTCGGATCTCGGCTGCTACGGCGGAGAAATCCAAACGCCGAATCTCGACCGTCTCGCGAAGGGCGGCGTGCGGCTCAGCCAGTTCTACAACGCCGGGCGCTGCTGCCCCACGCGCGCGTCGTTGCTGACGGGACTGTATCCGCATCAGGCGGGCATCGGGCACATGATGGAAGATCGTGGTCACGACGGCTATCGTGGTGATCTGAGCAACCGCAGCGTGACCATCGCTGAAGTGCTCAAACCGGCAGGCTACCGAACTTATGCCGTGGGCAAATGGCACGTCACCAAGCACGCGCAGCCGGAAGGCCCCAAGCACAACTGGCCGCTGCATCGCGGCTTTGACCGCTTCTACGGCACCATCACAGGCGCAGGCAGCTTTTATGATCCCGGCACGCTGACCCGCGATGACACGATGATCTCGCCCTTCGCCGATCCTGAGTACCAGCCGAAGCAGTACTACTACACCGATGCCATCAGCGACCACGCCGTGCGCTATATTGATGAGCATGCCGCCGCGCAGAAGGACAAGCCCTTCTTCATGTACATGGCCTACACCTCCGCGCACTGGCCCATGCACGCGCTGCCGGAAGACGTGGCCAAATACAAAGGCAAGTATGACGCAGGCTACGAATCCATGCGTCAGGCACGCCTGCTGCGCATGCAGCAGATGGGGCTCATCGCCAAGAACGCGGAGCTGTCCCCCACGTTCGGCGACTGGACGCAGGTGAAGGACAAGGAGTGGGAAACGCGCTGCATGGAAACCTATGCGGCGATGATCGACCGCATGGATCAGGGCATCGGCCGCGTGGTGGGCACGCTGGAAAAGAAGGGCCTGCTGCAAAACACGCTCATTCTTTTTCTCCAAGACAACGGCGGCTGCCAGGAACCCATCGGTCGTCAGGCGAAGCCGCCGGCATTCAATGACAAGACCTTTCCCGTCATCGCGCAGGATGCGATCCGCCTCGATGTCATTCCCAAACAAACCCGCGACGGCCAGCCCGTGAAGCAGGGCCAGGGCATCATGCCCGGCGGGCCCAACGACTACATCGCCTATGGTGAAGCGTGGGCCAATGTTTCCAACACCCCGCACCGCATGTATAAACATTTTGTGCATGAAGGCGGCATCTCCACACCGCTCATCGCCCACTGGCCCGCCGGAATTCCCGAGGCACAGCATGGCAAAATAGAGAGGCAGCCAGGCCATCTCATCGATCTCATGGCCACCTGCGCCGATGTGGCTGCAGCGAGCTATCCCGCCGAATTCAACGGCCAGGCCATCCGCCCCAAAGAAGGCGTGAGTTTGATTCCCGTTTTCAAAGGCCAGAGTCCGTCAACGCGTTCCATCTTCTGGGAACATGAAGGCAACCGCGCTCATCGCGCCGGTCCATGGAAGCTCGTGGCCAAGGAAAACAAACCGTGGGAACTCTACAACATCGATCAGGACCGTGCTGAGATGCATGACCTCGCGGCGACTGAACCCGAGCGTGTACAAACCATGGCTGCTGCATGGGAAACTTGGGCGGCACACGCGCAGGTGCTGCCCATCGGCGCTTGGAAAAAGCCCGACATTGTCAAAAATGCGAAGGGGAAACGCTCTAAATAAATGAGCATGCCACATTGATTTTGGAACGAAACATGCTCCCATCTCTCCTTATGGACCTTTCCCAAATTCATCTCGATGTCCCCACGCTGAAACTGAGTTTGGCAATCGTTGGAGGCCTGCTTCTCATCTCGATGGTGAGGATTGTGTTTCTGCTGCGCACCAATTCCCGCCTGCGCGAAAGCACCTCCAAAATGGAGCAGCAGGTGGTCAACCAGCATCAGGCGCTTCTCTCGGTCCGTTCAGATTCCAATGCCTGGCGCGGAGAACTGCAGCGCATGTTTGATTCTTTCCGTGCAGAGTTCTCCAAGCGTCTCGAAGAATCCGAACAACGTTACCAGGAGGTGCAGCAGCGCTGTGAGACCGCCGTCAAGCCGGCTGAAGTCTTTGCACCCCCACCGCCACCACCCGCTGTGCTGGCCAAGATTGTCGCGCCAGAAGAGAAACCAGTGCTGCCCGTCCCGGCGCTGAACATCTCATAAAGCCCTGTAGAATTGAAATTCTGCTAAAGCGAAAGACCTCCCACAAGATTGATTTAGAACAACATTTGCCGCATACACAGGAATGAATAGTGAACTGCCTCAGGACGTCCTGGTTTTGCTCGTCGGTCTCAGCATCGTTACAGGTTTGTTTATACTTTCCCTGGTGCGCACCTTTCGGCTCCTCCGTGCCAACAACCGCATGGAAGTTGAAATCGCCAAGATGGAAAAGCAGTCAGTGCTGCAGCAGCTGGAGGTCACCTCCGTCCATCATGACGCCATGTCATGGAGAGCCAAAACCCAGCGTCAGTTTGATGCCCTGCGCAGCGAACTTTCACACCGGCTGCAGCAGGTGGATCAGGGTGGCGCCAATGCCCTGAAGGAAATGGATGCGGTGCATCAGCAGACGCTGGCGGTCGCACTTGCCAAGATTTCCGAGCTTGAGGCCGCGCTGGCCACCCAGCCAAAGCCCGCGGCAGCAGCTCTTCCACCACCCTTCACCGCCGCTCTGCCCAAGCCACCCCCGCCCCCGGCTTCCCTTCCTGCGCTGCCCGCCATGGACACGCTGCGCCTCCAGTCGCTTGAGTCCGAACTTGCTGCCACCAAGGCGGAAATCGCCATCGCCAGGCAGCAGAACTCCGCGCTGCAGCGCGCCTTGCTGCTCGCACGACGCAGAGCACCAGTGCCCGCCATGCGTAAAAGCACCCCTCGGGGCGCGGTTCGCAGCGCCTGATCGAAGAAATCGACCAAATGTTTTTTCCTCTCGCCAACCGCGAGAGACCGTCTTTATTCAGGGATGTAAAGCAGGCCCTTAGCCCTGCATGCCACCCCCACACTTTTTTCGCACCATGACTGACAACCCCACCGTAGATTCCGTCTTTGGCAGCAGTCCTCCACACGACCCCTTTCAAGCCGCGAAAGCCAGCGCTTTGAAAGCCGCCGAAGAGCTGCGTGCTGCAGCTGCGCAGAAAGCCTCCGAATTCCGCGCCGCTGCGGAAACACGCGCCCAGCAGTTCCGCGACACCGCCGAGCAGAAGGCGACTGACATCAAGGAAAAGGCAGGTGAATTCGCAGACAACACCTTCAGTGAAGCACGCGTGCGCTATGACGACCTGCGCGCCGAGGCGGAAAAATTCGCCCGTGAAAAGCCGCTGCAGGCTCTGCTCACCGCCTTTGGCATTGGATTCGTCGTCGGGGCCATTCTGCGTCGCTGATTCTTACATCGCGCCCCCCTTTTCATGAACCCCGGCACGCCGCCCGCCCCCGAGGAACGCGCCAGCGCAACAGGACTGCTGCGCTCCGTCGCCTTGTACATTGAGGCACGCGGACGCCTGCTGCACATCGAAGGCCAGGAAGCGGGCAACCGCCTCACCAATCTCTCCGGCATGTTCATGCTGGCCTTGGGCGCCTTCGTCATCGGTTGGATGCTGGCCGCCCCCGCACTCGTCTGGATCATTGCAGACGCCAATGGCTGGCACTGGACGCGGGTGGCTCTTGCCGGTGCCGGCATTCATCTATTCCTCGGCCTGCTGCTGCTCGCCGGACTGAAGTCCAGGCTGCGCGGCATGCAGCTCTTTGAGGAAACTTTCAACCAATTCCGCCGGGATCGCGAATGGCTCGCCAGCAACAAGACCAACTAACTCCGAAGCAGCAGGCTTTGCGTGATCTGGAAGACGCCCGTGCGTCTCTGGCTCATCATGCCGCCCATGCGGTGGAGGAATGGAGCCCCCGGGCCGTGATCACCCGCAGCGTGGAAAAGCATCGCGCTCTTTGGATCGGAGCCGCCGCCGTCGCAGGACTGGCGGTATTGAAAGCCGTCTGGCCATCACAGGGCTCCGCCCGCCATCATGAAGGTTCCCTTAGTGGCGCTCAGAGAAGCGGTTTGTTTGCTCTGCTCCTCAGTCCTTTGCTCGGTCTCGCTCGTAAATCCTTGATGAATTACGGCACCCAGTTGTTTCAAACTTACCTGCGCCAGAAAATATCTCCGAACGTCCCGGATTCCGAAGCAGTCTAGCGTCATCACCTTTTCATGTCCGATCCCAACCAACCCCCACAAGATCTCCTTCCTGTTTTAGGCTCCGTGGACGACTACCTGCGTTTTTGCATGGAGTATGATGCGTCTGACTTGCATCTCGCCACCGGCGCACAACCTGTCTGGCGGCGCTACGGCAACTTGCAGCCTATCTGGGACAATGCCGCTCTGCTGACGCCTGAAGATGCCCGCCGCCTCGCCTACGGCTTCCTGGGAGAGGCCCACGTCAAACAGCTTGAAGCTCGTGGCGATGTCGATTTCGCTTATTCGCCACCCTTCGGTCGTTTCCGTTCTTCCGTCGTCCAGCAGCGCCTGGGCATTGACATGGTTTTCCGCGTCATCAAGACCAGCATCAAGTCCGTCGAAGACCTCGGCCTGCCCGCCACGGCCAAAACGCTCACACGTTTCCACAACGGCCTGATCCTCGTCACCGGCCCTGTCGGCTGCGGCAAGTCCACCACCCTGGCTGCCCTGGTCGATTCCATCAACGAAGAGCGGCAGGATCACATCATCACGCTGGAAGACCCGATTGAATACATCATCGAGCCAAAGGGCTGCCACGTGAACCAGCGCGAAGTTCACACCCACACCGCCTCCTTCGCCGCCGCACTGCGCGGGGCCCTGCGTGAAGATCCGGACGTGATCATGGTCGGTGAAATGCGCGACCTTGAAACCATCTCCCTGGCCATCACCGCTGCGGAAACGGGACATCTTGTGCTCGGCACCCTGCATACCGGCAGCGCCGCCCGCACCCTGGACCGTGTGCTCGATGTGTTCCCCATCGATCAGCGTGATCAGATCCGCATCATGGTGTCTGAATCTCTGCGCGGCATCCTTTCCCAGCAGCTCGTTCCCAAAATCGACGGCACCGGCCGCGTCATGGCGCTCGAAGTGCTCGTCAACACCCCCGCCGTCGGCAACTGTATCCGTGAAGGCAAGACCTACATGCTCGCGGGTGTCATGCAGACCGGCAAAGGCGTCGGCATGATCACCATGGATGATTCCTTGCGCAATCTGTACTCCTCCGGGCAGATCAGCCGCGAAGAATGTGAGTTCCGCGCCGAGGACAAGATCATCATGAAGAAATTCTTTGAATCCTGAGGCCCTCAGCCACGCCAACCGACCACTGCGAACGTCTCATGCCAATCATTGATCAATACTTCCAGAAGCTCATCGAACTGGGCGGATCCGACCTCCACCTCAGCCAGAAGCAGCCGCCCAAGGTGCGCGTGCACGGCAGCATCAAACCCATCTCCGACCAGATCCTGGACGAGCGCCTCATGGAGACCATGATGCGCGAAATCTGCGAGCCCCGCGCCTGGGACCGCTACAAAGAAAAGGGAGACCTCGACTTCGCCTACGAGATGGACGAGGACAACCGCTTCCGCTGCAACTACCTGCGACAGCAGCACGGCTACGCCGCCGTGTTTCGTATCATTCCCACCAAGATCGCCAGCCTGGAGCAGCTCGGCATTCCACCTGTGGTGAAGGAGTTCGGCCACATGCGCAGCGGCCTGGTGCTCGTCACCGGCCCCACCGGCTCGGGCAAGTCCACCACGCTGGCCGCCCTGCTGGATTACATCAACACCAACTTCCGCCGCCACATCATCACGATCGAAGAACCGATCGAGTTCGTGCACCGCAACAAGAAGAGCATCATCACCCAGCGTGAGGTGCCCATCCAGACCCCGTCGTTCGCCGACGGCCTGCGCGCCGCTCTGCGTGAGGATGCGGACATCGTGCTCGTGGGCGAAATGCGCGACCTTGAAACCATCTCCCTGGCCCTCACGGCAGCTGAGACCGGCCTGCTCGTCTTTGGCACCCTGCATACCAACAACGCCCGCAAGACCGTTGACCGTATCATTGACGTCTTCCCTTCCGATCAGCAGAGCCAGGTGCGCACCATGCTCGCCGCTTCGCTCAAAGGCGTGGTGGCCCAGCTCCTCATGAAGAAGTCCGATGGCAAGGGCCGTGCCGCCGTGAATGAAATCATGGTGTCCAATCCCGCCGTCGGCGCCATCATTCGTGAAGGTGCCACGCAGAAGCTCTACGACGTCATCATCGGCGGCAAATCCCAGGGCATGCAGTTCATGGACGAAGCCATCTGGCAGAAGCTCCGTGACGGCTACGTCACCCCGATGGAAGCCTACATGAAGGCCATCGACAAAAACCGCTTCAAAGCCTTCCTTCCTCCCGAGGATGCCGGACTTGGCGCAGCCAGCGGTGGCGACGCCAACAAATAGTCAGACACGTGTTTGCAGTGAAGCAGTTGAGTCTTGCCGCAGCTTCTGCGGTGAATTAACATCGTTTTAATTCAAGGATGAGCACGGCTTCCGAGGACAAATCGTCAGACCAGCCGCAACGCACCAGTCATCAGCCTGGCCCGTTGGCGATCCTCGCGGCCACGGCGCTTGGTGGAGTCATTGCGGCACGCATGGGCAAAGCTCCCCTGCTCTTCGCCGCAGGTGCTGCTGCCATGGCGATGCTGAAGCAGAAAAAGACCGCTGCTCTACCGCCACCCTCAACGCCAAAGAGCCTGCCGCCCCCTGCTCCACCGCTTGAAGTCCCCGCCCAGAGCCAGGTCGAGCAGTGGCTTTCCCGCCAGATCATTCGCGAAGAGCAGGCCCCTGTCATTGATTTCTCTGAAGCCACCATCACGCCGGAAGAGCCCGCAGATGACTACCAGCCGGAATCCTTTCTTCTGGATGAATTGGACGAATTCTCCAGCTCACCACCACCGGACAACGATTCCTTTGCCGTCCTCACTGAACCCTCACAGCCGATTCCAGCACCTGCTCCCGAGCTGGAGGAAGCGGTAGAAGCAGAACAAGAGCCGGAGGCCCCACCTCCGCCTTCGCCATTTCTGTATCAGGAACCACCACCACCCTCGCTTCCGCAAGTACTGCAACAGACGCCGCCTCCGCCAGTTCTTGCGCAACTCCCGCTCACGCCTCCGCCATCGCTTCCCTTTGCAGCAGATGGCGCCTGGACTCTCGGTCTCGATCCCTTGCCGAGCCTGAACGAATCCGCGCCCTACGTCCCACCCGTCGGCGACATGTTCTTCAGCACTCCGGTTCCGCAAGAAGCCCCCAAGAGCACCATGGAGCCTGCGCGCTCCCACATGTTCTCCACCGCTCCTCTGCAGCATGAAGAGCCCGGACCACCGCTCTTCTTTTCCACTGCGGTTTTCCAAGGGGCGGCATTTCCGGATGAGATCCATGTCGCTCCTCCATTTACACCCGTGCCCCCCATGCCATCACCGGAGCCGTCCGTTGAGGCCCCTGTATGGGAACCAGCACACTTTTTCGAACCTCTGCCCACAGCAGCAGCAGCGCCAGAGATCCCGGTCGTCTTGGCGGCCCCTGGCGAAGCTTCCTTCGATCCCCCGCTGACCGCAGCCCCCCACAATCCCTGGCAGCCTGAACCGGATGTGTTTGCAACAACGCCCGCAGTTCCCTTTCAGCCTCAGACGGCAGGCACCGTGGTCGACGCCGAGATCATCCTGCGCCCGCGTGCGCCGATGCAAAACTCCGTCACCGCGAAATCCAAATTTGCTCCTCAGAACTTCGCCAAGCCATTCTCCGACGAAGACAGCGCCGCCCCTCCTGCCGAAAACGCCAACGACGCCCACTTTCCGGGACCGCTGCAATCTCAGCATGATCCCAAACCCCGTCCCACCTGGCGCTCCTGGTGGCGGGGTGATTGACCCCGCTTAAGGCAGCGCGTTCTTTTTCCGGATCAATCCGCTGTAGATCCACACGGCCACGCAGATGCCCAGCAGCGTCAGCGCAAACCAGTCTCCAAACCGTGCATAGAGTGTCAGGTGACCCGCGCGCGGCACCTTGACCTCGCCGGGGAGCGTTCCTTCGATGAAGGATGAGCCGGTCTCGGGATCTTTAAGCCTGGAGGTGATGCGACCGCAGGTGTCGATGAAGCAGCTCACGCCCGTATTCGTGGCCCGCACCATGGGGCGGCGCAGCTCGATGGCACGGAAGAGCGCATTGGTCAGATGCACTTCAGGTTCTTCACTTTGCAGGAACCAGCCATCGTTGGTGATGTTCACGATCATCTGCGGTGCCTCGCGCACAAACTTGCGCGCCAGACTGCCCACGGTGTCTTCAAAGCAGATGAGCGGGATGATCTGCACCTGCGGCTGCTCCAGCAGCATCGGCTCGGTTTTGTCTCCCGGCGTGAAGGCCCCTTCAAACATGCTGCTCAGAAAGGAAAAAGGAGGGAT
This sequence comes from Prosthecobacter debontii, assembly GCA_943371875.1. Lineage (GTDB taxonomy): Bacteria > Verrucomicrobiota > Verrucomicrobiia > Verrucomicrobiales > Verrucomicrobiaceae > Prosthecobacter > Prosthecobacter debontii_C. Next base: position 15,308 of record CALRWM010000064.1, on the reverse strand, counting down.
GCTTTTCAGCGGCAGGTATTCGCCAAAGGGCACCAGATGCACCTTGTGGTAATCCTGCCGATGCTCGGCGCTGCCACGAAACAGCACGGCGGACACATGCCCAATCTCAGCGCTTTTATAGAGATCCGTGCCAAAGAAGAGACTGAAGTCTCCCGCTTGCAGCATGTCATTGAAGTAGTTTTGATGGAAGTCCTGCGGGAGATAATGATACCGGTCCTCCAGATTGACCGGCAGCGCGCTCTCCGGCCAGATGATGAGATCCGTGGAGGTCTTGCCCTCCTTCGCCGTGCCATACATGCGGGTGAACTGATCGAGGTGCTGATACGTTTGCTCCGCAAGCCTGCCCGTCGCGGCATCCACCAGCGACACGTTGGGCTGCACCAGAACGGTGCGCACGGTGATGGCGTCCTTCTCTTTGGCGGTCAGCTTCAGCATTCCATATCCCGCCGTGCTGAGCATGAGGATCAAAGCCATGGTGAAGTCGAGCCGGGTCTTGCAAGTCCCCTCCCCGCGATAAGCGATGATGAGACGTGTTAGCGTGTTCCAGGCCGTGCAGGCCACGAACACCGGTAGAAAGGACAGGCCGAAGACGCCCACCAAATCGGCTGCCTGGATGAGGGGCAGCATGCCGGACATCGCCACTCCGAGACCGTTCCAACCAAAACCGGTGAAGACCGTCGTGCTGCGCAGCCATTCACAAGCCACCCAGGCTGAGGCAGCGAGAAAGGAACAAGCCAGGGAATGCAGCGTGCTCGGCCACCAAGCATCTTTGGTCAGCGTGGTCACATTGGGCCGTGCAAAGCGATGAGTAAACCAAGCCCACAGACCAAAGTAAACCGCGCAGTATCCAGAAAGGCCGACCAGCGCGCCGAATCCTGCCAGCTCCGGCAGCAACCCCGACCAGGAATCGTCAATCGCATTGCCAAGCCTCACGCGCGCCGAATGATGCACCCACTTCAGATTGATCAGAAAGAAGGCCAGCCCGGCCAGATAGCCGCGCCAAAACGGACGCACTTTGACACCTTCTGCAGGCTTCCATGGCCACAAGACGGCCAGCAGCGGCAGGAGCCAGAGCCAGACCGCGAGATTGGAATTCCAGCCTGGAAAGGCAAACGTCAGAATGATCCCGCTGAGCAGCGGGGCAATGAACATGAACAGGCGCAGTCGTTTGGTATCAGTCACGGGCCGGGATCATGCCGCCGCCAGACGAAAAGCCAAACGTACATTCCGTCATTTTCACCGTGTCCGATTCCTCCCAAAAGTTGTCCGCACATCAGGCTGGCCAGAAAGCGTTATTTCGAGTGAGATTTCACATCACCAACCATGAAAGCAATCCTGCTCACCCTCTTCACCGCCGTTTTAGCCCATGCCGCGCCCACCGGCCCCATCCGCGTGCTGTATCTGGATGCCGAGGGCAAGGAGCAAACTGCCGTCGGTCCGCTGCATGAGGCCATGCGTGATCTGGGCCGTGATGCCATCTGGTTTGACTATGCCAAGGAGGAACTGCCTGCCGGGGACTACGATCTCATCCTCAAACCCGGCAGCGATCTGAGCCGCGATGCCATTCTCTCCAAACTCAGCGCCGAGCGCAAAGCCGGCTATGAAGCCTTCCTCAAGCAGCGCGATCCCGAGGAGCGCAAGAAGCACCCGCAGGTGGCCAATTACGAGAAGCGCCCCGAACCGCTCACGCTGCAACTGCCCATGAGCGTGAAAGCCAGCATGGAGCGCACCCAGGTGCCGGCCGATTGCGAATTGAAACTCTTCGCCAGCGAACCTGACATCGCCAAGCCCATCGCTTTCGCCTGGGATGAGCGCGGCCGCTGCTGGGTGGTGGAAACACGCGACTACCCCCACGGCGTCACCGACAGCGGCGAAGGCCAGGACAGCATCAAGATCTGCGAAGACACCGACGGCGATGGCAAGGCTGATAAGTTCACCGTCTTCGCCGACAAGCTCAACCTTCCCACCGGCATCGTGTTTGCCCGCAAAGGTATCATCGTGGCCGCGCCGCCGAAGTTCATCTACCTCGAGGACACCAACGGCGATGACAAAGCCGATGTGCGTGAAACCGTGATCGACTGCTGGGGCATCCGCGACACCCATGCGCAGGCCAGCAATCTGCACTACGGCTTCGACAACTGGCTCTACGGCTGCGTGGGCTACAGCGGCATCGAAGGTTACGTCGGCGGCAAGAAGCATCAATTCGCCATGGGCACCTATCGCTTCAAGGCAGACGGCAGCGCCATCGAGTTTCTGCATCAGTTCACCAACAACGCCTGGGCGCACAGCACCAACGATGCGGGCGATCAATTCGGCGGCACCGCGAACGGCGCGCCTATCTTCTTTGGCGGCATCCCCGGAACCGTTTATCCCGAAGGCTCACGCGGCATGACGGCCAAGAAGATCAACGTCGTCGATACCTGCCACACCATCACGCCCAACTTCCGTCAGGTGGATGTCTTCGGCGGCTACACCTCCGCAGCGGGCAGCAATTTCATCTACAGCGGCAACCTGCCCAAGCGTTTCCAAGGCAAGGCCATGGTCTGCGAACCCACGATGAAGGTCGTCTCTCTGTTCGATGTGCAGCCCGATGGCGCAGGCTGGAAGGCGCTCGACTTCATGAACATCTACGCCAGCAGCGATGAGTGGAATTCCCCCGTCCACGCCGAAGTCGGTCCCGATGGCGCCGTGTGGGTGGCCGATTTCGAAAACTTCATCATCCAGCACAATCCCACACCCAGCATGGAACGCGGCGGCTTCGTGGCCACCACCGGCAAAGGCGGCGCGCATGAGAATGACATCCGCGATCACAGCCGTGGGAGGATTTACCGGATTGTGAAAAAGGGCTACCACAGGTCTGGGGCAATTCCGCAACCTCCGCCGACACCGATGGATGTTCTCAATAACTTGGAAGCAGCCCCCCTCTACAGCCGCTTGAATGCACAGAGACAATTGATCGAGGAGAAGGTCACCTTATCGGATGGGTTGCATGCCAAGTTGGCGCCGATGGAGGGTGCCCAAGCGATCCATGCCTTATGGACGCTTCAAGGTCTTGGCATCCTCGACGCCAAAACCCACCAAACCGCGCTCATCTCCAAAGACGCCAAACTCCGCCGCAATGCAATTCGCGCTCTTGGCAACGACAAAGCATCGCAGGACTTGTTCTTCGGCTCCGGCGTCATCAGCGATCCCGATCTGCACACGCGCCTCGCCGCTTTCGTGAAGCTTGCCGACTTCCCCACCACACCAGAGATCCAGACGCTGGTGAAAAAGCTCGCCATTGATCCGGTGGTGAAGAATGACGAATGGCTGGCCGAAGCCGCCAAGATGCTGGGCAAGAAACACAAGGCCCTGAATTACAAGGAAGGCCCGAATCTGCTGCCAAACAGCGGCTTTGAAGAAGTGGTGGCAGGTGCCAAAACACCGACCGGCTGGAAGCTGCGCAACTACGGCACGAAGCCCGGCAATGCCGGGGCCGAATGGAGCATCGTCACCGATGAGAAGATGATCCACAGCGGCAAGCAAGCTTTCCGCGTCATCACCCGCGATGATGCCGACACCAGCTTCTTTGCCGACGTGCCGCTGAAGCCGAACACGGAATACAAACTCAGCGCCTGGATCAAGACCCACGGCTTCCGTGGCAAGGCCAGCCTCAATGACCACCTCGGCCGCTCTGAAACGACCAAGCTCACCCGTACGCAGGACTGGACCGAAGTGGACGTGACCTTCAACAGTAAGACCCGCGACAAGGCCAGCATCAACCTCCTCCACGTGGGCAAAGGCGACACCTGCTTTGATGACGTGCGCCTCGTGGAATTGATTCCCGAAGTCGAAGACGATGAATCCAAGCTCATCGGCGATGTGAAGCGTGGTGAAAAGATCTTTTGGGAGCACCCCGTAGCTGCCTGCAAAAACTGCCACATGCTCAAAGGCCAGGGCAGCGCCGTGGGTCCTGCGCTGGATGGCATCGCCACGCGCAAAGATGCCGCCTACATTCTCGAAAGCCTCACCAATCCGAACGCCAAACTCGCCGAAGGCTACACCGCCACACCCATCTCTCCGATGCCTCCGATGAACCTCATCTTGAAGCCCCAGGAGTTCGCCGATGTGAAGGCGTTCATCATGAGCCTGAAGTGAAGCAGCACCTGCCATGAACTTCATTGCGCGCGCTCTGCTGCTAATCCTGACCACCTGCCCTGCGTTGTCGCAGTCGGTCGAAAGCGAGCCGCGCAAGTCGTGGGGCCCGATCGTGCTGAAGGAAGATGACCGCCCCGCCTTTCCCCCGCCACCCGAAGGCTGGGACAAACGGCGGGAGGGCATCCCTCACGGCAAACTGACGATGATTGAGTACGAATCCAAGACCGTGGGCACGCGGCGGCGGATGAATGTGTACACCCCTCCCGGTTACACGCCGGAGAAAAAACTGCCGGTGCTGTACTTGCTCCACGGCATCGGCGGCGATGAAACGGAGTGGGAGCGCTTTGCACACCCGGACGTGCTGCTGGACAATCTTATCGCCGATGGCAAAGCGGTGCCAATGATCGTGGTCATGCCAAACGGCCGTGCGCAGAAAAACGACCGGCCCACAGGCGATGTCTTCAAGCATGCGCCGGCCTTTGCATTTTTTGAGCACGACCTGCTGGAAGATGTGATCCCGGCCATTGAGGCGCGCTATGCCGTGCAGGCGGACCGCGAGCACCGTGCACTGGCAGGACTCTCCATGGGTGGCGGGCAGGCGCTGAATTTCGGGCTGGGTCATCCCTTGCTCTTTGCATGGGTCGGCGGCTTCTCTTCTGCACCCAACACCCACAAGCCCGCCGAACTGCTGCCGAACGCCAATGCGGCCAAACACCTCCAACTGCTCTGGCTTTCCTGCGGCAGCAAGGATGGCCTCTTTTCCATCAGCCAAGACTTCCATGCTTGGCTAAAAGCACAGGCTGTACCGCATGTATGGCACGTCACTGACCACGAACACGATGCCCCGGAGTGGAGGCAGGCGTTGTATCATTTCCTGCAGCAGCTCACTTTCAGCACAGCCGCGCCGGCTGGAGGCGAGATCTCTCCGCAAAAGGGTGGATCGTCAAAGATCGGCAAATGATGCGCGGAAAGTTTCTGGATGCCGATCAGAATAACGTTCGGTAATTCAGCATAGCCACGCCTGAAAGTGTTCCAAATACCACTTCATGCCACAAACGTCCTTGCAGCCGCAAACACATCACCATGACTCAGCCCCGGTTCGCGGCCCGCTTTGAACGCTTCAAAACGTCTCTCCACCTCCGCAGCAATCGTGGAATCGTTTTCCCATTGAGCGGGCAAATCCGCGTCCACCGTCTCCCAGATGATTTCTGCCAGAAAACGTCGTTCCTCGGATGAAAGACGAGAGGCTTGAGCAAATAGTTCGTAAACAGCCATGATAGCGAAGTATAGCACCAAGCTGCCACGCTGAAAGTCCCTGCTGGAGCCGACGTATCTGTGACATCCCATGTCATTCTCGTCCTCCGCATCCCCCCACCGCTGCTCCGGCCCGCTGTCACGGCGGAGTTTTCTCAGCATGGGCACGCTCGGGCTCACAGGCTGGTCATTGAGCGACACCTTGCGCGCCGAGACGATTGCCAAGGCGGCGGGAAAACGGCTCAAGGACAAGTCGGTCATCTTTGTCTGGTTGCCGGGCGGCATGTCGCAGCTTGAAAGCTATGACATGAAACCGAACGCACCGGTGGAATATCGCGGCGTGCTCAATCCGATCCGCACCAAGGTGCCCGGCACGCACATCTGCGAGCTGTTTCCCAAGCAGGCGAAGATCGCTGACAAGTTCAACATCATCCGCAGCGTGCACCACGAGTTCTCGGATCATGGCGGCGGGCACAAGCGCTTCATGACCGGACGCAATCCCGCGCTGCCAGTTGGCTTCGTCAATGATGCGCCTTCGGTGCAGTCCATCATCACCCGCAAGCTGCAGCGCGCCGGACAGGCCATGCCCACCTGTGTGGCAGGTGTGGATCGTGGTCGCAGCGGCATCGATACTTTCTCGATGGGCGCAGCCTATCTCGGGCCTTCCGCCTCCCCCTTCATGGTGGTGGGAGATCCCAGCGCCAAAGATTTCAAGGTCGAGAACATTGGCCTGACGCCTGACATGGTATCACGCATGGACGACCGCATGCACCTGCTCAAAGGCATGGACAATCTCAAGCGCGAGATGGATCGCAGCGGACTCATGGACGCCATGGACAGCTTCAGCCAAAAAGCATTTGGCATGCTCACCACGCCCTCCGTGCGCGATGCCTTTAACCTGACTAAGGAGTCTGCTCAAACGAGAGAACGCTACGGCTACAGCACCTACGGCCAGCGCGGGCTCATGGCACGCCGCCTCGTGGAAGCCGGCTGCCGTTTTGTGACCATGGTCTGGGAGAATCCTTTCTCCACGACCATCCCGAAAAACTGCACCTACAACTGGGACAGCCACGCGGTGAACTGCGACATGTATGCAGACGCCCGCTGGCGCATGCCGGTGTATGATCAGGCGGCATCTGCATTGATCGAGGACATCCACCAGCGCGGGCTCGACAAAGACGTCCTCGTCATCATCACCGGTGAATTTGGTCGCACGCCCAAGATCAACACGCAGATCGGCACCCAGACCGGCGTGAGCCAGCCTGGGCGCGACCATTGGCCCAGTGCGATGTCCTTCATCGTCAGCGGCGGCGGCATGCAAACTGGCCAGATCATCGGAGCGACAAATCCACGGGCAGAATTCCCCATCGAACGTCCATTGAGCCCCAACGACCTCTGGGCCACGGTGTACCAGCATCTCGGCATCGACCCGGAAGACAGCTTTGATGACTTTCAGGGCCGCCCGATGCCCATCCTCCCCTTTGGCGATCCGATCAAGGAGCTGCTCCCGCTGGCATAATACGGCGGGGCATCCAAAACGGAGAGCAGCAACGTTAGTTTGACCTGAAGGCCAGTCTGGCCTTGATAACCGGACTCCTGGCCACCCCGGCCTGAACGCAACCCACACCCACACAACCTCTATGGCACTCTCCGTCGGCTCCAAAGCCCCTGGCTTCACCCTCAAATCGAAATCCGCCACCGGCCTTAGCGATGTCTCGCTTCCATCTGGCAAGAACACCGTCCTGCTGTTCTTCCCCCTCGCTTTCACGGGCGTCTGCACCCAGGAACTCTGCGACATCACCGCAGGCCTCAGCTCCTACAGCGACCTGAACGCCGACGTCATCGGCATCAGCGTGGACAGCCCCTTTGCACAGGAAGCCTGGGCTCAGAAGGAAAAGATCGGCATTACGCTGGTCAGCGATCTGAACAAGGAAACCACCAAGGCCTATGACGTGCTCTTCCCAGGCCTCGCCGGCATCGGCGACACCTCCGCCCGCGCAGCTTTCGTCATCGACAAGAGCGGCGTCATCCAATACGCCGAACAGACCGCCACGCCGAAGGATCTCCCTGACTTCGCAGCAGTGAAGGCCAAGCTTGCTGAACTGTCGTAATCGACCTGCAGTTTTCAACACTTCGATGCCATGTGATTCATCATCACATGGCATTTTTTATGGTTGAGTGCTCAGGCCGTTCGTAGCTTTCTTTGTTCTGTCATCTACTCTCATCTCATGGCCGCTCACGCTGATCAATTCTCCATCCCCACCCGGGGCAAGGGCACCTATGAAATCACCGAGCGCTGTCAGGAGATTGTACGCGTCAGCGGCATACGCACTGGCACGGTCACTGTCTTCGTGCAGCACACGAGCGCGAGCCTGGTGATTTACGAGAATGCCGATCCCTCAGCGCGTACCGACCTGCACAGCTTCTTCGATCACCTCGTGCCGGAGGACACGCCTTATTTCGTTCACACCTATGAGGGGCCGGATGACATGCCAAGCCATCTACGCATGGCGCTGACCCGCACCTCCGAAGTCATTCCCATCGTGAACGGCCGCCTCGCCCTTGGAACATGGCAGGGTATTTTTCTATTTGAGCACCGCCGGGCCCCGCATACGCGGAGCATTGTGGTCAGTGTGGTGGGAGAATGATGCAATGCGATACCCTCACGCGGCATCCACCCCATCCAGCGCCCGCAGATAATCAAACGAGTACAGCCCGGTGTTGTGCCCGTCGCTGAAATCAAACTGGATCGCGTAGCCACCGACCATCCGCCAATCCTTCACCGTGACGCCGGGAAAGTGCTTTTGATTGGTGCCACCGATCTTCTTTCCCAGCAGATCACGTTCGCCGGTGTTCTCGGCGCTGGGTGAGGCGGCGCGCAGTTTTTCCATGGAGATGAACTGCTCCGTGCCATCGCTCCAAACGAGGGCAACTTCGGTTCCGATGAGTTCCAGGCGGGTCGGTGTCATGAGAGAAAGGCTACGAGGGTGGGAAAGCAAAAGGGACGCTCGAAAGCGTCCCTCTTGAAGAATGATGGCTAATCCGGAGGGATTAACGGGAGTAGAGTTCGACGACGAGCTGCTCGTTGGCGATCGGGTTGATCTCTTCACGCACTGGGACGCGATTGACAACACCGCTCATCTTGTCGCGATCGACAGTCATCCAGTCAGAAGCAGGAGTGCCCTGGGTCATTTCAAGGAAACGACCGATGAGCTGCTGGCTGCGCTGGCTGCTGCTGCGGGCAGCAACGACGTCACCGGGCTTGACCTGATAGCTGGCGATGTTGACCACTTTGCCGTTCACAGTGATGTGACGATGGCTGACGAGCTGACGGGAAGCGAAACGGGTGTTGGCGAAGCCCATGCGATACACGACATTGTCGAGGCGCAGTTCGAGCATCTGAAGCAGGTTTTCACCGGTCACGCCCTTGCGGCGCTGAGCTTCAGCAAAGAAACGGCGGAACTGCTTTTCCATGAGGCCGTACTGATAGCGCAGCTTCTGCTTTTCAGCGAGGGCTGTGCCGTACTCAGAGGTCTTGCGGCGGGTGTTGCGAGCACCGTGCTGTCCTGGTGGGAAATTACGGGTTTCGAGAGATTTGGAAGGACCGAAAAGCGCAATGCCGAAACGGCGATTGATTTTTTCGCGAGGACCTGTGTAGCGTGCCATAGTGGGTAAGAGAAAAGAGCTAAAAAATTAGACGCGACGGGCTTTTGGCGGACGGCAGCCGTTGTGCGGGATGGGAGTGACGTCCTTGATGGTGGTCACTTCGACACCGAGGGCCTGAACGGCACGCACAGCGGACTCACGGCCGGAGCCAGGGCCACGAAGGCGGACTTCAGCTTCACGGAGACCATGGCCCATTGCCTGACGGCAGGCATCCTGAGCAACCACCTGAGCGGCGTATGCAGTGCCTTTACGGGAACCACGGAAGCCCATCTTGCCAGCAGTGGACCAGCCGATCACACCACCTGCGCGGTCGGTGATCGTAACGATGGTGTTGTTGAAGGTGGCGTAAACGTGGACAAGGCCTGAGGAGACGTTCTTGGAACCCTTGGCCTTGACGACCTTCTGTTCGGCGGCTTCACCACCGATTTCGAGCCAGACGCTCTGGGAAACCTGTTTGTCGCCACTGCCGGAGGGGCGCTGGTCTGCACCAGGAGCAGCAGGAGCTGCGCCTGGGGCGGGTGCCGCTACCGGAGCGGGGGCTGCTGCCGGAGCTGGTGCTTCGGCGGCGGGTGCGGTGGGGGTCGTTTCGTCAGCCATGATATTGGAAAGGGGCGTTGCTAGAATTCAGATTACTTCGCCTTCTGGGCACCCACGGTCTTACGTGGACCCTTGCGAGTGCGGGCGTTGGTGTGTGTACGCTGGCCGCGCACTGGCAGACCACGACGATGACGATGTGCACGGTAGCAGTTGATACCAAGGATGCGCTTCATGTGCATCTGAAGCTCACGGCGAAGGTCGCCTTCGATCGGAATCTTCATCCCCTGAACGGTCTGGGTGATCGCAGCGATCTGTTCGTCGCTCAGTTCACCTGCCCGAATGTTCGGGTCGATGTTGGTGGCGGCAAGAATCTTGCGGCTGACGGAAAGCCCAATGCCGTAGATATACGGAAGTGAGTATTCGATTTTCTTTTCGTTCGGGATTTCGACTCCAAGCAGGCGGGCCATAATTCAGTGTATTGGGATTTAAAGAAAGGATTAACCCTGACGCTGTTTATGGCGTGGATTTTTGCAGACAACACGGACAACACCTTTGCGGCGGATAACACGGCAAAGTTCGCAGAGAGGTTTAACGGAGGTACGGACGCGCATACAGGAGTAGTGAAAGAAGGTGAGTCTGGGGGAACTCAAAACCCTGCTTTTGGAGCAGGGGGGCAGGATGTCTAACACAGACGAAAAGAGGCGCAAGCTGGAATTTGATGAGTTATTCACATTTGTGGAGAGCAGTTGCCCCCGCCTCGATGAAAGGCATCATGCACGCCTGATGAAAAACGTTCTCTGTTTTGGCGATTCTAACACCTGGGGCTTCAAGCCCGAAAGCATCTCACTCCCCTGCCCTGAACGCCACCCGCATGACGTGCGCTGGACTGGAATTCTGGCCCACGAACTGGGCACCAGCTTTCGAGTGATCGAAGAAGGCCAAAATGGTCGCACCACCGTGCACGATGACCCCTTTGCCCTGGCACGCAACGGCAAGACGGTGCTGCCTGCCATCCTGGAATCCCACAAACCGCTGGATCTGGTGGTGCTGATGCTCGGCTCGAATGACCTCAAAGCCGTGTATAGCGTTTCCCCTGGAGAGATTGCCACCGGGGTCAAAATGCTGGCGCAGATGATCCTGGGCAGTGATGCCGGCATCGGCAACAAAGCCCCCAAACTCCTGCTGCTATGCCCGCCAGCCATCGGCGATCAACTCCACTTGCCGGACGTCGCCGCCAAGTTCCCCACCGGTCAGAAAGACAGTCGCAGACTGCCCAAGTATTATGAAGCTGTTGCCAGTTCACTCGGCTGCGGCTTCCTCAATACGCAAACACTGATCGAGCCCGGCAGCGACGGCATCCATTTAGATGCGGCTGCGCATGGACGGCTCGGCAAAGCCGTGGCAGCACTCGTGAAATCCATCCTCCCGCCTGACGCATGACCTTGATCGAATCCTTTTATCCCGTGCTGAAACCGTGGCTCTTCCGGCTCGATGCCGAGCGCGCCCACACCCTCACGGTGAAGATGATGATCATCGCGCATCGTCTCGGCATGCTCAGGTCGGTGGTCAGCGGTCCCCAGCAATCGCGCAGTGTGATGGGGCTCACCTTTCCCAATGCTCTCGGACTCGCAGCCGGCATGGACAAGTCTGCCAGCGCGGTGGAGGCCTGGGGTGCGCTTGGGCTTGGCGCCGTCGAAGTCGGCACACTCACACCACGACCACAGCCAGGCAATCCAAAGCCGCGTCTCTTCCGCCTGCCCGAGCATGAAGCGCTGATCAACCGCATGGGCTTCAACAACCCCGGCATTCAGTCCGCCGTGGCAAAGCTCAAGCATCGTCGCACCAAGGCCGTCGTCGGGGTGAACATCGGCAAAAACTTCGACACTCCGAATGAAGATGCCGTGAAGGATTACCTCATCTGCCTGAAGGCTGCGTATCCGGTCGCTGATTACATCGCCGTGAACATCTCCTCTCCGAATACGAAGGGCCTGCGCGATCTCCAGGCCGAAGGTGCGGTGCGTGAACTGATCTCTGCTTTAAAGAAAGAACAGGCCGTCTTGAAGCAGCAGCACGGCAAACAAGTGCCTTTTCTCGTCAAGATCGCCCCAGACCTCAATGAGATGCAGATCGAAGCGCTTGCCCGCGTCTTCAATGAACAGGACATCGACGGCGTCATCGCAACAAACACCACCATTGATCGTACGGCCATCACTGGTCATCGCCTGGCGAATGAAACCGGTGGACTGAGTGGTGCGCCAGTGCGTGAGCGCTCCAACCTCGTGCTGCAGGCGTTCCGCACGCTGCTGAAGGAGCAGATCCCGCTCATCGGAGTCGGTGGCATCGTCTGCGCAAATGATGCGGTCGAGAAGATGAAAGCGGGGGCCGCCCTTGTGCAGGTGTACAGCGGGCTGGTGTATCGTGGACCAGGTCTCGTGCGAGAGGTGCTGGAGACGATTCATTAGCCAGTCACAACATCCACCTGCACGCCTTGACCTTCTTCCCCCATCTGCCAAATTAAGAGCCATGGAAAATCTTCCCAAAATTCACGAGAAACAACCCGTCGCTGTTGAACTTCCCGCAGGAGACCATTGGTGGTGCGCCTGCGGTTTGAGCGGCCATCAGCCAAACTGTGACGGCAGCCACAAGGGCACCGGTTTTGGCCCGAAGAAGTTCAATCTGCCTGAAGCCAAGAAGGTCTGGCTCTGCAACTGCAAGCAGACCAAGAACCCGCCTTTCTGCGATGGCAGCCACAAGGCGCTCTGATTCGTAGAGCTCTTTAAGTATTCAAAGTCCGCGAAACGCGCCGTGATGGGAATAACCCGCACGGCGCGTTCTCCTACCTGCCAATCCCTCCCCCAACCATGAATCGAAGCTGCTTCCTGTCACTTGCCTCCTTGCTGTTCGCCGCCACCGTCGCTTCTGCGCAAACCTTTGGCCTTGGTGATGCCGGCGTGCCGAAGCAGCAGCGAGTCACGGCGGAACTGGTTGCCGCAGTGTCTGCCGCAGCACCGGGCCAGCCGTTTCAGGCCGCCGTCAAACTGGTGCATGCGAAGGATTGCCACACGTATGGCAAGGTCCTGCCACCGGGCGTCATCGGCAAGCCCACCAAGCTGACCTGGACCCTGCCCGAGGGCTGGCAGATCGAGGAACTGACCTGGCCAGCAACCCATCAAGTCCCCTCCACTGACGGAGCGATCAGCGACGGCTATGACGGCACGGCATACCTGCCGGTGAGGATCACCCCGCCAGCCACTGCCGCCGTGGGCAGCAACGCCGAACTGAAAGTAAAAGTGAATGCGCTTGTGTGCGATCCGAAAAGCTGCCTGCCCTTTGTCAAAGAAGTCGCGCTCACACTGAATGTGGCAGCAGCGCCTGTGGCCAATGCAGCGAATGCCGCCGCATTTGCCAGCACAGCCGCAGCGCCTGCCACGAATGAAGCACAGCCCGCTGCGCCCAAAGTTGTGGAACCAGCAACAACCTCTGCTGCTGCAACAGCCGCCGCTCCTAAAATTCCCCTGACCTTTGCGCAATTGCTCCTCTACGCCTTCATCGGCGGCTTGATCCTCAACATCATGCCCTGCGTGTTTCCGGTGCTCGGCATCAAGGTCACCAGCGTGGTGCAGCAGGCGGGTGAGGACCGTCGCAAAGTCGTAATGCATGGCCTGATGTACACCGTGGGTGTGCTGCTTTCGTTCTGGGTGCTGGGCGGATTCGCCATCGCGCTGAACAAAGGCTGGGGTTCACAGCTTCAATCACCGGCCTTCAATTTCTTCCTCGCTGCATTCTTCCTCATCTTCGCTCTCAACATGGCAGGCTTGTTTGAGATCGGCACCTCGGCCATCGGTGTTGGCTCCGGATTGCAGTCCAAAGGCGGCCTCGGCGGCTCCTTCTTTTCCGGCCTGCTCGCCACGGTGGTGGCCACCCCCTGCTCCGCTCCTTTTCTCGGCACCGCCCTGGGAGCCACGCTCGCGATGCCTGCCTCGCAGTCGATGCTGATCTTCACCCTAATCGGTCTCGGTCTAGCCAGTCCCTTTTTGCTGCTCTCCCTCTTCCCCGGCCTCATCTCCGCCCTGCCTCGCCCCGGCGCGTGGATGGAAAGCTTCAAGCAAGGCATGTCCTTCCTGCTCTTTGGCACCGTGGGTTTCATGCTCTACGTGCTGACCAATCAGATCGAAGGCCTTCCAGTGCTGTTCGCCATCCTGAGCCTCGTGCTCATCGCCCTGGGCTGCTGGATCTACGGCCGCTGGGCACTGCCGCACAAGCCCGCTCGCACGCAGAACATCGCCCGACTACTCACCTTTATCGCCGTTGCAGGCGGCCTGTGGGCCGGATTTCCAAATGCCTCAGCCAAACGCTCACATGCCGAAGAAGCCGTAAATCTCAAAGACCCCGACGCACTCCACTGGGAAACTTGGTCTCCCGAAAAAGTGGCCGCGCTGCGTGCCGCCAAGCAGCCCGTCTACATCGACTTCACCGCCTCCTGGTGCTGGACCTGTCAGGTCAACAAACGCGTTTATAGCGATACCGGCCTGCGTGCCCTCTTCAAGCAGCACCACGTCGCCACCCTCAAGGCCGACTGGTCCGATGAAAACGAAACCATCCGCCTGGCCCTCGAAGCCCTGGGTAAACGCGCCGTGCCAGTGAACGTGCTCTACATCCCCGGTGTGGAGGAGCCTTTCATCCTCGATGAGTTGCTGACGGTGGGGAACGTGACGGCGGCGTTGAAGAAGTTGGGGGAGTGAAGGTGATTTTCTTTTTTGACATCCAAGTTCGGTCACTCACTGCTCGATCATTTGATGAAAACCCCGCTCAATAAGGACGAGACAATCCTACGGCTCCTTGACCGACTTAAGGATCATCTGGGGCCTGGAACATTTGATGTTATAGATCATTGGAAAAGCGACTTGTGCGCCATTGGAATTGCACGACCAGACAACCCCCTCGTTCTGGTTTACATCTCAACCTTCAGGCGTCATGACGACACTTGTTTTGTGAACCTGGAACTGCCAGCAGCAGCAGATTCTAAACTCCCTTATACACAAGCCGGAGAACGAGTGACCAAGAATTTTGACGAACTGCTGACGATTATTCAGAGGCATTTGTCACTGGTCGGCTGATCTCAGTCACTAATCGATCATGAGCGCAACCTCTTCATCGACTCCACCCTCAAGCGACTGCCCTTTCACCATCGGGAAACGTTACCGTGTCCGCCATGCATTCACTGCGTTGCGCGACTCGTTCGTGGCGGACGAGGTTCTGCTGTTCGACTCGTATGCATGGTCGCGCTATGACGGCATTACAGGTTATTTTTTCCGGCAGCCAGAGCGCGAGACGCTGCGTGTTTGGGACATTGCAGACGATGAAGACATTCTCGTCTGGAGGGAACTTTTCGAGGAACTTCCTGACACACCCTGATGAACCCAATCACGCTCAACCTTGTCGTTCTACACTCTGCCGATCTTGAACCCGGAGCATGTAATAGAGGCGGAGCGGAAGGCGCAAAAGGTTGAACCATCAGGGGATTGACGCATGTGGCACACTCACCGTCATGGTGAACCTGCCCATTGAATACTCTGACAAGCCGGTGACGCCCTTTGGCGGCATGGCGCTGATCAAGCGCTTTGTCGATCAGACCGGCATCCGGGAGCAACTGGCCACGCTGGACCTGCCGCAGGGAGGCTCCAACCGCGCCTATGATCCGGTGCACATCATTG
>CALRWM010000063.1:0-35924 GCA_943371875.1 Prosthecobacter debontii | reverse complement strand
TTGCTGGAAAAGCTGGGGCTCCAGGCCGATGTCTGCCACCTCAACGAAGGACATGCCGCGTTTGCGGTGGTCGCACGCGCGGCAGACTATGCAAAAAAGCAGGCCGTTCCTTTCGAAACCGCCCTGTGGGCCACGCGAGCGGGCAATATTTTCACAACTCACACACCCGTCGCTGCAGCCTTTGACCAGTTTGAACCGCATCTTGTAGCACGATATGCCGCGCCGCTCGCCTCAGATGCCGGCATTGAGATGGACGAACTACTCGCGCTCGGTCGCAATGGCTCTGAAACCTTCAACATGGCGTATCTCGCGATGCGCGGTTGCACGCACGTCAACGGCGTAAGCTGTCTGCATGGCGAGGTGAGCCGACGTCTCTTTTCACCGCTGTTTCCCGGCTGGCCCCGCGCAGAGGTGCCCGTCACGCATGTGACCAACGGCGTGCACGTGCCGACCTGGGATTCTGCAGCGGCGAATGTGTTTTGGCAGAAAGGCTACAAGGGCAGCTGGTCGCGTCATCTCGATGAATCATCCAGCGCTGTGGCGGAGCTTCCTATTGGAGAACTGTGGTCCTTCCGCAATGCCGCCCGCGCGGATCTGGTGGAGTATGTGCGCGAGAGACTGATCCGGCGTTGTCTTGAGCGCGGTGCTCCGCATCCATATCACTCACGTTGCGCCACGATCATGGATCCAAGCGTCCTGACCATCGGCTTCGCACGCCGCTTCACCGCCTACAAGCGGCCTAGCCTGCTGCTGCATGACATCGATCGCCTCATGGCCATTCTCAAACACAGCACCATGCCCGTGCAGATTCTCATTGCCGGCAAAGCGCACCCAAACGATGGAGCGGGTCAGGCGATGGTGCGCGAGGTGGCGCGCTTCTGCATGCGCGAGGATGTCTGGGGCCATGCCGTTTTTCTGGAAGACTACGACATGGCCTTGGCCCAGGCTCTTACCGGTGGCGTGGACATCTGGCTGAACAACCCAGCGCGCCCACACGAGGCATGTGGCACAAGCGGCATGAAGACGCTGGTCAATGGCGGACTGAACCTCTCCACACTCGACGGCTGGTGGGACGAGGCCTATGAACCCGACGTTGGCTGGGCTTTAGGCGACCGCTCGGACGATGATGACAGCAGCTTGGCCGCCGATGCCGACGAACTCTATCGCCTGCTTGAAATCGAAATTGTTCCTGAATTTTACGACCGTGATGAGAACGGCCTGCCTACTCGTTGGCTGCAACGCGTGCGCTCCAGCATGACGAAACTGACGCCCGTTTACAGCAGCGATCGCATGGTGCGTGAGTACACCCAGAAAGCCTATCTGCCCGCCACCCAGCAGTATCATCACCGCACTGCTGGCTGCGCAGCCGTGGCGCGAGATTTGCAGAGTTGGCATGCCAGTATGAGCGTTGCCTGGAAGCAGGTGTGCTTTGGTGCGTGTGATTTCCAACACAACAGCTATCATGGCTGGCATTTTGAAGTCGATGTCATGCTTGGCGGGCTCGATCCCGATGCCGTCAAGGTCCAGCTCTTTTGCGATGATCCTGCCACCGGCACCGCCACGCCGCTGCCCATGCAGTTGCAGCGCCGACCTGCCCACGCCCACGACTACGCTTTGTATGTCGTGGATGTGCCAGCAGACCGTCCCGTCGAACATTACACGCCACGTGTCATCGCCACTCATCCTGAGGCGACCACACCTTTGGAAGCCCCCTTCATCTGCTGGCAAAAATAGTCTGGCTGCTTATTATGTCTGCAAAATAAGGAAAGTTTGAAGCGACAATGGAATGAGCAGCCAAACACTCAGTGATGGCATGGGTTGGAAGATGAAGAACACCTTTCCGTCCTCAGTGATTTCGGGGCACCAAACGACCTCCTTTAACCCGGCTTATGAAATAGAAGATGAGTAGCGAGCCGTAGGGCTTATCAGAACGAGGCTTGGCATACCCAAAGCCGATGCTGAGCGCTACACTCTGTTGTGGATCGAGAAAGGCCCTGCAAAATCAGGGATGAAGATTCGCGCTACTGGCATGGCCTCATCACTCCCACCGGATGGACCAAAATGTCACTGACTTACCATGCCAACCTTGGACAGGTCACAGAACACAAAATCATTCAGAACTGGCACAACCAACAAGGAAGCAAAGGATATGGCATTCGGGATTGGTGTTGTAATCGGTCAGGCCGCGATGGAAGCAGTTATGAATAGTAAACAGACCGCGCATTCGCATCACACGACCAGCAGGTCCTATCAGTCATCCGCTCCACTATGATTTGCCTTAACCCAAAATCCCCTTCACCACATTGCCCTTCACCTCGGTGAGGCGCATGTCTCTTCCGGCGTAGCGGTAGGTGAGCTTGGTGTGCTCCAGGCCCAGAAGGTGGAGGATGGTGGCGTGCCAGTCGTGGATGTGGACGGGATCAATGACGCTCTCGTAGCCGAACTCGTCGGTTTCACCGTGGCTATGGCCGGGTTTAACGCCGCCGCCGGCGAACCAGGTGGTGTAGCCGGTGTGGTTGTGGTCGCGACCGTCCTCGATCTGCGCGTAGGGTGTGCGGCCAAACTCGCCGGCGAATATGACGAGCGTGTCTTTGAGCAGGCCGCGGCCTTCGAGATCGGTCAAAAGGCCGGAGATGGGACCATCGACGGCGGCGGCGTTTTTGCCGTGGTCTGCGGTGAGGTTGCGGTGCTGGTCCCAGCCGCCGTGGTTGACCTCGACGAAGCGCACCCCGGCCTCCAACATGCGCCGCGCCATGAGGCATTGGCGGCCAAAGTTGTCGGTGGTCGTGTCGCCGATGCCGTAGAGCTTTTTCACGGTGTCGGACTCGCTTTCGATGTCGAGCACGCTGGGCAGGGCGTCCTGCATGCGGAAGGCGAGTTCGTGCGACTCGATGAGGCCCTCGATGGCGGCGTTCTCCGGCTGGCGCTGCTGCGCGGCGCGGTTGAGCTGCTGCACGAAGTCGAGCTGGGCACGCTGCTCGGGCCGTGCGAGCTGCGGATGCGCGAGGTTGCTGATTTTGGCCTGAGCGATGGGCTGGCGTCCGTTGCCGATGCGCGTGCCTTGATAGATGGCGGGCAAAAACGAGCTGCCGTAGTTGGCGGAACCGCCGTTGCCTGGATTCGGGCTGAGGGTGACAAAACCGGGCAGGTTTTCATTCATCGTGCCGAGGCCGTAGGTGATCCATGCGCCCATGCTGGGACGCGGCGCGGTGGGGATGCCGCAGTGCATCTGCAGAAAGGCGGGCGGATGGTTCGGCACGTCGGTCTTCATGCTGCGGATGAGGCAGAGCTTGTCCGCATGCGTGGCGATCTTGGGGAACAGTTCGCTGATCCACAAGCCGCTCTGGCCACGTTGCTTGAACTCCCACACCGGGGCCATGAGCTTGCCGGTGGGCACCTTGCCTTTACCGATGGCTTTGCCCGCGTATTTCGCCAGCTCGGGCTTGTAGTCAAAGCTGTCCACATGCGACGGCCCGCCGTCCATGCAGAGGAAGAGCACGCGCTTGGCCTTCGCGGGGAAATGCGGCTGCTTCGGTGCGAGCGGCGGCGCGGCTTCGGCGAGAGCACGCTGAGTGGCAAGTGCGCTCAACGCGAGATAACCAAAGCCCGCGCTGGTGCGTTGCAGCCATTCGCGGCGTGAGAAGCCGGGGAGTGCGGAGGTGGAGTGTTGGAGAAAGGGATTCATGGCGTTCGGAAGGTTTGGTTTAGCTGCGAGCGAGGAACTCATGGCTCGCCCAGAGGCTCTGGCAGAGGGCGGACCAACCTTGGGCGGCATCAGGTTTTGTTTTCACAAAGGCGAGCGCGGCCTGGATTTCGGCGTCAGTCGGCGGGCGGTTGAAGATGCGCTCGTAGGCGAGCTTCACGCGATGTGGCTCGCTCTTCGGGCAGTCGGTAAGGAGGCGTTGCGCGGCGAAATCGGCGGCTTTCAGCACGTAGGGGCTGTTCAGCAGGTAGAGCGACTGCGCGGGCACCGTGGTTTGTGGGCGCTGGCCAGTGACGATGCTGCCAGGAGTCATGTCGAAGAGCGTGAGCGACTCCAGCGGCAGGTTTCGCATCACGGGCAGATAGACGGAGCGGTAGAGGAAGATTTGATCGAGTGCGCCGCGATTCTGCGTCTGCACGCCAGTTACATAGCCTTCGCCATACATCGCGACTGCGCTGCCTGTGGGCGGCGTGAGGTCGAGCTTGCCCGCGGTGAGCAGCATGGCATCGCGGATGGACTCGGCATCGAGACGGCGCGGGGTCATGCGCCAGAGGAGTGTGTTGTCAGGATCGGCCTCGAAGTTCTTCGCTTCATGCGCGGTGCTCAATGCATACACCCGGCTCGTCATCAGCTCACGGATGAGCTTTTTTACCGACCATCCTTCTTTGACAAAACGAGTCGCGAGATGATCGAGCAGCGCAGGATGGGTGGGCGCCTGGCCCGACAAACCAAAGTTGTCCGGCGTGGTGACGATGCCCTGGCCGAAGAGATGCAGCCAAACCCGGTTCACGATGACACGTGCGGTGAGCGGATTGTCCGGCGAAGAAATCCACGACGCGAGCTCCTTGCGACCGCTGCCCTTGGCGATCTCGCCGCTTGATTTCGCGAGCATCGGCAAACCACGCGGCACCATGTCGCCGGGCTTCTGCACTTCACCACGCAGCAGCAGCGCGGAGTCGCGCGGCCTCTCGCGCTCCAGAACGCAGGTGACGAACTGCTTCGGTGTGCCATCGGCTTCATAGGCGGCGAGATGAGACTTGTCCGTGGCGAGCCGCAGCCGCGTCTGCACAAACTCCGACGAGGCAAACATGCGTTGCCTCGTCAGCTCGGCGAGGCGGGCGGACTTCTGCGCGATGGAACCTTCCAGACGGCTGCGTTCACGGGGCGTGAGCAGTTTCAGCGCATCGGGTTGTTCCGCACTGGGGGGCAGCGGAACAAGTGTGCTGGCATTGTTGTTCTGAATCATCTCGACCGTCCCAAACTTTGTGTCCGTGCTGCGGAAGATGCCCGCCAGCGCGTAGTAGTCGCGCTGCGTGATGGGATCGTATTTGTGATCGTGGCAGCGTGCGCAGGCCATCGTGGTGCCGAGGAATGCCTGACTCACGGTGTCGATCTGCTCGTCCACCACATCCATTTCAAACTGGAGCGGATTCTTCTCGATGTGCGACTTCGGCCCGATGGCGAGAAACCCCGTCGCGATGAGCAACTCCGCCCGCTCCTTGTCGTCGCGGACCTCAAATAAGTCTCCAGCGATCTGCTCGCGGATGAATTGATCAAACGGCATGTCCTGATTGAACGCCTTGATCACATAATCGCGATACCGCCAAGCCTGCGGATACGCGAAGTCCGTCTCCTTGCCGCTGCTTTCCGCATACCGCGCCACATCCAGCCAGTGGCGGCCCCAGCGCTCGCCAAACTGCGGCGACTTCATGAGTTCGTCGATCACTCCTTCGATCCGCGATTCGCTCGGCACGGAAAGAAACGCGTGCACCTGATCCGCTGTCGGTGGCAGGCCGGTGAGGTCAAGGTGCACACGACGAAGCAGCGCCGCTGGCTCCGCATCACCGACTGGCGCGAGTCCTTTAGCCTCCAGTTCCGCCAGAACAAACCGATCCACTTCCGAGCGCGGCCACGCCGTGTTCTTCACGGTCGGCGCAGGCGCATCCTTCACCGGCTTAAACGCCCAATGCGCCAGCCGCGCCTCCATCTTCTCGTTCGTCGTCACGGTTTGCGCCACAGGCATCGGCACCCCGCGCTTCACCCATTCCTTGAAGTCCACGATCACCGAGGCCGACAACTTCCCGCCCTGCTTCTCCGGCGGCATCTTCAAATCTTCATCCGTGTGACTCAGCGACTTGATGAGCAAACTCTCCTCCGGCTTGCCCAGTACCACCGCCACACCGCTGTCGCCGCCTTTGAGCAAGGCATCACGCGAATCGAGCGCAAAGCCCGCCTTCAACTTCTCCGCCTCCGCGCTGTGGCATTCGTAGCAGCTCTTTATCAGCACGGGACGGATCTTCTTCTCGAAAAAGGCGAGGTCGGCATCTGGGAAGCGCGTGCTTTTGTCGGTTGTGGCCTCGGCTGCTGGCTTCGGAGCTTCTGTTTCGGCGGAAGATCGCTTGGCCTTGCCCTGACCGCCTTTACTCTGGCGCGGCTTGGCGATGTTTCGATACTCTTCCAGCGTCAAAGCACCGTCGGCATCCGCATCGAGCTTTTTGAACGCAGGCTCCACATGGTCAGGATGCTCGCGAAAGTAGGGCGTGCTCTGTTTCAGTGCCGCAAACTCCTCCGAACTGAGTTTTCCACTCTTGTCCGCATCCAGAGCCTTGAAGCCTTCTTCGAGATTCGGAGCCGCTTTGGCGGAAGGAGCCGTTTTTGGAACTGGAAGCGTCTCAGGCGTTGAAGCCGCGGGTTCAGCCGCCGAACCCTTCAAGTGCTCGTCAAACCACGCGGCCTCCAGTGCGGTCGCTTCCTGGAAACCCTCGCGATAGATGCCGTAGTGAGTGATGCCTTTGACGACGTGATACTTCGACGGCACACCACGAGCTGCGATCTGCTTCTGGACCTCGGCGACAACCTCGTTGTTGCTCAGCTCCTCGTTCTCCGCGACGACGAAGAGCGCAGGCACGTTGATCTTCGCGGCGGCTTCGAGGCCACTGAAGCCGATACTTTTCGCCACGTTCGTCCGCATGTTCGAGTATTTCTCCATCTTGCCGGTCATCTTACCCGTTTCCAGCGGCACAGGTTCCACCTCGCCGCGTGCCTGCTGCGTATGCAGGCGGAAAGCGGCGGCGAGGGCGCGGTCGCGATTCGCGCCCCCGAGCCCAGGCACCTGCGCGACGACGCACTTCACGCGCGGGTCCGTGCCCGCCATGTAGGTCACGAGTCCACCGCCGTAGCTGCTGCCCATGATGCCGATGCGCAGCGGGTCCACCGACGGCTCGCCCGCGAGGAAGCTGATCGCCGCACGGATGTCCTCGGTCTGGTCGGTGTAGTTCATCTGCCAGCGCAGGGCCTTCACTTTGATCGACAGTTCGCCTTTCTCATCCGGCTGCGGCTGCGGATCGACGGCCATGAGCTGGCTCTCGCTCTCGCCCCAGCCGCGATAGTCGAAGGCGAGCGCGACGTAGCCTTTCTCCGCAAAGATCGGCCCCAATCGCCCGCCGGTGCCGCCTTTCGTGCCGCCCGTGCCCGCGCAGAAGACGATGGCAGGCAGCTTCTCGCCTTCCTTGCGGTTCTTCGGCAGGTAAAGATCGCCCGCCATCCGCGTGCCATCGCTCCAGATGGTGATGGCACGCTTCTCGACCGTGTCCGGCAAGGCCCCGCGTGCCGCAGGCTCATTCGGATTCGCCGAGCCTGGAGCGGGCGTCGCCACCGTGCTCTTAGCTTTGGTAAAATACGCCGTCAACTCCGCCGCAGAGGCGACGCCATCCTTGTCCGCGTCGATTTGATCAAAAAGCTTCGGCATCTCCTCCCGTGTGACCTTGCCATCGCCATTGCGGTCGATCTTCTTGAGGCCATCCGGCAGCACAGCGTTTTGCGCGAATGACAGCGATGCGATGAGCAGCGTGAGAGTGAAAAGAGGAAGTTTCATGAGCATTAAAATGGTTTGGACTTGCCACTCACATCCCGGAGAAGGCGGGCGGTTACATCTGCGGGTGAAAATGTGATCTTCAGGGCGGGCCGCTCCCGTCCTTGTCAGAATCCGCGCATAGCTGTTCCTCAGCGTGGCCCACCCAAACAACGGCCGAGCGAAGCCAAAGATGGGCAGTGAGTCGGGAACTGCCTCGATGATGGTTACTGAGGATCTACCTTCTTCCCGCGACGCAGAATCCAGGCGAACGGCTCCCAAAGTTGGCCGAGGTAACCTTTCGGCATCGGCTCGCAGATGCCGAAGTTCTCGGGATAGCGGCCCTTCGGCATGTAGTAGGTGCCGAAGAGGATGTCCCAGAGCGGCAGCAGGCCGGCGAAATTTTTGTCCCATGCCTCGCGGTCCCGCGAATGATGCCAGCGATGGAACACGGGAGTGGCAATGACGCTCCGCAGCGGGCCGAAGTCCCAGTTGACATTCGCGTGGATGAATATGGCGTAGAACGTCAGGATCGGAGCGGTGCTGAGCGTGACGAGCGGATTGTATCCCATGAGCAGCACCGGCGTGACCTGCGCCATCTTGTTCACGAGATCATTCACCGGATGCACACGCAGGCTGCCGAGCCAGTCGAGATCCTCGGAGCTATGATGCACCGCATGAAACGGCCACCAGCGCCCGCGATGAAACAGCCGATGCGTCCAGTAACCGCAGAAATCGACGAGCACATAGATTTGGATCGCCTGCAACCAGATCGGCTGCCGACTTAACGGCCCGTAACCCGAGTAAGTGCCCATCTTCATGATGTCGATGGAAGTGACCTTCGCGAGAATCAGCACACTCAACGGCAGAACCAGTAAGAGACGCACAAACGGCTTCGTGAGCAGGATCGTCGTGAACCAATAAACCACATCCGTGAACCAGCCCTTGCGGATGACCGGTTGCACTCGATTTCGCCCGCGTCCGGCGATGCGCTCGATGACAAAGAAGATGGCGGAAAGGATGATCAGCGTGACCAGCACGCTGAGGAAGGTTTTGTCGGGTTTCATATAAGACGGGAAAGGAAGAGAAACGAGGATGGTTTTGAGTCTCGGAGTGTTAACGCGTCATAGCCGCCCCGGTAACAAAGTGATGATTTGAAGAATGCATTTCACATCCCGGAGAGGGCGGGTTGTTACAGAGACTTGGTGAAATTCTGTGCCAAAGGGTTGTTCCGTGAGGGGGCGAAAGGTGGACAGGGGAATCATGTTCAATCCGACGTGATGACCCACCGCATTAAGATGCGTGGTCGGCTGCGGGTGTGTTTCATGGTTTGGCCTATTTCTTCAAGACAATGCGGGCTGAGTGAATGTCTCCGTAAAGCTCACCGGGCGAGCTTTTGATCTGTGCCCAGATGGCGACGAGCGAGCCATCGGGCAGCTCGGTGAGCGCGGGATAGCAGACGGACCAGCCGCCGACTTTCGCGGGTCGATCCGCAAGCAGCGTGGGCTCGCTCCAGGTTTTGCCTTCATCATGCGAGACGCGCATGTGGAGTGGGAAACGCAGCGGATCGGGACCGGGATTGTAAGTGAGCACCAGCGTGCCATCGCGCGTGAAAAGCAGATGGTTGGCGCTCGATGTGGAGGTGAGGCCGGTCTTCTCGGTCGCGCTCCACGTTTCGCCTTTGTCGCGGCTGATGGAACGCCAGAGCTGACCGTCCTTCGTGCGCAGTAGCATGTGGATTGCGCCGGACTCTGTCTCGGCGATGGTTGGCTCGCCGCCCTGGCCCTCGGGATTCGCCACCGCGCCGAAGCGTGTCCACGTCTCGCCGCCATCGCGTGATTTCATCACGCCGCCGCCCTTGGTGCCGCGCAGGTGCAGCGGCATGAGCAGTTCGCCGGTGGACAACTGGATGCCGTTGGAGCGTGTGGTGTGATTCGGCTGGTTGAGCTTAACCGGCTCGGTCCAGGTCTTCGCGGAGTCGCTGCTGCGTCGGAAATAGATGTCGATCTGCGGATTGAAAGCAGAGAAGAACAGGAAAGTTTCTTTCTCTGCGACGAACAGCGCCGGATCGAAGTCGGCCTTGCCCGCGAAGTCCTGCAACACCATCGCCTGGCCCCAAGTGCGGCCTTGATCCGATGAAAACGCCTGCACGATGCGCTGCGACTCAGCCCCTTCCGAGGGCGACGAAAACCAAGCGGCCATCACCCGCCCATCCGGCAGAAGCACGATGCTCGGACCTTGATTGAAGCCCGAAGTGTTCGCCTGGTCTTTCGGATCAGTGTTCTTGTGTGTGAAGATGACTGTGCGGTCGGTGATCTGGATCGGTGATGATTCGGCGGCGTGCAGCGCGGCCAGCGGTGCAAACAGCATGGCGGTTAAGATGAGAGCGATGGTTTTCATGGCACAAAGCGGAAGCGGTAGACACGTCTCAGCACGCCGGGGATGAGACTGAGGCAGAGAAGAAGCAGCGATTTCTTCAGGGCTTCACGAGTCCTTCGGGCAGCTTGGCGAGGCGTTCTATCTCAGTCACTTCGTGGAAGAACCATGGTTTGCGGTCCTTCACTTTGAAGATGATCGTCCTGCTGGCGTATTTGAGGCCGTCGTGCTCCATCCAGTCGCTGAAGCGATAGAAGTCTCCACGCCAGTCGAGACGTTGGAGAAGCGAGGTCTCCTTATCGAAGTAGAAATCCATCGCGGGCGTGACGCTGCCGCTGACGCGGAGACCGAGGAGTGCTTTTCCCTCGTCGGTGAGATCGGGGATGATTTCGAACTTCGACTTTTCATCGACCAGCAGGTCGAGCGACCACGCGCGCACGTCGTCCTTGGCAGGTTCGACTCCGCGTTCCTTTTTGTTGATCCACCACTTGTCCGGCTGAGAGAGAATGGACTCGCGCGTAGAGCGCTTCTTGCCCTCGGCAGGCTCGGGTGTGCTGCCAAAGTGGAAGATTTCCTTGATGCGAAAGATTTTGAGCAGCTTGTCCTGTCCTCCGACGGCGGTGAGGGCTTTTTCGACGACCGGCTTCGGATCAGCGGTCTGAGCTTGGGCAAAGGTGGTAAGTGAGAAGGCAGCAAGCAGGCAAAGGAAACGATGGTTCATGGAGATGAGGTTGATTGGAAGTGGAGCAATTTAAACGGGCATCGAAAACGGAAGCTATCTGAATGACCAGTCTGGCTTATGATTCGACTCTGGATGGGGCGTTGACTCATCGGAATCGCTTTTTCAACCCGCCCGCGATGGCGAGCCAACGCAATGCGTGGGGCAACCGTCGGTAAATCGCACGCAGTTCTTCGCGATGATGTCGATGTTCGGCATCGGGATGTCCTCGCAGCCGTTCACGCCGATGTCCGCATAGCCGAGGTCATCAGCGAGGAAGATGAAGATGTTCGGGCGATGCGGCGAATGCCGAAGGAAGAATGGAGAAGGACAAAAGGAAGAACGCAGCGGCGAGGAAGGAGTAATGGAGTTTAGGAGTCATGGTTCTTGAGTGACGGATGGATTTGCAAGGATAGCCTCAACTCCCGTGCGGCAAAGCCTGAGCTGGGAGCCTTCGTCATCCATGCGGGTGTAATAGACGAACAGCTCGCGTGCGCCGACGAGCGTCTCGGGGTCAAGGCGGCGGGCGGTGGTTTGGGTGTTTGCTCCGTCATCGAGGCGGCGGATGGTATGGGTGCCGTCCTCGTCGAAGCCGAGGAGCCAGATGGAGGTGTACTTGTCTTTGTCGTCACCGGCTTGGGCGGTGAACCACGAGCGGCCGAAGGCGCCACGACCACCGTTCACGGGTTCGCAGGACTTCAGCTGCGGATGCGGGGCGTCAGCGGGCAAACGTATTTCCGTGATACGCGTCCAGGGCGAGGTGCCATCGCCTGCCGTGTCGCGGTAGATGGCGAGGGCGCGTTCGTCGAGGTTCACGCAGAGCAGCAGCTCGCCACTGAACTCGGGCGCATGCCAGAGCCATGGGTCATATTTTGCGCCGCCGTCGGCGGTGATGACGCGGACCTTGCCGGTGTCGGTGTCGAGCAAGGAAACCTGCGTGGTGCTGCGGTCGCCGGCGCGGAGCCGGGGCGACCATGTGATGTGCGGCGTGTCGATGGAGAAACGCGCAAGGTAGGCTCGGTCGGTGAAAGCGTGCGGCTGCGCGGGCGCATCCTCGTCGAGCCAGGCGCTGACGTTGCCGCCCTTCGGTCCGCCGCCGCGATAGATGATGACGCGCGAGGTTGCGAGCTGCGTGCTGACGCTCGGTTCGCAAATCCAGTTGTGGATGTCCGTGTCGTGTGTGAGCTGCGTCACCTGAGCTTTGTCCCACGGCGGCGCGGCACGCCAGAGCTGGCCGGTGCCCTGCGCGTTGTCCTTGATGTAAAAGATGGCCGGGCCGCTCGCGTCGAGTCCCCACTCGGGGCCGTTGCAGAAGCGCGACCACTTGGAAATCGGGCCGTTGAGCCGGTGGTCGCATCCGCCGTTGGCCTTCACGAAGCGGCCCGTT
This sequence comes from Prosthecobacter debontii, assembly GCA_943371875.1. GTDB lineage: Bacteria > Verrucomicrobiota > Verrucomicrobiia > Verrucomicrobiales > Verrucomicrobiaceae > Prosthecobacter > Prosthecobacter debontii_C. The sequence goes on along the minus strand of CALRWM010000063.1, from coordinate 23,890 downwards.
TGCAAATACATTGCGCCGACCCAGACATGGCCGTTCTGGTCGGCAAAGGTGACGAGTCCGCCGTTTTGCAGGAATTCCGGGTCGCGATACGAGACGCTGGCGGAGCCAATGTCCTGGTCGTCGGGCATCCAAACGTCGGCGGACGTTTTCGCAGGCGATTCGGGCTTGGCGGGTGCCTTTTGAATGGGCTGCGTGCGCTGCTGGTAGGCGGCGAGTTCCTCAGCCGTGACGATGCCATCTTTGTCCGCATCCATCTGCCCGAAAAGAAACGCCTGCGCGCTCATCTCCTCGCGAGTGATACGGCCATCCTTGTTCTTGTCGAACTGCATCATCAGCACGCGGAGCCGGTAGGCTTCGAGCTGCTTGGTGGCGGCTGCGGCAGCCTCGCCTTCTGCTTTGAGCACGTGCTCGCCGCCGAGACCAGCGGTGGTTTTGCCCGCGCGCACGGATTCGATGAACTCCAGCACAGCGGCGCTTACCGGGTCGCCCGCCGCGCCGAACTCGGTCATCAGCGATTGATGCTCGCGGAAGGACGACGCATCCACGACCTCGGCGCTGGTGCCGCCTTTTCGCAAGGCCGCAGCAAACTCGTCCACACCCTTCTTTTTGTTCGCGATGGCCGGACCGTATGCCACGACGATTTGGAATGGCGGCAATCCTTTCCCGCTCCCCGCATGGACGATGGGCGAGGCATCGGCCAATCCCGCTGGCTCATCTCCAAAGGCTGCGCGATAGGGGCTGTCGGCGCGTCGGTCGTTCGCCGCGACATCGCGAATGTCCATCGCCGCCGAGTCGAGCGGAATCACCCCACGCAGCACCGACTGCGGTTTCCCGAGTTCGCCGAGCCGCCGTGCATCCGTGCCGAGCAACGCGACGAGTTGTGCGCCCGCCGAATGGCCCGTGAGAAATATATGCGCCGGGTCGCCGCCGTGCTCCGCGATGTGGTCATGTACCCATGCCACCGAGCGCGCGACATCCTGGATGAGAACCGGATGCTTCGCCGCAGGCGCGAGACGGTAGTTCACGCTTACGAAGACAAAGCCATGCCCGCAGAAAAACTCCGGCAAATGGCCTTTGGTCGCCTTGTCGCCCGCCTTCCAGTAGCCGCCATGCACATAGATGAGAACCGGCGCGCCTTTGGCAGTCTTCGACGCGTGAATGTCGAGCGAGAGGAGATTGGGGTCCACACCCTCGACGCTGGCGTAAGGCACGTTGAGCGTTTCGACGATTTCCACCTTCGCGGTTGAAGGCGTCGCCGTGCCGGGCGCGGGTTGTGGCGCAGGTTTTGGTGGTGTGGTCGGCGGAGTTGGCGTGCCGGACTGCTGCTTGCGGAAGTAATCGGTGATTTCCTCCCGCGTGAGCAACCCGTCCTTGTCCGCATCCGCCCCGTCGAAAATCTTCACCGCCGGGAACTCCTCGCGCGTTAGTTTTCCATCGCCGTTCTTGTCGAACTGTTTAAGGCGATCTGGCGCGGCGGTTTGGGCGAGGACGGTTGAAGCAATGACGATGCAGAAGGCATGAATAGTCCCTTGGTTGATCATGGCAGACAGGATTGAGTTAAACTCTCACTGCATCGCCACCTTGGCACTCAGCGGCACGAAGTATTCAAAGTAGCCGAGCATCATTTCATCGACGGTCTGGCTCCCCCACTTGACGAGCTTCGTCGGGTCGGGGTTGGCTTTGTTTTCGGCGCTGTTGTCATACACGGCGGTGATAGTGAGTGTACTGCCGCGTGGGATGAGCTTGGGCTGCTTGTAGTCGTAGCGGAGCTGCCAGTTGAAGTCGTAGCGCGGGATGTCGAGCAGTGTCTCGGTCTTGCCGTCGGCGTAGGTGACTTCGTATTTGAAAGCTTTGCCCCGAATGTGCAGGTGGGCCATGTAGCTGGTGATGGGGATGTCGAAGGGCACGCGGCGGCTCTGCGTTTCGACGTGGTGCGAGACTCCGGGCGGGATGGAGATTTTCGGATTGGAGACGGCGAGGGTCTTCACTTCATACTGCGGCGCAGACTTGGCAAAGACGAGGCCCATGCGCAGGCGTTCCTTCTTGGCCTTGCCGCTCGGCGTGTAGTGAATCTGGAAGCTGACACGCGCTCCGGCGGGGATTTTGCGAGCAAAGCCTTCGGGATAGACGCAGGAGCCGTTGCCGGGGACATAGACGGCCCAGTAACCGCCCGCACCCTCTTCGCGGTCGCGGGCATCGCTGCCTTTTTCATGCACCTGGACGATGACGTGATGCACCACGTCGCGCGCGCTGGGCAGGATTTCATACGCGGAGACCCATTTGTCCTCGGCGATGTCGGTATCGACGACATCAAAGGCGTAGGGCATGAAGCCGTCGGCCTTGATGTCGTAGGCGCGGCTTAGCGGGATGACGAGATCTGGCGTGCCTATGCTCCATTCGGCGGGGTATGTGCGTTTCGCGGGTGCCTCGGCCACATTGCCGAGCGGGCGGTCGCTGGACTCGAGCCAGGCGAAGAGGTCGGCCTTATCACGAGCGGAAAGGGAGCAATCGTTGGCCCAAGGATTCGATGTGGCCTTTTCATCCAACGCAGCGAACCACGGCGGCATGGTGCCTTCGGAAATAACGCGTTTGATGACCTTGGCGCGGTCTTTGACCTCCTCGATGTCATCCAGCGCAAAGGGCGCGATGCCGTCTTTGCGATGACATTCCACACAGTTCTGCTGAAGGATGCGGGCGACATCACGATGGTAGGTCACGGGCGAGGCGGCAAGCTTCGGTGCACTGCCGAGATCGAGTTCGCAGCCCGGTGCGGCGGTGGCGGCGATGTGCGGTGATTCGTTTTTCAAGAACGCAGCGATGGCATCGTGCAGGTAGCGATGCTTCGGGTCGTCGAGGTTGTAGTTGATGCCATACTGGTCATCGAAGGCTCCGCTATAGACGAGCGTGCGCGTGGCATCGAGCAGGAAGACTTCCGTCGTCGTGCGGGCCTGGAGCGCGGCAGTGAGGGTCTTCTCTTTGTCGTGGATATAGGGCGAAGTGAGGCCGTGCTCCGCGAGCTGGGCTTTGATTTCCTCCGTCGTCTCACTGGCAAAGGGGTTCACCAGCAGCATGGCGATGCCTTTGCCCGCGAGTTCCTTTTCCAGCTTCGCGATGCTGGGGATGTAGCGCTTGCTCACCGGACAGGTGGCGCTAGTCATGATGATGACGGTGCCTTTGCTGGCCTTCAATTCGCTCAAGCGATGCGCCTTGCCCGCGAGATCCGTGAACGGCGCATCCACAATCATGCGCCCGATGCCGACATCGACCGCTTTGAGGATTTCCGGGCCGCTGGTGACTTTCTTCATGTCCTCCGGCGAGATCGCTGGTGCCGCCGCAGGCATTCCGCGTCCACCGCCCGCGCCGCCGCGTGCCACGATCTTCTTCACCATCGCCAGCTCTTCCGCGTCGATCACGCCATCGGCATTCGAGTCCACACGATTGAACCACTGCGCTCCGGCGGATTCCTCGCGCGTGATTTTGCCGTCCGCATTCACGTCGAACTGCTTCACCATCGCGTCGATCTGACTGACAGCGGGTGAAGGCGGCGGAGTGGTGCCCGGCGTGGGAGGCTGAGGCGTGGTGGATGGTGTTTTGCCGGACACTTGGTTGTATTCCGCCAGGGAGATCGCGCCGTCCTTGTCGAGATCGAAACGGGCAAAAGCCTGCGGGCTCGCCAGCTCATCGGTGGTCACTTTGCCATCACTGTTTTTGTCGTAACCGGAGAAAACTGCGTCGGCGGGAACGGTCGGTGCGGGTGTCACTCCGGGCGGTGTTTCAACTGGCTTCATCGGAGCGTCGGGCGTGGTCGGAGTCGTCGTTTTCGGCTTCGTGCCTCCTGCAACTTGCATGTATTCCTCCAGCGTGATGCTGCCGTCCTTGTCTACGTCAAAGCGATCAAACGCCTGCTGGTTCGGCAGTTCGTCGGAGGTGACTTTGCCATCGCTGTTTTTGTCGAACTTCTGGAAGACGCCGCCACCGGGCGATTGAGCAGAGGCGATGGATAGGCCCGCGAGGGCGATGAGGAGAGTGAGGGGTGTTTTCATTAATTGGCTGGAGTGTTGGAGTTCGCAGCGCGGCGGCTGATGCGTTCTTGATTGGTCTGGCGGATGATTTCGCGCTGCTTGGGCGTGAGTTGCTTCCAAATGTCGAGGCCGTGGCGCTTGAAGGCATCCGTCACCTTTTGCGCGGACTCCCGCTGGATGGCGTTGAAGTCGGAGAGCAGGCGGTCGTAGCTCGGCTTGAGTTTTGCCTGCTGCTCAGGCGTGGCTTCGATGCGGGCGAAATCCTGCGCCATGCGCTGCTCCAGCCAGCGCTCGGCCCATTCCTGGCTCTGCGTCCACGCGGGACGACCATGAGTCACGCGACTGGACACGGCGTAACCACACATGCTGCCCATCACGAACAAGGCGACAAGGCAGGAGACAACTTTGAAAACAGGTTTAGCATTCATGATCAGCGGGAGGTGATGAGTTGGGTTTCGAGCATGACTTGAGCGATCACATCCGCGTCATCTGGCGGCTGCGCTTCCGGAGAAATGAGTATGAAGCACGCAATCGTGACCAAGGCCGCCACCGGCAGCGCTCCGAGTGCAAACGTCTCCCAAAGCGTAGGTCCGCGTCCTTCGCGCAGCTTTGCCAGTACGCGCGTGGCGAGGCCAAGCAGCAGTTCATCCGCAGGTGGATCATCCTCACGCCGCGTGGCGGCAGCGAGGCGATTCAGGAGCTTTTCAGGGTCGTTCATGGCAAGTGTGAGTTCGATATTTCACAGATTCACACCCCGCTCACGGGCAGCGGTTACATCAGGGCGAAGATTTTTCTTCACCCTCCAGCCTTTGCAGCACCGCGTGCAGCTTCTTCCGCGCCCGAAATGCCCGCACCTTCACCACGATGCGACTGATGCCCATCACCTGCGCGATCTCCTCCAGCGACTTCTCCTCCAGATGCAGGAGCGACAAAATGAGTCGGTCATCCGCGCTCAGGGTATCGAGCAGCTTGTGCATCAAAGACCGCGCGTCCCGTGTCTCGATACCCTCCAGCGGCTCGTCATCGCGTTGTGCATTCAGAAACGCCTGCTGCTCCCCCTCGCTCAAATCCGACCATCGCCACTCCGGCCTGCGCGAATTCGCACGCCAGCGCTTCCGGCATACATTCATCGCAATCCGCGACACCCAATGCTCCAGCGGCGCTCCTTCAGCCTTCCATCTTGGCAAAGCCTCAAACACCCGCATAAACACCTCCTGCTCCAAATCCTCCCACTCCTCTACCCGCGCCCAATGCCTCCGAATGATCCCCGCAACACGCGGATGCAACTCCTCCATCACCCTCCGCGCCGCAACTTCATCGCGTCTCGCCACCCAGGCGGCTATGTCATCGGAGATTGTGGGCGGCATTGTGGTTTCGGCGATTAGGACGAAACAGCGGAAATCGAGAATGGTTGCACAAACAATGAAGCCAGAGGTTGGCTGCTACAGCAGGAAAATGGAACCATTTTTCTGCGATAGTATGGGAACACCAGCAACATTGATTTTTGTTCTCAGAATTTTTCCCCCGCCCTTTGAAAACCTCACGCTAGACAGGCCGTCATAAAAGTACTTTGGGGGGAACCAGGCAGTACATGTCTGAAATTCTGTCCGCAACCAGCCTTCGTCCGCCACCAGGTTCGATCTGGCCAGACTATGTACAAACTGCATAAAGTGCGTCGGAAACCTCTCCGTACAATTGCCACAAGCGATGCTGTTGTACATCGGTGATGCATTGCCTGAACCGCTGGTGAAAACACAGAGTGGCACTATTGTTTCAGCGAAGAAGGAGCTTTGTACAAAGCATTGGCATGCTGTACCTCCTGCGAAGCAATTCGGATTGTACAGAGGAGGGACATAAGGTGTTTTATTTGAGACACAGTAAGCGGCGATCATTTTGAAGCGACTGTACTAATCGTTGCTCAAGCATTTCTTCTGGAGTGATGTCTTCGAGTACAATCTAATTTGTGGCCGTACAGTGTTCTGGCAAACGAGACATGAAGCCTGAGCATGCAAGTTTCAAGTGTCGTCTCAGGAAGGGGCCACGGCACTGCTTTTCTCTTCAACTCGCCGACATCCTCTCCGCAAAGCCGTGACAGGCCTGCGTGCGTTCTGAGTGCCCCAAGAATCGCCAGATCAACCCTCGATCGCGAGCCATCGACGTTCAAGAACCGTTAAGCGGGATTATGAACTCATGTCGAGGCATGAATCCCAATATGTTCATAATGAGCAACTGGCGTTGCGCACCGTTGCGTACTCCAGTTATGAACACCCTCCAGGACCAACATTTAAGGGAGTCACAATCGTTTAAAAGACGTGGACGAAAACTCCATGTCACGACAGTCGGGTGTTTCCAGTTAGAGCAAATCACATTGATTTTAACTCCTGGGCATCAGTCGGTTCGTGACGGGCAGCGCATCGCCGCTGCCCTGCTCTTTGCTATCTGACACATTCGAAAGCACGCCCTCAGTGGAACGTGCTTTTTATTAATTTACAAACTGCGACACGTCCATCAGCAAACGGCCAGGGGCCGGGGATGATGGCTGGAAAATTTCCTCGTAGAAGTTTCCAGAATAGCGAGTGAGCGAACAGGTGCGGACGGGAGTCCAATTCCTGTCGCCACAGTGATTTGGTTGAAAGCAGTCCCAGTCGCATCCGGCAGTGATAAAGCCAGGTGCGGTGAAGCGGGATGAAACGTCGTCATTTCGGGCAACGAGGCCCAGGATGAAGGCAGCACAGATGCAGGGGTTCAGTAACACAAAGGGTGTTTGAATCGTCGTAACCTGAAAGCGGCGCAATCTCGTTGCTACAGAGCTATAGGCTCAGAAGCACGCCGCAGCCAAAAGGCACTGAGGTATTGCCCCCGAGAGTGTGTGAGATCTCTCGGGATCACCGGCCACCTCCGGCGAATACACCCGAACCGCCTCCATCGTCAATCGCCCACTCGAAACGTGGTCACCTCCGTCGTCTCTCCAGGCGCAAGCCGGGAGCAGGATATCACCCGCATGACACCGGAGGGCAGGACGTCCGACCAAGCCAATGCGCCTCTGTAATGGAGGCGAGATGCCGAATTCGGACGGGCAACACGAAGATTTAACCCACTAAAGTACATGATAACGAAACCAATCGATCAATGGAAGGACCTTCCCTTGGAGGAATTCAAGAAAGAGGTTTTTCAACTTCAACGGCGCATCTTCGGCTCATCGCAGACAGGAAATCGCAAGAAAACGCACCGCCTGCAAAAGCTGCTCCTTAGCAGCTTCGCAGCTCGAAGCGTTGCAGTACAAAAAGTCGCAGAGATCAACGCCGGCCGTAATACCGCCGGGATTGATGGCGAGAAAAGGCTCACGGATCCGCAAAAGCTGCGGCTGGCAAACAGTCTAGATGTACATCAGGACATCCTGCCAGTACGCCGCGTCAGGATCCCCAAACCTGGCAAAAGCGAGCAACGACCGCTTGGAATCCCCGCCATGAAGGATCGAGCCCTGCAGGCGCTAATAGCGCTGGCACTCGAACCTGAATGGGAGGCCCGGTTCACCCCGGGTATGCATGGGTTCCGCAGAGGTCACAGCGCTAGCGATGCCATCGACATCATCCGAGCGAGCATTCAATTTTCGCCCAAATGGGTTCTGGACGCCGACATCGAGAAATTCTTTGATCGTGTGGACCACAAGGCCCTTCTGGCAAAGATCGACACATTCACGACACTAGAACAGGCGATCCGCCGAATTCTGAAGTCGGGATGCATGGAGGGGGGAGTCAAATCCACCACTCACGAGGGAACTCCGCAAGGGGGCCCTCTGTCGCCCTTGCTCGCCAATATCGCTCTCTGCGGACTAGAAACAGACCTGACCGAATATTTCCAACAGGGAACAACAAGGAATGCCAGGAGACCAGAACGGATGCCTGTACTGGTCATGTATGCCGACGACTTTGTTGTCCTGCACAAGGACCGAAACATCGTCACCGAAAGCCGGGAGTTCATCTCGGCCTGGCTGGTCAAAATGGGGTTATCCATCCACCCCGAAAAGACTCGCATCACGCATACGCTGGACAGCGAAACGGGGAGCTCCGGCTTCAGTTTCCTCGGCCACCACATTCAACAGTTCCACACTGGAAAGTACGCCGTGAAAACGGCATTCAAACAGGTCTTCACCCGGATCAGTCCCGCGCCGGAAGCACAGGCGCGCGTTTATCAGCGGATTGCCATACTCATCGACAAGATGCTCTGCGGCAGCCCCGATCGGAACGCCGCCTTTTGTGCCGAGGAGGTTTTGATACCTCAGCTCAACGCGGTCATCCGGGGATGGTCCAACTATTTTCGTCACTGCAACGCGAAGCACAGTTTCAGCCGTCTGGACAACCAGGTATGGTTCAAGCTGTGGACGGCTCTCAGAAGCAGGCATAAAAAGCGGGGTCGCACATGGACAGTGCATCAGTTCCTCAAAAGCTCCGACGGGAGGTGGCGGTTCAACTGCCCTTCCACCAAGGATGACAAAGAGGCACGCGTGATGCGCCTGTTCGCCGAGACCCCTATTCTCAAACACATGCAGCTCCGCAAGGGCAAGTCGTACTTCGATGGCGACTGGGCCTACTGGGGGACACGGCTCGGGAACTACCCTTCCGTCCCGCTAGAGCTGACAAGGCTTCTCAAACGACAGCATGGTAAATGCCATTGCTGCCACGCCCTGTTCACCCGACACGACAAACTCCACGTTTGTACAGAATGGGTGAGCGTGGAAGACAAGAAGAAGCCCGTGCAGAGACTGATGCACATCGATTGCGAATCCCAACAGCGACGCTTGAACAGTGCGGCAGCAATGCCCGCTGTTGACGCTGCCAGCAGCCCGGTGCGCTGAAAGGCGCCCGCCGGGTTAAAGGACCAAGGTTGTCCGCGAGGACAGTCTTGGCCCACCTCTTAACAAACCACGGTGATGGCGGGAAGTCCCCGCCGTCACTTCTCTTTCGCGCTTCTCAAACAGCGCGCTACGGCCTCGGCGATTCCAGGCCATCAAAACAGCGAATCCAATCCGGCACACTGTCATCAAGGGGAGCACATGCCTAGACCCCTCAGTCAGTGGCAAACCAATCATCCCCACTCAGCCAGCAACAAACCCATTCAAAAATCTATGAAACAAGAATCGAACGACCAACATCAATCGATGGCCACGGCCACACCAGAAGCGGAAGAGCCCGTTTCTCTCAAAAGCGCAGCAGCCGCATTTAAATTAAAAGAGGTTACACTGAGGTCCTGGTGTAAAAAGAAGCTCATCAAATGGAAGCGTGTCAAAATCGGCAATAAGCCCCGACGCTTGGTACTCATCTCGGATGTCCGTGCCTACCTCGCCAAGCGGCCCCCTTCAGCCATTGGCAGAGTCGAATCATCGCAAGCCATGCCACAACTAGCACCGCTGAGCATGGAAGCCAAGGTGCCTGTGCCGAAGATGCCAGTCGCTGATGCCTCCTCAGAAGCGCCTCTGCCCGCACCCGTTCCAAACTGCGCCGGTCATGTGGAGTCCAGTCAAAGTACTCCTGAGATTAATTCGACTCCCCCTTCTCTGGGTATGGCCGCAGATGTTCCACAATCCACTGTGGCCGCAAAGCCAGCACCTTCACACCCGCCGGCATCACTGAAGCAAAAAACGAAACCGCCACGGGTGGGAGAGTCAGGTCTGCTGATGCACCGTGCCAAAAACTCCATGCGAAAATTCGGGGCTGACGAACTCCGGAAGATCGGCGCGTGGATCACACAGCGTCTTGCGAACAAGTTTGCACCGAACAACAACCCCACTCCTTCCGAACACCCAACTCCAGCATCATGAGAGCAGCATCACAATCCTCAGTCACCGTTCAAAATCATACGATGGAGCCATTGCGCTGGCTCCGTGTGGAAGAAGCCGCGCGCACGCGCGGCATATCACGCAGTCTTCTGTACGAGTTCCTTCGCGACGGCAAAATCAAATCCTCACTCTTGCGCAAGAAAGGCAACGTCCGGGGAATTCGACTCATCAGTGCTGAGAGCTTGGATGCCTACATCGAGGCACATGTGCTGCCATGGTATCCTGAGACCAAAGGACCAGAATCCGCAGACAACGCTCCGGACGGCTGAGCGGGTCTAACCGCCTTGGAATCGCAGCGTAGACACAATAACCGGACTACACTGGACGTGATTGGACATGTTCTTAGCCATGTTCTCAGTTGACCCATTAAACATGCCTACCACGTTGATTTTCAACGTGGTGGCAGAGGGGAGATTTGAACTCCCGACCAAAGGCTTATGAGTCCTCTGCTCTACCCCTGAGCTACTCTGCCATTGCAATGGCTCCTGAGGTAGGGTTCGAACCTACGACCTAGTGGTTAACAGCCACCCGCTCTACCGCTGAGCTACTCAGGAATCACTTTTTCCCGCTCCCGAAGAAGGGGGCGAGATGGATAAACGTTCTCATCCATCACGCAAGCTCTTTTGACACTGAATTTGAATAGTTTTTAACTGACCGCGTTAGCCTTCAACAAATCACCCAGTAAACCACGCTGGCGATAGAACTCGACTTCAGCCACGCCGGCGGCTTCCAAATCGGCGCGAATCTCTGCGGCATCACGCTCTGAGGCGACGTGCTGACGGATGAGCGCGGTCTTGAGGGCCTGCAAATCGAGGAATTCGATGTCCACCACCGGGGTCTGCGGCCATTTGCCGTCGGCCTGTCCGGCTTTGAGCACTTGCTTGAAGGGCTTCCCGATCTTCTGCGCCTGGGTCTTGGCCTCATTGATGCCTGCGTACCAGTCTGGGTGCACGAGGCGGTAGTAGTCGCGCATGGCCTGCTTGTTGTAATGAATGACCAGCTTGCGGCCTTCCACTTCGAGGAAGGTGGTGCCGCGGAAGGAGTCGGCGTCGATGGTATCAACGAAGAGAAGTTCCTCGCGATCCACGGCGAACTCCCATTTGAGGTCCCACAGCAGCAAGCCGGCACTTTCCAGCAACTCGCGCACGGCCCAGCCGCCGAGGATGGCCAGCTTCACCGTATGCAGGAAGTCATCGCTGCTGAGGCCGGACATCATCAGCGCCTCCTGCTTGCTCGCGGCGCGGTCTTCGGGCTCGTACTTGCTGGTGAGATCATAGATGGGGCGCTCCAGCATTTCCCACACGCCCATGGGCTTGTAGAGGCCGAGCTCCTGCTCGTAGCTGCGCTTGGCTGCTTCGCTCAGGCCTTGGTACTTTTTCAGAATGGACGAGCCGCTGGTCACGCCAAAGCGCACGATGTACTCCAGAGGCACCACGTACGTGGCGCTCTGGTGAAACTGAGCGTAGTCAAAGACGTGGGTGCCCAGCAGATTGCGCTGGGGTGGGTGCATCACCGGGAAGCGGCGCACGACATTGTAGCAGCTCGGATTGGCGGGGAGGCCAGAGCGGACGATCTCACCTGTCACGGCATCCACCATGCCGATGTGGTGCGTCGCAGCACCGCGCTCCAGCATGGTTTCCAGGGGGCCGGTGAGCAGTTCTTTGCGCCAGGCAGCGTCCATCGGCGTGTTTTCGATGGCGGTTTTCACGCGCTGCCAGGTTTCCGGCTGGGCGAGGCGGGAGTACATGGCGTGGCGGAAGATGGCGCGGTTCAGGTCGTTGCCTTCGATGTTGAAGATCGAGCCGACGTCAAAGACGGAGCCTGCTGGCGTGGTCTCGCACACGACGTAGCCCGGATGATCTGGCACGGCGTAGAGATTCTGCACGGAGCCGCGATAGACGGGCTCGCCGAGTTTCGAGAGATCGAGATGCGTGGGCGCTGGGGCGGGATGGGACATGGTTCCGGGGAAAAACAACGGATTCCTTGCCTGTGCAAGTGCCGAGAGGGCCCGAGATTCACAGAACATTGATTCTTTGACCACGGAATACACAGAATACACGGAAGGCAGAATCCTGAGGATCGGGTCTTTTCCGTGTATTCTGTGTATTCCGTGGTTCGATGGCCTTCCTTGACTCATCACGCCTAGTGCGGAAACTCCGCCCTCCATGTCCGAAGCCGCCGCCACACCTCCCGCCTCCCTTGATTTCATCCGTGAAATGATCGCTGCCGATCTCGCCGCAGGTCGCAACGGCGGTCAGGTCGTCACCCGTTTCCCGCCAGAGCCCAATGGCTACCTGCACATCGGCCACGCGAAGAGCATCTGCCTGAACTTCGGCCTCGCCCAGGAGCATGCGCCGAACTCGCGCTGCCACCTGCGCTTTGACGACACGAATCCGACCAAGGAGGAAGTCGAGTACGTGGACAGCATCATGGCGGATGTGAAATGGCTGGGCTTTGACTGGGGCGAGCACCTTTTCTACGCCAGCGACTATTTTGAAAAGCTCTATGGCTTTGCCGAGCAGCTCATCGCCAAGGGCCTCGCCTATGTGGATGATCAAACGCATGAGGAGATGCGCGCCAACCGTGGCACCCTCACCTCCCCCGGCACTCGCAGCGCGGGTGCGGACCGCAGCGTGGAGGAAAATCTGGATCTCTTCCGCCGCATGCGGAAGGGCGAATTCAAGGAAGGCGAAAAAGTGCTGCGTGCCCGGATCGACATGGCATCGCCGAACATGAACCTGCGTGATCCGGCCCTCTACCGCATCCTGCATGCGCACCATCACCGCACCGGCGATGCGTGGTGCATCTACCCGATGTATGACTACGCGCACCCGCTGAGCGATGCGTTGGAAAGCATCACCCACAGCCTGTGCACGCTGGAGTTTGAGCACCACCGCCCGCTGTATGAGTGGCTCATCAGCAACGTGGACGGCCTGCCCGGCGCGCCGTATCAGCGCGAGTTTGCGCGTCTGAACCTGACCTACACGGTGATGAGCAAGCGCAAGCTGCTGCGTCTGGTGAAGGACGATCTGGTGAATGGCTGGGATGATCCACGCATGCCTACCATCAGCGGCATGCGCCGGCGTGGCATCACTGCGGCTGCGATTCGCAGTTTCTGCAAAACGATTGGTCTGACGAAATTCAACTCGCTCACCGAGATCGCGCTGCTGGAGCACTCCATTCGCGAAGACCTCAACAAAATCTCCCACCGTGCCTACGGCGTGCTGCGTCCGATCAAGGTCGTGATCACGAACTACCCCGAAGATCAGGTCGAGTACTTCGAAGCGCCGAACCACCCTGAAGATCCTGCAGCGGGCACCCGTCAGGTGCCGCTCTGCCGCGAGCTTTACATCGAGTCCGACGACTTCATGGAGTTCCCTTCCGATGGCTTCCACCGCCTCAAGCCCGGTGGCGAAGTGCGTCTGAAGTTTGCGTTCTGCATCATCTGCCAGGAGATCATCAAGGATGACGCTGGGAACATCGTGGAACTGCGCTGCACGTATGACGATGCCACGCGCCACGGCAAAAAGCCCGAAGGCCGCACGAAGCCGAAAGGCATCATCCACTGGGTGAGCGCCCGCCATGCCGTTGATGCTGCCGTGCGTCTCTATGACCGCCTTTTCACGGTGGAGACGCCGGATGCTGATGCCGGTGAGGACGGAGATTTTGCGCAGTTCCTGAATCCCGCGTCGTGTGAAACGATCACCAACGCAAAGCTGGAGCCCTCACTGAAGGATGCCGCCCCCGGAACGCATTGGCAGTTTGAGCGCGTCGCTTATTTCTACGCTGACCCGATTGATTCGAAGCCCGGTGCACCGGTGTTTAATCGCACGGTGACGCTGAAGGATGGGTGGGTGAAGAAGTAGGAGGCAGCCAAGGGAGCACGACAAGCACCAGTCACAAAGACTGGTCGCCTTTTCTTCTTAGCCAATCAGTCCTCCTTCTCTGTATGTCCTGACGCAGTGGCTTTATCGTGCTTCAGCAGGCTTAGAACTTCAGAATAATTGTCCAAATAATACTCCGACGCTCCATTGGGGTTCACTGCATTGCATGTGTTCGCCTTGACCATGAAAACCGAGCGTTGGTCGTCCTTAAGCACATAAAGGTCCAGCCAGAAAAAGCCGTCCAGCTCATTCACCTTGAGAAATACGCGATCAAACGTTCCCGGATGATTCAAATGTATCCGTCCTGACTGGGCATGCTTCAAAAGCTCCAAGAGATGACTGATCGAAGCAGCGTCAGTGATTTTGGCTCGTCGTGCCAAGCTGTCATACTCACTTGATTTGAATGGAGCATATCCAACTTCTGGCTCCACCACTTCGATCGAGGAAATTAAGCCGGCGGAGGCACCGTCTGATTTGAGTATTTGAACGAAATCGGGGCCATCTGTCGTGCCGCTGATAAAAGTCTCATGAAAAGCCCAGGCCACTAAGACTGCCGTCAACGCCAAAAGGACGATGACAGACACTTTCATCGAGGACGCACGTGAACTCGGATTCATCGGAGCTGACCTTGTCTCATTTGCTGGTGAGATGCGACAGAATTGTCAGATGGAGCGTCTTGCCCCCACCCGGACCATTCCAAAAATCGCCCAAGGATGTTTTAGCAGGAGGGTGCAAAGCTGGCACAGTATAGTTGAAATCTCCCCCATTCCTTATGAAACTGATCCGTGATATTTTGGTGCTCGCCTCGGGCATTGTGTCGGCTCTTTACCTGCTGAACGCTGGCTTTGGCATCGCGGAGTTCATTCCGGACAACATCCCCATCTTTGGCAATCTGGATGAAGCGGCGGCGACGGCGCTGCTGATCAACTGCCTGGCGTACTTCGGCGTGGACATTGGGCATTTTTTGCGGCGCAAGGGCACGGAGGAGAAACCAGAGGTGAAGACGCATGACATTGATGTCACGAAGTGAGGCCGGTAAAATCTGAATCAGCTCTCTGTGCTGTGATGATTGCACAGGGACTCAGGAGAGGTACGATAGACACTCCTGTCTGTCGGTCAGCGTTCCGCCAACACATGCGACCTTCAAGCCTACCAGCCACTCCGCCATGGCAGAGAAATGCCTCTCGTTGAATTAAGGCGAGGAGTGAACAAGCCCTGACAGCGGTGCCGCTGATCGACGGGCAGGAGTGCCCATCGTACTTCAATCCTGCGTGACCGCTCCCACGACGACGTCTGCTGTGGGAGCCTGCGTTTGCATGTCAGCGTGATTGCCGTGGATGAGGGTCCATTTCAAGCCGGGGCAGTAGCGGGATTCCCAGACGTCGCGGCGGATGAGGGTGTCGGCGGCGCCGTGGCGGAGGTAGGGGAAGTGGCGCTTGTGATGGAGGGCGAGGCGCAGTGGGGCGAGGTCTTCGCTGAAGCTGATGAGATGCAGCGGGCGGATGGGGCCTTTGGCGGCTTCGGCTTCGTAGAGGAGGATGACGGCGAGCCCGTTGGCGGCGGTGGCAAGCTGCGTGTCCCAGACGATGAGTGGTGGGGACTCGGCGGGCAGACGCAAAAGCTGGATGAGCTGGGATTCGATAGCGGGATCGAGCTTTGGTGTCGTGGGAAAGCTGCGGCCGCTGCTGATATGGCGGATGGCGGGCGGCTCGCCGTGGAGCTCGTAGTCGCCTTCGTGCTGCGGTTTGGTGGAGGTGCGCTTGGGATGCGTGACGGGATGGTCCACATCTTCGATGGGCAGGATCTCGCGGCGCTCGCGGTAGAGCGGCATGAAGCGGTCTTCCAGAATGCTCTGGCGGATCTCGCGCATGAGCTGGTGGTAGAAGTGGATGTTGTGCTGGCCCACGAGAGTCCAGCCGAGTTGCTCCTGCGTTTTGGTAAGATGATGCAAGTAGGCACGGCTGTGCGTGGCGCACACCGGGCAGGTGCAGGTGGGATCGAGGCGATCCTCGCTGAATTTGTACACGGAGCGGCGCAGCTCGACGATGCCGCGTGAGGTGAAGGCGGTGCCGCGCTTCGCCACTTGCGTGGGGATGATGCAGTCAAACATGTCCACGCCACGATGCACGGCCTCCAGCACATCCACCGGTGTGCCGACGCCCATGAGGTAACGGGGGCGGTCTGCGGGGAGGAGCGCGGCGGTGAGTTCGCAGACGTCTTCGCGCTCGTTCTTTTCCTCCCCCACGGCGAGGCCGCCGATGGCGAAGCCGTCGAAATCGAGCTGCATGAGGCCAGCGGCGCTCTCGCGGCGCAGCTGCGGATACAGCGCCCCCTGCACGATGCCAAACATGGACTGCGGCGAGTCCTCACGCGCGGCGAGGCTGCGCACGGCCCAGCGCTGCGTCACCTGCAGGGCGGCGCGGGCGGTCTTCTCATCGGCGGTGGAAGGGATGCACTGGTCCAGCACCATCATGATGTCGCTGCCGATGGCGCGCTGCGTTTGAATGCTGAGCTCAGGGCTGAGCAGGATGCGCTGGCCATCCACGTAGCTTTGAAACACGGCCCCCTTCTCCGTCATGGAGCGTGAGTGCGGCAGCGAGAAGATCTGGTAGCCGCCTGAGTCCGTGAGCACGGAGCCCGGCCAGTTCATGAAACGGTGGATGCCGCCGAGCTTGGTGAAGACATCCGGCCCTGGACGCAGCAGCAGATGGTAGGTGTTTGCCAGCAGAATCTGCGAGCCGGAGGCGTGCAGGGACTCCTGCGTCTGCGCCTTCACCGTGGCCTGCGTGCCCACGGGCATGAACAGCGGCGACTGAATGGTGCCGTGCAGCGTGTGAAACGTGGTGGCGCGCGCGTGCGAATCGCTGGCCTGGGCATCGAGCTGGAACTGGAGACGGGAGGGAGACACGCGATTACTTCTCCGCCATCATGGCGCGCAGACCGGAGAAGAAGTTGGTGTTTTCCTCCTGCGTCGTGGTTTCGTTCATGTGCTTGGTGTAGTCGAGTTCTTCCACGTACTTGCGGTCGAGCTCCTTGAGGAAGGTGCTGGGCATGTTGCTCTGCTTCTTGCCCCACTTCATGCGCGTGCGAGTGTGGCTGAGCGTGAGCTTCTGCTTTGCGCGGGTGATGCCCACGTAGAACAGGCGGCGCTCTTCATCCACGCGGCCTTCGTCAAAGCTGCGTTTGTGCGGCAGGATCCCCTGCTCCATCCCCGGCAGAAACACGACCGGAAATTCGAGCCCCTTGGAGGCGTGCATGGTGATCAAGCACACGCCCTTTTTCTTTTCGATGTCGTCCTTTTCTTCGCGCTCATCATTGAGGCTGACTTCATCCAGGAAACCCGCGAGGCCGCTGGCGCGATCGCGCTCGGCATGAGCCGCCATGCTTTTGAGCAGCTCATTGATGCCGTTCTCCCAGCCGGCGAAATCTTCCGGCTCCTTGGCGGCTTTTTTGAGATGCTCCATGTAGCCGGTCTCTAGAATCAGGGCCTGTGTCATGTCGATCAGGTTGGTTCCGGGGGTGCTTGCCGGGCCTGAGTATTTGACGATGAGAGCCGTGAAAAGACGAATGGCATTGCGCCCTTTCTCGGGGATCTGGCGCAGGAATTCCTCGTCGCACAGGGCCACCCAGATGCTGTGGTGTTTCTCCATGCTGCGCTCACGCGCGAGCTCGGCGGTGGCGCTGCCGATGCCGCGTGTGGGTGTGTTTAAAATGCGCAGCAGCGCCATGTCATCGTGCGGATTGTGCAGCACCGAGAGATAGCTCACAATGTCCTTCACCTCACGCCGGTCAAAGAAGCTGCGCGCACCCACCACACGGTAGGCGATCTTGCGCTGGCGGAAGGCCTGCTCCAGCACGCGGGACTGATCATTGGTGCGGAAGAGCACGGCAAATTCCTCCAGCGGCTGCTTGTTCGCGAAGTGCGCGGTTTCCACTTCCTTCGCAATCATGTCCGCCTCCTCCTTGTCATCCTCGTTGGCAATGAGGCGGACGAGATCGCTGCCATGATTGCGGCTCCACAGGGACTTGGGACGGCGGCCCACGTTGTTTTTGATGAGGCTGTTGGCCGTGTGCAGGATGGGCGTGGTGCTGCGGTAGTTTTCCTCCAGTTTCACCACGTGCGGATTGGGGAAGAAGTTTTCGAACTCGGTGATGTTGGTGATCTCCGCACCGCGCCAGCCGTAGATGGACTGGTCGTCATCTCCCACCACGCAGACATTGTACGGCGCGGGCACCAGGGCACGCAGCAGGCGCATCTGGAGGGAGTTGGTGTCCTGGAACTCATCCACCATCACGTAATGGTGGCGGCTCTGCACCGTGGCACGCACATCGGCATGCTCTTCGAGCAGACGCACGCCGAGGATGATGAGGTCATCGAAGTCCATGACATTCAGCCCGCGCATTTCGTCCATGTACTTTTCCATCACTGCGGCATCGAGGCTTTCCTTGGGATCGCCCAAGCCCTCACCCGCGTTCTTGGCCTTGCTGATGCGTGAGAGCGCCATGCTGGGGTCCAGCGTCTCGTCCTTCACCAGCAGGGTCTGCAGAACCCGCTTGATCAGCGTTTCCTGCTCGCCCTGGCTGTAGATGGCGAAGTTGTTCTTGTAGCCCACATGCTCGGCAAACTCGCGCAGCAGGCGGACGCAAAAAGCGTGGAAGGTGCCGACCACGACCTTCTTGCCGAGGCCGTCGCGAACCATGCCTTTGATACGCTCGCGCATTTCGTTGGCGGCTTTGTTGGTGAAGGTGACCGACAGAATGTTCTTCGGATTGATGCCCTCATTCACCATGAAGCTGATGCGTGCGGTGAGCACGCGCGTCTTGCCGGTGCCTGCACCTGCGAGAATGAGCAGCGGCCCGTTGATGGTCGTGGCGGCCTCACGCTGCTGCGCATTGAGAGTTCCAGTGAAGCTGCTCATGGTGCCCCCGCACCTCGCACGGGCAGTCCACGTTCACGCCATTCATTCAGCACCTGGGGCAGGAGCTTGTGCTCCTCCACCTTGATGCGCGCATGCAATTTCTCAGCGGTGTCGCCGATGTGTACCGGCACCTTGGCCTGAGCCAGAATGCGACCGGCATCGATCTCTGCGGTGACGAGGTGCACGGTGCAGCCGGTTTCAAGCTCGCCTTCATCAATGGCGAGCTGCGGCGCATTGGCTCCTTTGAATTTCGGCAGCAGCGATGGATGCACGTTCACAATGCGACCGGCATACGCGCTGATCACCGGCTCTTTGAGAATGCGCATGAATCCGACGAGCACGACGACGTCAATGCGCGCGCGCTCCAAATGCTCAAAGATCTCCTTCTGCGCTGCGTCACTGAGGCGGCGCGGATTGTCACCACCATCCACAAACAGCGCGGGCAGCCCGGCGGCGCGGGCGATCTCACGAAAACCGGACTCCGCCTGATCTGTGAGCGTGATGGCGATCTCTGCACGCAGAGTGTTGGACTGGATGGCGGCGATGATCGCGCGGAGATTGGACCCTGCACCTGAGCCCAGCACGGCGAGACGCAGCAAGCCGCTGTTTGTCGCGCCAGCATCACCCGCCTGCATTTTGTTAATCGTACGCGTGGTGGAGCGCCCGGGCACGAGGGGCAGGATGGAAATCTGCGTGCCTGCTGCTTCGAGCGCGTTGCGTTCTTCCCGATTGAGCGACTCCACGGTGTAGTCGCCGCCTTTGGCATACACATGCGGGCGGATGGCTTCGATGAGGGAAGTGGCGCGTTCGTCATCAAACACAACGACGGCATCCACGGCACGGAGCGCGGACATCACCTCCGCACGATCATGCTCGGGATTGAGCGGACGATCCGGGCCTTTGAGCTGGCGCACGGATTGATCTGAATTCAAGGCGACCACCATGGCATCTCCGAGCGCACGGGCCTGCTCAAGGTAGCGCACATGGCCGGCGTGCAGGAGATCGAAGCAGCCATTGGTGAACACCAGTTTTTTTCCCTGCTGATCCAGGGTGTCACGCAGTCGCCGGACATCGGCGATGGTGGCGGGATTGTAGTCATCGGGCATGCTTTGCTATTGGCGCGAAGCGTGGCGGATGCAAGGTGGGAGAGGTTTGAAATTTAAAGGATGGAAAGGCTGGGCTGAGTGGCGGCGGGGCAGTCAAATTCTCATTCCTTGTCCTGTGCTTTTTTCTTCCTTGATCCCAGGGCGGAGTTTGGGGTTCAAGCACAGCCGCGCCCAGCGGGAATTTGGAGTGCGGCTGCGCAACCCTGAAAGGGTGGAGCTGCCGCTTTCGAATGACTCGTGGCATGCGTGGACTGATAAGCACGTCGAAAGCGGTAGCTGCGTTCGTTCCTCATTGTGCGACCGCACTCCATATCAGACATGCGAGCGCACCCAGCATACCACATTATACCCCCACCTACCCCGATGTATCCTCCCATGTGATTAATAGGTATCCCGCCTTACTGAGTACAAAAAAAGCGGAAGGCGATGCCCTCCGCTTTTTTCAAAATCGATGAGATGAGGCTCAGCCCTGCTTCGACACGACCTTGTCAGTGGTGCTTTCAAGAACGGCGGCGCCGGGATCACGTGTCAGGGGCCAGTAGGCGTCCATGTTGAGCTTGACGGGCGGGGTCATCTTGAACTGCTCGCCGGCCTTGGTGGCAAAGCCCTGATAGGCGAGCGGCATGAGCGTGATGCAGACGCGCTCCTGATCAAACTTCTGCACGTGCAGCGCGGCGGCGAAGGTGCTCTTCTGATCGAGAACCAGGGAGTCGCCCACCTGATACGGGTCGGCTTTGTCCTTGTTGCCCGGAAGCACGATTTCAATGTCCACGTCCTCGATGTCTGCGGAACGCGCACGCACCACCCAGCCTTCGGTGATGACATCGCTCGCGGTGAGCGGGCGGGCATTGATCACCTGGAAGGTGCCCTTCACATAAAGAGGCTGCTCCTGCTTGTAGTTGCGAATGTAGGAACGCTTGAGGAGATCATTCTTCACGGCAAGCTGCTCGCCATTGAAGGCATAGAACTCGGCCAGCACATCACGCGCAGGAAGAAACTTGCCCTGCGGCACGGTGTAGTTGGTGAACTTGCGCAGCGGATCGAGCTTGTCGAAGCGGGCGAGCACGCGGTAATTGAATGGTTTTTCAGGGTGAGCGAACACCATGATGCTGAAGAACCAGCAAAAGGTGGCGAAGCCCATCAGCAAAGTGATGAGAATGGTCCACCAAAAAATGCCGCCGGAGTCTTTCTTCTTGGAAAAGCTACCACCGCCGTAAGAACGGTACTCATTGCCGTCGCTCAAAAATCGGATTTGCATGACAGTTTTGCGAAAATTTTAGTATTTATAAATCAGGAATGTTCAAATTCTACAATATCGACGGAATTTGAAAAGGAAATTTTGTGAATAAGTTGGCAACAAGATTGCTTCAATTATGGCCAAGGGAGTCAATGAATGTGAGGCTTAGATTCACGTAGTCTGAGGTTCAAAGGACGTGCCGCAGCCGCAACTCCGGGCGGCGTTGGGGTTGGTGAGCTTGAACCCGGCATCTGCCAGAGAATCGACGTAGTCGATCTGGCAGCCGCGCAGGTAGCCGAGGCTCTCGTGATCGATGATGATCGAGACACCCTCCTGCGACTGCACTTCGTCGTCAGTTTTGGCCTGATCCAGGCCCATGACGTACTGCATGCCAGCGCAGCCGCCTTTCTCCACACGCAGGCGCAGCCCGGTGCCCGCTTCGGCGTTCTTTTCCGCGATGAGGGATTTGAGATGTTCGATGGCGCTGGAGGTGAGGGAAATCATGGGTGGGCAGGCAATGGCGGGCGTGTGTCTGATGCCCGAGAAGCACGGAGATTGCAAATCCCCATCTGGCATCCAAGATAACATTTCTGGGTTGTGGTACAGGCTACGCGTCCCACCCCGCACTTTATCGAAATACATGGCAAAAATACGCATTCTTCCAGACGCACTCGCCAGCCAGGTGGCGGCAGGGGAAGTCGTGGAGCGGCCGGCCGCTTTGGTGCGTGAGCTGGTGGAGAACAGCCTGGACGCCGGAGCCACCCACATTGAGGTGCATGCCCAGCGCGGCGGCATCGCGATGATTCGCATTGTCGATGATGGAAGCGGGATGGACAGGGAGGACGCCATGCTGTGTCTGGAGCGCCATGCCACCAGCAAGATACGGACCAAGGAGGACCTCGGCGCGATTCACACCTTTGGGTTTCGTGGCGAGGCCCTGCCCAGCATCGCCAGCGTGTCGCGCTTCCGGCTTGCCACGCGTGAGAAATCGGCGCTGGTGGGCACAGAAATTGAAGTGAATGGCGGCAAGCTGGTGGCGGTGCGCGACCACGGCGGTGCGCCGGGCACGGTGATCGAGGCACGCTCGTTGTTTTTTAATGTGCCTGCGCGCCGCAAATTCCTGCGCACGGAAAACACGGAATTTGCGCACGTGGAGCAGCAGCTCCGCCTGCATGCCATCGCCAATCCGCAGACAGCCTTCACACTGACGCACAATGGAGAACTCGTGCTGCACCTGCCGGCCACGCGCGACATGCTGGAGCGCATTCGCGGTCTGGTGGGTGATGAGCTGGCCTCCCGCCTGCTGAAGGTGGAGGAAACCACCGTGCAGGGCGTGACGGTATCCGGCTATATCGGCGGGCCGGGCATGAGCCGCTCCAACCGCCAGATGCAAACGACGTATCTGAACGGTCGCCCGATCGAAAGCGCCAGCATCTCCTACGGCCTGCGCGAAGGCTACCACACCGCGCTGATGAAGGGGCAGTATCCGGTCACCTTCCTCTTCATCCAGATGGATCCGCATGCGTTTGATGTGAACGTGCATCCGGCCAAAAAAGAGGTGCGCTTTCATGATGGCCACAGCGTGCGGGATGCCATCTCCCGCTGTGTGAGCCACACGCTGGAAAACGCCGCCAAACTGCCCACGGGCCACGCCCCCGCACGCGCCGTGCCCGCCGCCCCTGCCGCAGCGCGAGTGCCGCTGGTGCCCGACAGCCGCCAGGAGCAGTTTGCCATGCCGGTGGCGGCTTCGTCAGCACCGCTGAGAAACATCGCCCCTGCGCCGGCATCCACCCCGCAGCCGCAGCCAGCCGCGCCCGCCGTCTCCCACCGCGTGGCAGACGTGCTGGAGAGAATCGCCGCCGGACGCAGTGCGGCCGTCGTTCCGCCACAGCCCCCGGAAGCAGCGGTGCCCCAGGAAGAGGAGGAACCCCAAGCCCCGGCCAAAGCCGAACCCGCCGAGCCACCGGAGTACCGTATCATCGGTGTGCTGCAGAAGCTGTATGTGCTGATGGAAGGCAAGGAAGGCCTCGTGCTCATGGACCAGCACGCCGCGCATGAGCGGGTGAACTTCGAAAAATTTCGCCGCGCCATCGAATCCGGCGGCGTGCCCTGCCAGCGGCTGCTCCTGCCCGTCACGCTGCAAACCACGCCGCGTGATGCCGATTTGCTGCGGCAGAATCTGCCCTCGCTCAACCGTCTGGGCATCGAGATCGAGCCCTTCGGTCCGAACATCTTCAAGGTGGAAACCCTGCCCTCGTTTTTAAAGACCGACGACCCCGCCGCGTGGCTGGATCAGGTGATCGAGGAGCTCAGCAGCCTGAGCACGAAATCCTCCAGCCTGCGCCTGAGCGAAGACGCCATCGCCACCATCGCCTGCCGCGCCTCGGTGAAGAGCAACGACGCACTCTCCATCCCCGAGATGCAGGCGCTGCTGAAAGACCTCTTCGCCTGCGAGATGCCCTACTGCTGCCCCCATGGCCGCCCCACGCTGGTGCAGATTTCCACCAGCGAGCTGGAGCGGAAGTTTGGCAGAAGAGCCCCGGGCTAGCACACCGCCCCACGGAGGATGGGCGTCCCGCCCGTCAGACGGATCGGGGCGTCTCGCCTTTGATCCGAAGGCTGGAAGCCCCGGGCCGTGGTCAAGCCGGAGGCGAGCGCCTGCGACGAGACAGACCCGAAATCACGGACGCGCACAGCGCATCCCTACCAGCCCTGGGTGTCCTGCACGGATGGTAGGGACCGCGTTGTGCGCGTCCGTAGATTCCTTCGTCCCAGCGCCGTCTATCACCCCAGCCGCTCCCCCTTTCCTAAAGCGCCCGCCCGTCAGACGGATCGGGGCGTCTCGCCTTTGATCCGAAGGCTGGAAGCCCCGGGCCGTGGGGGGGG
>CALRWM010000062.1:0-36626 GCA_943371875.1 Prosthecobacter debontii | reverse complement strand
TAGGCGGTTGGATCAGCCAGCACGCACGCAAAGCGGTGCTCAATCTCTCACTGCCGCGCAAAAAACGCCCCTGGATGGACGCCATCTTCCACAAAATCGACTCCCTCGTCGCTCCTCTGACCTACTCTACTGCATGATCCGGGTTTATTTCGTCATTCGTGCTTCGACATTCGTCATTCCGAATGTCCTCATCACTTTCCCTTCGCCACAACACCCACTGGAACCGGCGGCACTACCCTGCTGATCTTCGTCTTCTTCCCCAGCACCCAGAACAACCCGCAGATGCCGCCGATCAGGGCAAACGCGGCCACCACGGTCCAGAGGCCGGGGAGAAGCGGTTTGCGGTAGCGGCGGCGTCTTGCCATCGGGGAATGTGACACGACTTGCCGCACTGTGCCAGTGCGGCTATGCTTATAGATGCTTCCTTGGTTCGAAAATGATCGTTTCCCCCTGTATCTGGCCCCCATGGCCGGGGTTACGGACGTGATCTTCCGCCATTTGTGCAAGGAACAGGGTGCCGATGTCATGGTCACGGAGTTCGTCAGCGCCGAGGGCATCCTGCAGCGCGACGACCGTACCCGCCACTACACCGACTTCGATGACGCGCAGCGCCCGCTCGGCGTGCAGCTCTTCGGCTCCGATGGCGTACGCATGGGCGAAGCCGCACGCAAAATCATCGACTGGAAGCAGCCCGACTTCATCGACATCAATTTCGGCTGCCCCGTGAACAAGGTCGTCTCCAAAAATGGCGGCTCGTCCCTGCTCAAAGACTGTCCCTTGCTGGCCAGCGTGGCGCATGAAGTGGCCAAGGCCGTGCCCATTCCCGTGACCGCCAAGATGCGCATCGGCTGGGACGCAAGCCTCGTCAATGCCATCGAAGTCGCACGCATCCTGGAAGACTGCGGCATGCAGGCCATCGCCGTGCACGGTCGCACACGGGCGCAAGGTTACACCGGCCTCGCGGACTGGGAAGTCATCGGGCAGGTGGCTGATGCCGTGAAGATTCCAGTCATCGGCAATGGCGACATCTCCAGCGGTGTGGATGTGGAAATCCGCCGCGCGCAAACCAACGTGAAGGGCGTCATGATCGGTCGCGCAGCCATGGTGAACCCCTGGGTTTTCAAAGAGGCGAAGCATTACCTCGCCACCGGCACCCATGCCCCGCACGCCAGTGTGGAGGAGCGTTTCAACTTCATGCGCCGCCACTGCCAGATGGCCATCGCCCGCAATGCCCACATGGGCGAACTGCCAACGATTCGCTCCATGCGCAACCGCCTCATGAACTACACCAAGTCCATTCCCGGCGGCAAGTGGCTGCGCCAGCGCTTCTCCCAGATCGGCAGCGTGATGGAGCTGGAGGACATCTTTGCCGCGTATCTCGTACATCAGGCAGAGCAAGGGCATGAGCACGCTTCGAACGTGGAAGAGCCAACGTTGAACACTGAGCATTAAGTCCTGAGCGGCAAGACGCCGCCTCACTTCGCCAGGATGCTCTTCAGCCACGCATCCACCACAGGCGTCGCGGGGTAGGAAGGATCGCCCAGCCTGCGATTGATCTCTGCGTGCCCCTGAAGTCCACGCCCCTCGAAGCCTTTGACCTCTGCGGGCGTGCCCGCTTTGCGCAAGGATTCTCCAAGAGCGATCGACTGCGCGGTGCCATCCACTCGCTGGACGTGAAGTATGAGGAAAGCCGGTGCATTCGGCGCGGCGGCCTGCACTGTCGGAGACAGTTTTTTCTGCCGTTCCGGATCAGTGCCAAAGGCTTGCAAGTAGGTGTCATGCATGAAGTCGCCGCCTTCGGCAATCTGACGCGGCACATCATAGGCCGCACCATCCAGCGGGATCACCCCACGCACGGCCTTCGGTCCCAACTCCGCAATTTTCAGGTAGCTCAGATCCGTGCCCACCAAAGCAACCAGGTGCGCCCCAGCGCTGTGCCCGATCAGAGCCACACGCTTGCCGTCAAAGCCCAGCTTCTCAGCATTCCTGATCAGATACGCGATGGCGTTCGCCACATCCTGCGCCTGCTCTTCCACCGTGCAGGATGGCACGAGCCGGTAATTGAGCGACGCAAAAGCATACCCCTGCTGCACGAAGTGAGTCCCCTTCTCTCCTGAGGCCATCCGCTTGTCGCCACGCTTCCAGCCACCACCGTGCACATAAATGACGATCGGTGATCCCGGAGTGGTCGGCCTCCAGTAATCCAGCTTTTGCAGCGGGTCCGAGCCATAGCTCATTTCCTCGCCTCCGGGTTCAACGGCCGATTGAATGCGCTGGGCGATCCGCTCGCGCAACGATCCGCCGATTTGTGCGCACGCTGGAAGGATGCTGAGAAACGTGAAGAGTAGAATGAGGGTTTTGAACATGGCTGGCTTGGAGGTGGTCATTGACTGAAATGCCGCACAGCGCGAGTGGTTACACAAAATTTCGGGAATCTGGCAGCACTGCTCCATCGTCCTGAAACCAACCCATTCATGGGCCTTTGCGCCCCCTTCCCTTCGCATGTCTCTCTCCAATCCCTGGTTCATCGCCGCCGTCATTGGCGTTCTTGGCGTCTTTCATCTTGAGATCATCGCCACCTTTCTGAATCTCGCCCAGTTCCGCCATGCTTTGCCCCAGCGACTGAAGGCGATCTTCTCTGACGAAACGGTGCAAAAAGCGAGTGAATACGCCGGCAAATCCTCCCAGTTAGATCTGCTGCGCAGCACCTTTTCCGTGGGCGCCCTTATTTTGTTCTGGTGGAGCGGCGGCTTTGACTGGCTGCAGCGCTGGAGCACCAGCTGGGGCTGGAACGCAGTCCAGACAGGTGTGGGCGTCATCGGCCTGCTGATGCTGGTGCAAAATATCTTCTCCCTGCCCTTCGATGCCTATGACACCTTCAAGATCGAAGCCGAGTACGGCTTCAACCGCACCACCGTGGGCACCTTCATCAGTGATCGCCTCAAAGGGCTGCTGCTCACCGCCCTGCTCGGTGGTCCTCTGCTGGCGCTGATCCTGTGGTTCTTCCAAACTCAGACCCAGGCCGTGCTCTACACCTGGCTCACGGTGGCAGGATTCAGCATCGTCATGGCCTGGCTCTCCCCTCGGCTGCTAATGCCCTTGTTTCTCAAATTCAAACCACTCGCAGATGGCCCCCTGCGCGAGGCGCTCCTTGCGCTGGCAGCACGCTTAAAGTTCCCTGTCGTCGATGTCTCAGTCGTGGATGGCTCGCGCCGCTCCAGCAAGGCCAATGCCTTTCTCAGCGGCTTCGGCAAAAACAAGCGCATTGCCCTCTTCGACACCTTGATCGAAAAACACTCGCAGGAGGAGCTTGAGGCGATCCTGGCCCATGAAATCGGACACCACAAATGCCGCCATGTACCGCAGCAGCTCATCCTTGGCCTGCTGGAAAGCGGACTCATGTTTTACCTGCTGCATGCCGCCCTGCAGTCGCCCGCCTTTTTCCAGGCATTCGGCGTCACCGGCCAGCCGCTCGGTCTGGGGCTGGTGCTCTTCAGCATCCTCTATCAGCCCGCCAGCCTGCTGCTGGGTTTGGTGAGCAGCGCCCTGAGCCGCAGGCACGAATTCCAAGCCGATGCCTTCGCCCGTGCCGCCTGTGGCAACACCCCTCTGATCGCAGGACTGCAAAAACTCTCGCTCGACCACCTCACCCACCCCAATCCTCATGCACTGACCGTCTGGCTGCATTACTCCCACCCGCCCATCGGCCAGCGACTGGCGGCGCTGGAGGCCTGATGAGCTTATTCACAGTGTTTTTTCGCATCCGTGATAAATGCCTCCCCTCCAGCCCGTAGCTTGATTAACCCCTTGATCCTACCTTTTATGAAAAGCCCCCTGCGAGCTTCTCTCCTCACACTCGCCATCACATCCCTCGGTTTTGCTGCTGACCCTGCGGCGCCTGCCACTGCGCCAGCTGTAGCAGCAGCCCCTACAGCCGCTGCTCCCGGCATTGATTTCGTGCGTGATGTGCAGCCCATCTTGGAAACCAAATGCTTGGAGTGCCACAATCCTAACAAGATCAAAGGCAAGCTCCTGATGGACTCCGCAGCGGCACTGCTCAAAGGCGGCGCTGACGGCCCTGCCCTTGTCGTCGGCAAGCCCGATGAAAGCGAGATGATCAAGCGCGTCATCCTTCCCAAAGACCATGACGACATCATGCCTCCGAAAGGCGAGCCGCTCGCCGCGAAGGAAATCGACGTGCTCAAGCGCTGGATCGCCGCAGGTGCTCAGTGGCCGCAGAACCTCACCCTTCAGTACAAAACACCCGAGCAGCGTCAGGCGCTGGCCGAGCTTCAGAAGAAGCTGCCCACGCTGAAGAACATCCAGATCCTGCCGGACAAGTACTCCCTGGAAACCAAGCGCGATTTCCACCGCGTCGTCGTGCTGGCCACCTTCCAGGATGCCACCACCAAGGACGTCACCAACGTTTGTGATCTCCGTGTCGCCGACAGCAAGATCGCATCCCTCGACAATCTGACCCTCAAGCCCGTCGCCGACGCTGGCACCACGGAAGTCATCGCCACTCTCGGTGGCCAGACGGTCAAAGCCGCAGTCGAAGTGAAAAACGGCACCAAAGATCGCGCCATCTCCTTCCGCCTCGACTGCATGCCCGTGTTCATGCGCGGTGGTTGCAATCAAGGTGGCTGCCACGGTGCCGCACGCGGCAAGGACGGCTTCCGCACCTCCCTCTTCGGCATGGACCCCGCTGGCGACTACATCCGCATCACGCGTGAAATGCCCGGCCGCCGCATCAATCTGGCCATCCCCGAAGAAAGCTCCCTCGTCGAGAAAGCCGTGGGCGCTGTGCCACACTCCGGCAACCAGTGCTTCGAGCCAGATTCCGTTTACAACAAGGCACTCCTCGAATGGATCTCCGCAGGCGCACCTGATGACGCCGCTGACGTCGCCAAAGTCACCGGCATCGAAGTCTTCCCCAGCCAGATCGTCATGGAAGGTAAAAACGCCACGCAGCAGATCACCGTGCGTGCCACCTACTCCGACGGCACCGACCGCGATGTGACGAACCTCGCGCTCTTCATGTCCAACAACGATCCGACCGCGACCATCGACAAGCAGGGCCTCGTCACTTCCGGAGATCGTGGCGCTGCCTTCATGCTCGCCCGTTTCAACGTTTATTCTGTCACTGCACAAGTCCTCGTGATCCCTGCTCAGCTCAAGTATGAGCGGCCCAACCTCGCCGAGACCAATTACATCGACACCCTGGTCGATGAGAACCTCCACAAGCTCCGCATCCTGCCTTCCGGCATCTGCACGGACGAAGAATTCGTGCGCCGCGCCTTCATCGACATCGCCGGTGTCTACCCTGAAGCCAAGGACATGCGCGCATTCCTGGCAGACGCCAGCCCCAACAAGCGCGCCGCCTTGGTGGACAGCCTTCTTGAGCGCAAGGAGTTCACCGAACTCTGGGTCATGAAGTGGGCCGAACTGCTGCAAATCCGCTCCGGTATCGCTGGCAACAACAACGTCCCGCCATTCTACAAGAACGCCCTTCTGTATTACAACTGGCTTTCCGAGCGCATCGGCAAGAACATCCCCATCAATGAAATCGTGGTGGAACTTCTCTCCGCCACCGGTGGCACCGTCTCCAATCCTGCGGTGAATTTCTACCAGACCGAACTCGACCAGCTCAAGCTGACCGAAAACGTCGCCCAGGTATTCATGGGCATGCGCATCCAGTGCGCCCAGTGCCACAACCATCCCTTCGACCGCTGGACCATGGATGACTACTATGGCTTCAAAGCCTTCTTCTCCCAGATCGGCCGCAAAGCGACAGACGACCCGGCGGAAGTCATCATCTACAACAGCAAGGGCGGTGAATCGAGGCACTTCCTCACTCAGGCCGTCATGAAGCCCAAGTTCCTGGGGGGTGACACTCCAGAAATGAAACCCGGCGAAGACCGCCGCAAGGTGCTCGCCGAATGGATGGCCTCGCCTCGCAATCCCTTCTTCGCCCGCAACGTCTCCAACATCATCTGGTCACACTTCAATGGTGTCGGTGTGGTGGAACCTGTCGATGACGTCCGCGTCTCCAACCCGCCTTCCAACCCTGCCCTTATCGCAGCACTGGCCGAGCACCTGACCGAGTACAAGTACGACATGCGCAAGTTCGTCCGCGATATCTGCACCTCCCAGACCTACCAGCGCAGCACCAAGGTCAACGAGACCAATGCAGGCGACAAACGCAACTTCTCCCACGCTCAGGTCCGCCGTGTGCGCGCCGAAGTCCTGCTCGACGCCATCTCCCAGATCACCGACACGCCGAACAAGTTCCAGGGTCTGCCTCTCGGTGCACGTGCCGTGCAGATCGCCGACGGTGCCGTCTCCAACTACTTCCTCACCACCTTTGGCCGTGCCAAGCGCGAATCCGTCTGCTCCTGCGAAGTGAAGATGGAACCCACCCTTTCCCAGGCTCTGCATCTCATGAACGGCGACGCCGTCAATGACCGCATCAAGCAGGGCCGCGTCGTCGCCAAGATGATCCAGGAAAAGAAGAACGACCGCGAAATCGTGGAAGACCTCTTCCTCCGCGTCTTCGGCCGCATGCCTCTGGACAAGGAATGGACCAACGTGCAGCAAGCCATCACCGAAGACCCAGCCGCCCGTCAAAACGTCCTCGAAGACCTCTTCTGGGCCCTGCTGAACTCCAAGGAGTTCTACTTCAACCATTGATCGACTGACTGATCCGAGTTTCGAAGCGGGTGTTTGGGCTAGGGCCTGACCACCCGCTTTTTTGTGCAGTGATGTGGTGCGAGGAGATCTGGCGCGGAGGCTCATTGATACTTACAAAAATCCAACACAAAGCAGGAGCAATCCACATCGTTGACCAAACTTGGGGGGCAAAGCTTTGCCCCATTCACGCCAGCTTACTTAATCCCCGGCATCAGCTTGGTGATCCAGCGTGCGATGAGCAGCAGCACGACCCCGGAAATCCCAGCCGTAATCGCCACGTGCATAAACCGCTCCGGCATCTGGGCAGTGGCATCGCCGGTCACACCGCCAGCCAGGATTCCCGCGAGAATATCACCCAGCGAACTCCCCAGAAACCAGATGCCCATCATCTGGCCCGTAAGTCTTGGCGGAGAGAGCTTGGTCACCGCGCTCAGCCCAACCGGGCTGAGAAAAAGCTCACCGAGCGTGTGCAGCACGACCACAGACATCAGCCACGTCGGCCACACCGGCCCCGTGCTCAAGGCGCGCTGTGCCGCCCAACCCGCGACTACAAAACCCAGCGCCAGCATGAGCAGCGCCCAGGACATCTTCGTCGTCAGCGAAGGCGATCTCTCACCCCGCGCCAGTCTTGACCAAAGCATCGCGACAAGCGGAGCCAGTGCGATGACGCAGAGCGGATTCAGCGCCTGAATCCAGCTCGCCGGCACTTCCCATCCGCCGAATTTCCGAATGGTGAACCGTTCGGCGAAGATGCTGAAGGAAGAGCCCACCTGCTCAAAGCCCGCCCAGAACATGGCCGAGGCCAGAAACAGCACGAGGATGACCACCATCCGCTTCTTCTCAATGGCATCCAGTTTGGCGAGGAAAAACGCCCAGAGGAAATACAGCAGTGCCACACCAGAGATGAACCAAGCCGTGTGGTGGGCGAACTTGATGGCATCAATCTGAATGACTCCACCCACCCCCAGCGCAACCAGGCCGACCATCACAGCGAGCGCCACCAGCAGAAGCGTCCATTCACGCCTGACATTCTGCCCCGCATGCACCACGCGTTCACCGATCTGTGACACATGCTGGTGCGTGAATTTGAACTGCACCAAACCCAGAAACATACCCACCGCCGCTGCCGAAAAGCCCCAGCGCCAGCCCACTTCCTCCCCCAGCCAGCCGCACAGCAACTGGCCGAACAAAGCACCGACATTGATGCCCATGTAAAACAAGGTGAAGCCCGCATCCCGCCGTGCGCCGCCCTCAGGATAAAGCTGCCCCACCAGCGCGCTCATGTTCGACTTCAGCAGTCCTGAACCGAAGGCCACCAGAATCAGCCCGATGAAAAACGCCTGCGTGCTGTGAATGCCCAGCACCACATGCCCCAAAGCAATGATGATGCCGCCCCACCACACCGCACCTTTGGCTCCGAGCAGCCGGTCTCCCACCCAGCCTCCAGGCAATGCCGTCATATAAACAAGTGCCGTATAGAGCCCGTAGATGGCAGCGGCCATTTCATCCGTCAGCCCCATGCCGCCATTGTTCACCTCCGCCACCATGTACAGCACCAGCAGCGCCCGCATCCCATAGTAGCTGAACCGCTCCCACATTTCCGTGAAGAACAGCGTGTAGATTCCGCGAGGATGGCCGGTGGGTTCGGAAGTCATGGCGTGAGAAGTCCGCCATCCAAAGACAGCAAGCTCCTCAATGCGAGCTTTTCCTTACTCAGCAGTCACCAGCTTCGCCTTGAACTTCACCATCGCCTGCTGGATCAGCGGGTCGTTGTAGAAATCCTCGGGAGGCTTGGGGGCGGCGGCAGGCGCATCCGCCTTCATGAGTTCCTCCTGGTGTGCGGCTTTCACCTCGGCTTTAGGCTCGGCCTTGGCTTCAGCCGCAGGCTTGGCCGGTGACTCGGGCTCATTCAGCAGGTTCAGATCAATTGAGGCCAGCACCGGCGTTTTTAGACTGGAATCGAGCACGTACTCAAACTTCAGCGCCTTCCCTGTCAGCTCCTGCGCCAAATCCTCAAAAAAGCTGATCTGCACAGGGCGCATCAGACTGTCTCGTGCGTGACTCTCTCCCGGCGGAAATCCCACTTTGATCGTTTTGCTTGAGATGCCGAGTAGCGTCCCCAATTCGATCCATGAGGAAAACAGAGGGCGGCGCGTCTGCACCTGCTGGAGGAGCTTCGACCAGAAAACATCCGCGCTAAACAGCTCTCCCGGTTCATCCACCGGAGAAGCCTCCTTGACCTTCGCTGCCGCCACGGGAGCCGGTGCGGGCGCTGGCTCAGGCACCTTCTCCACGACGGGCTCAGGCGCTTTTTCGACGGGAGGTGCGGCCTTCACCACGGGCTGTGGCTCAGGCTCCGGTGCCTTCACCACCGCAGGAGCCGGGGCCTCCGCACGCTCCACGGGTTGCGGCTTCACCGCAGGCGCAGCTCTCTCCGGCTCCGCCGCACGGCGCAGGGGGGGCGGTGCTGCCTGCACACGCGGTGCCGGCCGGGTCAAACCCTCTGCACTGCCGGAATCCAGCGCATCAATCACATCGCTGATCGAAACTTCATTCAGGCTCTGCACGGAGGCGATGACGCCCAGTTCAAAGTGCAGGCGCTTGTTGCTGGCCCAGCGCATGCGCGCGTCCACATCGGCCAGACCATCCACCACGCGCAGCAGTTGCTCCGTATTCGCCATCTGCGCCTGGGCTACGACTTCCTCGGCTACTTCCGGGCTCAGATCTTCCGCTGCCGCTTCGGGGTCCGCCTGCTGCACCAGCAGCGTGCGGAAATGCTGGATCAGGTCTCCCAAGAAACGCCCCAGCTCCTTGCCGGCTTCGTTCTGTTCATAAACTGCGCGGAGGGCTCCCACGGTGTCGCTTTCGAGAATGTGCCGCGCCAGTGCCGCCACGGATTCGCCGGAGGTGAATCCAAACACATCCAGCACGTCTTGCTCGGTGATCGAGCCACCGCAGAAGGCCACCAATTGGTCCAGCATGGACTGCGCGTCGCGCATCCCGCCTTCCGCTCCTTTGCCGATCGCATAGGCCGCCTTCTCGTCCAGATTCACATTCTCCAGCTTCGCGATGTGCAGCAGGTGCTTCGCGATCACCGCATTCGGGATGCGCCTCAGGTCAAAGCGCTGGCAGCGGCTGATGATCGTAGGCAGGATCTTGTTCGGTTCCGTCGTCGCAAAGATGAACTTCACGTGCTCCGGCGGCTCTTCCAGCGTCTTGAGCAGCGCATTGAAGGCCCCCGTCGTCAGCATGTGCACCTCGTCAATGTAGTAGATCTTGTAACGGCAGCGCGACGGAGCGTACTTCACGTTGTCCCTCAGCTCGCGCACCTGCTCCACGCCGTTGTTGCTCGCACCGTCGATCTCCAGCACGTCCATGCAGCGCCCTTCGGCGATCTCGATGCTCAGCTCGTCTTCAGGGTCAAAATCAATGGTCGGCCCGTTCTTGGCGCACAGTGCCTTGGCAAAAATACGCGCCGTGGAGGTCTTCCCCGTGCCACGCGGCCCCACAAACAAATAGGCATGCGCCAGCCGCTGCTGGGCGATGGCATTGCGCAGCGTCCGTACGACGTGATCCTGGCCGAGAACGTCTGCGAAGGTCTTGGGGCGATATTTGCGGGCAAAAACTTGGTAACTCACCCGTTCAGACTAACGAAGCGTATTCTGGAAGCCACCGGAACTTTGAACTTTGCACCTCATGTCTTGACCTTTTCTTCCGTAGTGACCTCTTGACGACATCTCTGCCCCCTGCCTCCCCCATGCTCCTTTCCCTCACCTCCCGCATCCTTCAAACCGTCGATCCGCTCTGCCTGGCCAAAATCGGCTGGAATTTCGGCTACAAGGGCGCCCGCTCCGTCATGCTGCACAAACAGCGCATGAAGCAGGGCCAGTACTTCCCGCCCTTCTTCTACATCTCCATCCTGAACTCCTGCAACCTCCGCTGTCAGGGCTGCTGGGTGGACGTGGACAAACCCCGCGAGTCGCTCAATCTCGATGAGCTCAACAAAATCGTGAACGACGCCAAACGGCGCGGCAATTCCTTTTTCGGCATCCTCGGCGGCGAGCCCTTCATGCACCCGGAGCTGTTCGATTTCCTCTCAATGCACCCGGACGCCTTCTTCCAGGTCTTTACCAACGGCCAGATGATCACCGCCAAGGCCGCCGAAACCATGCGCAAGCTCGGCAACATCACCCCGCTCGTCAGCATCGAAGGCACCGAGATCGTCAGCAACGAACGCCGTGGCAACAAGGACGTGCTCACCCGCACCCTGCGCGGCCTGCAAAACTGCCTGGATGCCCGCGTGCTCACCGGCGTGGCCACCAGCCTCTGCAAAACGAACATCGACGACCTCCTCACCGAGAAATGGCTGCGCCGCCTCATCGACATGGGCGTGCACTACGCTTGGTATCACACCTACCGCCCTGTCGGCCCCAAGATCAGCGCCGACCTTGCCCTCACACCGGAGCAGATCACCCAGGTGCGCAAATTCGTCGTCAACATGCGCGCCAAGATGCCCATCGCCATCGTCGATGCCTACTACGACCACAACGGCCAGGCCCTCTGCCCCATGGCCAACGGCATCAGCCATCACATCAGCCCCACCGGTGCCATCGAGCCCTGCCCCATCATCCAGTTCGCCAAGGAAAGCGTGCGCACCAATGACGATCTCTTCGACGTCTTCACCAAATCCGAATTCCTCCGCGACTTCCGCAACATCGCTTCCGCCAACACCCGCGGCTGCATCGTCCTTGAGCGCCCCGATCTGGTGAAAGCCGTCGTCACCAAGCACACCGCCAAAGACTCCACCATCCGCCAGACCGCCATGGCCGAGCTCGAATCCATGACCCCGCGCACCAGCCAATGGCGCGAAGGCGAAGAGATCCCCGAGAAGCACTGGATGTACTGGCTCGCGAAGAAGTTCTTCTTCAACGACTTCGGGGTCTACCAAGGGCTGGGAAAGAAGAAAAACTGAGCTGAAATAACGAGGCAATTTTTGAGACTGTCACACCTTTTAGCTTGAAGTGTGATCCGAAAATCGCTCTACATGGAATCCATGGCTCAAAATACATTTTCTCCTGTTCTGGCTCGTGGTGGCATGGGCGGCATCGTTCGTTGGTTCATCCAGATCGTCATCTATGACATCTGCATCACCGGCATTCAGGACATTCTCGGAGTCAGCCGCATGGTCGCCCTCTTCATTTTCCTGGGCATCATGATCCTCATCAGCATCGGCGGTTACATGCTGCGCAAGAAGATGAGCGGCCAGGCCGACTCGGACATCTAGCCATGCGTCACACGGTTCTTCACTCCCCCGCCTTTTCGACCCTGCGTCTGGATATGGCGGAGGGCGAGAGCATTCACGCACAACCGGGCAGCATGCAGGCCATGACACCCGGTTTTCACATCGACGTCAAAGCCGGGCTCCACATGGGTGGCAAGCGCGGCATGTTCGGTGGCATGCGCAGCCTCTTTGGTGGCGAAAGCTTCTTCACCGTCATTTACAAGGCCAAGCGCGACGAGCAGCACCTCATGCTCGCCCCCGAACAGATGGGCGACATCCGCGCCATCGAAGTCACACCGGACACCGGCCTCAAACTCGCACGCGGCGCCTTCCTGGCATCCTCCCCTGAGCTCACCTTTGATCTGCACAATGCCGGCATGCAGGGCGTCCTGGCCACGCGCGGTCTCTTCTTCCTGAAGACCGTCGGCTCCGGCATGCTCTTCCTCTCCAGCTACGGCGGCATCGTTGAGCAAAACCTCGCGGAGGGCGAGCGCTTCGTGCTCGACAACCGCAACATCGTCGCCTTCACCGACACCATGCCCTTCGAGTCCGTGGTGCTCACCAAGTCGATCAAGGATTCCTTCCTCTCAGGCGAAGGCTTCGTCGTCCGCTTCACCGGTCCGGGCAAAGTCATCTACCAGACCCGCGCTCGTCCCTCCCTCGGACTCATTCGCGGCTTCCTGCAAACTCTCACCTGATCGGCATGGAGAGCGTCCTGCCAAAGCCGCGCCGTCTCGTCACACCCACACGGGAGGCGCTGCTGCAGAGCTTTCAGGCCAACGAGTCTCGCTCGATGCTGTGGCTCGGCTTGGAACTCGTTGCCATCTTAGGCGGCATCGCCTGGTGGGCGGCCCAGCCACATCAAATCCCCGGCTGGCAGTTCATCCTGCTCTTTGCCTGCGCCTTCTTCGGCCTGTTTGACTTCATCGTCACCCAACAATTCGCCAACCGGAAGCGCCTGGAAGACATCCGCCCGGATGCAAAACTCGGCATCCACACGCGCGACTCGCTCATCGCCGCCCTGCGCCGTGTGCAGGAGCGCCTCGGCCTCACCGGTCAGCGCATCCCCGTTTATCTTGCCCCTGAAAAAGACGTCAACGCCTTCGCCATGCGCCTGGAGCTCCTGCCCGGCTGGCACCTCTTCAACAGCGTTCAGCTCAACCGCTCCATCGTTCACCTCCTGGATGAAAAAGAGCTCGAAGCCGTCATCGGCCACGAACTCGGCCACGTCTTCCCCTACTCCCCCATCGCCAGCCGCTGCATGCTCGTTCACGCACTGCTCTCCGGCGTGATCGCGCTCGTCATCGCTCAAGTGCTGGGAGACAACGACATCCGCTGGGGCGCGCCCATCCTCGCACTCGGCGCAGCACGCTGGGTCGCCTTCTCAACGTGGGTCACGCAGATCCGCCTCGTCGAGTTTCTGTGCGATGACTACGGCGCACGTGCCGCCGGCCTCATCCCCGCCCTCACCATGGAAATCAAACTCGGCATCGAGCACGAGGCCCGCAACGCCCTCCTCGCCCGCGTTCTAGAGGCCAAGCTCCGCCACACCGGCGTCCCCATCGCCCAGCTCCTTCAGGAATACGAAGACGCCATGCCCTTCGGCAGCGTCCAGTCCGCCCAGGCCCGCGCCCAGCTTGAGCAGGGCATCCAGCGCCGCCTCACCGAGCATGACGAGACCTCCCTCAAAGGCTTCTTCCAGTTCGCCTTCAAGAGCGACAACACCGATCAGGACGCCCTCAAAGAATCCCTGGCCGAAATGACCGCCGTCAGCCGCATCGCCAAAATCCCCGTCTCGCTCCCAGACGTCCTCAAGGATCCCCGCCTCCTGCCAGACCTCGTCCACCTCATCGAAGCCCATCCTGATCACGTCCTCTTCCACCTCGAAGCCGAGCTCGACGACCGCCACTCCACCCATCCCAGCACCTCCCGCCGCATCCTCTACCTCTGGCGCAATCAACAGGCCATTGCGGACGCGTGATCTATGCACTACACCGCTAGGACAGAACTCGAAAGCATGCAATTCAGAGCCAGCAAGGGCGCAAAAGGGAGGAGGTTCCGGATATGTACTGAATGCGCAGACTTTCGAAGAAGTTATTCTTCTATGATTTTTGGGGTCACAATGGGCTAGAGAAATGCATCCGACGCCAACCAGCATTATTACCACTTGAGAAGGGATATTAAAAACCTCAACCAATCAATCGCTGAAGCTTTAAATCGAGTTTTCGAAGTTCGATCAGGAGGTTGTCTACCATAGTCACCTCTATCACAGGATCTATTGGCTGTTGGACACGGATGGATTGATGAGCGCTCGCGCCACGATTTTGCCCATACGAGTCTATAGTATTTAAAAATGTGGCATCAATGTCTACTCTTCTAATGCCGATAGGATAGAGCATAGCCAAGAGATTACCTTCCCGGATTCCATGATTGCGTATGCGCACCTCATTGGTAAATTGTAACACCACTTTATTCACTCTTGCGATAGGATCGTCAAAATTCAATGTGGCCAAGGTTTTAGGTATTGGCTGTGTTGCCAATTGGCTAAAAGTCATTAGAGCAACCAAAGCGCGCCCTGACTTTCCACGTTGCATGTATAAAGTCTTTGCATTCCTGGCAATTTGAATTGCCCGATCTTCAAAATATGACTCGAACTCTGCGTGAGCCATAAGTCTATATGCTCTTATTAAATCATTTTCACGTACTGTGTAATTACCAGACGGTTTAGTGTCTGGAATAAGCCTATCTTTTAGTCCAGCCAGTCTTGATGACAGAGCCCGAAAACGCGCCGAATTTGGCATATATCAACGAATTACAATTTTATCATTCACCACGCGGGGAGTTTTGACCTTCTTCGGCAAAATGGAGTTCAGCTCATCCCCCCACTTTTGAAGCCTTGTCACAGTAGCTTGGACACTTTTTGTTGTGGACTCAATGGATTTTAAAAATTCTGCGTCGCTCTCACAGAGCTTTTGGAATGCCTTCTTGATTTTCTTTGCGGAAATTGGCGAAGGGGGAGATATCAAGTTCGAAAAGTAATACACCATAACATCGAATACCGCCCTATTGAACCTTGTCTCAAACCCTTCGGGCGTCCACTTTCGAAAAGCCCCTTCTTCGCCAAAAACAGCGAAGGTAATTTTAACAGCGTTTTCGAGCTTCACAGCATCAGCTTCGCAGCTGGATTTTTCACTCTTCCAGTTGGTGTTTAATGCCAAACAAGCCGCATCCAAAAATTGCTTTAGATTTCCCGTGTAATTAGATAGAAATTTTCTAAACGCAAAGAAGCGTACAAATAATTCAACATCCCGCATGCGAAAATCGGGCTTATCGCTTTTTAAGAGGAGATGTAGAGTTACGCTCTCCTGCGTAAAAGAGTCTGCAAAAGTCAAAAAAGACCCGGGATGCAAAGCTTGTCGCAGTTCTTGGGGAGACAACGGTACACTGCCTGTATTTAACCGGTGAAATACAGTGTATAAAAAGTTTTCGTTTGGCCAGTTTCTAATAATCGTGGTTCGAAATGTTTGATTTTCAAAGGAACGAATATCCGCATTGTATTTTGGGTCAGCCTGCAATTCAGAATATGTGAAGCCGTTTAGCGCTGAACGTATTGTTAGCCCTTCCAATGCAAACGGAGTGAAGACTTCGTCTGTCGCTTTTGCGCAGAATCTTCTTATTGTGAGCAACCTTTGCTTTCCATCAATAACGATGTATGAGCCAGGCGTATCTCGCCTTTCTGCGAGAACGATCTGCGGAATGGGAAAGCCGAGAAAAAGCGACTCAATAAAAAGGCTCTTCTTTTTATCATTCCAAGCTTCACGGCGCTGAAAGGCTGGGTTGAGTTCAATATTTTCTTTCTCAAGTTGCCTGAAAATTGTTTCGACCGTCCAGTCGGTTGACCAAAGAACTGCTTTCGCAACCTGCGGCGCCAAATTCGCCGAAACGTCCTCCTCGGACTCTGTGTCAGCCGCATTGAATTCTACTGAATCTTCATCGTTCATCATATTTACATCTTCCTTGCTTCTACTGCCTTTGCCAAGAATTTTCAATTGTTCTCGGGAGTCTGATTACATCTCAACCCGCCGCATTCATGCATAGGCGGGAGTTGCAATTGGAGGCAGATCGCAGGCGGCAACCAATTCACCCTCCATCTGAAAATCGCACAATCCTCGGTGCCATCTGCAAGCACCTCAGCCCGCCGCCCTGCAGCCACCCCTCATCATTCCTCAAAATCACACGCAGCGTCTTCGGTGGCTTGTTGCCCATGTAAGCATCCGCCTTGATGAGGGTGATCGTCAGAGTGCCATCTGCATCACGCAAAACCGTCTGCGGCTTGTCCGTATCAAACCAACCATCTTCGGTAAACACAATGATCCGATCAGCCTCGCGCTGATTTTTGCACACCCGAGCCTCCGCAGTCGCAGGCTTGAGCATGAGGGTGATCGCATCGCCCTTCTCGCTGGCACTCGATGTCCAGGCATCGCTGGTCTGTTCGGCACGTGCTCGCTCAGCATCCAGCAGCTTGTGCCACTTCGCATTCACTTCAGTCGTCGCAGCCACAGGCAGTGTCAGGCTGAGCTCCATCGAGCCCGGATGGCAGGTCTTGCCGCAGCACATCCATGACGCAAGGCCGCTGAGCGTGATGGCTTCACCCACCTTCAAATTCGCTGGCGGCGTGATCTCCGCGCGCAGCATCACATCACGATCAAAGCCCTGCGCCTTGATCTGAAACATCAGCGTGCGCTCCGGCTCAGGATAGATGAGCTCTCCCGCCTTCCAGCCACGCGGCAAATTCCACTTCATCTGCGTGGGCACACCGACGATGCCGGGAAAACGCCAGTAGGTATGAGAGCCACGATCATGCTCCAGCCAGAGACCAACCGTGAAAGGCTGGCCGGGCACGATGGCGGACTGCTCGGAGACGAGTTGGAGTTTGAGGCCCTCTTGAGCCAATGCGGAATGACAAATGACGAATGCAGAATGCAGAATGATGAGCAGCAGCAGGAAGCGGCGGCTCGGACCATTCGTCATTCTACATTCTGCATTCGTCATTTCTTAATATGCAGCATGTCCGGGCGTCCGCGCAAAAGGAATGACGTCGCGGATGTTGGGAACTCCTGTGACAAACATGAGCAGGCGCTCAAAGCCAAGACCGTAGCCAGCATGCGGCACAGTGCCGTAGCGGCGGAGATCAGCGTACCACGAGTAGTTTTCCGGCTCCAGCCCCTGTTTGGCCATCAAAGCCTCAAGCACATCCAACCGTTCCTCGCGCTGGCTGCCACCGACAATTTCACCAATGCCCGGGACGAGCAAGTCCATGGCGGCTGCCGTTTTGCCATCATCGTTCTGGCGCATGTAGAAGGGTTTGATCTCCTTCGGGTAGTTGAAGATCGTGACCGGGCCTTTGACGTGCTCTTCCGCGAGGTAGCGCTCGTGCTCCGTCTGCAGTCCTTCACCCCAGACCACCGGATTTTCAAAGCTGCGTCCGCTCTTGAGCAGGATCTCCACGGCATCTGTGTAGCTGATGCGCTCGAAGGGCTTGGCAAGAGTCTGCTTGAGGCGCTCGATGAGGCCTTTGTCGATGAACTTGTTGAAGAACTCCAGTTCATCCGGGCACTCGTCAAACATCGCCTGCACGAGGTAGCGCACCTGCTCCTCTGCCAGCGTCATGTCGGCTGCGAGGTCATAGAAGGCCATCTCCGGCTCGATCATCCAGAACTCCGCTGCATGCCGAGTGGTGTTGCTGTTCTCCGCGCGGAACGTGGGACCAAAGGTGTAGATGTTGCCCAGCGCGCAGGCAAAAGCCTCGCCCTGAAGCTGGCCGCTGACGGTGAGGTAGGTCGGACGCCCAAAGAAATCCTGCTCAGGCTTCGTCGGCGTGTTCGGCTTCAGCGTCGTCACCTGAAACATCTCCCCTGCCCCTTCGCAGTCGCTGCTGGTGATGATCGGCGTGTGCACGTAGAAGAAACCGCGATCCTGAAAGAAGCGATGCACGGCGTAGGCCATCTTGCTGCGCACACGGAAGACACTGCCAAACAGATTCGTCCGCGGCCGCAGATGCGCGATGGTGCGCAAAAACTCCGGCGTATGCCCCTTCTTCTGCAGCGGATACGTCGCATCCGCCTCACCCAGCAGGCGCAGTTCCTTCGCCTGCATCTCCCACTTCTGCCCGGCCGCAGGCGAGGCAATCAGATCGCCTGTCACTTCCACAGAGGCACCCGTCAAAATACGCGGCAGCAGATCCGCCGAAGGCAGCGCCGCATCCACCACGACCTGCAACCCCTTGAAGCAGGAACCGTCGGAAATCTCCAGGAAGGAGCAGGCTTTGGAGTCACGCTTCGTGCGCACCCAGCCACGGGCAATGATGCCGGGCCGTGCGGATTCGGAATGAATGAGGGAATTGATGGTGTCGAGGGACATGCGCGGAAAGCTAGCGCTTGCGCGCTGCGAGGCAAGAGGCGCGCAGGGTTTCGTCCTCGTTATCGTTCTTCCAGTGATGGGGGCTCTCCTACTTCCCGAAATACCCCTTCACCTTGACCTTGCGGCCATAGATCTTCTCGCCGCCGGCCACGTAGAGAATGTCATGGTCCTTGCCAGCAAACTCAACGCTCACCACTTTACCCGTCGCTTCCGGTTTCGCGATGATCCCCGCCAGACGCCCTGCCGTATCGAAAATCTGCACACCAAGCTCCGTGGTCACAAAGGTACGGCCTGCGGCTTCCGTGGTCGATCCATCACCTGCAGCGGACTCTTTGCCCACAGGCAGCCACATCGTCATGTAGGGCGCGCCACCGGTCAGAGTGCCGTCGTCCTCGATATGCCACGCCCAGACGTGCTTGCCACCGTACTCAGAAGCAAACAGCGTGCGCTCATCCGTGGAAATCGTGATGCCATTCGGCTTCACCACATGGCCTTCATCCGCAATGACGTGCTTCTTGTCCTTGGTGATGAGATGAATGCGCTGCGTGGGCGTCTCGGTGAAATAAAGGTTCCCTGTTTTGCTGACGACGAGATCATTGCACTTCACCTCCGTGAGCAGCACCTCCACCTCGCCCTTCATCGTGATGGCGATGATGCGGCCTTCCTTGTTGTGGCAGGCATAA
Organism: Prosthecobacter debontii; assembly: GCA_943371875.1. Classification (GTDB taxonomy): domain Bacteria; phylum Verrucomicrobiota; class Verrucomicrobiia; order Verrucomicrobiales; family Verrucomicrobiaceae; genus Prosthecobacter; species Prosthecobacter debontii_C. The sequence continues at coordinate 17,552 of CALRWM010000062.1, read as the reverse complement.
AAGCGACCATCCGGCCCGATCTGCAGCCCGCTGATCCCAGGCAGATTGTCGAGAAACAAATCCACCTTCCCCGTGGCGGCATCCAGCTTGTAGATGCCCTTGCCACCTTTCACATCGGTGAAGAACAGATTGCCCGCCGCATCGCAGCACAGGCCATCGGTGAAGACATACCCACCCGCAACCTCCCGCCATGGCTCACCTTCGATCAGGTAGTCATGCAGCGAGGTGTCCTGGGCAAACAGTGAGGAAGAAAGGAGGCAGAGGGAAAGGAGCGTGCGTTTCATGATGGCTCTGAATTCAAATGGGATGTTCAAAGTTCACACTCATTTCTTCCACAGCCAGCGCAGCGTGTCTGGCAGCATGGCACCGCCGTGCTTGCCATTGTGCGTGCCTTCGCCGAGGACGAACTGAAAATCATAGCCCGCAAACTTCAGCGAGGCGGCCATGTCCTGATTCGCCAGTGGCCAGTTGCCGAACTGGTTGTCGAGATCGTTCTTGCCATCCTGCAGGAAGACCTTGAGCGGCTTTTTCTCCGCCTTGCGGATCAAGGCCGGGTAAACATAGCCGCCACGGATGTTGGTGAAGGAACCGATGTGGCTGATTACTTTGCGGAAGGCATCGGGGCGTTCCCAGGCCACGGTGAAGGCACAGATGCCGCCGCTGCTGTTGCCGCAGATGCCACGACCCTCGGGATCATCGGTCAGCTTGTAGGACTTGGACACTTCAGGCAGGATTTCTTCAATCAGGAAACGGGCATGCAGATCGCCCAGGGAATCATACTCAAAACTGCGGTTGCTGCGCGCCTTCTCCTTCGGGTTGGTCGTGGGAAACACGCCGGGATTGATGAAGATGGCGATCGTCACCGGCATCTCGCCTTTGGCGATGAGATTGTCGAACACCACCGGCACGCGGAACTGGCCGTCGTTCTTCACAAAGCCGCCGCCGTCGCAGAACACCATCACATTGGCAGGCGTCTCGGCCTTGTACTGCGCAGGCACATACACCCACCAGTCACGCGTCGTCCCCGGATAAATCTTCGAGTTCGTCCACGCCGGCATCTGCGTCACCTTCCCCTGCGGCACGCCTTCCTTGACCTGGGAATCAGGTCCGAGGACATACTGGTCATCCTGCGGAGCAGAATGGGCAAGCGAGACGACGAGCAACGAGGCAGCGGCAAGGGGGAGAAACTTCATGGGACGAATCCGAACGACAGGACATAGAGACATCTTGCAGCCATGCGCTGACATGGTGCCATCTGAGGTGGGAGGATTTGAAAACTTACATCAATGCTGTTGACGCTTATTGAAATCTCCGGATGAAACCGAGTATAACCTCAATTCATTTTTTATGTTTAATGAGTCAGACCGTTTAGTTTTAACCCCGGCAGCAGCACTGCAGTTCAAGCGGAAATCTTCTTCGCAGTGGGCGATCACCGGGGGCATCGCCGTGTCTCTGCTGCTTTGTTCCTGCAAAGAGAAAGACGCCCTGCTTAAAGAACAGGCTGATCTGCAGACCGCACTCAATCAAGCCAGGGCGGAAATGGACACCTATCAGCTTAAAATAAACTCTGTCGAACAGGGTATCCCCGCCACAGCCGTGGCACTGGAAGCCCAGATGAAAGCATCAGAAAAAGCCAACACAGAACTCACTCAGGCAATCAGCGAGTTTGACAGCAAAACCACACGCCTGGAGGAAGAGGTCAAAACCTTGCGCCCCAAATTCGAGGCTTACAAGGCAAAGTATCTTCGCTGATTTCATTTCGACATCTCCAGCTCATCATGACTTTTGTAAAAATCCTTCTATTCCTGGCTGCAGTCGGCGGCGCATTTTACGGCGCTGACTGCTACCGCAAAATCGAAAATGCCAAATCAGAGTTGACGGACCTCAGACCTGCAGTCTCCCAGACAAAGGAAGCCCTGGCTTACAGCAAGGATGCATGGGAGAAATATGAAGCTCTCAAGATCAAAGCAGATCAGGCGGCCGCCACCACGGCAGCCCTCAAACAACAGCGGGAAAGCGGGGAGAACAAACTGAAAGCCGCCTTGGAGCAATTCACCGCCCTGGCCACTGCCACGAACGAGGCCGTGAACAAAGTGAGAACCGGTGAGGCCAGCCTCGCTTTCCCTGAAATCAAGCTCACCGATGGCAGAATTTTAAAGGATGCAAAAGTTCGGAAGGTCGAAGAGACCCAGGTGTCTTTCATGCATTCAGAAGGCATTGGCTCCGTACCCGTCGCGCAGCTGCCAGCTTCAGTGCTGGAGCAGCTTGACCTGGGCAATTCCAGCCTGACCACCGCCATGGACATCACGGCAGCAGGTCTTATGGCCAAAACACAGCATCTGGACGGCCTCAGCGTGACATGCCCCATCCCGTTGGTCGAAAAGCCATACAAGCTTGAGCTCAAAGCGGTGATTACGGCCAAAAGTTTCCAGGGCAAAGCCGCAGATGAAATGGAGGTGAGCGTGAACAAGATTCGCTATGCCAAGGGAACAGCGCTCAACTTGGACGGCGCGGTCGCCGGCACCTTGAAATCGGTGTCCGCCCTTGATGGCATTACCAATCCCCAGCAGCAGGTCAAGGACACCAAGGTTTCCACCTTTCCGGCCAAACGGGCTTCTTTCTCCGCCAATCGCTTTGGCAGTGAACTTCTCGCCGAAAGTTTGTTCATCCTCAACGGGGAGGAGATGTGGATGATCCAGGTGATCTTCTCGAGCAAATCCAAAGGAGGGCGTCCCATCGCAGACAACATTCTGTCATCGGTAAAAATCGAACCGACGCCTTGATGCGCTCGCTCATCGCATCGCCTGCATGAACGGTGTCGAGGGTGAAGCTGTGTCCGACCAGTGAAAGGCTCCAGCACAGGCTGCGAGCATGGGGTTCCAGGCCTACTTTTGCAGACATCCCGCGAGATTCCATCTTCGTGACACGTTCGTGTTTCTGAATGCGACTTTCGATTCTCCTCCAGCTCTCCGCCAGCCTCACAGCCTCCGCCGCCGTCGATTTCTCCCACCAGATCGTCCCGATCCTGCGGGAGCAATGCGCCGAGTGTCATGCGGGTGACAAGAAAAAGGGCGGCTTCTCCTTCAATGATCGCAAATCCCTGCTGGAAGGTGGTGAAGACGGCGCGGTGGTGGTAAGCGGCAAAAGCGCGGAGAGCGCCATGATCAAGGCCATCCTCTCCGCCGATCCCGATGACCAGATGCCACCCAAGGGCAAGCGAATGCCCGCAGAGCAAGTCTCCCTGCTGAAGCAGTGGATCGATGAAGGACTCGCATGGGAGGAAGGTTTTGCCTTCAAGAAGCCCGCGTATGAGCCGCCGCTCAAGCCCCGCATGCCGGTGGTGCCCGCTGCAGTGGAGGGGCGGAACAACCCGCTCGACCGCATTCTTGATCAATATCTCGTCCAAAAAAAGCTCCCCCGCCCTGCGACCATCGACGATGCCACCTTTGTGCGTCGCGCGTATTTGGATTTCATCGGTCTGCTGCCTTCACCCAAAGATCTGGAGGCTTTCAACAAAGACACCTCCGCCGACAAACGCGCCCGCCTGATCGAGTCCCTGCTCAAGCGTGACATGGACTACACCGAGCACTGGCTCACATTTTGGAACGACCTCCTGCGCAACGACTACGGCGGCACCGGCTTCGTCACCGGCGGCCGCAAGCAGATCAGCAACTGGCTTTATCACGCGCTGATCACCAACATGCCCTTCGACCAGTTCGTGCGCGAACTCATCGCGCCACCGAATGATGAAAGCCGTGGATTCATCGACGGCATCAAATGGCGCGGCGATGTCAGCGCCGGTCAGACGGTGGAGATTCAGTTCGCCCAGAGCGTCTCGCAGAGCTTCCTCGGCATCAACATGAAGTGCGCATCATGCCACGACAGCTTCATCGACCGCTGGAAACTCAGCGAAGCCTACGGACTCGCCGCCATCTATTCCAGCCGCCCTCTGGAAATCAATCGCTGCGACAAACCCATCGGCCAGCAGGCCGTGGCGTCATGGTTGTTTCCAGAGATCGGCCAGATCGATCCGAAGGCAACACAACCCGAGCGTCTGAAGCAACTGGCCACCCTGATGACTCATCCGCAAAATGGTCGCACCACACGCACCATTGTGAACCGCCTGTGGCAGCGCCTGATGGGACGCGGCATCGTTCATCCTGCGGATGCCATGCAGACGGAGCCATGGAACGCGGACCTGCTCGACTACCTGGCCGCGCATCTTGCCGAACATGAGTACGATCTGAAGCAGACCCTCGCCCTCATCGCCACCTCACAGGCATATCAATCTCACTCCCAGGTCGTGACCAAAGGCATCGACGACCACGGCTACGTCTATGCCGGCCCACGCGCAAAACGCCTTACGGCAGAGCAGTTCGTCGATGCCATCTGGCAGATCACCGGGGCAGCGCCCACAAAGATGGATGCCGGAGTCCTGCGCGGCAAAGTCGATCCGGAACTCGCGAAACAGATCAAGATTCAAGGCCAGTGGATCTGGGGCCACAGCGCCAAGCCCGGCAGCACTCCGCCCTCCGGCGAAACGATCACGCTGCGCAAGACGATCAAACTCGACACAGATCCCGCCAGCGCCAGCGCAGTCGTGACCTGCGACAACGGCTACACACTGTACGTGAACAACCGCAAGGTCAGCGCCGGAGATGACTGGACCAAGCTCGCCGCCGTGCCGCTGCAAACCGCCCTGCGCAAAGGCACAAACTCCATTCTCGTGATCGCCACAAATGCAGGCAAAGGACTGAACCCCGCCGGATTTTTCTTCGACGCCCGCGTGCGCGATGCCGCAGGCAAAGAAACCGCCATTAGCAGCGACGCCACCTGGGAATGGACACCCCAGTCTCCAGCAACCAAGGAAGGACGCATCCCGGCCTTCGACCCCAAGGACTGGCAGCCCGTCACCATCGTGAAAGCACTCGGCGCATGGCAGCAGACCATCAATGCCCAGGCACCCTCATTGCTCGCCCAGGGAGCCACCGCCTCAGCCCGCATGATCCGTGCCTCGCTGATGAAGTCAGACTTCCTCATGCGCACGCTGGGCCGCCCAAACCGCGATCAGATCGTCACCGCCCGCCCCAATGATCTCACCACTCTTGAAGCCATCGACCTCGCGAACGGCAGCATCCTCTCCACCAGCATTACCAAAGGAGCGCAGCGTTTGTTGGAATCACACGCCCAATCACCAGCCGCTCTGATCGTCGCCCTATACCACCAGGCCCTCTGCCGCGAGCCCTCCACCAGCGAACTCGCCACGGCCCAAAGCCTGATCGGTGAAAAGCCCACGCAGCAGTCGCTCGAAGACCTGCTCTGGGCCGTCTGCATGCTCCCAGAGTTTCAGGTGGTGCGATAATGAGCCGCCCATGATCCACGGCTTCGGCTCTTGATTTGAGTCGGAGGATGGGAATGATGCGAGCCTCTCCACCCCACCTATGAAGCCAGTCCCATTGCTCGCCGCCCTCCTCGTCACCGCTGTTTCACTCCAGGCAGTCACACCCGAGGGCAAACAGAAGCTCGTTTTCATCGCAGGCAAGCCCTCACATCCTCCGGGCATGCATGAATTCCGCGCAGGCACCATGCTGCTGGAGCAATGCCTCAAGAGCGTGCCTAATCTGGTGGTGGACCGCCACGAAATGGGCTGGGTCAGCGATGAAAAGACCTTTGAAGATGCAGATGCAGTGGTCATCTACGCCGACGGTGGCGGCAAGCACCCTGCCGTGGTGGACGGCCATCTCGAAACACTGCGCAAGCTGACCGCCAAAGGCGTCGGCTTCGGCTGCATGCACTACGGCGTTGAGGTCGTGGCTGGACAAGCGGGCAAAGAATTCCAGGAATGGCTTGGCGGACATTATGAAAACGCCTACTCCTGCAATCCCATCTGGGACGCAAACTACACGGCCCTGCCAAAACACCCCATCTCAAACGGAGTGCTGCCCTTCGCCACCAAAGATGAATGGTACATCCACATGCGCTTCCGCCCAGCCTTCGGCCACGGCGTGTCACCTGCACAAGATGGCGCAGCCAAGTTTGTCCCCATCCTCGTGGCAACTCCAAGTGACGCAACCCGTGACGGCCCCTACGTGGCGCCCAAAGGCCCCTACCCCCACATCCAGTCGGAAAAAGGCAGTCCTGAAACCATGATGTGGACCATTGAACGTGCGGACGGCGGACGCGGCTTCGGCTTCACCGGCGGCCATTTCCACGCCAACTGGGGCAACGACAACGTGCGCAAAGCCGTGCTCAACGCCCTGCTCTGGGTGGCCAAGGTCGAGGTGCCTGAAAAAGGCGTCGAATCGGTCGTGAGCCCTGAAACTCTCTCACAAAATCTGGATCCTAAACCAGCGCCCAAACCCAAGAGCGCCAGCAGCGAAACACCACGCGTCTTTCAGCGCGTGGCGACCCGCTGATTTAGAAGTGCTCCTTCTTGAACAGGATGCTCGCGAAAGACTCCAGGCGCTTGAGGATCGTTCGAAGCATCTGCTGATGCTGATCGATCACGGCAAACTTCGCGGGCTCCGAGAGCTTCATGTTGTCACACTGTTCTTCGACACGTTCGACGGCAACTTTGAGTTCCTTGAGCTTCTGCCTCACTTCAGGAGTGATCCGGCTCTCCTTGATCGTGTTGCCGAGGATCTCAGCTTCACGCGAGAGATACTCCACCGTCCTCGGCAGCGCCGAGCTGCCACCAATCAGCGCGCCGCTGTTGGTGTCCACCTTGGGCTTGCCGGCCAGATGTGGCTTCAGCGGCACCACTGACTGCGGCTCTGAAGGCAGACCGCCGTTGCGTCCATCAATGATCGTCGGGGTGATGAAGAGCATGAGGCTTTTGTGGTTCTTGCTCCGGCTCTTGTAATCGAAGAGCCACTTGAGACCCGGGATCTTGCTCAGGAAAGGCACACCTGCCTCGGCCTCCTTTTCAGTGGCCTCATCCAGTCCGCCCACCGCGACCGTGTATCCAGACTCAATCTCCACCGGCGCGCTGTAGACGCGTGATGAAGCAACCGGATAGGGATTGCCGGAAATGACCTGCGTACCAATGATGCTTGAGACCGTCACCGCCATGTTCAGCAGCACCTTGTCACCCTGCATGCGTTTGGGCAGGATGTTCAACACGGTGCCGATCGGCAGATAGGCGACTTTCGTGGTGGTGGTTGCCCCAACCGAGCCTGAACTCGCCGTGGAGCTCGCGTCCAGCACCGGCTGGTTCACCACCGCACGGATGGCCACCTCACGGTTGCTGAGAGTCACCATGCGAGGGTAGGACGTGGTGTTGGTCTCCTGGTCGCGCATCATCGCGCGCAGCTTCACGTTCACATCCTGCGCACTCAGGATGCTCGTGGCTGGAAAGCCGAGTGTGGCACCCACATTGTTCAGATCGCCGGCAGTCAGCAAATTGGCGAGATCGGTGCGGTAACCGCCAGTGGTTGCCACATTGTTATACTTGACCGTTGTGCTCGGCAGTCCGGTTGTGGCGTCGACTGTGTTGGTGACGTCCTGGACCTGACGGAAGTTTCCAGTCTCGAGCGTGCCGCTCCAGTCGATCCCGAATTCACGCGAAGGATCACGCGAAGTTTCGATAAATTTCACCTCCACGGCGATCATCGTCTGCGGTTTGTCAGCCGCAGCGATGTAGCCCTCCACCCACAGGTGCTGCAGACGCGTGGCCACAATGTAGAGCGTGTTGGAATCCGATTTCCAGATCACTTTGGGTTTCCGCACCGAACTCATCTCATTGGAATTCATTGCCCGTGCGGCATTTTCATCGGTCCCGGTGACGCCCAGGCCAGGCATGCCCGTTGCAGCCTGACCTCCATCCATTTCCTCAGGTGGCAGGCCCAGCAGCGTGCGAATGTCATTGATCACTTCGCTGCGTTTGACTGAAAACGTCTGGCTGGTTCCTTGCAGGTCCATCCCCACCGCTGCACTGCTGACGCCACCACCACCATTACCGCCGCTGGATCTCGTGGACGATGAACCTGTACCCGAATTGACACGTTCCACCAGCTCGACCGCATTGTTCTTGATCTCATAAGATTTGCCGATGAGTTCACGATCATCTGCTGGGCGGATATACCAGATGCCGTTGTCCGGAATGATGGCCAGCCCGTTGGCTTTGCACAAGGTTTCCAGCACTTGGAACGGGCTGGATTTGATGGAAAATGTGATCAGACGGCTCCCATCCGCGCTGTCATCCGGCAGTGAAAAGAACGAGATTCCAGCGTCTGTCGCAAGAAACCTCAGCACGTCGCTTAGCATGGCCTTTGAAAAGTCGTATTGTTGCGGTGCGGCTGAGCGGAGCCTGACCGCTTCCATCTCATGCTCGGGCGACATCACGTGCAGAGTGCTCTGATTAAATTGAGCGCGCAACGTTGTCCCCAGCATGCCCATCACAACGAGGCAAACCAGGAGATTGAACTGGATCAGTGCTATAAAATGGCGCATATTATGGTAATTATACCTGAAATGGAAAAACAAATCAAATGACATTTATGAGTGAAGTGTATTGATCTTATGTTTTTTACCAAATATTTAGCCGTCTGAACATTTTTAACCACATCTATTATATTTTCCATATCTTCCCTTGAATTTAGGGAACTTTAACTATTTAGTACCACATCGATGACAGCCGCTAGAGTCACAGCTTTGCGCTCGGATGGACGCAGTTCACACTGTCGTGGCGGATTCTCATTGCTCGAACTCGTCATCATGATCTCCATCATTGGAGTCATCGCTGGCGTGGGAGCAGCCCTCCTCACCGATGACTCCGAATCCTCCAGTGTGGCCAAGCTTCAATCAGACGTCGCCACGCTGAACCAAATGGTGGCTCTCTACGTGGCAGATGGCGGCAGTTTGGCGGGTCTTGCCACCCCGCAGGCGGTGCTGGATAAGATGAAGCGCTCACGCCCGCAGTCAGAATGGCAGCAGCATGTGGGCATTGTTTCAGGCAGACTGCTCGATGTGCGGTTGCGGGCCCTCATGACCAGCCAGCCGGACGATTCCAACAATCCGCGTGCCTTCTGGGACCGCACCAAACAACGCTTTGTCTTGAGCAAGGCCTCAGGTAGTGCGGTGTCTGATTTTTATCTCGATGAATCTCTGGTGAATGCCGACTTCGGCACCGAAAAACGCACCAAATCACTCGTCTCATTTAATTCAAGCAACAGCGGCTGGGTCTGGGGAACTTCCGTATCCAACCCAGCTGCCAATTATTTGGATCCGCAGCCTTTCTCTTCACCAACTCCCACCACGGGGTTCGATCCCAACGAAACAGCCGGCGCTTCATCCGGTCCTCCTGCGGACTCAGGCGGGGGCAGCGGCGGCGGCAGTGGCGGCGGCGACGGTTCTCCAGCCCAGCCCACGCTCGCACTTTTGCCGATTCCTGCCATCTCCCCTGTAGGCGGCACCTTCGCATTCACGAGCTTTCCCACCACAGTCTCCATCACTTCAGGTGCCCCCGCAGAGGTTTCCATCCTGATGTACAGCATCAATGGCGGAGCCTGGCAGGAATATACCGGCGCCAGCATTCCTGTGATTCCCGCGATGAGTCTGCAGGCCTACAACCTGTCTACACGCCCTGCCGAGTACGCCACCAGTTTCACCAACACGCAGACTTACTACCGGCTCACCAGCGGCTTCAGCGGCTCGGCTGAGGGCAGCTGGGGCAATGCACTCGGCGGCTCCAACCTCGTCACCAACATTCAAAACAGCGGCACCACTTCCACCATCAAATCCGGCAACACCAAGCTTGATCTCGGCAATGGCACCTACCTCGATGCAGGCGTGGAAAACTCGCTGAGCTTCACTCCGGCCATGTTTGAAAAAATCACGCCAAACACCTGGTTCGATTTTGGTTCGTTGATGATTTTGAACGGCACCACTTTCTACAACAGCGAAGCCACCGGCGTCACCCTCACCGTCAATCTGAACCTGACGCAGCCCTCGATCACTGCCACCACCTACATCAATCTGGGGCTGGTCAGCACCCCCAACACCAGTGATCGTCTGGCCAGCGCCGACATCATCCAGTTGATCAACCCGACCACGGATTTCACCATCACCATCGACGGGGTCCAGTACCGCCTGGAGCTTGAATGGGTGTCGAAGGACCCCACGGCAAGTGTCGTCCAGGGCAACAACCTCCTCGTCTATGAAGGCGCCAACGCCGCTGTGGAACTGCGCGCCCGCTTCACCAGCAATTTCTAAAACACCATGGAAGACATTCACGAACGCAGTCAGCTTGGTTACCGGATGCTTCACCTTTCGAAGGATTCGGGTGTCAGCGACTTCTATGTCACTCCCTGGGAGGCCCTGACCTACAAGCGCAACGGCAAGCTTTTTTATGACTCCTTCATCTACCAGCCGGAACGCCCGCTGGAGTTTACCGCAGGCTGCATCGACTACGCTTTGCAGCTGGGTCCGCGCCGTTATCGCGTCAATCGCATGGTCACACGCGGGCGTCCCCGCTGGGTGCTGCGTCTGCTGCCGGAAAGCATTCCTGACATCGCCAAGCTGATGGTCCCCCCTCCCGCCATCAAGGCATTCCTGGAAGCCAAAAACGGGCTCTTTCTCGTCTGTGGCGCCACCGGCTCCGGTAAATCAACGACCATTGCCTCCATGATTCTTGAACGCGCGAAACGCCGCCAGGAACACGTGCTCACCTTCGAGGACCCCATCGAATTCGTCTATCCCTCCGGCATCCCCTCGCTGGTCTCTCAACGTGAGATCGGCACGGATGAACTGGACTTCAACAAATCCCTGCGCGCCGCCCTTCGTCAGGCGCCCGACGTGATTCTCGTGGGAGAAATTCGTGATGGCGAGACCGCCGAAATCGCCCTTCAGGCTGCTGAAACCGGCCACGTCGTCGTGGCCACCCTTCACACCTCATCCGCAGCGCAGACCGTGCAGCGCTACCTCAAGCTCATCCCAAGTGATCGCATGGAAAACGCCATGCTCTCCTTCGCGGACTCCATTCGCGGCATTCTCTGCCAGCGCCTCCTGTTTGACGAGGCCAAGGGCAAACGCTTTCCCATTCACGAACTGCTGCTGCCGTATGATTCGGTGTGCGGCATGATCCGCCGTGGTGAGTTCAAGAACCTGGACCAGGAGCTCGAGGCAGGTTTCACCCGCGGCATGGTCAGTTTCGAACGCTGCTTGAACATGCGCATGGCGGACGGCTGGAAGCCTTCCACCGCACGCAAGACCGGCTACACCGAACATGAAGTGTACGACTTCCTTTCCAAAGAACAACTGACCTCTATTTATGCTGTTGGATGAAATCAAATCTGTCCTGAGCTTCGCCGCTTTCAAAGCCGACCCCGACGACTCCGCAGTCCCGTGGGCCAAACGCTATGAATCGCGCAAATCTCTTCTTGTCAATGTCAGCCGCGGCTCGGTAAGCTGGCGCTCCATCAACAAACGCGGACGCTTTGAAGAGAGCGGTACGCAGGAGGGCGAGCTCGCTGATGCCGCCCCGCTCAAAGGCGAAGAATGGCGTGGCATGGCAGATGGCGGCTGGTGCTCCGTGTCCGTAAACCACCGCTTCATCATCAGCCTCGAAAACAACCTCATGCGCGGTGACAACTGCGTGAACCTGCTGCGCACGAACCCGCGTGCCGTGCTGGGTCCCAAGTATGACCGTGGCAAGCGCTACGCCATCTGCCATCATCCCGAGACCACCGCCAGCCTCTTGCTCGCCGTGGAGGAATCCCTCGTCAAAGTCACCGAAGATGTTCTCAAAACGGTTCAGCTCAAGCCTGGCCGTGTGTGCTGCGGATTATTTGCCATGCTGGAGCATGCCATCCTCAGCATCTTTCGCGCAAGTTCCGGGGGCACCCCTTCAGACTTCGTCCTGATCGCCGCATGCGAAGGCTCGCTCGCCGTGCTGGTGCAGCAGGAAGGCCAGTGGCGTGATATTCGCTGCCGCAGCGGCCTTGGCCCCGAGGCGGTGGAAACCGCCCTTCAAATCATCAGCCCGCTGCTTGCCAAAGTCCCCCAGGGCAGCCCCGTCTATTTTGTCGGCGACGGCCATGACAGCAAATTCCGCACAGAACTGATGCTGCATCTTGAAAAGGTCGGTGCCGCCGACCTCACCCAGGACGACCTGCTCTGGACCATCATCGGGGAACATTAAGCCACGCACTCTTATGAACGAATATCTCTGCCATGATTTCAAATCGCCGCGCATCGACACCTCGCGCCGTCTGCCTTCGTCATTCCGTGCCATTCCCGTCATCTTTTACGTGGCGCTGGTCGGCAGCGCCTACGTGATGACCATGGATTACTTCAACTACAAAAAGGCGCTCAAGCAGAAAGTGGACGCCCAGGAGCGCCAGGCGCTCAGCGAAACTCAGCGTGACTCGTTCAAAAATGAAAAGTCCGATCTCGAATCCGAAGCCACCAAGGCCGAAAAAGTCGCCCAATGGATGGAAGGTGCCCGCAACATCCAGCCCATCGCCGTCAAGATCGCTCGCGCCGTGCAGACCGACACCCGCATCACCCAGGTGGCGCTCGAACGCAATGAGCAGGTGCCCGCCAACATCGCTCTCACCATCCATTTGAACGGCTCCAAGGTCTCCATGGAGCTTGCCGCCATCGAAGCCGCGCTTGGTCAGTTGCTCTACCGCTCTGCCTCACCTCAGCAGACCAAGAACGGCGACGTCGTCGAATACCATTCCACACTCGTCCGCCAGGCGGATTAACCCTTTCACACCTTTCCTGCATGAATCCCAAGCAACTTGCCTGCGTCATCCTGCTCATGATCATCGGTGCGATGACCTACACCGCTCAGATCATCCACAAAACGGTGGCCACGACGCGGGCAGAGGCCGAGGATGCCGAAACCGCCGCCGTCACAGCCGAGAACGAACGCTCCACGGCTGAAATCGAAACCGCTGTGTTCAAGGCCAACACCGAGGAGGTGCGCCGCTTTCTCCGCTCCTGGCTGCCATCCATCGAGCATGTGCAGACCCAGCAGGAAGCGGAGCAGACCATCCAACTCAGCCTGCGTGAGCGCGGCATCAGCCTGGTGCGCTCAATCAAGACCGAATCGAAGCAATCGGCCGGCAACAAGCTCATCCCCAAATCCGTCATCACCACGCTCACCATTGAGGAAGAGTTTGCCAAGGTGCTCAACTGGCTGGGAGACATCGAACGCCGCCTGCCCACCGCACGCATGAAAGTGGTGCAGATCACCGGCGGCAGCTCGGGCACACAGCTGAAGATGGATGTCTCCTTTGAAACGCCGATTTTTGATCTTGCCGCCGCAGACGCAGACAAGAAAAAGGTCGCGCCAAAGCCCACGCCAAAAGCCACAAAATCCTAGTCCATGAACTTTGCATACAGCATGCTGCTGCCGGGCCTGATCTTCACTCTCATGGCCGCCTCCAGCCATGCCCAGGAAGCCGCCGGCGAGGAGGGGGAAAAGCGCGTTCAATACCAGCTCGTGCTGCCGGAGGAGAAGACCCCGGAAAATGTGAAGCCTGAGGAGCACAATCCCTTTGAATCCGAAAACGAGGCCCTCAGCAGGAAGTCCACCGGTGACACCGAGGAAAACCGCGTTCGTGACAAGCTTCTCAAACTTCCCGTGGTCGGCACCAAACGCATGGCGGACGGGCGCATGCGGGTTCTGCTGGGAGACATCATTTTGGAGACCGGACGCACCGTCCCCCAGGTGCTGCCGGATCAGATGGTCGAGTTGAAGGTGAAAAACATCACCCCGATACAAATCGAGCTCGCCTGGCAGGAAAAACGCCTCACGGGCCTGCCACCGAAGATCATGACCATTCCCATCAACATCTCCCCGCAGGTCCGCTATCAGATGTTTGGACAGACCGAAGCTGAATCAAAAGACCACAAGGGCCCCAACGCCAAGATGGAAATGCCGCTGCGCGATCCTGCAGCCAATACGGCAGTCGCCCCGCAAAGTTCTCAGCCCCCCATGGTTTCCGCCGATCCTGCACCTGCAGCACCTCCCCGTGCGCAAGTCGTCGCGGATGATCCCCTGCCCTTTTCTCCGCCCCGCCTGATTGAGCCTCCTCCAGCCGTCCCTCTTTCCACGCCCCCTCCTGCGCTGGAAATGGCTTCAACACCCGCAAAGCCACTGGAGCCTGCGCCCCAGGCCCCACCTCCGGCTTCGCCCGCTGTTGAGTCCGTGGTGCGCATGCTGTTTGGCAATCCTACACCTGCTCCCAAATGAATCGCCGCGTCCATCAGCACGGAGGCTTCACCTCTGTGGAACTTCTGCTGGTGCTCGCGCTTTCTGCCATGATCCTCGGCGGGGCTGTCGTCTCTTATGGCACGCTCATGCGCAGCCAGCCAAGCGTCTCCTCCATGGTCGCCGTGCCGCTGGGGATCACACGCTCTCAAAATTTTTACGGCACACTCAACGACACTGTTGATGTCGGCATGGCCCCCCAGTACGGCGCCCTGTCGCTGGCCGAGGAACTGCGTGAGCAGTTTCTCACGGACATCCTCAGCGCCACCGCCGTTTACTGCCTGCCCCGTGACGGCATGAACACCTGGAGGCCCTCGGTGATCGCCTACAATTCAAGCACCGACGACGAGCTCGACACCCCTCAAAAATTTCGCGCCCACATCATCGCTCACGCCGGTGTTTCAACTTCTCTCTATCGCGACTACCGCAACCCGCTCAATGATGGAACGGCTGTCCCACAGAACACCAGCATCTTCGTGCTCGGCTACAGCAAGTATTCCGGCTACCTCAAGGTCAACGCCATTTACGACATCGACCTCATCCGTTTCACCGGCACCAGGGAACCCAATGGCATTCACGCTTCGGTCAAGCGCTACGCTGACGCCACCACTAGCTTAACCCCGTCCTCACTGTCGTACATGGGCGGTTACGATGTGTTTTTCCCACCCTCCGTCCCCAGCCCCACCAGCTCCACCCAATGGTCCACAGATGGCTTCAGTCCGCTGTTCATCACCTTTGAGCGCGCCTCGCGTCTGGCGTTGCGTGAGTCGCCCGCCACCATCGACCGTTTCAAACGTGCGTATGAGCGTCCGTTCTACTTCATTTGGTGGCCAGATCCCGCCGCACGTCATCTCGGCCAGGTCGCCAACACCCTTTCCTCCACCGATCCACGCCAAGCCTACAATCAAATGGCCGGCCGCTCATCCTTCATGTTTACCGTGCCGATGTTTCCGGCGCTCTGAATTACCCAGTCATGCGCATCACCAGACATCCTCAGCGCAGCACGCGCGGCGCCCTCATGGCGGCAGCGCTCATGCTCATGATTGTCGGAGGCATTTTTGTGACCTCATGGATCACGCTCATGAGCACACGCGCCTCTCAGGTCAGTTATCTGGAGGATGTCTGCAAACGCCACATCGGCGTCGAAAGCTCTCGTCTCCTGGCTTGGCAGTGCATCACCAGCAAGGCCTTTGACCCCAACAACACCCTGGCCGCCAGTCAAAACACCATGCTCGGCAGCGACATTGGCGGATTCAACACCAAGAACGGCTGGGACAATCTCAATGTGTACACCTCCAGCAGCACGGCAGGAGGCATGACTACCGTGTTCCCGTTCAATCACACCGGACTGCGCCCCGGCGCCACCTACATCGATGTGAAGCAGTTCACCCGCCCCGACGCCAGTCTCGCGGGCAACATCGATGATTACAACTCATGGGAGTTTCTCAAAACCATGCCGCCCGTTCTCAATGGTGACGTCTTCTGCATCTATCGCAGACCCGATCCCCCCCCTGGTGTCAAAATGCCTGCCTTGGACGTTTACGATTCTAGCAGTGGAGTTCAGAATGCAAACTGGACTGTCCTGGGACGCACCGTACTCCATGCTCCGGAT
This sequence comes from Prosthecobacter debontii, assembly GCA_943371875.1. Classification (GTDB taxonomy): domain Bacteria; phylum Verrucomicrobiota; class Verrucomicrobiia; order Verrucomicrobiales; family Verrucomicrobiaceae; genus Prosthecobacter; species Prosthecobacter debontii_C. The sequence continues at coordinate 1,719 of CALRWM010000062.1, read as the reverse complement.
TCGTTGTTCGTCGATTCCACCCCCAGTCCGCTGCAGCTGCCGTTTCTCACTAAATCTCTCTATATACAGTACCACTCGACTTTGGAACCTCCTTCCATCCGGTACCCCGTCTATGGCACCGACCTGAACGGCAAAGCGCTTCTACCCTCTAATATGCCTGTGGTGCCCAGCACCACCGGCCCCATAGACAGCACCGGAACCAGCAGCTATCTCGGCTACCTCAATGTCGTGCACAATGACAACAACCCTGACAACTCTCTATGGCACTTCCAGGATCGCGAGGCTGCTGCAGGACGCACCCCCACCATCACGATCGACTCCCCAGGCGTTTTTAATTCCGCCACGGAAGCATACTGGATTGCCGAACAAGCGACGCCTACCTACCCCCCCCCAAACTGGCAAAATTACGGCATTGATAAGTGGAAGGTGCTCTTCATCAAGCTCGACAGCCAGTATCTTAAAAACATGCGTATCACTGCGGGGGGGGTGGATCAGATCATCTTTGTAGGCCAGAGTAATACCACTGCTTTTAACAACGCCGCGTCCCTGAAGCCCGTCATCATCACGATTACTTATAACGGCGGACGCATGGTGAAAGACATACGTTTCGAACGCGAAAACAACCGGCGTCATGTGCTGGCCTTTAAGAATACCATGCCCATCAATTATGACCCGCCTAAAATCGAGCTCTCCTGGGTCAACAACCCCATCGGGGGAACCGAATTTCGCTGGCGCAGCGTGCTGGTGAACGAATACACGGCCCTCTTTTTCAACATGCCCTCCAATCTGACGCAAAACGTGCGCTGGATCGGCGGAGTCATGACCAACTGGACTTTCAAACGGCGTTCCGCAGGTGGCACCAATCCGGGCCGCCTGCTCTTCACCAGCGACAGCGACCCCACCGTCCCCGCCGCCACCAACAACGGCCCGGCCTTCGCCACCTTTCTGCCGCGTGATGCATGGCTTGAATCCTATTTCCTCCCTGTCGCTCCGCCATGAAGCTCCATCGGCACCTCCAGCAGGCACAACGCGCAGCCTACACCCTCATTGAGGTGCTCGCCGCCGCCTGCATCATTTCCATCGGCACCACCGCCATGGTCAGCCTCTCCTCCACGCTCATGCTGCAGGAGGAACTCGCCAACCGCGTCGCCATCACACGCAATTATCAGGAAAACACAGTACGGCTCTGGCAGCTCGGTCTGTCCTCCGTGCAGATCACCGCGCTCATGCCGTCTCTGGCACAAAATGCCATTCTTCAACAGGCCATGTTTAACAATCCCGTGCTTATTGAAAACGGCCTCACCACCGTCAACGGCGTCGTCATGGAGACCGCCCTCTGCACGGCCATCGTGAATCTCTCGCAGAATCCATCATCGAAAGCCGCCGGCGCCTCCTTCACTCTCACCGCCTACCGCCCGCGCCTCGTCACTGATCTCCGCACCGCTCCGCCATGACAGCCTCAGTTGCCATTTTGAAATCTCCAAGCCTTCAGCGCCATGCTTAAAAAAGTTAAAATCACCAACGTTCACTCCGGCAAATCCTCCGAAGCCCTTGTGGATACGGACACCGATGAAAAAGCCCTCATCGGCGCGGGAGTCGCGCAGAACGAAACCACCACGGTTCAGACCATCACCGGCGTTGATGAAAAACTGCACCGACTGACCAGCCCGAAGGCCAACACCGATGACAGCGCCGCCTTTTTCTCAGGCCTCGGCCGCT
>CALRWM010000061.1:0-39478 GCA_943371875.1 Prosthecobacter debontii | reverse complement strand
TTGCTGGAAAAGCTGGGGCTCCAGGCCGATGTCTGCCACCTCAACGAAGGACATGCCGCGTTTGCGGTGGTCGCACGCGCGGCAGACTATGCAAAAAAGCAGGCCGTTCCTTTCGAAACCGCCCTGTGGGCCACGCGAGCGGGCAATATCTTCACGACTCACACACCCGTCGCTGCAGCCTTTGACCAGTTTGAACCGCATCTTATAGCACGATATGCCGCGCCGCTCGCCTCAGATGCCGGCATTGAGATGGACGAACTACTCGCGCTCGGTCGCAATGGCTCTGAAACCTTCAACATGGCGTATCTCGCGATGCGCGGTTGCACGCACGTCAACGGCGTAAGCTCTCTGCATGGCGAGGTGAGCCGACGTCTCTTTTCACCGCTGTTTCCCGGCTGGCCCCGCGCAGAGGTGCCCGTCACGTATGTGACCAACGGCGTGCATGTGCCGACCTGGGATTCTGCGGCGGCGAATGTGTTTTGGCAGAAAGGCTACAAGGGAAGCTGGTCTCATCATCTCGATGAATCATCCAGCGCGGTGACGGAGCTTCCTGTTGGAGAACTATGGTCCTTCCGTAATGCCGCCCGCGCGGAACTGGTGGAGTATGTGCGAGCGAGACTGATCCGGCGTTGTCTTGAGCGCGGTGCTCCGCATCCTTATCACTCACGTTGCGCCACGATCATGGATCCGAGCGTCCTGACCATCGGCTTCGCACGCCGCTTCACCGCCTACAAGCGACCTGGCCTGCTGCTGCATGACATCGATCGCCTCATGGCCATTCTCAAACACAGTACCATGCCCGTGCAGATTCTCATTGCCGGCAAAGCGCACCCAAACGATGGAGCGGGTCAGGCGATGGTGCGTGAGGTGGCGCGCTTCTGCATGCGCGAGGATGTCTGGGGCCATGCCGTTTTTCTGGAAGACTACGACATGGCCTTGGCCCAGGCTCTTACCGGTGGCGTGAACATCTGGCTGAACAACCCAGCGCGCCCACACGAGGCATGTGGCACAAGCGGCATGAAGACACTGGTCAATGGCGGACTGAACCTCTCCACACTCGACGGCTGGTGGGACGAGGCCTATGAACCCGACGTCGGCTGGGCTTTAGGCGACCGCTCGGACGATGATGACAGCAGCCTGGCCGCCGATGCCGACGAACTCTATCGCCTGCTTGAAACCGAAATTGTTCCTGAATTCTACGACCGTGATGAGAACGGCCTGCCTACTCGTTGGCTACAACGCGTGCGCTCCAGCATGACGAAACTGACGCCAGTTTACAGCAGCGACCGCATGGTGCGTGAGTACACCCAGAAAGCCTATCTGCCCGCCACCCAGCAGTATCATCACCGCACTGCTGGCTGCGCAGCCGTGGCGCGAGAATTGCAGAGTTGGCATGCCAGTATGAGCGTTGCCTGGAAGCAGGTGCGCTTTGGTGCGTGTGATTTCCAGCACAACAGCTATCATGGCTGGCATTTTGAAGTCGATGTCATGCTTGGCGGGCTCGATCCCGATGCCGTCAAAGTGCAGCTCTTTTGCGAAGATCCTGCCACTGGCACCGCCACGCCGCTATCCATGCAGTTGCAGCGCCGCCCTGCACACGCCCACGACTACGCTTTGTATGTCGTGGACGTGCCAGCAGAGCGTCCCGTCGAATATTACACGCCACGTGTCATCGCCACTCATCCTGAGGCGACCACACCTTTGGAAGCCCCCTTCATCTGCTGGCAAAAATAGTCTGGCTGCTTATTTAGCCCGGATTATGCAGAAGAGTAAGTGAAAGGAGCGGGCAAGGGAGTCGATTTTGTGGATGTTGGCGTCCATCCAGGGGCGTTTTTTGCGGGGCAGTGAGAGTTTGAGCACTTGCTTGCGGGCGTGCTGGCTGATCCAGCCGCCTATTGCAAAGCAATAGGATCGCAGCGTCGCCAAAGTGGCCTGGTTGTGACTGTTAAGTCCAAAGTGGCGGAACAGGCTCATCAGGTTGTAGGCCACCATGATGAACCGGAACGACGCCTCAGTGGCCCAGAAGTCCTGCAGGCAGAACGCTTCGAGTCTGAAGTCCTGCTTCAACTCCCGGATGCGGTTCTCGCAATCGGCCCGGCTGTTGTAGATGTTCCAGATCTGATCGAGCGGCAGCTCCAGGCTGGTCACATACAGGCTGAAGCGGTAGTCGGGCAGATCTTCAAAGAGCAGCTTGCCTCCCGCCAGCGGCCGGCGGCTGATCTGCTTGCGCACCACGATGTGACAGCGCGCCTTGGGATTGGCTGGCTGGTGCTACCACTCCTTGACCGCGATGCCGGGGCAGACCTCCACCCACTCCTTCATGCAGTGGATCTCATGCTTGAGGTTGGCGTAGGCTCTGGCGGCGATGCTGTAGCCCAGGCCGCGCTCTTCCTGTGCGCTTAAGATCTCATCTGTATAAAAGCCGTTGTCAGCCCGCACCAATATAGGTTTCGCGCATGAACTCCACGCAGTTGGAGCATGCCGCCGTATTGCCAGGACGCAGCCAGGCGTTGTCCACCATGTGCGTCTGGCTGATGAAGGCCATGAGCGGGTGATGTGAGTAGCGCCCGCGCCGGTTGGGGTTGTAGCCTTTGGCCGAGCCTTCCTGGCCGCTTTCGCGGGTGATGAAAGTGCTGTCAAAGTCCACCGTCACCGCTCCCACGTTGATCTGAGAGAAAAATCACTGCTGCAACGGCGGGAACACCGCCGTGTTGCGCGCCTGGGAGAACTTGCCGAAGAACCGGCTGTAGGTGCTCTGGCTGGGCAGGCTCTCGTACACAAAGATCGCCGCTAGCGCAGCCAGTCGCAATGGAAGTAGCGGCTGATTGCCAATTTTGTAGTTACCCCAAGAAATTGTGGTCTGATCCCAACTTCGCCAAAGCATCAGACGTGGCCAACTACCCAACATTGAGTGAAGACCCTTTGTTGGTAATGTCAACGAACATCAAAGCATCTCTCGTTTGACCAATTGGCCCTGGTTAGGCCGAAGCAGACAAAATCGTGATAATGAATATCGAACGGTGCATTTTTGAAGTGTCAGGCTGGCGAAACACCACTTCCAAGGAAGCTCGACGGAGCCTGTTTGACTTGAGACTCGGCACCCCAGAACGTGATCGGTGGGTGACGCCTAAATCGGAGCAGGTCACTTTGGAGCTGGAGGGGCAGTCAGTCCCGATTCAGATGAGACTGAGCCCGGCATTCTAGCGGAAATGTCCTGAGTTCAAGCATCCAGACATTGGTGCCTGGATTCAGGCTCAGGCCATCCTGATCCCTTGGTCCAAGGGCAATCCTCCTCGTAGCCTGATGGAATTCCTCTCAGGCACTCATTTCCGCGCAAGATGCCTGGCCTGAAATGGGCGAGTTATGAGATGTGTCCGATGATTCCTCCGCTCCGGGCGGCCAATGTGTGGAGAGGCGGAGGAGGAGGATTTCAACTCTAAGGCAAGCGCTGGCGCATGCTGGCAACGATGCCGGGTGCGGCGGGGAAAGACGGAGGAGGAACGATCATTGCCAAAAGGTAGCGAAGGCGAAGGCTGAAAGCTGCTGGGATGGGAATACGAGAGTTCATGCAGCGGCCTGTAGTATCAGAATCACCTCCTTATCCCACCTGTAAAAAATAGGAACGCTGTGGAGCAGTTTGGAGGGACATTCAGGCTTCCAGGCTGCTGTCTGGAACTGATCTGGCAACGAAGCCAGCGCGGCGGGCCGGGCAGGAACCGCAGGAATGGGTTTTGTGCGGCGGAAAATCTTCGCAATGGGCCAAAATTCATTGCCAGTTAAGTGACAGTTAAGCGTCGTTAACTGGCAATTCGAGGCGTTATCTGGCAATCTTATTGAGATTGACGGTTTCGCCAAAACCATCATAAACCACTTAATTTCAACTATTTAAGTGGTGGCTCGGGACGGAATCGAACCGCCGACACGGGGATTTTCAATCCCCTGCTCTACCGACTGAGCTACCGAGCCTCTGACTTGAAGGGCCGGTATAGGAGCAAGCTCCAATCATGACGCAACGTGTTTTTCGCGTGTCGCGCAGATTACTTCATCACTTATTTTCCTTTCGCCGACATCGCGATCAAAACCCAGGCGGCCATGAAGCTCAATCCACCCAGTGGAGTGACGGCTCCCAGCCATTTCGTACCGGTGTAGGCAAGCACGTAAAGCGAGCCGCTGAACAGCAGGATGCCCACGAAAAAAAGACGCCAGGCCCAGACCATGATCGGCTTGCTGCTGGCCAGCAGCGTGAGCAGCAGCAGCACAACGGCATGCGGCAGGTGATACTGCACCGCAGTTTCCCAATGAGCGAGTTCTCCAGCAGCCACCAGTTTATCATGCACTTGCCCGTGGGCGCCCGAAGCCCCCAGAGCGATGGCGAGGAAGCCCATGAGGGCGGAAAGGCGAAGGCGGAAAGGATCGGGCTGCATAAGGGGGGGATGACGCTTGTAGCATGACGAATGGCGAGAGCTGCACAAGCGCTCTGTTTCTCCATCCCTCACCACCTTCAGTGGCCCATTCTTCAGCAGCCTTATCCCTCTTCGTTCACTTCCGTGAGTTCTTTGATGCTCCCCGCCGCCCATCCATCCCGAGCTTCAGAGATAAACCGCGCCACTTGCAGCAGATCCTTGCTGCCCGGCAGCGACTCCACACCACTGGCCACATCCACAGCAAGGGGCTGCGTCTGCTCCACCGCCTGACGCACGTTGTCAGGGGTCAGCCCCCCGGAGAGCAGAAAGTTCTTGGTTGGAAACATTTCCTTGGCACGCACAGCGAGTTCCCACGGAAAAGCATGCCCGCCACCGCCGTAGGTACCGGGATTGTAGGCATCGAGCAAAATCGACTCGCACGGAAACTCGCCGATCTGCGCCAGTGACGCCGCATCACGCACCTGCAGCGCCTTGATGACGTTCACACCTCGCTTCATCAGCCGCTCCACATCCGCCGGCGTTTCATCACCGTGGAGCTGCAGCGCTTGAAACAACTGGCTGGAGATCGCTGCATCCAGAAGCGCCGCATCCGGATTCACCAGCACGGCCACCAGTGCATTCTTTGCCGCCACATTCTGCAGTGAATTAACCGCCACCTCCAGCGGCATGTGGCGTTTCGACTTGGGCCAGAGATTGATGCCCACGGCATCCGCACCCATCGCAAAGATCACCGCAGCCTGCTGGGGCTGGGTGATGCCACAAATTTTGACACTGCGACGCTGAGGATCAGGGAACATGGGGTGGTTGAAAAGGAGGAAAGGTAAATCCCTGACGCTCTGGCAGCAAGGATGCCGTCACAGCAAGAAGCACATCGAGCTTCGGCGGCAGCGGCATGCTGCCACGCACGCGCACATCACGCTGCAGTTCCTGAAACCGCAGCCCATCCCCGGGCTGAACAAGGAAAATCACCGGCGGCGCGGCATGCACGCCGGAATGCACCATCGGGTAGGCCTTGCTCAGCAGGCGGTCGAGCATGTCGCCCGTCATGTCAGGCAGCGGCAGCGAAAACAAAAACAACGAATACTCACGCTGCAGCGCCAGCTCAAAGGCACGCTCTCCGCTGGGAGCATCGTCCACCTCGCAGATGCGGAAGGCCATCAGCGCCTCGCGAATCACACGCCGGTAAGGCAGGCTTTCCTCTGCCAGCAGGACACGTGGAATGGCTGGCGCAATCGGATCAGGTGCGAAAACTATGTCAGCTGCCGTTACCGCAGCAGGCTTCTCGACCGGGGCACTTTTCATGGAAAGCACTTTCAGCTTTCCGGATACACCGCCACGGCCATGACGCCTTCACTGGGCAGCCAGCCGACCACTTCCACCCTCTGGAGCGGCTTGACGGACGATCCCATGCCCTTGCGCACCGTTTCCAAAACTTTCTTCTGCGTGTCCTCGGTCACCGTCGAGCCAAACAACCCGGCCAGATCAGACAGCATGGGCGCAGGCGCATTCACACCGCCCGCCGTGGTCACCGGCTTGCGTGTCTGCCCACAGGCGAGGATGGTGTCACGGATGGCTTCCGGCGTCATCGCACCCGAAACCACCACCAGACGGCGCAGGCGGGTCTCCGCAGTAGGCGACTGAACGATGGCTGGCGCAGGGACCGCCGCGACGGCGCTAACCGGGGGCTTGATCGACTTAGAAGGCTTCAGAAAGCCACGCGGCCCGTCTGCATGAAACGACGCACCGGCACCCAGGGCCTGCGGCAGCATGGGTTCCTCCGCGCTCAAAGCAGCGGAAAAAACAAGGAAAACAGCGACCGATCGAAAGGCAGGAAAATTCACGAAGGCGCGTTTTTTATCATGTCGGCTCCGAAGTGACAATAACAAAAGTGAGAAAGGTGCTTTTCCAGGGTGCCATTTCCCTCCGCCCTCACATTCCACTCTTGCGGCAAACCGACGCTCCGAATTATCATCCAATGATGCGCACCCTCCTTCTGAGCCTGCTCCTTGCCTTCCACAGTCATGCAGCGCAGCCCAAGCTGGCGGCACAGGCGGTCAATGAGCACGCCTTCGAGCTGTTTCAGCTTTTCCGCCCGCTGACGGAGGGGAATTTCTGTTTCTCCCCCTTCAGCTCCCATCAGATGGCCGCCCTCCTGATGACCGCAGCGGATGGTGACAGCCGCAAGGAACTCGCAGCACTGGCCCACCTGAAGGGCGACTCAGCCAAGGAGACCGAAGATCTCAGCGCCCTGCGCTCCGCTCTGGCGGACACGGTGAGACGCGGCTCCCTGACCATGGAAATGACCAACTCACTCTGGGCGGCCAGCCCGGCCACCTATGAGCCCAGTTTTCTTTCCGTCTCCCAGACCTTGTTCGGAGCCTCGCTGCAAAAACTGCCCGCCGGAAACGCCACCGCTTCTGCAGCTGCGGTCAATCTCTGGGTGCGTGAAAAAACACGGGACCGCATTCCCCAGATCGTAGGCCCCTCCTCTTTTTCAGACCCGGCGAAGTCCGTCATCGCGGTAAACACCCTCTTCCTCAAAGGCCGCTGGAAAAGCCCCTTTGAACTGGAAAAAACCAAGCCGCGCGAATTTCACACTCCAGAAAAAGGAGCCGTCATGCTCCCGATGATGATGCAGTTCGCAGAGTCGCCCCACTACGCAGAGTCTGAATCGTGGCAATTCATCACATTGCCCATGACAGACCACGAGGTCCGCATGCTGGTGCTGCTCCCGCGCAATGAAGCCGCCCGCAAGAAAATCGAAGCCGGGCTCACACTCGAGCATTGGAACTCCATCCAAAACCAGAACACCGACTGCGATGTCAATCTGATGCTGCCGAGATTCGGCTACAGCACGCAGCTCAGCCTCAAGGCGCTCTGGCACACGCTGGGCGTGAAGAGTCTTTTTCAAAAAAACACCGCCAACCTTTCCAAAGGACTGCCCGGCGGTGGTTACTTCATCAGCGACGTCGCGCATGAAGCCATGATCGAGGTCAATGAACTCGGTGCAGAGGCCGCCGCCGTCTCAGCGGCCCCAGCAGATCCATTCGGCGACGCACCACCCGCCCCCCCAAAACGCCGAATCGTCACCTTCAATGCCAACCGTCCTTTCATCTGGGCTTTGCAGCACGACACCACCGGCGTAATCCTGTTCATGGGGCGCTATGCAGGCACCTAACCCATCTATGAACCGCCGCCGCCTGCTCCAATCCGCCGCCGCAGCCCTGTGTCCGGCATCATGCGCTAAACAGCACCGCACTCCCCTGCCCTATGCGACGCTCGACGAACTCTCCGCCATGCTCAAAGCGGAACACACCACGCCCCTGCTGCTGGTGGAGCAATGCCTCGGACGTATCGCGCAGATCGACAAAAGCGGACCGCAAATCAATGCCGTCATCGAATTAAATCCCGCAGTAAAAGCCCTCGCCACTTCGTGCCCAACCGGCCCGCTGCACGGCCTGCCCATCCTCATCAAGGACAACATCGAAACCGCAGACGCCATGCAGACCACCGCCGGTTCGCTGGCCCTGCGCAATCACAAGCCGCAGCAGGATGCCGCCCTCGTCACCCGCTTGCGTGAAGCCGGCGCGATCATCCTCGGCAAAACCAATCTCAGCGAGTGGGCGAACATCCGCTCGCCCAATTCCACCAGCGGCTGGAGCGCACGCGGCGGCCTCACTCGAAATCCCCACCTCCTCACCCACAGCGCCAGCGGTTCCAGCTCCGGCTCTGCCGCCGCAGTCGCCGCAGGACTCGCCCCCGCAGCCATCGGCACGGAGACAAACGGCTCCATCGTCAGCCCCGCCAGCGCCTGCGGCATCGTCGGCTTCAAGCCCACCGTCGGCCTCATCAGCGGCAGCGGGATCATACCCATCACCCACTGGCAGGATACCGCAGGGCCCATGACCCTCACCGTCAAAGATGCCGCCCTACTCGTGCAGGTGCTCGCTACAGACTTCACCGTTGATTTAAAACCAGACGCACTCAAAGGCGCACGCCTCGGCGTGCTGCGCAGCCAGTGCGGCAAAAACACGCAAGTGCTCGCCCTGTTTGAAATCGCGCTCCAAAAATTGCGCGATGCCGGAGCCATCATCGTCGATCCGGTGCGCCTGCCCAACACGAGCGCCGCAGGTGCTTTCTCCTGGCAGGCCATGCTCATCGAGCTGCGCACGGATTTAAACGCCTACCTCGAACAGCGCGGTGGCGACGTGCGATCCCTCGCCGAACTCATCGCTTTCAACGAAAAACACCGTGAAGCAGAAATGCCCCACTTCGCCCAGGAGTTCTTCGAGAAGGCAGAAAAGCTCAGCACCCCGGAGATCATCGCCGAAGGGGCCGAGTTAAGAGAAAAAGCCCGCCGCCTCACCGGCCCCGAAGGCATCGACGCCGCCCTGCAGTCTCACCAGCTCGACGCCCTGATCTGCCCCACCAACGATCCCATCGGCCCCATCAATCTGGAGCGTGGCGACACGGACGCACGCGTCGCCAGCACTCCCGCCGCAGTCGCCGGTTATCCCCACCTCACCGTGCCGCTGGGTTTCATCGAAGGCCTCCCCATCGGCTTCTCCTTCATGGCCACCGCAAACGCCGATGCCCGCATCCTCGCGCTGGGCCATGCGTTTGAGCAAATCACACAGGCCAGACGCGCACCGGAGTTCCGGCCAAAGTAGTCCAGGCTTTTGCTCGTTCTGGAAAACGCGCATAGTCCCCAGAGCGATCTAAAGCTCACTCGCCCTCAGCGAGGCCTTCGCGCAAATCACGCAGGCAAAGCAAGATCCTCATCTCTCCCCTTGTCAGGCTGCATCGGCACACCGAAAGCGAAAAACCTCTTCACCGACCTGCTCATCGCTCGATTGATGGACTGCCTGATCCACCAGCTCGCGAAGCTGGCAAGATCGCCTTCCTTGCTCGGGTCAAATCGCTCCACAGCCTTGATCAGACCGATATTGCCTGCGGAAATAAGGTCTAGAATCGACACCTCAGAGCTGGCCCGTTGCTCCTGCGCGATCTTCACCACAAGCCGCAGATTCGCACGAATCAGGCCCGCTCGAACTTCGCGCTCCCCTGACGCACCTTCCTGCATATGACTCAGCGGCTTCGCATTTTCGATCACACTCAGATAAACTTTGAGTCCTTCGTCGCGTTCCATGTGTCACCTTTCGATGCAGAGACAACGCAGGAAATTCCGCCAACTTTGCCTTGGATTCGGCAATGCCGGATAAATTTCTCCTGAAGACTTCCATTCTGACCTCACCCCCGCTTAGTCCCCTTCGGCACCCTCTGCTCCCGATACTCCGCCGGCGTCAGCCCCATGATGCGCCGAAAGCACCGTGTGAAATGCGCGTGGTCGAAGAACCCCAGCTCCACCGCCAGAGCGGCCACGGTCTCCTCCGTTTCTGCCAATCGCCGGCAGCCGGCCTCCACACGCACGCGCAGCAGATACTGCCGCGCCGAAGACCCAAAGACACGCCGAAAGCTGCGGTCAAACTGGCTCTGCGAAAGCCCGCACATCCGCGCCATCGCCGCACTGCTCAGCGCTTCGTCCGGATGCTGGTGCATCTGCTCGATCACCTTGGCAAAGCGCGCCTCCCCCGAGCTGCGGCTGCGCACCTGCTCCACCTGGCGCGAGAATCCCGCGATGCCGATGATGTTCCCCTCCGCATCGCGCAGCGGTATCTTGCTCGACATCACCAGCCGTGGCGAGCCCTCCGCCTCCGGCGCACTTTCCAAACGGTTCACAATGGGTGTCCCCGTGCGCATCACGATTTCATCATCCGCATGGTACTCAGCAGCACGGCTGTGCGGAAAGAAGTCCTCGTCGGTTTTGCCAATGGCGTCCTTCTCATGCTTCACCCCGCAGTAGTCGCAGCCACGGCGGTTCATTGCCATGAATCGCCCCTGGCGGTCCTTGATGAAAAACGACATGTCCGGCATCAGGTCAAAGAGCCGCGCCAGCTCCGCACCGCGTACCCGTCGTAGAAATGCCTGTGGTGAAATCGCAGCCATAATGCGCGTATTTTACACAAGCATGCCATGCCCATGCAAGACGGGATTGCAGGTAGCAGCGTATTCTAGAGCATGAAGAACCTCCAGCATTCCCTGCTCCAGCACCGCGAGCAGTTACGGCGCATCGCCGCAAGCCTCCACCGCGGCCACACCCGCGATCTGCATCAACTCGATGCCTTGCTCGGCGATCTGGAAGTTATCCGCTCCTTCAATGACGAAGAGTTGAAAGACCTCTTTCTCGTCGTGAAGCATCACCGGCCGGATTTGGCGCTCATGCTGCTCACCCATGTACGAACCCCCAAGGAGCGCCAGAGCCTGGGAAACTGTCTCGCCGCCGTCTGGAGCCGCATCGACATCAATGCCGCCTGGCGGGCCATCACCGCCAGCAGCCTCCCCGAGTCCGAGCGTCTCGCGCTGCGCAGCGCCATGGTCTGATGACAATTTGAGGCCAAATTTCAGCCAGATTGGCGCAAAATCCCGCGTCACCGCTCCGTAAGCATAATCATACCAGTCCGAGACATTTTCATACCAACCTTCAGCACCCGCATGCGCTTCAACCCCACCCTGCTCTTCACGCTCCTCGCCTCCTCAGCGGTGGCGGCGCAGCCGATTGGCTTCAACAAGGACATCCGCCCCATTCTTGCAGACGCCTGCTTCCACTGCCACGGCCCCGATCCAGGAACGCGCAAAGCCGGACTGCGCCTCGACACCGAGGCAGGTTTCTTCACCGCCAAGGACGGCGAGCAGCCCACCGTCATCAAGAGCAAGCCCGACATCAGCAACCTCTTCCAGCGCCTCATCACCAAGGATGAAGACGAGCTCATGCCGCCGCCGGAATCTCACAAGACGCTGAAGCCGGAGCAGATCGCGCTGGTGAAGGAATGGATCGCCCAGGGTGCCCCATGGCAGCCGCATTGGTCGCTCATAGCCCCTCAGCGTTCCGCAGAGCCAAAGGTCAAAGACAGCGCCTGGGTCAAAAATCCGGTGGATCGCTTCATCCTCTCCAAGCTCGAAGCCGCCGGCCTCAAACCCGCCGCTCAGGCAGATGCGCACGCACTTATCCGCCGTGTCTCACTCGACATCACCGGCCTGCCACCTTCACCGGAACTCGTGTCCCGCTTCGCCCCGAAGGACGGCTCCTCCATTTCAGACGCCTCCTATTCGGCACTGGTGGATGAACTCCTCAAATCCCCTGCCTATGGCGAGCACCGCGCCCGCTACTGGCTGGATGCCGCACGCTATGCGGACACCCACGGCCTCCACTTTGACAAAGAGCGCGAGATCTGGCCCTACCGCGACTGGGTCGTGAAAGCCTTCAATCGCAACGAGCCCTTCGATCAGTTCACCGTCGAACAGATCGCTGGAGACCTCCTGCCCAAGCCCACCGACGACCAGCTCATCGCCACCGGCTTTCAGCGCTGCAACATCACCACCAATGAAGGCGGCACCATCGATGAAGAAAATCTGGCCATCTATGCCAGCGACCGCGTGCAGACACTCGGCTGGGTCTACATGGGCCTCACCACCAACTGCGCCCAGTGCCACGATCACAAATTCGATCCCCTCACCCAGCGCGACTACTACTCCTTGGCCGCCTTCTTCCGCAACACCACGCAGAAGCCCAAGGACGGCAATGTGAAGGACGGCCTCGGCCCCATCTTGGTCCTGCCCACCGATAAAGACCGCCCACGCTGGACCGCCCTTCCCACCGAAATCGCCGCCGCGAAAACGAAGCAGAACGATTCACGCAAAGCCGCCAAGCCACTCTTTGACCTCTGGCTCACAAGTGCCAAGCCCGAAGACCTCGACAAGGATGTGCCCACCAAGGGCATCACCGCCCATGTGCCCCTCAATGAAGGCACCGGCAGCGAAGTGACCGGCACCTGCGGCACCGCCAAGACCTTCAAGGCCGTCGGTGAAGTCACCTGGAAACCCGATGGCAAACTAGGCCCAGCGCCCGTGATGAAACCCAACGGCACCTTTGAGATCGGCGACGTGGGCGACTTCGAAAAAGATCACGCCTTCAGCTACGGTGCTTGGGTTCGCGCAGATCGCGCCGGTGTCTCCGGCAGCATCCTCGCCCGCATGGATGAAAAGAACGGCTATCGCGGCTGGGACCTCTTCCAGAGCGACACCCGCCTCTCCGTCCACATCGTCAGCAAATGGCCTGACGATGCCGTCAAAGTCTCCACCGCCAAACCCGCCCTGCGCCCCGGCGTCTGGCAGCATGTGTTCGTCACTTACGATGGCAAAGGCAAAGCTGGCAGCGTGCGCATCTATGTGGATGGCGTCGAAGCTCCCATCAAGCCCGACACCAATGCCCTCAAAGGCAGCATCAAGACCACCACACCCACCCGCATCGGCCAGCGCAGCAACGGCGCCTACTTCAGCGATGGCGGCGTGCAGGACGTGCGCATCTATGACCGCCAGCTCACTGCCTCCGAAGTGCAGACGCTTTCCAAAGTCGGCCCTCTGCGCACCATGCTCGCCGCCAAAAAGCGTGGCCCCAAGCAGCAGGAGGCGCTCTTTGAGCATTACCTCGTCACCCGTGACGCCACCTATCAGGCAGCCCTCGCCAGCAGCACCAAGCTCACCGCCGAGCAGGACGCCATCAAGGCCCGCAGCCCACTCACCCACATTCAGGAAGAGCGCATGGATGCCAAGCCCATGGCCAACATCCTCATGCGCGGTCAGTATGACAAAGTGGGCGATGCCGTCGATGCCGCCGTGCCCGCCGCCCTTGGCAAACTTTCCGCCGACGCGCCCAAGAACCGCCTCGGTCTCGCCAAATGGCTCGTCAGCTCCGAGAACCCGCTCACCGCACGTGTGACGGTGAATCGCTTCTGGCAGGAACTCTTCGGCACCGGCTTGGTAAAGACCACCGATGACTTCGGCATCATGGGCAGCCCGCCCACACATCCCGAACTGCTCGACTGGCTCGCCGTGGAATTCCGCGAAAGCGGCTGGGACGTGAAGCGCCTCTTCAAGCTCTTCGTCACTTCCGCCGCTTACCGTCAGGCCGCCATCCTCACACCGGAAAAGATCGAAAAAGACCGCGACAATGCCCTGCTCTCCCGCGGCCCGCGCTTCCGCATGGACGCCGAGATGATCCGCGACTACGCCCTCGCCATCAGCGGCTCGCTCTCGCCCAAGATGGGCGGCCCGGGCACCATGCCCTACCAGCCCGAAAACGTCTGGGAAGTCGTCGGCATGGGCACCGAAAAGTACAAGCAGGACAACGGCGAAAACCTCTACCGCCGCACACTCTACAACTTCTGGAAGCGCACCGCCCCCTCCCCCAACATGGAGGTCTTCAACGCCCCCACCCGCGAAGTCAGCTGCGTCCGCCGCGACCGCACCAACACGCCCCTGCAGGCCCTCGTCACCATGAACGATCCCCAGTTCATCGAAGCCGCCCGCAACCTCGCCCAGCACACCCTGGAAAACGTGAAAGGCGACGACACCGCCAAGTTCACCGCCATCGCCGAACACGTGCTCTGCCGTCCGCTCAAAGCCCAGGAAACTCCCATCCTCGCCGCCAGCCTCGCCGACCTCCGCAAATTCTACAGCGCCCAGTCAGCCGACGCTGAAGCCCTCCTCAAAGTCGGCGAATCAAAAACCGACAGCACCCTCCCCAAGCCCGAACTCGCCGCCTGGACGATGCTTTGCAACGAGCTCATGAACCTGGACGAAGTCCTCAACAAATAGCCGGGTTACAAGTTTAAGGCTTCAAGTTTCAAGTTGTCTGACGCGAACACAACATGGCTAAAATCGAAAAGTTCGAAGACATTCTCGCCTGGCAAAAGGCGCGGGAATTGACTCAGCTTGTTTATCGAGCTACGCGCAAGGGCGAGTTCGCCAAAGACTTCGCTTTGCGTGATCAAATCCGTCGGGCAGTCATCTCGATAACCTCAAACATTGCCGAAGGCTTCGAGCGCGGCGGCACCAAGGAGTTCGTGCAATTCCTTGGCCACGCCAAAGGCTCATGCGGCGAAGTCCGCTCACAACTCTACATCGCACTCGACGAAGCCTACCTCTCACAACCCGATTGGGAAGAACTCCACAACCGCTGCCTCGAAATTAGCCGCCTCCTCGATGGCTTTGCCAAATACCTCCGACAAACCGAGATCAAAGGCCGCAAATTCCAAATCACTCCGGCAACTTGAAACTTTAAACCTTAAACTTTAAACTCTGTATGAATATCCTCGAAGAATGGAACACCTATCAAACCCGCCGCCAAATGTTCGCGCGCGGCAAAAACGTCCTCGGCGGCGCTGCACTCGCATCACTTCTCGGTGAGCGATTTGCCAACGCCTCAAACGACGCCGCCATGGGGCCGCAGTTTGCGCCGAAGGCCAAGCGCGTCATCTACCTGCACATGGTCGGCGGACCTGCGCAGATGGACTTGTTCGACTACAAGCCCGGCATGCAGGCCTTTTATGACAAAGACCTGCCCCCAAGCATCCGCAATGGCCAGCGCCTCACCACCATGACCAGCGGTCAGGCGCGCTTCCCCATCGCACCGTCGAAGTTCAACTTCGCCCAGCGCGGCAAGTGCGGCATGTGGATGAACTCAGACCTCCTGCCCTTCCTCGCAAAAAACGCCGACGACATCTGCTGGATGCGCTCACTGCACACCGAGGCCATCAATCACGAGCCCGCCATCTGCGCCATGCAGACCGGCAATCAGATCACCGGCCGTCCCTGCCTCGGCTCCTGGGCCTCCTATGGTCTGGGCTCCATGAATGAGAACCTGCCCACCTTCGTCGTCCTCATCGCCACACCGACGAACCGCGAACAGGAGCAGGCCATCTCCTCCCGCCTCTGGTCCAACGGCTACCTCCCCGGCGAACACGCGGGCGTTTCCTTCCGCAGCAAGGGCGACCCCATCCTCTTCATCAACAACCCGCCCGGCGTACCCGACAGCGTGCGCAAGCGCACTATCGAAGGCCTCAACGCCCTCAACGAGATCAACTACAAGCAGGTCGGCGATCCCGAAACGCACACGCGCATCCAGCAGTACGAAATGGCCTTCCGCATGCAGGCCAGCGTCCCAGAACTCACCGACATCAACAGCGAACCCGAGCACATCTTCAAGCTCTACGGTGAAGAAGCCCGGAAGCCTGGCACCTTTGCCAACAGCGTGCTCATGGCCCGCCGCCTCGCCGAGCGCGGTGTGCGCTTCACCCAGATCTACCTCAACAACTGGGACCACCACAGCAACGTCGGCGGCCGCATGCCCAGCCAGTGCAAGGACGTCGACCAGCCCTGCCACGCCCTCATCGAAGACCTCAAGCAGCGCGGCATGTTTGATGACACCCTCATCATCTGGGGCGGTGAATTCGGCCGCACCATCTACAGCCAGGGCGGACTCACCAAGGAAAACTACGGACGCGACCACCACCCCCGTTGCTTCACCATGTGGATGGCAGGCGGCGGCTCCAAAGGCGGCGCCATCTACGGCGAGACCGACGACTTCAGCTACAACATCGTCAAAGACCCGCTCCACATCAGCGACTTCCACGCCACCGTCCTCCAGCTCCTCGGCTTCCACGCCGACCGCTTCAGCTTCAAGTTCCAGGGCCTCGATGCCAAGCTCATCGGCGTCAATCCCGCGAAGCCCGTGAAGGCGCTCATGGCTTGATTGAGGAAACCATGGACCATCGCCAGGCTGCGCGGTGACTCATCGTCACCGCCGCGCCGCACGCCTGCTTTTCCACTTCTCCCAGCCCAACATCATTACAAACAGCCCGCCCAGCACCATGCCGGGCCCTGCCAAAGCAAAGAGCTGGTTCTGACTTTCCTCCTCCGCATTGTGCTTGGCCAGTGATCGGTAATGCGTGCCATCCACTTCCAGCGTGGCCACCTCCAGCGTTCCTTGAGTGCCCAGCATGTTCAGTTTCTTGTTGTCGAAATGCTCTTTAACAAACCCAATTTTCGCCACACTGCCCGGTCGGCTCCAATTTGGATTGTAGCGCAGATCGTCCGGCAGTTCGATGGTACGCGGCAGCCCCAGATCTGTGTGCAGTTCCGTGGTCCGGCTCGCCTTCCGGCCACGAACCGAGACTCCCGTGATCTGCCCTTCTTTGATGACAAGGTCAGCCGGTTTAAGCGGCCCCGATACATCGAAAAAAGCCAGCTTGGTGATCAATTCATCGATACCTATCAGCACCAGGCCGATCAAAATCATCAGCAGGTGATCCCGCTTGCCCCCCGCCAGACTGGTTACATCACCCAGCTCGGTGCGGTAAATCACGTGCGGTGAAGGAACACGCTCGGGCATCGGAGTGCGGACGACAGGTGGCTGTTCAGGCTCCTCCACCATTGGAGGAGGATCGATTTGCAGCGGCTGAAAGGAATTCTGGGTCAGGCTTGGCGGCGCCTGCATCACTGGAGCCCTCGTCGCCTCGGGTTCATCCCGGTAAATCAGTTCCAACTGCCCCGCCACAATGCGATCTCCATCATGCAACGCAGTCACGCGCACAGGCTGTCCATTGACCCACACCGCCGCCCCTTCATAGGCCCCCAGGTGCCAGCCCCCCTCAAGCTCAGCAATCACAAAATGCCTCGGCATCAGTCCCATCTCCGCCCGCACCGGAATCTGCACCGACGGATCACTCCCCACACAGGTCTCCCCGCCCGACAAAGGCATGGAATGACCCGTAGGGGCGATCAAGGAACGCGACATCCAAGTAGGCTACAAACACCTGAGGAAATTGGCAAGCGCCGCTCTATGGAAATTATAAACCCCGATTCAATCCCCTATACTTCCCCGGTGCCATCCCCGCATACCGCGAGAAATGCCGCGTAAACGCGCTCTGGTCACACCATCCCGTTTCGATGGCAATGTCCGCCAGCGAGTGATCCGTCTCACGCAGCAGCCTCGTCGCCTCATCCAGCCTCAGCTTGTGCAGCAGTTGCAGCGGACTCATTTGAAACAGCCGCTGCACCCGCTGCTCGAACTGATACACGCTCAATCCCGCCTTCTTCGCGATATCCTCAATGCGCAGGCTCTCCGCAAAGTGCTGCTGCATATGCTTCAGCGCCGTCGCCAGTTCCGCGAAGCCGCCCGCCTTGTCGCTCGGTGCATTCAAATCCCGCGAGATGCCAGTCACTCCGATGATGCGCCCATTCACCGCCCGCAACGCATGCTTCGTGGTCAGGCACCAGCCCGCTTTATGCCCGGGATAGATGTGCAGCTCCAGCTGATGCTCCACCGGCTTCCCCGTTTTCAGCACCGCCTCATCCTGCCGCGCATAGCTGGAGGCCAGCGCCGCCGGAAACACCTCCGCAGGCCGTTTGCCAATGAGCTTCGTCTTGTCGCCACCCGTGCACCGATCCGCCAGAGTCTGATTCACACGCGCATACCGGCCCGCAGTGTCCTTGATAAAAAACACCACATCCGGCAGCGCATCAAAAAGCGCCTCCGTCGTCGCGTGCTCGGAGAATGGGCCGGTGGATTCCATGGTTTTGACTGAATTGGCAGCCCATCGGTCAAAAAGCAATCAAGACCCTGCAGCCATCCCGAATCATCCTCCGCCATGTCTCTACCCAAATGGTCCGGCGTTTTTCCAGCAGTCGTCACTCAGCTCCACGAAGATCAGTCCCTCGATCTCCCCGCCTCAGCCCGCCACTTCGAAGACCTCATCGACTCCGGCATCTCCGGCCTCATCGTCTGCGGCTCCCTCGGTGAAAACCAATGCCTGCAGCCCGATGAAAAACGCGCCGTGCTCAAGTGCGCCATCGACACCGCCAAGGGTCGCATCCCTGTCGTCAGCGGCGTGGCAGAGATGAGCACGCGTGCTGCCATTCAATACATGCAGGATGGCGAGCAACTCGGAGCCGCCGGCTTCATGGTCATGCCGCCCATGGTTTACAAAAGCGACCCGCGCGAAACCGAGCACTGGTTCCGCACGCTCGCCAAAGCCACGGCCCTGCCCTGGATGCTCTACAACAACCCCGTCGGCTATCACACCGATGTGACCCCGGAGATGTTCGCGCGGATCGCCGACATCAAAAACCTCACCTCCATCAAGGAAAGCAGCGCCAACCCACGCCGCATCACCGAACTGCGCAATCTCGTCGGAGATCGCTACCAGCTCTTCACCGGCGTGGACGATCTCATCCTCGAATGCAGCATCCTCGGCATCGACGGCTGGGTCGCCGGCAGCGGCATCGCCTTCCCCAAAGAAAACCAGCAGCTCTGGGACCTCACCCGCGCAGGCCGCTGGGATGAAGCCCGCACCCTCTACCGCTGGATGCAGACGCTCATGAAGCTGGACACCCACATCCACTTCGTGCAATACATCAAACTCCTCTGCCAGGAGACCGGCCTCGGCAAAGAGTGGTGCCGTGAGCCACGCCTGCCCCTCACAGGAACCGAACGCGAACAGGTCCTCAAAATCATCCGCGATGCACTGGCCAGGCGCCCTCAATGAAGCGCATCCCCATTATCGACTCCCACACCGGCGGCGAACCCACGCGTGTCGTGCTTGGTGGCATGAGTCCAGAGGATCTCGAAACCTACCGCCGCGCCATCCTCTGCGAGCCACGCGGGCATGAGGTCATCGTGGGTGCACTTCTCACGGTGCCCAAGGATGCTTCATGCACCGCAGGCGTCATCTTCTTCAACAACGTCGGCCGCCTCGGCATGTGCGGCCATGGCCTGATCGGCCTCATCACCACCCTGCAGCATCTGGGAAGCATCTCGTCCGGCGAGCACCGCATCGAAACCCCCGTCGGCATCGTCACCGCCACCTTGCATGAGGACGGCAGCGTAAGCATCCGCAACGTGCCCTCTTACCGCAAAGCCAGAGCCGTTCAGGCAGGCGGCATCAGCGGAGATGTCGCTTATGGTGGCAACTGGTTTTTTCTGGTGTCCGATCACGGCCTTGCCCTCACGCGCGAAAACATCCCCCGACTCACCCAGGCCAGCCTCTCCATGCGTGCAGCCATTCATGCCGCTGGATTCCCCGAAGTCGATCACATCGAACTCTTCGCCTCGCCGCACGATCCCGCGAATCAAAGCCGAAACTTCGTCCTCTGCCCCGGTGCCGAATACGACCGCTCCCCCTGCGGCACCGGCACCAGCGCCAAGCTCGCCTGCCTTGCCGCAGATGGAAAACTCGCCCCCGATGAAATCTGGCGGCAGGAAAGCATCATCGGCAGCGTCTTCGAAGCCAGCTACACCCCCACGGAAAACGGCATCATTCCCACCATCACCGGCACCGCCTTCATCACCGCCGAATCCACGCTCATCCTTGATCCCGCCGATCCGTTTCAATTTGGCATCCCATGAAAACAATCCTGCTCCTTCTGCTTTCAACGAGCGCCATGGCCGCTGATTACGAGCAGGCCCTCAGCTTGCCGAAACGCACCGAAAACCTCGTCTTCCGCGATCGCCTGAAAGCGAACTGGCTGCCTGATGGCAAAGCGTTCTGGTATCGTGTGCAAACGGGACCAAAAGCGCACGAGTTCGTCCTCATCAATTCCACAACCGGCGAGCGCAAAACCGCCCCATCACTCAAAGCCCTCGGCCTGCCCGAAAAGGAAGCCCTCAAATCTTCCACTGCGAGAATCGAGCTCCACAAGACCACGCGCACCGGCGAGGAGTCCAGCCTCAAGTTCATCAACCAGCTCGATGCCGACGTCGATCTCTTCTGGATCAATCAGCAGGGCGAACACCAAAGCTACGGGCGCATTCGAGCGGGCAGCGAACGCGATCAGCACACCTTCGAAGGCCATGTCTGGCTCATCACCAGCCTCACCGGCGAGCACCTTGCTATCATCGAAGCCGGGACGGTCGCGCAGACACTCATAATTGACGGCAAGGGCATCTCAAAAGCCAGACAAGAGCCAGAGAAAAAAGAGCGCGGTGCCAAATCTCCCGATGGCAAGTGGTCGGTCATGATCGAGCAGGAGTTCGTGCTGCTCCGCAACATCGCAGAAAATAAAATCGCCCGCTTGAAGATCGAGCTCGCCGCCAAGTCCCCTCTTCATGGCAAAGCCGTTTGGTCACCGGATTCTAGCGCCTTTGTCATCAGCAGCTCGGAGCCCGTCCCCGTCCGCAAGGTCGGCTTCATCGACTCCACGCCCAAGGAACAGCTCCAGCCCAGGCTGCAAGAACTCAACTACGCCAAACCCGGCGATGCACTGCCAAAGCCCTTCCCTATCGTCTTCCGCATCAACGACAGCGGCTGTCAATGGGCCCGCGTGGAGTCGGATCTCTTTCCCAATCCATTCATCACGACGGAATTCTTCGACTATCGCTGGTCGGCAGACAGCAGCGAATTCTACTTCGACTACAACGAACGCGGCCACCAGCTTTACCGCGTTCTCGCTGTGGACGCCAAGACAGGCACGGTGCGTGTCGTCATCGAAGAAACCTCCAAGACCTTCATCGACTACACCCATAAAACCTGGCGTCACTGGCTGCATTCCACCCACGAGCTCCTTTGGATGAGCGAGCGCGACGGCTGGTGCCACCTCTACCTTTACGACACCCAAACCGGCAAAGTAAAAAACCAGATCACTCGCGGCACATGGCCCATCCGCGAAGTCCTGCATGTCGATGATTCAAAGCGAGAGATCTGGTTCCTCGCCAGCGGCCTGCGCAAAAACGAAGACCCCTACCACCTCCACCTCTGCCGCGTGAACTTCGACGGAACCGGCCTCCAGCAGCTCACTCAAGGCGATGGCAATCACCACATCGAGTTCTCCCCAAACCGCGACTTCTTCACCGACACCTATTCCCGCGCCGATTTGCCGCCCGTCCACGAACTCCACCGCAGCCGCGATGGCAGCCTCGTCTGCGAATTGGAAAAAGCCGAAGCCTCCCAACTCCTCGCAGCAGGCTGGACCATGCCCGAGCGCATCGTCGCCAAAGGCCGCGATGGCACCACCGACATCCACGGCATCCTCATCAAGCCCTCGCACTTTGATCCCGCAAAAAAATACCCCGTCATCGAAGACATCTACGCAGGCCCACACAGCGCCTTCACACCCAAGGACTTTGGTCGTCTCCTCAATCACCACATCCTCGCCGAGCTCGGCTTCATCATCGTAAAACTCGACGGCATGGGCACCAACCATCGCGGCAAAGCCTTCCACGATGTCTGCTGGAAAAACATCAAAGACGCCGGATTCCCCGACCGCAAACTCTGGATCAAAGCCGCCGCGCAAACACGACCCTGGATGGACCTCACCCGCGTCGGCATCTACGGCGGCAGCGCCGGCGGCCAGAACGCCATGCGCGCGCTGCTCGACCATCACGACTTCTACAAAGTCGCCGTCGCAGACTGCGGCTGCCATGACAACCGCATGGACAAAATCTGGTGGAACGAGCAGTGGATGGGCTGGCCCGTCGATGAGAGCTACGCCCGCAGCTCCAACAAAGACGACGCCCACAAACTCCAAGGCCACCTCCTCCTCATCGTCGGCGAACTCGACACCAACGTCGATCCCGCCACCACCACCCAAGTTGTCGGAGCCTTGCAAAAAGCCGGCAAAACCTTCGACTTCATGCCCATCATCGGCACCGGCCACGGCGCCGCCGAAACGCCCTACGGTTCACGCCTTCGCATGGAGTTCCTAGTGCGCCATTTAAAGCCATGAGTACCCACATCACCATCCTCGGTGCCGGCGTCATCGGCCTGAGCACGGCGCTGTACTGCGCACGTCGCGGCATGCAGGTCACCATCATCGATCAAAAGCCCGCTCAGCGCGACGGCTGCTCCTTTGGCAATGCAGGCATGATCGTCCCCAGCCACTTCATTCCACTCGCAGCCCCCGGCATGGTCAAACTCGGCCTCAAGTGGATGTGGAATCCCGAGTCCCCCTTCTACATCAAGCCCCGCCTTGATCTCGACCTCCTCTCCTGGGGCCTGCACTTCTGGAAAGCTGCCACCGCAAAACGCGTCGCCGCTGCAGCTCCTTTGCTGCGAGACCTCAGCCTGCTCAGCCGCCAATGCTTCGAAGACCTCGGACTCGATTTCGGCCTCGTCAAAAACGGCCTCCTCACGCTCTGCAAACAGCAGCAGACCCTCGATGAAGAAGCCCACATGGCCGCTCAGGCCAACACCCTCGGCATCCCCGCGCAAGTGCTGGATGCCAAAGCCACCGCCGCACTCGATCCCAACATCACCATGGATGTCTGCGGCAGCGTTTTCTTTCCCAAGGACTGCCATCTCTCCCCCACCCGCTTCATCTCCACCCTCGAAACTGAACTCACACGCCTCGGCGTTCAGTTTCTATGGGAAACAGAAGCGAAAAGTTTCAAGGTCGAAGACCGCACACTGCGCGCGATCAATACCACAAGAGGTCAAGTCGAAGGTCAGGAAGTGGTGCTGTGCAGCGGGGTCTGGTCAGCGGATCTGGCTAAGTCACTGGAACTCAAAATTCCGATGCAGGCGGGCAAGGGATACAGCCTCACATTGCCGAATCCGACACAGTTACCGAATCTGTGCAGCATCTGCACGGAGGCCCGTCTCGCCGTCACCCCCATGGATGGCGCGTTGCGCGTCGGCGGCACCATGGAAATGGCCGGCATCAATGAATCCATCACCCAGCGCCGCGTGCGAGGCATCACCCGGGCGTTTCCACAATACTTCCCGGCATTTAATGAAAGTGATTTTGCCGAAGTAAAACCCTGGAGCGGACTGCGCCCCGTGTCACCCGATGGCATGCCCTACATCGGCCGCACCCAGCGCTGGAAAAATCTCACCCTCGCCACCGGCCATGCCATGATGGGCCTGAGCCTCGCCCCCGCGACAGGAAGGATCATCAGTGATCTGCTTGCCGGAGAGAATCCGCCCTTGTCGCTCGATTTGATGTCACCCGACCGCTTCGCATGAAGACCGCCCTTGCCACCCTTCTCTTCGTATCGACGGCTGCGCTCGCGCTGGACCGCCCCAAGCTTCAGATCATCAATGCTGCGCCGAATTCGGTGGAGGTTTTTTGGGTGAAGCCTGCGGGAGGGCGCGTTGCAAACGGAAAAATTGAACCTGGCGCAGACAACATCATCGGCACTTCCATCGGGCATCGCTTTATCATTTTAGACGGCGACAAGGAAACAGAGGTGATCAGCAAGGTGCCGGTCCAGGGCTTTCGCTACGACCCGACCGCGAAGGATGGCGTTCCTGCATGCTACACTCAGCGCACGAGCGCGGGCGGCTTCCCCATCGTGGCCACGGCCAAGGTCAACCCCTATGCGCTAAAAGAGGTGGCCCATCTGCTCGGTCTCATGCTTGCGCATCGGCCGGACGTACGCCAGGCAATGACTGACAGCGGCGCGCGCATGATCATCCTGGCGCATGATGAATACACCACTGATCTGCCGGAATTTGCCCGTCTCGCAGACAAGCCGGTGAAGGGTTATGAAAACCTGACAGCCAAAACCTATTGGGACGTTCGAGCACGCGGCTTGGGCGGCAGCAGGACTGATCCCTTCTGCTCCTGCGCCGAAGAAAACGTGCTGGCCTTTTCGGGAGATCCTTATGAGAAGGAGTGCATCGTCATCCATGAGTTTGCCCACAGCATCCATCTGCGCGGCATGGTCAACGTGGACCCGACTTTCGACACACGTCTAAAGGCGGCCTATGATGCCGCCATGAAGGCAGGACTGTGGCGGGGCAAGTATGCCAGCGTGAATCATCACGAATACTGGGCGGAAGGCGTGCAAAGCTGGTTTGACGACAACCGTGTGAATGACCATGACCACAATCATGTGCATCTGCGCACGCAGCTCATCGAGTATGATCCGGGTCTCGCCGCGCTGTGCCGCGAGGTCTTTGGAGAAACGGAGCTTCACTACACCAAGCCGACAACACGGCTCACCGGCCACATGGCGGGGTATGATCCCTCCAAAGCCCCAGCCTTCGCGTGGCCGGAGCCGCAGCAGGCCGCACGCCAGCTGATCCGGGCCAAGGCGCTAAAGCGTGATGCGGAAGCCAATGGCGGGCGCGAGATCCGCGACATCGAAGGCTGGACAGTTCACATCAAGCGTGAACTGCTGGACCATGAAGCGGAGGCCACAGCTAAGGCGCTGAAACTGCTGACGCTGCAGCTGCAGGAAATCGTGCGGGTCGTTCCGGCCAAGGCGGTGGTGGAACTGCGGAAGGTGCCGCTGTATTTCAATCCGCAATACCCCAAGTCACAACCACGCGCTGAGTACCACCCAGGTACAGGCTGGCTCAAGGAGAACGGCCGCGACCCCGTGATGGCAAAAGGCGTGGAGTTTTCCAACGTGCGCATCTTTGAGGCCGAAATGCGGCGCATGCCCAATTTTGCGCTGCATGAACTGGCCCATGCCTACCATGACCGCGTGCTCGGATTTGAAAATACGGAGATCGAGGCTGCCTATCAGCATGCAAAAGCAGCCGGCAAATATGACAGCGTGCAGCGGCAGGACTCCGAGGGGCGCAAGCGGCTGGACAAAGCCTATGCCATGACCAACGCGAAAGAATACTTTGCCGAATGCTCGGAGGCCTTCTTCACCCGCAATGATTTCTTCCCCTTCACGCGGGCAGAACTGAAACAGCATGATCCCGAGATGTTTGCCCTGCTTGAGAAACTCTGGGGGATTCAACCCACTTGACCATGAAACACATCCTCCTGTTCGCCTCATTCCTTGCCATGTCGCTGCCAGCTGCAGCGAAGCCGCTAAAAGTCTTCATCCTCGCCGGCCAGTCGAACATGGAGGGCCATGCAAAGATCGAGACCTTTGACTACATTGGCGATGATCCCGCCACCGCACCGCTGCTGAAACAGATGCGCGGGGCAGATGGCAAACCGACCGTGTGCGATCACACTTGGATTTCGTATTTCACCGGCAAATACGACGGCAGCGCGAATGGAGAGGGCACGGGGAAGCTTACGGCTGGCTTTGGTGCGCGAGACGATGCGACGAAGTCGAACGGCAAGATCGGTCCGGAGTTCACCTTCGGCCTCACGATGGATGCTGCACTGAAGGAACCTGTTCTTATCATCAAGACCGCGTGGGGCGGCAGAAGCCTGAACACCGAGTTCCGCCCGCCGAGCGCGGGACCTTATGAACTCAACGACTACCAGAAGAAGCTCTACTACGGCCCGCCGGGTCACGGTGTTCCGAAGGACATGACCCAGTGGCTTGCGGAGAAGAAACAGGAAACAGGGCGCTTCTATCGCTACATGGTCGAGCATGTGAAGCGTGTTCTCGCTGATCCGAAGCGCGTGTGCCCGGCCTACGACGCCGCACAGGGCTACGAGATCGCAGGCTTCGTCTGGTTGCAGGGATTCAACGACATGGTGGACGGTCACACCTATCCCGATCAAGGCAAGCCCGATCGGTTTGCAGTCTACAGTGACTTGCTCGCCAAGTTCATACGCGATGTGCGCAAGGATCTCGGCGCACCGCAGATGCCATTCGTCATCGGCGTCATGGGTGTCGGTGGTTTGAAAGCCAACCCGGAAACCCTCGCCTTCCGCGAGGCAATGACCGCGCCATCACTGCTCCCCGAGTTCAAAGGCAACGTCATGGCCGTGCAGACCGCGCCATTTTGGTCGGAGGAGCTCGGAGTCATCGACGACAAAAGAGCCCAGGTTCGCCAGATGGGCTTCCACCTGAACTCCAAGCACAAAGACCACGCCAACGCCGACGGTCACATGACCGAAGCGCAAAAGCGCGAATACCTGAAGGAGTATGAGGCCAAGCTGATCTCTCCAGCGGAGGAGGCGCTGTGGAAGCGCGGTGCATCAAACGCCGGCTATCATTACCTCGGCTGCGCCAAGACCTTTGCGCTGATGGGCCGGGCCTTCGCTGAATCCCTTCTTCATCCTAAGCAGACTTCATCTGCGGCGCCCCCCCAGCCGGGCGAGATGGCCGGTTATCTGTTCGGTCCGGCGGAAAAAGTGCCTGAGGAGTTCAACGGCGGCTTTTCACTCTACGCCGCAGCGTGGCCGCTGGTGGCAACTTACCCAGGACATAAGTTCCAAACAGGACTCTGCGGCACCTGGATGCATCCGCAGTATGAGGAGGGAAAAAAACCGGAGGGCAAATGCTACACCGACATCGAAGGCGGGCTCGGCTGGTGGCGTGACACACACTTCCCCACCACCACGCCAAAATTCATCATGGGCGGCGTGGGACCGAATTTTTCCTTTATTGCAAACGGCCCCGGCTACGGCGCAGGCACCTGGGAAAAGCCGCGAGGCCAGTATGGCGTGGCCCAGCTCAGCCCGTGGCTGCTGTTTCCACTCGATGGCCTGAACCTCAAACAAGGCACCAGTGGTGAACTCTTTGGTTACGGCTATCTGCCGCTGCCACTGACCAATCCGAAGACCACCACGGCGGGCAAGAACGTGCCCACAGGAAATCAATGCTGGACGCTCTTTCTCAACACCGCAAACTTCAAAGGACCCGCCGCTTTCTTCACGCCCTTTTTCTGGACTCAGGCCACAATCGAACACCCGGAGTGGGCAGGCATGCTGCTCGACTCACGCCCTGCCGGCCCCAACAAAGCCATCCAGATGGAGACGCAGCACGTACCTGCCGTTCTCACGAAAGACGCAAACGGCAAGGAATACGCACGCGTGGCGCCGACAGCATTCCCCATCGGACCCGACGGCACCTCCACCGTGCTGCACCGACTCACCGCTTATAAGAAAGCAGCCCTGTGGGACGACGTGCAAAAATGGTTCGATGGCGGCGCGACAGCAGATGGCGCAATCAAAGCAGACGCATCCGTTGTTCACAACTTCCGCGCAGGCGGCGGCTCAAACTGGAGCATCTATCCACCAAGCACCAAGCGGGAGGAGAAAGTGCCGCTGGCCTGGAGGGACTTTGCCACCTCCTTCACACCGAATCCGATCACCTTTGGCTACCAGTGGAACAAGCAGCTCACACGCAGCAGCGGCTCGCTCGTCACCCTTCCGGAATACTACGCGCTGGGCACCAACGGCAAAAAGCCGCAATGGAATGTGCTGCCGCCTCAGGAAGTGCCTGCCGAACTGGGCCTCACACAGCACCGCTTTGAGACCCCCGCCGAAAAACCACAGGAGCCACGCACCACACCCGATGATGCGGCCGGTTGCTGGAAGAAACCCGGCCCCGCCGCTGGCCCCTTCAAAGCCCGGCTCGGTGATGGCAGTGTGGTGACGTATTATTGGTATCGCTTCGCCGACCAGCCCGCGATGCTCAATGCCGACCTCACCGACGAAGAGCGTGAGCAAGTACAAGCCCGCGTGGAGAAACTGCACCGTACCTGGACCAAAGACCGCGACTACCTCACTCCACCCGATGTCGGCACATTAGCACACATTGATCCCGCCTTGATCCTCACGCCACCCAAGGGCCTTGAGATCGGCTACGTGCCCATCGCCACTCGGCAGGAATTGGAAAAATAGCCATTGATGCACCTCATGAGATCACTGGGCTTGCTCCTGCTGCAAATCACTTTGGTTTGCGGCCACGCACTCGCGGCCACAAAGCCCCATGTGCTGCTCATCCTCGCAGACGATCTCGGCTACGGCGATGTGCGCTGCTACAATGAGCAGTCAAAGGTGCCCACGCCAAACATCGACCGCCTCGCGCGTGAAGGAATGCGGTTCACCGATGCGCACAGCCCGGCCACCGTTTGCACTCCATCACGCTACAGCCTCATGACGGGCCAGATGGCGTTTCGTGTGCCGAATGGCGGCACAGTGTTTCAGGGCGCTGGCGGCCCATGCTTGATCGCGCCGGGTCGACTCACACTTCCCGCGTTGCTAAAAAACCAAGGCTACATCACCGCAGCCTTCGGCAAATGGCATGTGGGCCTCACCTTTCGCGACAGCCTCGGCGAAGCCATTCACAAAGGTGGATTGGAAGACGTGCAGCGCATCGATTTCACACGTCGCATCGAAGGCGGGCCGCTGGATCATGGCTTTGAGCACTTCTTCGGCACCGCCTGCTGCCCCACGACCGACTGGCTCTATGCCTTCATTGATGGCGACCGCATTCCTGTACCGCCAACGTCACCCATCGATAAATCAAAGCTGCCCAAGCACCCGTATGCGAACGACTGCCGTGCAGGCCTCATCGCACCAGATTTCCCGATAGAGGAAGTGGATCTTCTCTTTCTCAAGAAAAGCCGCGAGTTCATGGAAGAGCACATGCGCACCACGCCTGACAAACCCTTCTTTCTCTACCACGCCACGCAGGCCGTGCATCTGCCGTCCTTTGCCGCGCCTGAGTTTCAGCACAAGACGCAGGCCGGCCCGCATGGCGATTTCATCGGCGAACTGGATCACATCCTCGGTGAGTTGATGAAGGAACTCGACAAGCTCGGCATCGCGGACAAGACCATCGTTCTATTATCCAGCGACAACGGCCCCGAAACCACCAGCGTCGTTCACATGCGTGCCGACCATGGTCACGATGGTGCCAAGCCTTGGCGCGGCATGAAGCGTGATGCATGGGAGGGCGGCCACCGCGTGCCGCTCATCGTCCGCTGGCCGGGTCATGTGAAAAGCGGCAGCACAAGCGATCAACTCGCCAGCCTCACCGATGTGATGGCCACGCTCGCAGCGATCACCGGCGCGGAACTTCCTCACAATTCCGCAGAGGATAGCTTCAATCTGCTGCCAGTGCTCGAAGGCCAAGCAACGGCATCGATCCGCCCGTATCTGCTCACGCAGGCCTTCAGCGGACAGCGCACGCTTTCCATCCGCCGTGGCTCATGGAAGTACATCGACCACCGAGGCTCCGGCGGAAACAACCACGCCAATCCCGAGTTGAAACGATTCGCACTGCCCGAAGCCGCGCCTGAAGCACCAGGCCAGCTCTACGATCTCGGCAGCGATCCCGGTGAAACCACCAACCTCTATTTCAAACACCCCGCAATCGCCGCCGAGTTGAAAGCCCTGCTCGAAAAATCCAAAGCCGAAGGCCGCAGCGCCATCCCCAAACAACCATGAGCGCCGTCTCCATCTTCAATGACGTCATCGGTCCCGTGATGCGCGGACCTTCCAGCTCCCACTGCGCTGCAGCACTGCGCATCGGGCGTCTGGCGCGTGATCTCATGGAAGGAAACATCACGGACGTGCTGGTGGAGTTTGACCGCTCCGGCTCGCTGCCCACCACGCATGAAAGCCAGGGCAGTGACATGGGTCTCTTTGGCGGATTGCTCGGCTGGGACGCCGATGATGAGCGGCTGCCCGACTCCGCTAAAGCGCTCGCAGATGCCGGGATCAAACTGCGCATCGAAACCGTGGACGTCGGAGATCCGCATCCAAATACCTACCGCCTGACGCTCCGCAATGCCCATGAGCAGCACGCACTCATCGCCATCTCAACCGGCGGCGGCATGATGGAGATGATCAGCATTGATGGCGTGCTCATGCCCATGGACGGCGGCTATCATGAGACGCTCATCTGGCTGCCAAAGACCGCCTCCGCTGAGTTTGAGGCCGATGAAGTCCTGCACCATGACGCAGGTGAATACCAGATCCTCCAAGTCAAGTCATCCGCATTTGTAGCCACGGATCATCTGCCCGTCATTGCCGTCAAACGACTCTTCCCCGTCCTCCCCGTGCCTTCGCGCAAAGACATTCGCGTGCCGTTTACAAGCTGCACAGAGATGCTCACCCAGGATGGCGAACGCCACACGCCGCTTTGGCGGCTGGCCGTCGAGTATGAAATGGCGCGCGGAAATTTCACCGAGCGCGAAGTCATCGACAAAATGATCGCCATCGTGCGCATCCTCCGAAAATCGATCACCAGCGGCATTGCGGGCACGCATTATGAAGATCGCGTACTCGGACATCAAAGCGGGCGCTTCAATGAACTGATGCAGGCAGGCAAGCTTCTCGATGGCGGAGCACTCAATCGCATCGTGCTCTACATCACAGCCTTGATGGAAGTAAAAAGCTCCATGGGCGTCATCGTCGCCGCTCCGACCGCTGGTGCCTGCGCGGCGCTACCCGGTGCGGTGATCGGCATGTCAGAGGCTCTCGGCAAGTCCGAGGAGGACATGGCTCTGGCCATGCTCGCGAGTGGAGTCATCGGCGTCTTCATCGCCACACGCTGGACCTTTGCCGCAGAGGTGGGCGGCTGCCAGGCGGAGGGTGGCGCGGCCGCCAGCATGGCCGCCGCCGCTCTCATCACCCTTAAAGGTGGCACTCGCAATCAAGCCATCGCCGCAGCCTCCATGGCGTTTCAAAGCATGCTAGGTCTAATCTGCGATCCCATCGCCAATCGCGTCGAGGCCCCCTGCCTTGGCAAAAATGTCATGTCTGCCAGCAACGCCCTCTCCTGTGCCAACATGGCCCTCGCCGGTTTTGATCCGCTGATTCCCCTGGATGAAGTGATCGACGCCGCCAAAAACGTCGCCGCCATGATGCCCCGCGAGCACCGCTGCACCTCCCTCGGCGGACTGGCGATCACGCCGACATCGCTTGAGATCGAGCGCAAGCTGGGCGCTCGCAAAGCGCAAGGCTGCGGTGGCTGCGGCTGCCATTGACCCCGCCGCCTCCGGAGCCGCCATGCGCGAGTTCCGTGAAAGAGGGTTGCGGTGAAGGGATTATTCTCTTAGCCAAGTTTAACCCCCTTTCATGGCTCAATCATCCCCCCATTCTCGATTTGCCTGGCTCACGCTTGGGCTGCTGACGGCGTACGCTCCTGCCGCCGAGCATCCCGGTGCCGTCATTTACCAAAAGATGTGCCAGGAGTGCCACGGGGCCAAAGGCCAGGGGGTTAAGGACAAGTTTGACGATCCCCTCACCGGCGATCTCACCTTGGAGGCGCTGACGCGCAAAATCGAACGCACCATGCCAGAGGACAAGGAGGGCACCTGCGTGGGTGAGGATGCCAAGCAGGTGGCCGCATACATCTATGAGTCTTTTTATTCCTCCGCAGCACAGGCTCGCAGCCGTCCGCCAGATCAGGACCTGAGCCGCCTGACCATCTCTCAGTATCGCGCTTCCGTGATGGACCTCATCGGGCGCTTCCGCATGGGCCCTGGATTTGACCGCCCCGTCAATGCTGAGGCAGGCCTGAAAGCCAATTATCGCGGCGTCGAACTGCCAAAGCCCGGCGAGAAGGCGGTGGACACCACGCCCAAAGACGGCATCAAAGCCAAGCGCCCAAACTACAAGTTTGAGCGCGTCGATCCTCATGTCGCATTTCACTTTGGCGCAGGCAGTCCGGACAATACAAAGATGGAAGCCGAGCAGTTTCAGGACACCTGGGAAGGCAGCGTGGTTGCCGAAGAAACGGGCGTCTACGAATTCACCCTCAAGACCGAAAATGGCGCACGCCTGTGGATCAATGACACCAGTGAAACCGGCGTCCTCATCGATGCCTGGGTAAGCGCCGGCCCCACCGTGCGCGAGGAAAAGAAAAGCCTCTTCCTCGTCGGAGGCCGCGCCTATCGTCTGAAGCTCGATCACTTTAAATTCAAGGAACAGTCCGCCTCCATCGAACTCCTATGGAAGCCACCTCATGGCGTCACAGAGATCATCCCACAGCGCGCCCTGCGCACCGACCGCCCGCGCGAGCTCATGATCGTCAGCACCAATTTCCCTGCAGACGATCGCAGCGTCGGCTATGAGCGCGGCACCTCCATCTCCAAAGGCTGGGACCAGGCCACTACAGATGCAGCCATCACCACCGCCGAGCACGTGGAAGAAAAACTCAACGAACTCGCCGGCACCAAAGCTGACGCGCCAGACCGTCTGGAGAAACTCAAGAAGTTCGCCTTCACTTTCGTCGAAGCCGCTTTCTGCCGCCCACTCACGAATGAGCAAAAGCAGCTCTATGTGGAAAAGCTGTTCGCCTCCGCCAAGAGCCCGGAGCAGGCCGTGAAGCGCATCGTTCTCTTCACGCTGAAATCACCGCAGTTTCTCTACCCCGAACTGCGCGAAAACGAAAAGCCGGATGACTTCGCCTTTGCCTCACGTCTGGCCCTGACTCTGTGGGACTCCATTCCGGACAAGAAGCTCATGCAGGCCGCCACATCTGGCAAACTGCACACGCCCGAGCAGATCCGCGCCGAAGCGCAGCGCATGCTGCCCGACCCGCGCACGAAGGCGAAGTTGCACGACTTCTTCCACCACTGGCTGGAACTCGAACGCGCCGAGGGCAACGCCAAGGACTTGAAGATCTTCCCCGGCTTTGATGACAGCGTGCTGGCAGATCTGCGCGAGTCACTGTTCGAATTCCTCGACCAAGTCGTCTGGAGCCCCCAATCTGACTACCGCCAGCTGCTCCAGGCCGATTACCTGCTGCTCAACGACCGCCTCGGCAAATTCTACGGCAAGCCCGTACAGGGCAGCGATTTCCAGCAGGTGGCCTTTGATCCAAAGCAGCGTGCCGGAGTGGTCACCCATCCGTATTTGCTCTCCTCACTGGCCTCCAGCCGCGCCACCTCGCCCATCCATCGCGGTGTCTTCCTCACGCGCAACATCGTCGGCCTCTCGCTGCGTCCCCCGCCCATGGCGGTCACCTTTGATGAGAGCCACTTCAATCCGAAGCTGACCATGCGTGAGAAGATCACCGAACTGACGCGCAACAAGACCTGCATGTCCTGCCACTCCACCATCAACCCGCTCGGCTTCAGCCTTGAAAACTTCGATGCCATCGGCCGCTGGCGCACGCAGGACAACAACAAGCCGGTGAATGCCGCCGGTGAATTTGCCGACGATGAAGGCAAGGTGGTGCACCTGAGCGGCCCGCGCGACATCGTGAACTACGTGGCCGCCAGCCCCTACGGCCACCGCGCCTTCATTCGCCAGCTCTTCAATCATTTCATCAAACAGCAGCCGCTGGCCTATGGGCCGCAGACGCTGGAAGATCTGCAGAAAAGTTTCGCGGCATCGAGCTGCAATGTGCAGAAGCTCCTCGTCGATCTGACACTCTTGGCCGTGCTGAATGGCAAGGACATGGGCGCGGCGACGCCGTGATCATCCTCGATCATTGAACGAGCGTCTGAGGAAGAAGAAATCCGTTAAATCCTGGCGATATCATCAATGCCATCGCATGAATATTCGCCATTGGCAGCGCGGCCAAGCTGGGACCAATTATGGGGAGATTTGATAATCTTGGATTACCACTTATCACCCACGCCTAAAAATGCATAAGCATAGCCTTAGATCATTGATAATCACATAACTGTAACAATTATCAGTATGTATAAGGATATGATGTGGACCACATTTTTAGCAATCCCTCATATTGAATGCCTCTGCTGCTACATACCAACAATGACTCGCAAGGCAAACCCGCGTCAGTTGTTTATCACAGCCCTGATGATCTGAATTCAGAACAACTGAAAGCTCGGAAAGACCGCTTCACTCTTTGGCACCAGTTCTATTTCGTATGAGCTCTAAAAACTCATACATTCATTCGCTCATGGTGCTGCTGGCCACAGCGGTTTTGATGACCGTTTACCAGTTCATCAAAATGTGGTTTTTCCCAGAAATCACCCTTTGGCAGTCGCATGCCATGACGATCGCGGTCTCCAGCAGTCTGGCTGCGCTGGGAGCTTTCTATGTCTCACGCCACAATCAGCGGCTGCATCGCCTCGCCGCCGAGGAAACTTCCGCACGCCAGCAGGCAGAGGCCGAACGCGAACGCTTCTTCACCCTCTCGCTTGATTTGCTGTGCATCACCGGAACGGACGGCTTTTTCAAACAAGTAAATCCGGCCTTCACCCAGACACTCGGCTACACAGCCGACGAACTGCTGGCGCGGCCCATCCTCGACTTGGTCCATCCGGACGACTACGCCGGCACAGTTGCTGAACTGGAAAAACTCAGCTGTGGCGAACGAACCATTCATTTTGAAAACCGCTACCAGTGCAAAGATCACTCATGGCGTTGCATCTCCTGGAAAGCCCAGCCGGAGGTCGGACGGGGGCTGACCTACGCCACCGGTCACGACATCACCGAACAAAAGGAGGCGGCGGAGAAGATTGCACGGCTTAACGCCAACCTTCAGCATAAGGCCGAACAACTTCTCGAAGCCAACAAGGAGCTGGAATCCTTCTCGTACTCGGTATCCCACGACCTGCGTGCGCCTTTGCGGCACATTCAAGGCTATGTCGAAATGCTGCAAAAAAACATCGACGGCCAGTTGTCAGAAAAAGCCCGGCGCTATCTCAAAACCATCAACGAAGCGAGCACGGAAATGGGCCAGCTCATTGACGATCTCCTCGCCTTCTCCCGCATGGGCCGCATTGAAATGAGTGAAGGCTCGGTTCACCTAAACCAGCTTTTGCAGGAAGCCCTCCACGGCTTGGAACCCACGACCCAGCATCGAAACATCGAGTGGAAGATTGCACCGCTGCCCGTGGTCATCGGAGATGCTGCCGTCCTCAGGCAGGTGCTGGTCAATCTGGTGGGCAACGCAGTAAAGTACTCCCGCCCACGCGATCCGGCCCTGATCGAAATCGGCACCGCTGGCGAGGAGGATGGACGGCTCATTCTGTTTGTCCGCGACAATGGGGTGGGCTTCGACATGCAGTACGCGCACAAGCTCTTTGGCGTCTTCCAGCGGCTGCATCGTGCGGATGAATTCGAAGGCACGGGCATCGGCCTGGCAAACGTGCGCCGCATCGTTGCCCGGCACGGCGGCCGCGTCTGGGCTGAAAGCAAACCAGGTGAAGGCAGCACCTTTTATTTCACCCTGAAACGATCAACGAACTCATAGAATTCAACCCGACCCAATCCATGGCACACCTCCAACGAATCCTGCTCGTCGATGACAGTCCGCGCGATACTGAAATGGCGCTGGATGCGCTGGCCACCTACAATCTGGCCAATGAAGTGGTCACCCTGCGCGACGGTGCCGAAGCACTTGACTACCTGTATAGGCGCGGCCCGTTCGCGGACCGCACCAATGAACAACCTGCAGTCATCCTGCTCGACTTGAAGATGCCCAAGGTCGACGGACTGGAGGTGCTGCGTCAGATCAAAGGTGACCCGGACCTCAAAGTCATTCCCGTGGTCATGATGACCTCCTCGCGCGAAGAGCAGGACCTGGTCAAGAGCTACCATCTGGGGGTCAATGCTTATGTGGTGAAACCTGTGGGCTTCCATGAATTCGTCGAAGCCGTGAAAATGGTCGGAGGGTTCTGGGCGATGATGAACGAACCGCCTCCGTGCAGCGTGCAACCCACCCATGAAGTAAGAAATTAATCGCAGAGCCAGGCCGACACCATGCACGCTCCATCCACGCCCACCCGAATCCTGCATCTCGACGACAGCCTGCGCGATGCCATGCTGGTGGCCGATCTGCTGGATGCCAACGGTGTGTGTTGTGAAATCAGCCATGTCATGAGTCGCGGGCCCTTTGAGCAGGCATTGGCACAACGGGGTCATGATTTGATTCTTTGTGACTTTAATCTTCCGGACTTCGACGGCCTGACTGCTCTGATCCTGGCCAGAGCGACTTGTCCCGACGTTCCGGTCATCATTGTCTCTGGAGCGATCGAGGCCGAAGAAGCGGTCAAATGCCTGAAAGCAGGCGCCACGGACTACCTTCTCAAGCAGCGTATGGAGCGGCTCCCTTCAGCCGTCCAGCGTGCCTTGGAAGAATACCATGCGTTGAAACAGCGCAAGCAGGCGACCGAACACATCCGCCGTCAGGCCCGCCTCATCGATCAGGCCACCGACGCCATCTTTGTCTGTGATCAGAGCATGGCCCTGAGTTTCTGGAATCCGGCGGCCACCAAGCTCTACGGCCACACCCAGGCCGAGATCAGCGGCGATTCCGTTTTCCGTGTGATTTTTCGCGAACCCGAGGAGCGAATCAGCGCCATTTTTCAGGAAGTGCTGCGCGTCGGTCAGTGGCATGGTGAGACACGCCAAAAGAACAAGGAAGGGCGTGCCTTGGTCGTCTTTTGTCAGCTCACTTTGCTGACAGACGCACAAGGCATTCCTGACGGCATCCTCGCCGTCAATCACGACCTCACCGAAGCCAAGGCGCTGGAACAGCAGCTGCTTCGATCACAGCGACAGGAAGCCCTCGGCGCACTGGCTGGAGGCATTGCACACGACCTGAACAACGCGCTGGCGCCCATCATGATGGGAGTGGATCTGCTGAAAGCGAAGTATCCGGGCGCTCCCGGTATCGTGGACTTGTTTGACAGCAGCGTCAGACGCGCTGCCTCCATGATTCGCCAGTTGCTTACCTTTGCCAAGGGCTCGGAGGGAGAACGCAGTCCCATTCAGGTCAACTACCTCCTCCAGGAAATGGGAGCCATCGTGGAGTGCACCTTCCCAAAAAACATCACCATCACGGTGGAGCGTGAAAAAAACCTCCCCCCGGTACTGGCAGATGCCACACAGCTCCATCAGGTTCTTTTGAATCTTTGCGTCAACGCCAGGGACGCCATGCCTTCCGGTGGCAGGCTCACACTGGCGACAAGGAAGGTGGAAATCAGCAGCGTGCATCCTGGCATGCCCCCCAATGCCCGGGTCGGTCTTTTTGTGGCAATCCAGGTAAATGACACAGGCACAGGCATTTCGGCAGAAATCCGCGACCGCATTTTTGATCCCTTTTTCAGCACCAAAACACCCGACAAAGGCACCGGACTGGGCCTGTCCACCGTCATGGGCATCATCAAGGGCCACGATGGTTTTCTTGAAGTGTCCTCCGCCCCCGGCCAGGGGACGACTTTCACCGCTTTTCTGCCCGCCGACGCTTCCTCCGCCGAGCCCGAGCAGGTGCCACAGAAGAAGATGTCTTTCTACGGTCAGGGCGAAATCATCTTGTTCGTGGACGACGAAACAACGGTGCGGGAGATCGCCCGTGAAGTGCTGCAGCGCATGAATTTCCAGGTCGTGCTGGCCCGGGACGGTCTCGAAGCCTTGGTATGGTTGACAGAGCATCCGTCTGTCCACGCCGTCATCACCGATTTGCACATGCCGAACCAGGACGGACTCTCCTTTGTGGGCATGCTCAGAAAAATCCTGCCCGAAATTCCAATCATCGTTTCCAGCGGTCGCCTGGAGGATGATATCCAGAGCCAGTTTAGAGCATTAGGGGTCACCAGCTTTCTGGATAAACCCTGTGATGAACACCAGCTTGCAGAAGTTCTCAGCCGCATCTTTGCGCAACATCCAACTAAGTTCGCTCAGGTCTTTCGGACCCATCCGCACAACGGACTTTCTGAGAGTTCTGCCTCAATCATGCCCCTGACTGCTTGAGCGCCGGCTGAAGAGGAGAGAGCACCGCCCCCCCTTT
This sequence comes from Prosthecobacter debontii, assembly GCA_943371875.1. Taxonomy (GTDB): domain Bacteria; phylum Verrucomicrobiota; class Verrucomicrobiia; order Verrucomicrobiales; family Verrucomicrobiaceae; genus Prosthecobacter; species Prosthecobacter debontii_C. Next base: position 1,849 of record CALRWM010000061.1, on the reverse strand, counting down.
AGCCAAACAGCGGCAGCAGCACGCCGACAACGAGGATGAGCAGCAGCACCAGCGCTACCCACCACCACAGGCTCATGCCCAGCGGCTGTTTGGAGGTCTTGCCGCCGAACTCACGGGCCACAAAGTCGTCGTAGTCGAACTCGTCATCCGGCAGATCCAGACCGTCTGCATGGGTGTCGCCGCTCCAGCCAGACTTGGCACAGGCTCCGCAGTCGTCACAAGCAGCGGCTCCTCGGGGTACCCATTCACCACAAACAGGACACTGCCCCGGAGGCTTGAACCGGCCGCTCATGGCACCGGAATCGAAGAAGGTTGGCGGGAAAGAGGCTGATCGCTTGCTGCAAAGTGAGCCGGAGACGTGTTCAAACGGTGGAACGAGTTGCTGTCTGCCATGCCGCCCAGATTGAGCAGCGGTGTCCAACCCGCCTGTCGTGAGTGTTTTTCTACGGCTCCTCGGCGCAGCGGCGTGAGCATGATCAGCACCACTGCGAGGGTCACGGTGGCTGCGAGCGTCTGGCTCGTGGTTCTGGCACGTTGCCGGGTCATGTTAAATCCTGATTATTAACAAATCCGAAATAATGTCAACCCACGAGTTTGCCTGCCCTTTTCGCTTGTTTTCATTCGTTTATCAGCCAGCGATGCGCGGTGATTTTGATCCTAACCGCAGGTTTTGGCGATGGGCATAACACCGCCGCACGCTCTGTGGCGGAGGCTCTGACCCGTCTATGCCCCGAAGAGAAAATCGAGACCATCGATCTCATCAGCGAGGCCATGCCGCTCATCTCCGATGTGTGCAAAAGCCTGTACCAATTCGCCATCACCCACTGGCCGGCCGGCTGGCGCATGACCTACGATCTCATGGGCAGGCCTTCCGTCACCGGACCGGATGCCCTCTGGCAGACCGCCATGGTGAACGCTCTGAAAGCGCGCATCAAGCAGGAGCAGCCACGCCTGATCATCAGCACCTACCCCCTGTATGCCATCCTGCTGGAATCCTTGTCCAAGCAACAGGCCGTGCCGCCGCTGTGCACCGTCATCACCGACTCCATCAGTGTGAACCGCGTCTGGGTCATGTCTGGCAGCGAACTCTTCTGCGTGGCCGATGACGAAACGAAAAAAGTGGTCATCGGCTTCGGCGTGCCTGAGTCAAAGATCCGCGTCACCGGTTTCCCGGTAGATCTCGCATTCACGGAGCCACTGCCCGTGCTGCCGCCGGTTTCGCATGCCCGCATTCTCTACCTGCCCTCCACCACAGGCCGGCGCGTCGCTGACACGCTGGAGGCGCTCAAGCCCCTCTTCCGCAGCGGCGTGAAAATGACCTTGCCCGTGGGCAAGCATGACAAGCGCCTCTACCACGTCCTGCGCCGCTTCATGGACTCCATGCCGCCTGACACCATCGAGATCATCGGCTGGACCAAGCGCATTCCGGAATTTCTGCGCACACATGACGTCGTCATCTGCAAGGCCGGTGGTGCCATCCTGCATGAAGTACTCGCCGCCAAAATCCCCGCCGTCATCGACTACGTGGTCCCCGGTCAGGAGGAGGGCAATGCCGAGATGCTCACCAAGCACGATGGCGGCATCGTCACCAACAGCGCCAAGGAAACCGCCGCCGCCGTCGAAAGCATCCTCACCAACAACAGCGCCGTGGGCCGCCGTATGCGGGCCAATATGGCCAAGATCAGCATGCCCGACGCCGCCGTGCGCACCGCCAAGGCCGCGCTGACCATCGCGACCGCCTGAGCTTCGCCCATGGAAACGCCCCCGCCCGTGCCCGTCGTCTGCGCCATCATCATGCGTGGTGAGCACATCATGCTCGCGCAACGTCCGCCCGACAAAAAACTCGGCG
>CALRWM010000060.1:0-39967 GCA_943371875.1 Prosthecobacter debontii | reverse complement strand
GAACAGAGCTCCTGATTTTTCTTCCACAGGGACGGGGTTTTTAACGGGGGCGGATGTGCCGGCAGATGCGTTCAGCGCTGCACAGGCAGCAAGAACGGTCACTGATTTGGCAATGAGGGAGGGCATGCTTTTGGACTTCATGTGTTGGTCAATTTAGTGTTATTGGTGTTGAGGCGATGAACTGTCCGGGAAGGCAGTGCAGCTATTGATCTGCTAGGAAAGGATGTTGATCCGCCCCCATGATGCCCGCTTCTCCGATCCTGCGGAGTTAAAGGCAGGACGTGCGGCGTCAAAAATGCGTTAAAGCAGGGCTTAAATCTCCACCTGCTGCCCCAGCTCGATCACCCGGCCCACGGGAATCTGGAAGTAAGTGGCGGGCTGCTGCGCCAGCTTGCTGGCGAAAGCGAAGATGTGCTCGCGCCATCTCACCATGCCCGGTTTCGGACTTGGAACGATGATTTCGCGGCCCAGGAAGAAGGTCGCCTTCTCCGCCGAGACTTCCAGATCTTGATTGGAGCATTGGCGCAGCAGGCGCGGCACATCGGGCTTCTGCATGAAGCCGAAGCGGCCGGTCACACGCCAGAAACCTTCGGCAATTTTTTCGACTTCCACGCGGCGGCTCGGCGGCACCCAGGGCTCGTCCTCGGTGATCAAGGTCATGAAGATGACGCGCTCATGGATGGCCCGGTAGTGCTTCAAACTGTGCAGCAGGGCGATGGGGGCGCGACCGCTAGTGCTCGACATGAAAATGGCGGTGCCGGGCACGCTGACGGGAGGGCTGCGCTTGAGGCTGTCGCAGAGCATTTCCTGACTGAGAGAGCTTTTTTCCATTGAGGCACGCACCAGACGGCGCCCCGTGGCCCAGGTCGTCATGAGCGTGAAGATGATCACACCGACCACGAGCGGGAACCAGCCGCCGTCGAAGAATTTCACCAGATTGGCGCTGAGGAAAGCGATCTCAATCGCGGCGAACAGCAGGCATAGCGGCAATGTTTTGAGCAGCGACCACCGCCACAGATGACGTGCGGCAAAGTAAAACAGGAAGGTGGTGATGAGCATGGTCATCGTCACCGCCACGCCATACGCAGCGGCGAGGTTCGTTGAATTGCGGAAGGCCAGGACCAAGGACAAACAGGCCAGCATGAGCAGCCAGTTCACCAGCGGAATGTAGATCTGGCCGCGGGCATGTTCCGACGTATGGCGGATGCTGAGGCGTGGCAGGTAACCCAGCTGCACAGCGCTAAGCGTCAGCGAGTAGGTGCCGGTGATGAGCGCCTGCGAGGCGATCACCGTAGCAGCCGTGGCAAGCAGCACGAGCGGCAGCGTGGCCCACCCCGGAGCCATTTGGAAGAAAGGCGCGTGCGCCAGATCCGGCTGATGCATGAGCAGCGCACCCTGGCCGAGGTAGTTCAACGCCAGCGCTGGCAGCACAAGCGAGAACCAGCCACGACGGATCGGCCCGGCGCCAAAATGCCCCATATCCGCGTAGAGCGCCTCACCGCCTGTGACGGCCAGAAACACACTGCCGAGAATCACGAACGATTTATGGCCGCCGGTGGTCAAAAACTGCCAGCCATACCACGGGTTGAATGCCGCGAGGATTTCTGGACCGTGAATCAAGTGCGAGACGCCGAGCACCGCGAGCGACACAAACCACAAGCCGGTGATCGGACCAAAAAAGCGGCCCATGCGTGCCGTGCCAAGGAACTGCACCGAAAACAGCGCAATGAGGATCACCATGGTGATGCCCATGATGAGCCACTCCCGCTGATTCTGCCATAGCAATGCCGCAGCCACATCCGCGGGCGGGCTGCCGAGCAATCCACCATCCTTGAGACCTTCGATGGCGCTGAGCACCGAGATGGCGGGCGTGATGATGCCATCACCAAACAGCAACGCTGCACCAAAGAGACCGAGCAGCACGATCACCGCACGCCGCTTCAATGTCTCCGACATGCCATGCGAGGCCAGCGCCATGAGCGAGAGCACTCCGCCCTCGCCCTTGTTGTCCGCACGCAGCACGAAGACGAGGTACTTCACACAAACGAGCACGATCAGCGCCCAAAGCACCAGTGAGACGACACCCAGCAGATTCGCGTGGGTCGCGGCCACATGATGCGGGCTGTGCGGGCTGAAGCATTCCTTGAGCGTGTAGATCGGGCTGGTGCCGATGTCGCCGAAGACCACACCCAGCGCCGCGATGACGAGGGTGGTGGTGGAATGCTTGTGGAGGCCTGGCTTGTCTGTCGTGTCGTTCATGACGGCGGGAGGATCATCTGAAACGTTCCGGCCTCCAGTGAACGCCCTTGATGGGTGAGTTAAGAATGTGTGAAGATGCTGATGCCGCCCGTAAAAGCAGGATCAATCCAGGAACGAGCAGATGTACTCGCAGATGCCGGAGCTGACGCTGATGTCGAAGCCGCTGTTGGCAGGAACATCGAAGTACTGACCTCCAGTGTAGCTGGTCTTGGCATCGCCGCCATCGAGCTTCACGACGCAGTCACCGGCCACGATCTCCATGCGCTCCGCCTTGGCGGTGCCGAAATGGAAATCCCCGGGATAGATGAGGCCCAGGGTTTTCTTGCTGCCATCAGGAAACAAAACGCTGTGGCTGACGACTTTGCCGTCAAAATAGATGTTCGCTTTGGTGACGGCGGTGACTCCGGAAAATTCGGCTGGGATGGCTGACATAAGGCGCGAGAAATAGGCGATCTTTTTGCACGCGGCAAGCACCGACCTGCGTCTTGACTCAACGGATTACTTCACCGGCACACCCTGCAGCAGTCCAAGCGTGGCCCACGCACAGCCCCAGTAGGTGTAAATTCCGGTGGCATCCTTGAAGGATTTTGCCTTGGCAGGGCCGCTGCGGTCAATCTGGCTGATGTGCGTGATGTCGATGGGCCAGCTGCCGTCGGCCCGCTGGGTCTGGAGCAGCCAGTGCTGGGCACGGGCGATGGCGTTCGCCGTGGCGGGATTCGTGGCATTTTCCTGCAGCACATAGAGCACCTGGCCGGTGGCGAGAACATCGCTCAGGTTTTCGCCGAGGATGTAGCTCCAGCCGCCATCACCGCGCTGCCGTTTGAGGATGTCTTTGGCCAGGGTTCCGGCTTCGTCCGGTTTGCCAAAACGGCGTGCATAGAGCGTGCGAAAGACGAGCGACTCCATGGTGGTGGGAGTGTCTTTCTTTTGCAGCACTGGGGCGGCCTTTGCGTGCACCCCGTCAGCCTCAGGTGCCGCCGGTTGCGGTGAGGCAAGAGCGATCAGGTGGAGGCGCAAAGCATTGGCCTGCGCATCACCCACGCCGCGTTTCTGCATGCCGGAAAACTGTCCAGCGGGACTCCATGAACCATCCGGCTTTTGCTCAGCGGCGAGCAGTTTCGTCAATTCCGGCGCGGGCCGCTCCGGCAAGGCCAAAATCATCAGCGCGGCTTCTTCGAGTCCCGGTCGTTTGTCCGTCGAGCGCTCGACCGCCCATGCCAGCCATTCCTCGTACTTTTTGGCATCCACGGCAAATCCGCGCCGTTTCGCCTCGCGGTGGCTCCAGAGCATCTCAGGCATGTGATGGCAGCCGTTGCAATTTTTAGCGGTCATCCATTCCTCCCCTTCCCTTTCTATGAAGCCGAGACTCTTGGTGATGCCGGCCCGGAGCTCCGTCTCGCTCGGCGGCTTCACCGGCTCCGTAGTTTTCGCCGGAACTTGCTTGGCAGCTTCAGCAGGATTCGCCGCAGCCGGGAATTTGTCCTCCGCGTGGCCAACCGTCAGAGCGCCGCCCATCAGCACGAGCAGATACGTCAGGTTGCGAATCTCGTTCATACAGCCTTGAACGCTCATGCGGCGGAGTTGTTGCAGCGGCGGCCCGGCTAGCCGAAATTCCCCACGCGACGCAAGGATGAATCACTCCCACGCGCCCAGCTTCACCAACTGCTTCGTGGCGGCTCCGGCCCAGTCACGATTGGCGGCGGGACTGGCAGGGCTGGGGTGCAGCACGCGGCCGGTTTTAAAGCTGCCCTTCATGGCTTCTTTTGCACGCAGAGCGCGCGCTTCCGCGAAGGCGCCGACGCCGATCACCCACTCGGGCTGCAGGGCGGCAATGACGGCGCGCAGATGCGCATCACAGGCGGCTTCCATGGCGGTGGTTTCGGCGGCAGGCAGTTTGTCCGGCGTGTGATTGCGCCCGCTGGCCTCAATGAAGACGAGCGGGCAGTAGTTGGCGACGAAGTGGTCTTTAAAGAAGGCTTCCGCTTTGCCGAACCTCTGGGCAAACAGCCCCCACAGGCGTCTGCCGCTGACTTCGGAATTCGGGCAGTCAAAGCCGACGACGGGGCGCTTGGGATGCTCGCGCTCCGGTTTGCCCACAGGCTCATGGATGCCCATCCAGTCGCGCACGGCGGCGATTTCACCAAAGGGAACGCCGGTCTGCGTCATGCCAAAGGGGCCGGGGTTCATCCCCACGAGGACGACCTTTTTGTGAGTGCTGCCAAAGCGGCGCAGGTAGGCCTCATGCGGGACCCAGGCGTAGTCGAGCGGCTGATAGACATACTCGACCGGCGCGGCAAAACGCAGCGGGCGCAGGGTTTCGCGCAGGGTCTGGGCGGCGGAAATGAGGGCGTTGGCGGGCATCGGCGCATGAGATGCGCGGACATTCGTCGAGTCAAGATATGCAAAAAGAACTCGTATCCTCAAACTCGTCCGCTAGAGTTTAAATCCGTAATGCGAAACAACCTGAGCTTCGGAATCCTGGTGGCGGCCTGCCTTGCGGCCTCATCGTTGTCGGCGGAAAACGTCAAGATCGTGCTCAAAAACGGCGCAGAACTGCGCGGTGAAGTGCTCAAGGACCGCGAAGACGCCGTGGTGCTGGATCTCGGTCACACCGTCCTGACCGTGCCGCGCTCGGAGATCTCCATTTTGGAAAAAGCCCTCTCCTCAGGCACCAAAACCGCCGCTGTGCAGGGCGAGGACATCTACTTTGTGGAGCCTTCACGTGAGGCCATGACGGTGGAAAAGAACGTCCAGCGAGTGGCGGAGTCCGTGGTGCAGATCCAGACAGCCTCCGGTCTCGGCTCCGGGTTCATCATCAACAAGCTCGGCTACGTCATCACCAACCAGCACGTCATCGCCGGAGAGCGTGAGATCACCGTGGTGGTGTATCGCAAAAAGCCCGATGGTCTGGAGAAGCAGCAGTTTACGAAGGTGAAGATCATCGCCATGAACGGCTTCCTTGATCTCGCCATTCTGCAGATCGACGACGCTGCCGTGGACAGCCTGCCGTTCGTCCCCATGGGCGACTCCGATGCCCTCACCCAGGGTCAGGACGTGTTTGCCATTGGCAGTCCGCTGGGGCTTGAGCGGTCGGTTTCCAAAGGCATTGTCAGCATCCGTGCACGCGAGAGCGGCGGCCGTTGGTACATTCAAAGCACGACACAGATCAACCCCGGCAATTCCGGCGGGCCGCTCTTCAACGCACGCGGCGAGGTCGTGGGCGTGAACAACATGAAGACCGCCGGTGTCGGTGTCGAAGGCCTGGGCTTTTCGATTCCTTCGAACGTGCTGAAGCTCTTCCTGAAAAATCGCGAGGCCTTTGCCTTTGACCCGCGTAATCCCAACAGCGGCTTCCGCTATCTTCCGCCGCCTGCACCACCTCAGGAAAAAATTAAGCCTGAATCTGTAACCACAGGCGGCTGATTTTTCTGTACTTGGTATCACCCGCTTCCTTCCACCTTCTATGAAACGCGCCTCCATCCTCTTTTCACTGCTGCTTGCCAGCATCCTCCCCGCCTCCGCCGCCGACCGGCTGGAGCAGTGGTACAATCTCATGCCCAAGGACACGGTCGGTGTCATCGCCATCAAGAACACTCCGGAACTGCTCACCGACTGGGACAAGAGCAACTACGCGAAGTTCATGCAGGACGACGAAGCCAAACGCTGGATGGCCCCCATGCGCAAAGACGGCGACGCCCCCTGGGACAAGTTCTTCAAGGACACCTACGGCAGCGGCATGTACGACACGCTCAAGGATTACCCGGGCGCGCTGGTGAGCTACCTGGTGATCGGAGACATCACCCAGTTCGACAAAAATCCGCCGAACGTCTCGCTGTGTGAAATCGCCGGCAAGCAGAAGGAGATCGAGGCCCACAAGCTCGCCGAAGTGGAAGCCAAGAAAAAAGAGAACGCAGACGTCAAGCTCCGCACCGAAGACATCGGCAGCGTGAGCGTGCAGATCGCCGCGCTGTCGGAGGCTGCGGATGCGCCTTGGATCCTGGCTTGGGCGGTGGTCGGAGATGTGATGATCGAGGCGAACACCCACGCGCTCATGGAATACATGATCGGCGCCCTGAAGAACAACGCTGGTGATCCACCCGGAGCCGCACGCGATCATCTCTCCCGCATCGGCCAGGTGACCAACGGCGGCGGTGACATGCTGCTTTATTTCAATGGCGTGAAGCTGCTCGAACTCGGTGAGCAGGCGTTCGCCGCTGCGGAAGCCAAAAAGAAAGCGGACGGAAAGGCCAACCCTGGCATGGGTTTCGACTTCAAGCCGAAGATGATCATGGACATGCTCGGCGCGCAGGAACTGCAGGCCTTTGCCATCACCGCCGAATTGACGGACACCCAGTCACGGATGGATGTGACGATTCTGCATCCCCAGAAGCCCATGGGACTTCTCTCCCTGATGCGTGGTTCCGGCAACGAAGTAACACTGCCAGCTTTCATCCCCGCAGGCATCCTGACCGCCAGTGTTTCACGCATGGATTTCGGCACGGTGTATGACGGCCTCCTCGGCATGATTGCAAAACTTGGCCCCATGTCGATGATGTTGACGATGCAGATTCCTCAGCTCGAAGGCCAGCTCGGCTTCAAGATCCGTGAGGATCTCTTCGGCAGCCTGGCCGATGAAGTCATTCAGGTGCAGGATGGCAGTGGCACCAAAGAAAGCCAGGTCATGGGCTTCAAGATCAAGGACGCGGACAAGCTCGGCGGCGCGCTCGAAGGGCTGAAACGCTACGTCGGCGCCGGATTCGGTGCCTTTGAGGAGAGCGATTACCTCGGCTTCAAAATCAACACGCTCAAATTGACCCAGACGGCCAATGCCGCAACCGAGATTGCCTACTGCAACACCGGCAAGTATCTGCTCATCTCTGTGGGCGGCCAGGACACGCTGAACAAAGTCCTGGGTCGCATCAAGGATCCCTCCGGCCCCAGCGTCTGGGACAATCCGCATGTGCAGAATCTCCTCTCGCTCGTTCCTAAAAACTACAGCGGCGTCGGTGTCACGGATGCCGGCCGCCTGATGAACACGATCGCCACCGCCGCCGCCACGCTCGAAAGCAAAACTGGAGCCAAAGGCAAGGCGGCCGCGAAAAAGAAAGGCCCCGGCAAGAAAGCCCTGTCCCCCGAAGAAACGGTCGCCGCTGCTGCTGGCGGCTGGTTTGATGCCAGCGCACGTCCTTCCAATGAGACCTTCGAGCGTTACTTTGGCAGCCTGCTCAGCGCCACGTATTCCCATCCGGACGCCATTCAGGTTCACTACCTGACCACTCCCGTCGAGGCCAAGTAAGTTCCCCACCCCCATCGCACGCCATGCGTCTCGCTTTCCTGCCGTTGCTCTTTGCGACCAGCGTTTTTGCTGACAAGCCCGCACTGTATTTCGACGGCCCGGAGATCGTGAAGCTCGACTGGAACACCGCCAGTCCGCATGCCGCTGACTTCAATGGCGATGGCCTGACCGATCTCGCCATCGTCAATGCTTCACGGGCGCGCATCGAATTTCTCCTGCAGCGCAAGGACGGCGTGCAAACCGGTGCGCCGGAAAAATCCGCCCGCGCCGACCGCTGGAACCCGATCCTCGAAGTCTCCCGCTTCGACAAGCAGCCGCTCGTCATTGGCCGTGCCGCGCTTGCCCTCGTCGTGGGTGATTGGAATGGCGACAAGAAGGCGGACATCGCGTTCCTCACCGATGAGGATAAACTCGTGCTGCGCATGCAGGACGACAAGGGTACATGGGCAGCCAAGCGCGAGTTCACCCTCGACTCCACCGCAGATGATACCGAAGTGCTCGTCGCACGTGATTTGAACAGTGACGGGCGCGATGACATCGCCCTGCTCACCAGCACGCGCTTGATGGTGCTGCTGCAAACCAAGCCCGGCGAGTGGGCGGAGCCACAAAACTACGCCCTGGGCGAAGGCGGCTGCGCTGGATTGACCAGCACCGATCTCAACGACGATGGGCGTGCCGACATTTTCTACACCGCCCCGGACGGTGACGCGCTGCTTGTCCGCCTGCAGCACGAAGGCACCACCTTTGGCGAAGAGTGGCGGCTCGAAATCCCCGCCGCGCGCCACTGGCTGCATGCCATCCGCCTGGGTGGCAAGAAGTCTGGCGTCGCCTGGATCCAGGATGAAACGAACATGGTGGAAGTCGCGAAGCTCACTCAAGGTGCCGCCGAACCCGACTCCGACCACGCCGCCACCATCCGCTATGCCATGCCGCCCACGGAATCCAAAAACGGTGCCGTGGCCTATGGAGACCTGACGGGAGACGGGCATGCTGACGTCATCATGTCCGAGCCCAAGGCAGCGCGTGCCTGGTTGTTTCAAGGCAGCGCCAGCGGCACCTTCAGTGAAGGTCGCGAGTTCCCCATCCTCAGTGGTGTGGAGTCCCTGGCGATAGCCGATGTGGATGGTGACAAGAAAGCCGAGCTCGTGCTGCTCAGCCCCGGAGAGCAGTCCATTGGCGTGGCCCACTGGCAGGACAACCGCCTGCTCTACCCCGAGATCATCTATCAGGCTAAAGAGAGCGAAACACTGCTCACCCTGACCACCGATTCAGCCGTTCTCTGCGTCACCGAGATCAAATCCAAGCCCCAGCTCGTCACGCTGCGCAAGACCGCCGGAGCCAAAGGCTTCACCGCCGCCACGCAGGAGCTCACCATCAAGACCGGCCGTATCAATGGCATCCGCGTCGTCGATGCCAATCAGGATGGTCGTGGCGATCTCGCCTTGTTTTCCAATCTCGGCCCCATGCAGCTGCTGCTGAGCACCACGGACGCCAAAGCGCCCTACAAGCGCGTCGAAGGCATCCCAGATTCCTTTGTCAGCAAACTCACCCCCGCCGCGCTGACCACGGGCGATCTGGATGGCGATGGCAAGGCGGAAATCATCATCGCCCATCAGCAGCTGGCGCGTGCGTTCAAGGTCGATGCCGATGGCAAGGCGACCATCGTGGAGCAGTTCAACGCCCCAGATGCCGCCGCCGAGCTGCACAGCGCGCTGGTCTCCCACAAGGACGGCAAGGTCTCCGTGCTGCTGATTGACGCCACGCACAGCAAGCTGCACGAACTCACCGCTGGTGCCGACCGCGTTTTTCGCGAGGATCATACCCATGCGCTGCCCGCCATGACTCCTGAGCAGTGCATCCTGATGACTGCGGAGCAAAGCACCAAGCTGCTGCTGCTTGGCAAAACCAGCTTCCAGATCGCTCCTTTGGATGGTTCCACGCTCAAGCTCGAAACAGTGGCCACCTTTTACAGCGAATTGAAGGACACCACGCCCTCCGACCTCATGGCCGCCTCGTTCTCCGGCGAAGATGTGGATGACATCGCCCTGATCGACACCGCCAAAAGCCGCGTGATCGAAATCTTCCAGCCCGCCACCGGGCAGAAATGGGAGAGCGCCATGTACTTCCGTGTCTTCGAGACGGATCCGCATTTCCGCGGCAAAACGGGCCTCGAAAACGAGCCTCACGACTACTCCGCCCTGGATCTCAATGGCGATGGCCGCCTGGACCTCTGCCTGCTCACGCATGATCGCGCACTGCTCTACGTGCGGAAGAAGTAGGCCGAAAATTTGGCGATGAATTCCTGCGACCAGGGAGACCAGACCAGCCAGGACACCGTCGTGGCAGAGGTGCCAAACCAAAGGAAGAGCCGGTAAGCCGTCAGCTTTGGCATGGAAAACTTGAACGTGATCAACATCAGAGCCCACACGGACTCCAGAGTGTAGGCCAGCCACATCGCAATGGGAAAGCCTGAGTAGAGCAGGGCCGCCGTCCATACCGCCAGCACGATCTCCACGAAGAACAGCAACCCGCTGCAGAAACCCAGGAGATCGTCCCACCAGTCGGTGGTAAACACCACATTGCCGCTGCTCCGCTGGATTTCGAGCCGATGATTCATCACCAGCGGTGGCGGACTGTTCCTGGAATAGGCCGCTTGGAAGGTCTTTTCATCCACCAGCGATCCGGAAAAAGAGCTTTCGTCAAAAGGCACCACGATCTCCTTCGCATCATGCCAGTTGGAGTTGAAATCGGCCTGTCGGGATTTGCGCACTATTTGGGCGGTTTCCACCACCGTTTTTTCCTCCTCGGTGCAGTCCGGGATTTCGAGGGAAATGTCATCAGGACTCCGAGGAGAAGTGGCATCTTGAAAGTCGATGTGCTTTTTGACAGTACGGCGTTTCATTTTGCGGAAATTTCACTAAGAGCTGACGCGAGTGCCCGATGTAAAATGAGACAGGCATTGCCTGCAAGCAGTCAAAAGTCATGATTTGCAGTCATGGGGCGGCATGACCCAAAGGCCGAAGTCATGCTGCAACTCATGCCCAGCCATGCGTTGAGAAGCCAGCTTGCCTACGCTAACCTTCGCGGCATCATGGCCTGCAACGCATGAAACGCCTTTACCGAAACGCCCAGATCGCCAGCGAAGACAGTTCCCAGCTCCAGACAGCCGATGTGCTCGTCGAGGGTGGCCAGATCATCGGCGTCGCCACAGGCATCACCGGCGTCGAAAACGCGGAAATCATCGACTGCTCCGGCCGCATTTTGCTGCCCGGGCTTTTTGACATCCACGTCCACGCCCGGGAACCCGGCCAGGAGGACAAGGAAAACATCGCCTCCTGCGCCGAGGCAGCGATCAACGGCGGCGTCACCGGCTTCGTCATGATGCCGAACACCACGCCCGCCATCGATAATGCGGGCGTCGTCCGCAGCGTGATCGAAAGCTCCCGCCGCACCCGCATCGGCCCCGGAATCTACACCAGCGGAGCCATCACCAAAGGCCGCAAGGGCGAGGAACTCGCCGGCATCGCCGGCATGAAGTCCGCCGGCTGCGTCATGCTCACCGACGACGGTTACGCCGTGGACAATCCCCAGGTGCTGCGGCGCGCAATGGAATACGCACGCGACTACGACCTGCCGCTAGCCAGCCATTGCGAGCTCAAGGCGCTCAGCGGCAAGGGCTGCATGCATGAAGGCAAGATCAGCTACGCGCTCGGCCTGCCCGGCATCCCAAACATCAGCGAGGAGATCTGCATCTCGCGCGACATCCGCCTCGCCGAATACACCGGCGTGCATCTCAACATCCAGCACGTCACCACCATCGAAGGCATGCGCACGATCAAACGCGCCAAGGACCGCGGCATCCGCGTCACCTGCGAGATCACGCCCCATCACCTGATGTTCAATCATGAGCACATCGGCGACTACGACACGCACTATAAGATGAACCCGCCGCTGCGTACGCCGGAGGACAACGCCGCGCTGCTCCAGGGCCTCAAGGATGGCTGGTTCGACGTTATCGCCACGGACCACGCACCGCACACACCGTTTGAGAAGAATCAGGATTTCGCCAGCGCCCCCTTTGGCATCACCGGCCTCGAAAGCGCCCTGGTCTCGCTCTACGACCGCTTCATCGCCAAGGACATCCTGAGCTGGCAGCTCATTGTGCAGCGCTACAGCGCCGAGCCGCGCCGCCTCATGAAACTGGCACCCGTTCCAATCAAGGAAGGCGGCACCGCCGAGTTCATCGTCTTCAATCCCGCACGCACGACCACCTTCAGCCGCGACTTCATGAAGTCGAAAAGCATCAATACCCCCTTCCTCGACAAAACCCTCCAGGGCATGGTCGAGCGCGTGATGTATCGCGGTGAGGAGCTGCTGGCGAGGTAATTTCAGCCCAGCCCAAGATCACGCGCCTTGAGCGCAGCGCCCGTGCGGTCGGGCACCTGCAGCTTGTCCAGAATGCGGGTCATGTGATTCTTCACCGTCCCTTCGGTAAGGCTCAGGGCAGAGGCAATTTCCTTGTTGCTCATGCCGCGAACCAGATGCTGGAGAATCTCCACTTCACGCTGGGAGAGCATGCTGGCGAGGCGGCGTTCCTCACCGCTCAGCGTGATGGGTCGGGAGAGGCGGTTGAACTCCGCCACAACTTGAGTGGCAATGGTGGGCTGCAGGTAGGTCTGGCCCGCAGCGACGACCCTGATGGCATCAATCATCTGCGGCATCGGAGTATTTTTGAGAATGTAACCGGAGGCACCTGCTCGCAGAGCCTCGAAGACGTCCTTTTCCTGATCAAAGACGCTGAGCACCAGAACCCGTATGCCGGGATGCCTGTCACGAATGCGCCTGGTGGCCTCCGCTCCGCACATCACCGGCATTTGCAGATCCATCAGCACGACCTGCGGCATGTGTTCCGCAGTCAGTTTCAGGGCCTCCTCGCCATTCGCGGCTTCGGCAACCACCTCGACACTGCTGTCGAGCTCAAGCAGGATGTGCATCGCTTCACGAAACGATGCCTGGTCATCGACAAGTAGGGTCTTGATGGGTGCATTCATGCGTTCATGCGTTCATGCGTTCATGCTGGGATAATCATGCGACAGCAGCCTCCGCCCAGCTGCTCCGTTCCTGCGAAAAACTCACCATTAAGCAATGCCGCCCGTTCGCGCAGGCCTTTCAATCCATGGCTTTTTTCCGGGATCCGGCTGAAGCCACGGCCATTGTCCGTCACACTGAGGATGATGAATGCATCCGAACTAAAATCCAGATGCACCGCTATTTCCGACGCACCCGAATGCCGGCACGCGTTGGTGATGCCCTCCTGCGCACAGCGGTAGAGAGAGATCTCCACCAGAGAGGGCAAAGAGCGTGATTTCCCAGACTGCTGCAACACCAGCTTCAGCCCGGGCCGTTCAGCGCCCGTGATCAGCGAAGTCAGCGATTCGGCGAGCGTGCGCTGCTCCTGCGGCGTCGCACGCAGAGAAGCCACCGAACGTCGGATTTCCGCCAATCCTTCACGGCTTGCACGCTGGGCCTTCTGGATCGAATCCAGCGCACGGGAGGGATCGTGCTTCAGCAAGGCCTCTGCGGCCTCCAGCTGCGCCCCCACCACCGTCAAGCTGTGCCCCACCGCATCATGAATCTCCCGCGCCAGCCGATTGCGCTCCTGCTCCACGGCGAGCAGCGCCACCTGATCCGCCTGCATTTCGAGCTGGGCATTGGCCGTTCGCAGCTCCGCCGCCAGACGTGCCGTGTTCATGCGCTGCCTCGACGCCTGTGCCGCAGAAAAAGAACAGCCCATGATGAACACGCTGGTGGAGATCTGGCCAAACATCCAAAACACCGCCGGATTCAGGCCGCGCATGGTGTATTCATGCACGGTGGAAATGGTCAGAGTTATGAAGAGCACCAAAAACATAAACCGGCGTCTTCTCAAAAGCACTCCAGCAAAACCAGCAACGGGCATCCAAAACCATTGCTGCATGCCGATGGGATTGAAGGATTCGGACAGATGGTTGCAGGAGAGAGCTAGGAGAATCTGAACAGCGAAAATCCCGACGATCTGCCCCCTGCTGTGGGTCAGCTCTTTTTTGGGGCGCTCCTCCTGAAAGAGGTCAAACAAAAGCCATTGCAGGAGAATGAGATTCCAGAAAAATGTCATCACCCCACAGGCGACCAGGATCGAAGCCTTGGTGACCATGTTGGCTTGGAACATCAGGTAGCCAATCCATGCGACTGGCGTCAGGCTGATCCATGCCAGGATCGTAGCCGCGACCAAAACCATCCACTTGGCGGAGAGATATTTGCCATCCGAATGTGCCATGCCCTCCTGTAACCCTTCCTGGTTGAATGATTTAGACGCCTTTATTGATACCATGAACCAGCGTATCTTTCACAGATTTGTCCTATTCGCGACAACTCCCAGCATTACATGACTTTAGTCATATTCAGCGAAAACCTCCGCATTGAGGCGATGGAAGCCGATTCCGAGTCCCCCGCTCCTGTTAATCCCGCTTGAATTGAGGCGGACTCACGGCTTCACAATAAACCCATGTCCGATCTCAAAGAATACCTCTCCCAGCGCTGCCAGTTTGTTGATACAGCGCTGAACCGTCTCATCCCGGGCTCGGACACACGGCCGATGACGCTGCACCAAGCCATGAGGCACAGCATGTTCGCAGGCGGCAAACGTCTGCGGCCGATCCTCTGCCTTGCAGCGGCGGAAGCCTGCGGTGGCAAGGCGGAAGATGCGGTTTACAATGCCTGTGCCGTCGAATGCCTGCACACCTACTCGCTCATTCACGATGACCTGCCTTGCATGGATGATGATGACATGCGCCGTGGCGTGCCGACCTGCCACAAGGTCTACGGCGAGGCCATCGCGCTGCTGGCGGGGGATGCCCTGCAGGCACTCGCTTTTGAATTGGTGACGAAGACGCCGATGTCCACCCTTCATCCCACGGCAGTGGTGGTGCTGGAACTCGCACGCACGGCAGGCAGCCTGCATCTTGTGGGAGGCCAGGTGGCGGATCTGGAAGGCGAGGGCAAAAAGCTTCCCATCGAGGATCTGCGCTTCATCCATGAAGGCAAAACCGCCGCTCTGCTAACCACGAGTGTGAAACTGGGCGGCATGAGCGCGAATGCCAGCGTGGAGCAGATGAAGGCGCTGCATGAGTTCGGCATGGCGACCGGTCTGGCCTTCCAGATCATCGACGACATCCTGGACGTGACGCAGACGAGTGAAAAACTCGGCAAAAGCGCCGGCAAAGACCTCGAAGCAGAAAAGAGCACCTATCCGGCGCTGATGGGCCTGGAAGCCTCCCGTGCGGAAGCACACCGACTCACGGAGGTGTCGCATCGGGCGCTGGATGTGTTTGGCGACGCTGCTCTGCGGCTGCGCCAGCTCTCGGACCACCTGCTGAACCGCGATTATTGAGGCCGAAACAGTTGAGCTAAGTCGCCCACGAGCTTCTCCGGCGGACCAAAATTGAGCAGCAGGGTAGAACCGTCTCCCTGAATCACTCGGAAACCGAGGAGCCGCCTGCCACCGGGCTCGATCTGCATGTCGAGCTGCCTGAGATATTTTTTGATGAGGAGCGGCCGCGGAATCATGGCCACGGTGATGTAGGTTTTCTCCTGCTGGGTGACCTTGAGCGTGAAGTTGTTCGTCAGGGATTCGGGGTCCATCTCCCGGCCGCTGAGGAATTTCATCCAGATACGCACCCGGCTGTCGTCGGGCTTCAGGGTCTGCCAGGGGGCGTCCGCGCTTTCCTTGAGGCGCACGGTTTCATTGTCGAAGACCAGGATCGTGGTTGCAGGCGACCCCAGTTCCAGGCGAAACCGGCCATCGGCCATGCGCCAGAAACGCCCGCTGGCGGTGGCGGGCTCCTTGAGCGCGGGCGTGGTGCGCGTCTGATGAAAGGCGACTTTGATGCTGCCAATGCCTTTCTCGGCCGCCATCCACTCCCGCATCACAGGTGGAATGAGCGCAGGATCCGGGGCAGCCTGGGAGGGCAGCGCCAGACAGAGGGTGGCGGCAAGAACGGATGGCAAACGAATCATACGGCAAGCCAGACACCAAGATCACCTGAACCTCAAGCCTTTCGCTGCCATGTTTTCCCTTGCCCCACCGTGCAAACCGTGTTCTCTCAACCTTCGAATCAACCCCTAATTTATACACATGAGCGAGCGTCGCGTAGTCATCACCGGCATGGGAGTCATCTCCCCCGTCGGCAATACCAAAGATGACTTTTGGAAGAATATCCAGGCAGGCAAAAGCGGCATCCGCCGCATCCAGTCCATGGACACCGAAAAGTACGACTGCAAGATCGCGGGGGAGGTGGTGGACTTCAATCCCACCGAATACTTCAATCAGCACCGCGACGCCCGCCGTGCTGACCGGTATTACCAGTTTGCCATGGCAGCCTCGAAGATGGCCGCCAAGGACGCAGGCTTGAACCCTGACAGCCTCGACCCCCACCGTGTGGGCGTCATGGTTGGCAGCGGCATCGGCGGTCTAGGCACGCTGGAAACCCAATATGAGGTGCTGCTGACGAAGGGCCCTTCCCGCGTCTCCCCCTTCATCATCCCAATGATGATTTCGAACATCGCCAGCGGCATGATCGCGGCGGAATTCGGCTACATGGGACCGAACATGGCCATCGTCACGGCCTGCGCCACGTCCAACAACAACATCGGTGAAGCCTGGCGCAACATCAAATTTGGTGATTCCGACGTGATGATCTGCGGCGGCGCTGAAGCCTCCATCCGCCCCTGCGGTCTGGCTGGTTTCGCGAACATGAAGGCTCTCAGCATGCGCAATGACGACCCTGAGCGCGCCTCCCGCCCCTGGGACAAGGATCGCGACGGCTTCGTCATGGGCGAAGGTGCCGGTGTGGTCGTCATTGAAGAACTCGAGCACGCCAAAAAGCGCGGTGCCACCATTTACGCCGAACTCGTTGGTTATGGTGCGACTGCGGATGCCTACCACCTCACCTCTCCGCATCCTGAAGGTTTGGGCGCGGCCAAGTGCATGGAAATGGCCCTGCGCCACGCCAAGCTGAACGTGACCGACATTCAATACATCAACGCTCACGCCACCTCGACCCCCATGGGCGATTTGTGCGAACTGCGTGCCATCAAGCGCGTGTTTGGTGACTACGCGACCAACGGCCTGCTCGTCTCTGGCACCAAGTCGATGACCGGTCACCTGCTCGGCGCTGCTGGCGGTGTCGAACTCATTGCCTCCATCTACGCGATCCGTGACCAGGTGGTGCCACCGACGATCAACGTCGAAAACCTCGACCCCGAGGTGGACGTGGACGTCGTGCCAAACACCGCCCGTCCGGCCAAGATCGACGCCGTCCTGAGCAACTCCTTCGGCTTCGGCGGTCACAACGCCGCGCTGCTGATCAAGAAGTTCTGAGGCTGATCGCTGCGGCGGTGTCTTTTTGAATGTCTCGGGAGCTGGCATACAGCTCCCGCACTTTCATGCTCCTCACACTCACCCGATTTTACAGCACGCTCTCCCTGGCGCTACCCCCTGTGGCTCTGGTGGTGATTAGTGCCATGATCGCCGGTTTCAAAGAGACCGGTCCTCAGTCCAACGGGCTGGGGACCTTGATCCTGATTGCCGGCACGATCATGGTGGTGCTGTCAATCAACGCAGTCATCGCTGGATTAGTCGCATGGCGCTGGCCCAGCGGTCGCACGACGTTTTCGCGTGTTGCCTGGATGGCAGGGGCATTGCTCGTCCTGTCCGTCGTTCTCTATTGGGTGCTTCGCCTGCTTTAGATTCAACGAGTCACCTGCAGCTCCACATCCTTCGCGCCCTCGACAACGTCGAGGCTCCAGTCGCCTGCGCCGGGTTTTTGTTCTTTCGTCGTGACGGTGCCATCGGCCGTTTCAAGACCCGGAACATCCGCAGCGCTGTAGCTGACGGTCAGCTTCACTTTTCCGACAATGGGGCCGGTTTTCTCATCGAGCTTGAACTTGCCGCCCATCACCCGCGCACAGGCGACGGGTGCGGAGGGATCGTCTGAGGCGAAGATGACGCTGCCCCAGCTCACCGGTTTGCCATTCACGGTGACTTTGCCGTTGATGGCGGTGCGTTTCATGGGCTTGAGGAAGCCCTGATTGCGCAGCCAGTCGCGCAAGTGCGTGCTCCAGGTGCCGAGCACAGGGTCACCAAGAAACAGGCCGACGCCATGCGGGCCGGGGCGGTAGATGTGGAGCTCGGCGGGGACTTTGTTTTTCCGGCAGGCGAGGTAAAAGGCCACGGCATTTTCGGCAGGCACCACGGTGTCCTCATCGGTCTGAAATATGAAAATGGGCGGCGTGTTCGTGGTGACGCGGGTTTCGGTGCTCACGTGCTTGGCCAGTTCGCCGCTGTCGCCGGGGCCGAGGAGGTTTTTGCGCGAGCCTTTGTGACCGTAATCCTCGATCATCGAGATCACAGGATAGGTCGGCACAGCGACATCCGGACGGGCGCTGACTTGATCGACGGCGTCATTCGTCGCACCGGCGGGTTTTTCATCGAACATCGTGGCCGCCATGGAGGTGAGGTGGCCGCCTGCGGAAAAACCGATGATGCCAATACGGTTCGGATCAATGCCGTACTGCTGCGCATTGGCCCGCACATGGCGGATGGCGCGCTGCACATCGATGAGCTGCGTAGGAAAGTGGTAGCCCTGGCTGCCGAGGCGGTAGTGCAGCACGAAGGCGGAGACGCCAATGCCATTGAACCACTTGGCCACCTGCACGCCTTCGTGGTCTGCCGCCAGGCCGCCGTAACCGCCGCCGGGACACACGACGAAAGCCGCCCCATTGGCTTTATCCTTGGCAGCCGCCCACACATTGATGAAGGGCTGATCCTTGTCCTCCGTGCCCTTCGCCCCCGGTGCTCCATCGGGCCAGAGCTTGACTTTAGTGGGCTCGGCGTGGGCCAAGGAGGTGAAAAAGAGGGCGGCGGCGAAAAGAGAAATCTTGTTCATGCAGGTGGAAGTCTGTTAATCCTGTCTTTTCCATCCGTTCTTTCATCCGCCATGATCTCACGCCGTCATTTTCTCTCCACCAGCCTTGGCGCGCTCAGCGTCTCCACCCTGCCTGCCATTGAGCCCATCAAGCGCCCCGGCAAGAGCCGCATGCAGCTCGGCGTCGCCGCCTACAGCTTCCGCGAGTACTTCCAGTGGATGCGTGACAAGGAGCAGAAGCCGAAGGGCGACAAGCCGCTTTGGAGCATCCTCGATTTCATCGACTGGTGCGGTGACAACAATGTGCCCGGCGCGGAAGTGACCAGCTACTTTTTCCCGAAGGATGTGGACGAGGCCTTCCTGCTGGAAGTGAAACGCCGTGCCTACCTGCGCGGTGTGCAGCTTGCGGGCACAGCCGTGGGCAACAATTTCGCCCTGCCGAAAGGCGAGAAGCTCAGCGAGCAGATCGCCTATACGAAGAAGTGGATCGACTACTCCGCAATCATGGGCGCACCGCACATCCGTGTGTTTGCTGGCCCCCAGTCCAAAGAGCTCACTGAGGAGCAGGCCGTGGCCAACTGCCTCGAATCCTACCAGGAGTGCCTCGATTACGCCGCCAAAAAGGGTGTCTTCCTCGGCCTGGAAAACCACGGCGGCATCGTCGCCGAGCCGGAAAACCTCATCAAGATGATCAAGGCAGCCAAGAGCCCATGGGCCGGCATCAACTTGGACAGCGGCAACTTCCACACCGATGACCCCTACGCCGATCTCGCGAAAATCGCCCCCTACGCCGTCAATGTGCAGCTCAAGATGGAAATCAGCCGCAAAGGTGCCGCCAAAGGCGTCAGTGAACCCAGCGATGTGAAACGCGTGATCCAGATCATGCGCGACGCCAACTATCAGGGCTGGTTCACGCTGGAGTTTGAGACCAAGGAAGATCCCTTTGTGCGAGTGCCCGAGATTTGCGACATGCTGCGCCCCCTCTTGGCCTGAGTTTGCGGTTGTTGCGGATAGTTGACGGTTTTTGACAGTGGGTTCCCCTGCCAAGGCAGGCGCGTGCCCATGTAACTCCACATGCTCTGGGGAGCGGAAGGTCTTTGAAAACCACGGTCAACCACTGTAAACAAGGGCCAACCACCGCAAACTACCCCGCCATGTCCCACGCCCCCACCGTCGTCATCGAAAACTTCTACCCCTGCCTGGATGGCGGGCGGCATCCGGTCAAACGGGTGATCGACGAGCCGCTCGATGTCTGGTGTGACATTTTCAAAGACGGGCACGATGTGATGAGCGCGGTGCTGCGCTGGAGGCTGACCGGCTCACGGCGCTGGTTTGAGGCGCCGATGAAGCCGACTGAAAATGACCGCTGGCATGGGCAGTGCAGCTTTTCCAAAGCGGGGCGCTGGGAATACGTGGTAGAAGCCTGGGGCGATACCTTCCGCTCATGGAAGAAAACTTTTGCGGTGCGGGTGCAGGCCAAAGATCCGGATGTGCCGATCGAGGCGCAGGAAGGTGCACGGCTGCTGCGTGATGCCGCCAAGCGCGCACGCGCCGCCGGGGTGCCGACTGCGGGGACTCAGCTGGAAGATTGCGCGGATCTGCTCTCGTCGGTGAAAGCTGCGGATCTCATGGATGTGCTGCTCTCTGAAGAAATGCAGAGCCTGATGGATCAGTATCCGGACCGCTCGCAGTCCACGACTTCAGACACGCTTCGCGCCACCGCAGAACGCGAGCGCGCCCGTTATTCCGCCTGGTATGAATTCTTCCCACGCGGCGCTGAAGGCCGCAGCGACAAGCATTCCACTTTCCGCGACTGCCTGGGCCGCCTCGACCACGCGGCCCACATGGGTTTTGATGTGATCTACTTCCCGCCGATCCACCCGATCGGCGTCACGGCGCGCAAAGGCAAAAACAACACGCTCACGGCCGGGCCTGATGACGTCGGCAGTCCGTGGGCCATCGGTGGCCCGACGGGCGGGCATCGAAAGATCGAGCCTGCGCTTGGCACCGAGAAGGACTTTGTCTGGCTGATCAAGGAAGCGCAAAAGCGCGGCATGGAGATCGCGCTCGACTTTGCGCTCAACTGCTCGCCGGATCATCCTTACGTCAAAGATCATCCCGAATGGTTCTACAAGCGCCCCGACGGCAGCATCCGCTACGCCGAGAATCCGCCGAAAAAGTATCAGGACATCTACCCGCTGAACTTCCATTGCGACGACTGGCGCAACCTGTGGAAGGAGCTGATCGACGTGGTGCAGTATTGGGTGGATCGCGGCGTGAAGATCTTCCGCGTGGACAATCCCCACACCAAACCTGTGGCGTTCTGGGAGGAACTGATCGCCACCATCCAGCGCAAGGATCCGGATGTGCTCTTCCTCGCCGAAGCCTTCACGAAACCGAAGATGATGCAGGTGCTGGGCAAGGTCGGCTTCACGCAGAGCTACACCTACTTCACCTGGCGTGAAGATCCCAAAGCCCTCACCGAATACGCCACCGAGCTCACGCGCAGCGACATGCGCTGGTACTACCGCGCGAACTTCTGGCCCAACACCCCCGACATCCTGCCCGGCCACCTGCAGAATGCCAATTCGCAGATGTTCCGCATCCGCGCCGCGCTTGCTGCCACGATGTCATCCTGCTGGGGCATGTACTCCGGCTACGAGCTCTGCGAGAACGATCCATATCCGGGCAAAGAAGAATACGACAACAGCGAGAAATACGAACTCAAGCAGCGCGACTACAACCAGCTGGGCAATCTCACCGCCTTCATCCGCGCGCTGAACCTGATCCGCCGCGACAATCCGGCGCTGCATCTCTACGACAATCTCAGCTTCCACGGTGCGGATCACGGCGAGATGCTCTGCTACAGCAAGGTCACGCCTGACTTCAGCAACCGAATCCTTTGCATCATCAGCCACGACGCCCATCATCCCGCCATCGGCATGGTGCATCTTGATTTGCCAGCTCTCGGCCTCGACGGCAGCCGCCCCTACAAGGTCACCGACCTCCTGCACAATCAAACCTACGAATGGCGTGGCGTGGACAACTACGTGGCGCTGCACCCGAACGGGATGTCGATGCACATCTTCCGCGTGGAACAGTGATGCCATGAAACTGCTGCTCTGCCTGTTCCTGCTGACTTGCAGTGCGCGGGCACAGCCGTGGCGGCTGGTCTCCTCGTCCAAAGCCGAGCCTTTGGGCCCAGGGGCTTTCTATGTCGTCAAACAAATCGCCGGACCGACCAAGGCGGAGATCAGGCTCGTCTTGTTTGATGAGAAGCAATGCGAACTGCACGTGGTGGCCAATGGCGATCCCAGAACAGCCTGGAAGCTGGATGAAATTGGACACGCCAGGAAAGCGCTGGCCGTCTGCAACGGTGGCTACTTCAATGTCAGTGGAAACTTTGGCCCGGTAGGGCTGGAGATCGCCGAAGGAACTCGCAGCGACAAGTTCATCGCAGGACAATGGGTGGGCGGGCTGATGGTCAGGCAGGGCAAAGCCTCTCTCGTCTGGAGCAATGAGTTCCAAGACGCGCCAGACATCAGCGAATTCGTGCAGTGCAGCCCGTGGTTGGTCAGCGAAGGCCGCGTCTGGCCGGTGCCACCGAGCAAAGAACCAGAACCGCGCAACAACCGCACCCTCATCATCACCGATGGAGCAGGCCGCTGGGCCATCGGTACCGCCAAACGCACCGGCCTGCTGGAACTCGCCCATATCCTCATCACTCCCGGCATCATCACCGAGATGAAGGTGAACCGTGCGCTGAACCTCGATGGTGGTCCCTCCACCGGCTTGTGGTGTCGCAGCCAATCCGGTGCCGTTCAGTTTGAAAAACCCGGCTGGGCCGTGCGCAATGCCATCGTGATCGTGCCGCGAAATTCCAAGTGAGATGCGGTGGTTTCGATGCGTTCGTTTGAGATGCGTCCAACCTTTCTCAGTCTTCTTGCCCTCGGCCTGATTCACACCGCCTCCGCCCAGCAAACCAAGTGGTTCAAGGGCAACACACACACGCATTCCCTGTGGAGCGACGGCAATGACTTTCCGGAGATGATCACGGACTGGTACAAGCAGCATGGCTACGACTTCCTGGCGATCTCAGACCACAACGTGCTGCAGGCGAAAGAGGTGTGGATGAGTGAACCCGCGATCGAAAAGCGCCGCCGCATCCTGGGCAAGACGACGATGGAAAAGTATCGCGCCCGTTTTGGCGATGAATGGGTGACGACACGTGTAAAAGACGGCGAGACCGAAGTGCGGCTGAAGAAGCTGGAGGAATACCGGCCCAAGTTCGAGGAGCCGGGGAAGTTCTTGCTCGTTCAGGCGGAAGAGATCAGCGCCGGATTCGGCAAGATCCCGATTCATCTCAACGCCGTGAATCTGAAGGAAGAGATCAAGCCGGTCAAAGACCTCAGCAGCATCCAGGAAGTGATGCGCGCGAATTTGCAGATGGTGAACGAGCAGTCCAAGCGCCTGGGCGTGCCGATGCTCTCACACATCAATCACCCGAACTTCAGATGGGCGCTCTCCGCCGAAGATCTGGCGGCGGTGCTGGAAGAAAACTTCTGGGAGATCTACAACGGCCACCCTGGCATCAACGTGCAGGGAGATGCTTCCCGCATGGGCCATGAAAAAATCTGGGACGTGGCCAACACGCTGCGCATCGCCGAGTTCAAAGCACCGCCGCTGTATGGCGTGGGCACGGATGACTCCCACCGCTATCACGGTGAGGAAAACGGCCCCGGCCGTGGGTGGGTGATGGTGCGCGCAACGAGCCTGGATCCCGCTGAGATCATCAAAGCCATGAAGGCCGGCGATTTCTATGCCTCCTCCGGCGTGACGCTGGAGGATGTGAGCTTCAAGGATGGGGATCTGCGCATCCGCATTCACAAGGAGCCGGGCGTCACCTACACCACGCAGATTCGCGGCACGCTGCAAGGTTACGATCCAACAACCCGCCCGGCTCCTCCGGTGGCCGATGATCTGCATCCGCCGCGCCTGCTGTATTCGGATGGCATTGGCAAGACACTGGCGACCATCGAAGGCGAGGAAGTCGTGTGGAAACCCAGTGGCAAGGAGCTGTACTTCCGTGCGGTGATTACGTCATCGAAGCCCTATGCGAATCCGTCATTTGAAGGGCAGAAAGAAATGGCCTGGACTCAGCCGATGGGTTGGAAAAAGTAGACTTGTTGCTGTGCAACAAGGGATCCGTGTTCCTCAGGAACAGGGCAACTTCACCGAATCCGCATGCCCTGCATGCGGCCTTGCATGGCTTCGAGCATCGGAGCCAATTCCAGCTTCATGGAGAGGGGTGCTTCCTTGAAGAAGAGGCCCATGTCCTTGGTGAAGGATTTTTCAAAGCTGGCGGCGTCCTGATCCAGCATCATCTGCATCTCAGGATTCTTCGAAGCCTTCTTTTTCATCTCGCGCTGGATGCCGCCGATGATGCGGCGGCGATCTTCGACGGGCAGTTTTTCCAAGCCCTTCATCACGGCCTTGAAGTTTTCCTCCACGGTGCGGTTCACGTACTGGCCTTTCTCTTCATCGGTCAGCGATTTGAAAAAGTGGTCCATGGTTTCCAGGCCGTCTTCACGCATCGTGCTGCGCTGGTTGAAGTCGAGCTTGATGACGGAGTTGATGACCTTGTCCAAGTACGCTTTGCGTGGCGCATCAGCGAGATCCTCATCCGCGAGCCACGGCGCCTTCGCCATGAGTGCGAGCGTCTTCTCGGACGAAAAGACCGAGTCCTCAGTCACCCACATGACCACGCCCACACCTGCCCAGACGAGGGCGAGAAAGGCGGCGACTTGAAACCAGAAGCGTAGGAGCGGCATGGCCGGTTACTTCTTGCCAAAGCGGCGGCCTAGCAACGAAAGAAATTCGCCGGCTTCCTCCACCTGCAGCTTCTTGGTGACGGCGAAATAAGCGAAGGCTGCCACGCTGATGCTGACGCCGAGTCCGGCGCAACGCAGCAGGAAGTTCAGATGCGACCAGTCCGCCATGATCGTGTACTTCGCGGCGAAACAGACTGCGGACATCACGGCAATGCCGATGAGGAGCTTGATGAGCGACTGCACCAGAGAGCCGGTTTCAAGCCCGGAGGCAAACTTGCGCATGCAGAGGTACAGCGTGAGGAAATTGAGCGAGAGACCGACCGCCGTGGCCCAGGCGAGCGCGGTGTGGTCCCAATGGAAGACGAAAACGGTGATGGAGTTCACCGTCGCGGTGAACACAATGACGCCGATGCTGACCAGCATGGGAATGAAGCGGCGGTTGATGGTGTAAAACGCGGGCTGCAGCACCTTGATGGCGGCGTAGAAGATCAGGCCAAAGGCATAAGCCTGCAACGGTGCAGCGGTGTTCTGCACGTCCTGCGCATTGAATTTGCCATGCTCAAAAATGACCGAGATAATTTCCTGCGACAGCAGCGTGAGGCCAACGGCGCAGGGCAATGTGAGGAAGAGCACAAGGCGCAGGCCCTTGGCAAGAGCTGCACGAAACGCCGGGCTCATGCCTTCGGTGGCAAGACGGGAAAGCATCGGCAGCGTGACGGTGGCGACAGCGACACCGAAGAGTCCCAGCGGCAATTGTTGCAGGCGCTGGGCATTCGCCAACCAGGCGAGCGCGGACTCCTTGCCTGGTGTGTAGGAGGCGAAGATGGAATTGAGCAGCACCGCGACCTGCGTGCCGCTGGCGGCGAGCATCGAGGGCCACATCAAATGCAGCACTTCCTTCACCGCAGGATCTTTGCAGCCGAAGTCGAAGCGGAAACGAAACCCGACGCGATATAGCGACGGAAGCTGCACCGCGAGCTGCAGCACACCGCCGATCAAGGTGCCGATGGCGAAGCCAGTGAGTCCTTTTTCGCTGACATGCCCATGGCGGAAGCCGGGATCAATGAGCCATGCGATCGCGACGCCACCGACAATGCAGCCGAGATTGAAAAACGCCGAAGCGACGGCGGGAATGAAGA
Organism: Prosthecobacter debontii; assembly: GCA_943371875.1. Classification (GTDB taxonomy): domain Bacteria; phylum Verrucomicrobiota; class Verrucomicrobiia; order Verrucomicrobiales; family Verrucomicrobiaceae; genus Prosthecobacter; species Prosthecobacter debontii_C. Next base: position 14,478 of record CALRWM010000060.1, on the reverse strand, counting down.
ACACCTTCTTCGAATTCAGCATGCCCATGACCAGCGCGGTGACGGACACCAGCGCGATGAAAGGATACATGATCTGCGCCAGCCAAATGCCGAGGACTTTGGCCTCTTCACTGAGACCGGGCGTCAGGATGCGGAAAATGATCGGCGAGAGCAGCACCCCAGCGATGGCCACGATGCTCATGAACCAGATCGAAAGCGAGATCATCTTGCGTCCGAGCACCCAGGCGGCCTCGTCGCCCTCGGTCTTCATCTTCTTCGAGAAGGTGGTGACGAAGGCCGTGGAGAGCGCGCCTTCGGCAAACAGGTCGCGCAGCATGTTCGGCGTGCGGAAAGCGGCGGTGAAGATGCCGGTGAATGCGGAGCCGAAGAAGCCGTTCAGCAGCTGATCCCGCACCAGGCCGAGCACGCGGCTGCAGAGGATGGCAATGGAGACGATCCCGGTGGACCGCGCTTGAGAGTTGGAGGCTTTTTTTTCTTCGCTCATGAGGAGTAGCGGCCGCTTGCGCGCCGCAGTTTGTCCATCATGGCGATTCCCATGCCATGTTCATGCAACGGTTCTGCAATGATTTCATCGACGCCGAGCTTGTCGAGGGCGCGGAGGACGTAGAAGAAGCGCACGGCGGCTTCAGGCAGCTTGCCGTTGCCGGGGCTGAGCATCATCACTTCCTCCCATTCGCAGAGATTGAGGTAGCCGTCCTTTTCTTCGCCACGGTAGCTCATCAGGGCGTAGCGTTTGCCCTCTTCGGGGATGAAATCAGAAGGGCGTTCAAGCAGGCGCAGCGGGGTCTTCGGCGCGTAGTGCGAAGCGAGCTGGCCGGGGGCGGCCGAGGCTTCATCGACGACGCTGCGCGAGGCGTAGCGCACCTTGCCATAGAGTTTCAAATCTTCCGCCGTGATTGGGCCGGGGCGCACGATGGTGATGAACATCTTCGGGCTGCCGGGCTCGATCTTGATGATGGTGGACTCCAGACCGAACATGCAGGCGCCGGCATCCACGATGAGGTGGATGCGGCCATCGAGCTCAGAAAGCACCGCACTGGCAGACGTCGGGCTGATGGAGCCGAAACGATTCGCGCTGGGGGCTGCGATGGGTTTGCCGAGATCGGTGATGACGCGGCGGAAAATCGAATTGGAGCTGACGCGCACAGCCACGGTCTGCAGCCCGGCGGTCACGAGGTCGGGAACGATCGGCTTTTTGGGCAGCAGGATGGTGAGCGGGCCGGGCCAGAAGCGTTCGACCATTTTCTTCAGCGTCAGGGCGATCTCCGGCGGCACATCGGCCACGAGATCAATCTGCTCCTTGCTGGCGAGATGGACGATGAGCGGGTCAAAGGTGGGGCGTTCCTTGGCTTCGAAGATTTTCGCCACGGCTTCCGCGTCGAGCGCGTTCGCCGCGAGGCCATAGACGGTTTCGGTGGGCAGGGCGACGACTTCACCCTCACGCAGCAGACGGACGGCCTCATCGACCGCCTGGTGCATGAGCGGTGGCTGGTCGGTGGGCAGAACGGCGGTGACGTAACTCATGATGGCGATGTGTGGCTTTCAATCACCGCCCAGGCGTTGTGATTGTGGATGGATTCGTAATTCTCTGCTTCAACGCGGAACCAGGTGATGCGCGGATGCGCCTTGGCTTTCACCGCGATGTTGCGCACGAGGTCTTCGACGAAGACGGGATTGTCGTAGGCGGCTTCAGTGACGAACTTTTCGTCGGGGCGTTTGAGGACGCTGTACAATTCGCTGCTGGCGCTTTGTTCCACAAGCTCAAGAAGGTCTTCGATCCAGACGGGTTCGCTGAAACGAATGGCAAGGGTGACGGTGCCGCGCTGATTGTGCGCGCCCCGGGCGCTGATGGCCTTGGAGCAGGGGCAGAGCGTGGTCACGGGTACTTCGACGGTGAGGACGAAGTCCGTCTTCTCCTTGTCCGTGTTCACTTCAAAGATCACACCGTAGTCAAGCAGACCCTCAGCGCCGGAGACGGGGGCTTTTTTGGCGCGGAAATACGGAAAGCGCATTTCCACGTGCGCCTTGTCAGCATGGAGCTTTTTCATCAGCTCGCGCGGCATGGCGACGATGTTGGAGACGGTCAGTTCTTTGCCGTGGGCATGCAGCACCTCGACAAAGCGGCTCATATGAGTGCCTTTGAACTGGTGCGGAAGATCAACGGCCAGGGAGACGGTGGCGACGGTGTGCTGCACGGCGGCATCACGGTCACGGATGCTCAGGGGAAAGCGCAGGCTGCGCACGCCCACGCGATCGATGGGCAGACGGCGTTCATCGCGTTCGTTTTGCGTGTCGGAAAGGGCGGACATGGACTAGGCTGGAAATGAAACTTCCCACTGCCGCGTATTGCAACAGTGGGAAGCAGATCAAAAGGGATCCTTTACGGGCAAACCCTGTAAAATCAGGCCATGAGGTTCACAGCGCGGGAGCGCTTGATCTCACGGACGACCACGCGATGCAGCCAGGCTGGAAGACCAGTGATGCGGCGGGGGATGAGCTTGCCGGATTCCGTGGTGAAACGGGCGAGCAGCTCAGGATTGGTGTAGGAAATCTTCTCCACCGGGATGTCCACTCGGCGGCGCGGCATCTTGCGATTCGCGCGACGGAAGTTGGACATGCGTTCTTTGGTCTTCGGTTGCATGGCAGTCTGGGGTAAAAATTAGCGGGTTTCGCGGTGAAGGGTGCGCTTCTTCATGAAGTGATTAAACTTCACCTTCTCAAGACGGCCCGGAGTGCGGACGCTTTTCTTATTGCGCGTGGTCACGTAGCGGGAGGGCGGCATACCTGCGGCTTTCGCTTCGGTGCATTCAAGGGTGATGATTTCTCGCGGCATAAATTTGGGGCGCAGAGGCTAGGTCACTCTTTGGAGAAGTCAAGCGATTCGCCTGAGTTGTTATTCGAAGAGCTCGGAGCGGCGTCATCGTCGTCCTTGTCGTCGTCGGATGCGTCGTCGGCATTGTCGAGGCCGAAGAGGGAGTGCACAGGGCGGCTCCAGCGGCCGCTCATCTGGCTGCGCTCCAGCTTTTCCTGATAGGTGACGGAGAAGCGGGCGAAGGGCATGGCCTCCAGGCGCTCTTCAGGAATATCGACGCCGGTGCCTTCGCACAGGCCGTAGGTGCCGGTTTCGATACGCTTGAGCGCCTCGTTGATTTCGTAGAGGGCGTCCTGTTCCTTGCCGAGGAGACTGAGGGCGAAGTCGCGGTCATAGGCGTCACTGCCGGCGTCGGCCTGATGCATGCCGAAAGCGGAGGAGTCACCGTTTTCATTGCGGATGGTCTCGCTGGCCACGCCTTCGATGGAGTTCAGGTAGGCGTCGCGCAGTTCGATCAGGCGCTGCTTCTGCTTCTTGAGGAAGGGGGTCATCTTCACCGGCCCCTTGGCGATTTCGATGGTGATGCCTTCTTCTTCACGGTTGAGGCGTGAGCGCGGCGTGCCGGAGGTGGAAACGGAGGTGCGACCTTTGGGAACCAGCGGGGCTGGCGTGTTCTTGGAGGGCTTCGTCGCCTTGACTGGAGCCGGAGCGGCGACAGGGGCGGCCTTCACAGGTGCTGGGGCAGGAGCAGGAGCGGCTTTGGCAGCAGGCTTCGCAGCCTTGGCGGCGGGCTTTTCAGCTTTGGCGGGGGCCTTCTTGGCGGGAGCAGCGGCTTTCGTAGCGGCTTTTTTAGCGGGGGCAGGTGTCTTGGCGGCAGCTTTTGTCGGGGCGGTTTTCTTCACAGGCATGGGGGAGGTTTTCTTCGGGGCGGGCTTTTTCGGCGCCACCTTCTTCAAAATGGGTTTGCTCTTGGACTTCACCGCCGGCTTGGCGGCCTTGGCTGGAACGGGCTTGCTCTTCGACTTCACCGCCTTGGCAGGAGCCTTTTTCACGGGCTTGGCGGAGGGCTTCTTAACTGCGGGTTTCTTGGATTTCGCAGGCATGGCTTTGACGGTGTTAGGTTGTCGATGAACTTCTCTGTTAATGCACCTGGCCACAGGGCGGAAAAAGAGGCGCGGATTCTGCCTGCGGTTGTCAAAACACGCAACCAGTATTCCAACGCCGCCCCAAGGTTCCCGTTTCAGGCGCATTTGGCGGGTTGCGCCTGACCGGGCAAAGCCTACTCTCGCCCCATGAATGCCGAGCCCCCCTCCAGTTCCGTGCTTTCCAGCCTGTGGCAGCAGATCCGCGCCGTGCTCGATCTGGTGCTGGATCTCTCCTTCAAGCGCTTCGTCACTCCGCACCTCGTGCGCATGCTGTATGTGCTAAGCCTGCTGGCGGCCCTCATGTATGCCATCTCCTGGCTGTTCTACAGCTGGTGGGGCATCATTGTCGCCCCGGCGGCCTTTTTGCTCTACCTGATCGTCGCCCGCGTGACGGTGGAGCTGATCCTGGCGGTCTTCCGTATCGCGGAGCACCTGGCCCCGATGGCCAATGACACCGTGGCCAAGCCTGCGCCAAAGCCGGCTTCGTTCACTGATCCGGTGCGTTGAGATGCCGACATGCCTGCCCAAACGGAGGGCCAAACCGGTGCTTGTGAAATTTTTCACAAAATCGGGTTGCTGCTCTTCGCTGCGTCCTGATAATCGCCCTGCCGATGTTCACTCCCATGCTCGCCACTTTCGATCTCATTGCGCTCGCCGTCTCGGTGGGGAAGATCGTGTTTCTCACCTTTCTGGTCATCCTCCCGCTGGTTTCAATCGCGGTTTACTTTGAGCGACGCATCTCGGCAGTGATTCAGGACCGCGTGGGTCCGAACCGCGTGGGCGTGCCTCTGACCCTGCTGGGCTTCAAAAAAGACTGGCAGCCCTTCGGCATCGGTGGTCTGGCACAGGCGGCGGCGGACGGCCTGAAGTTCATTTTGAAGGAAGACTTTGTGCCCGCCCATGTGCGCACCTTTTACTACTGGCTGGCCCCCTGCATGACGGTGGTGCCTGCGCTGCTCACCTGCGTGGTGCTTCCTTTCGGCAGCGAGCTGAACCTGTCCTTCCTCGGCATCGCTGAGCCCATCAAGATGGTGATCGCAGACCTGAGCATCGGGCCGCTCTTCACCTTCGCCATCGCCTCACTCGGCGTGTATGGCATCGTCCTCGCCGGCTGGTCCTCCAATTCGAAGTACCCCTTCCTCGGCGGCGTGCGCGCCAGTGCGCAGATGATCTCGTATGAAATCTCGCTCGGCCTGTCCATCATCCCGGTGCTCATGATTTTCGGCGAGCTGAACCTCACCAAGATGTCCGCCTTCCAGGACGCGAACGGCTGGCTGCTGCTGCCGCTCTGGGGCGAAGGCCTCAGCATCGCACGCTGGGTGCTGCTGATCCCCGTCACCATCTCCTTCGTCATCTTCACCGTCTCCATGTTTGCGGAGACAAACCGCCTGCCCTTCGACCTTGCCGAGTGCGAGACGGAACTGGTGGCAGGTTACCACACCGAATACAGCTCCATGAAGTTCGCGCTGTTCTTCATGGGTGAATATGCCGCGATGATCATCGGCTCCGGCATGGCGGTGACGCTCTTCCTTGGTGGCTGGAGCATCCCCTGCTGGCCGTTGCTGGAGAAAATCATCCCGCTGCAGCTGCACTACACGCCCGACACCACCCCGCTCTACACCGGTCTGCTGCACATCGGCACCTTCTTCGCCAAGGTCTTCGCCTTCATCGTCTTCTTCATCATCATTCGCTGGACCCTGCCCCGCTTCCGCTTTGACCAGCTCATGGCCCTCGGCTGGAAAGTGTTCTTCGAGCTCGCCCTCGCGAACGTCTTCCTCACCGCGCTGCTGATGTGGTGGTTCCCGCTGAAGTAAGGCAAGCCACCGAGAGCACCTCTGGTATTTGGACTGCGGTTGCGCAGCGAGGAACGAGCGCAGCTACCGCTTTCGACGTGCAGAGTGACGCACGCGCGTCAGTAGATGTCCGAATGCGGGAGCCGGTGGTTTTTCACAGGCCGGTGAGCCCACGAATACGATGAGACGCTCGAAAGCGGCAGCTACCGCAGCCGCACTCCAAAAACTGTCACGCCTTCATTGGAGCTCTCACCAGCCACTTCTGCACCCACAGGGCCAGAAAAGCCCCGATGAATCCCCCGCACAAATCAGCGGACCAGTCCCACACATCCCCACCGCTGCGGCCGGGGGTGTAGGTTTGATGCCACTCGTCAAAGCCGCCGACGGCACCGCAGAACAGGACCGAGGCGAGAATGGCGACGGCCGTGGCTCTGGCACGCCCCGCGAGACGCAGGCTGAGCAGGAAGCACATGCCGCCGGCAGAGAAAAAGATCGCGTGCTCCAGCTTGTCCACGCCTTCGAAACTCGCAGGCGATGGCAGATGCGTTTGGGACGACAACCAGAACAGCACCCCGAACCACAGTACGACCAGAAAACGCCAAAGCAGGGGAGAAGAGAGGAAGCGTGGGAGTGCCATGGTGCGCGGTCTATAGCAGACATAAATCGCATTTCCATTCCAAGAAGATCACCATCTTGATTCCATGGATGCCCTTGGATAGGTGGTTCGCGCCATCCAGAGCCTGCTGCGCCAAGCCGCCCGATTCAGGAGTGAGGCGGGCTGCGGGATGTTGCTACACGCTCAAAGACGGACGGGCTGTCGCCACACTCGTTCTGCAGATGCGCGGGCTGCTCAATCAGAACCCCACGACGTAAAAGTACTGCTGGGAGACTCTCTCGGCTTCGGGGAGGGTGATCCAGCGTTCTTTGTAGTCTTCACCCCAGCTGTCGCTGAAGGCGATTTCATTGGTGTCCTTGTTGTAGCCGATGATGAGGACGACATGGCTGGACTCTTTGTCTTCGGCCAGTTTGCTGGCGGCGGCTTCCTCGGTGACTTTGGTTTTCCAGGACGCCCAGTTGGTGATGGTTTTGCGCTCCTTGGTGCGCTTGTTCGCAGTGTCGTTGAACTCCTTGGTACTGAACAGGCACCACATCAGCGGCACGCCTTTGTCGATGTATTTGGCGATGTCCTTGATCTTGAGTTCGCTTTTCCAAGCGTCAAAGGAGCGGCGTTTGTTGCGGATCTGGGGGGCGATGCCTTCGAGCAGTGCTGAGACGCTGGTGCCGCCACCGAAGCCGGAATTGCCGGCGTTGGCCAGGATGTACATGTCCGCAGGCACTCCGAGATGGCGCATGGCGCGCTCGGCGGTGGCGGGGGCACAGTAGCCTTTGGGGCCCTGGTCCACCATGGGAATGTCCCCGACGACGACATCACCGTTCTCGCGCTTTTCGAGGTTGGCCAAGGCCTGGGCTCGAATGATCTTGTCCGTGGTGTCCTCCACCTTGCCACCGGCATCGGCAAAGGCGGTGGTGACAATTTGTACGCCAACGTACACACCCTTGGCCTCGGCCAGGAGGATGGCATGCCCGCGCCAGTCCCAGCGCTGCACGGTCAGACGACCAATGTTGCTCGGGCCTTCGCCAAACCGCGCTTCCTTCGGTGCCCCGAGTTTCTTGGTAAGCGAGGCCGCGATCACGGTCAGATCCTTGTCCATCGCCGTTTTCACGATTTTCTCCGCTTCGGCAGGCGGGGTGTCTTTGTCGAAATGCATTTCGCCGCCGCCTTTGGCGCTGAAGAGGTCGCCCTTGTTGGCAAAGACGAGGGAGAAACTGGTCACCTTGTCATTCTCCGCATACATGGCCACGGAGAAGGGATGCGCGCCGAAGAGCTGGTAGTTGTCCTTGGTGTAGGCGCGGTAGCTGCTGGCCGTCTTGGTCTTGGACTCCTGGGGAATTTTGAGCCTGGCGGCGACTTCCTCGGCGGAGGAGGTCCAGAGCGGAGCTTCGCCGAAGAGCGGCTGGCCGACGACTTCGTTGACCGCAGCGGGTTCGAGTTTGTCGTTGGGGCCGGGCTTGAAGGTGTACTTCGGGGTGTTGATGAACTGCTGGTCCGCAGCTGAGAGAGAGGCGATGGCCAGGACGAACTTCCGACCATCGGCAAGCTCGAGAGTCACGTTGGGCCCGCTGACGCCGATGAGCTTGGCCTGCACCGCCTTGCCCTGGGCATTGGTGAAGGTGCGGAGTTCGGAGGTCTGGGAGAGCGCGGCGGCCAAGGACAGGCCCAGCGCTAGAAAAACATTGGCGGCATGCTTCATGGATACGGTTCTAACGCATCCGCCTCTGAAGGTGTTAGCAATTTTTTAGGCGTCTCAGATCCACGTCCCGGACGGGATGATGGCGTCTTTCGGAATGCAGATGATGCCGTCGCGAATGTAGAAGTTTTCGCCGTCCATGTTGTCCGGTTTGCCTTCGGGAGTGATCACCACGTTGTCGCCGATGTGTACGTTCTTGTCGATGATGGCGCGCTCGATGCGGCAGTTGCGGCCGATGCCGGGAGGCGGGCGGTTCGGATCGGTGCCGACGGCACCGGCGTAGTAATCCGCACCCATGATGATGCAGTCACGGATGGTGGTGCCGGGCTCGATCTTGGCGCGCAGTCCGATGACCGCCGTTTCAATGTGGGCGTCAGTGAGCACGCTGCCGTCGGCAATCAGCGCACCGCGAATGGTGGCACCATTGATCTTGGTGGCGGGCAGGAAGCGGGCGTGGGTGAAGATGGGCGCGGAGCTTTCGAAGAAGTCGAACTGCGGCACCAGGCGGCAGAGGTCGAGGTTGGCGTCGAAGAAATTGCGGATGGTGCCGATATCCTCCCAGTAGCCCTGGAAGTTGAAATTGAAGACGCGCTTGTTCTTGATCGCGGTGGGAATGATGTGCTTGCCGAAATCGTTGAGCGTGTTGTCGAGACATTCAATGAGCACGTCACGATGGAACAGGTAGATGCCCATGGACGCCTGGAAGCGTGCCTCCGTCGGCTCGATGCCCATGGTCTTCAAAGTGGACGGCGGGATGCGCAGCTTTTCGAGAACTTCAGGATCCTTGGGCTTCTCGACAAATTCGTAGATCCTCCCGTCCTCGTCAGAGTGCATGATGCCAAACGACGTGGCGGCCTCGGCATCCACCGGGATGGTGGCAATGGTGATGTCCGCATTGGTGGCGACGTGCTGGCGCATGAGGGTGCGGTAATCCATGCGATAGAGCTGGTCGCCGCTGAGGATCAGATAGTAGTCGTAATCACCTTCCAGGAAGTAGCGCAGGTTCTGCCGCACTGCATCAGCAGTGCCCTGATACCAGCGCTCACCATCGGGAGTTTGCTGGGCTGCAAGCACCTCCACAAAGCCGCGGGTGAACTGATCAAAGCGGTAGGTGCGGGCAAGATGACGATTGAGCGAGGCGCTGTTGTACTGCGTGAGCACATACACCTGACGCAGCCCTGAATTGATGCAGTTGCTGATCGGGATATCGACGATGCGATATTTGCCGGCGAGGGGCACTGCGGGCTTGGCGCGGTTTTCAGTCAGAGGGAAAAGACGCGTGCCTGCACCACCACCCATGACGATGGCCAGGGTATTGCGGCGTAAGAGAGTGTCTGCTTCGATCTGGACTTTGGATGACGAGGGGGCCGTGGCGTTGGGTGGTGTGCTCATTGTCCTAAGTTGGTTGGCATTAATTCTCTGCAACAAGGGGAACAAGCAAGCGTTATCCCTGTCCAAATCTTGCGGGCTGACGCGCCTCGCGAGCGATTCAGCTCTATCACCTTCCTCCAACCTCATGTCCACCCCGACGTTTCGTTTCCCCTGCATGATCAGCGTTTGCCTGATTGCGTCCTCAGCCTATTCAGCGGTCAGCTTTGAAAAAGACCTGCTGCCCGTCATTACTAAGAAATGCGTTGATTGCCACAAGGCTCCGCATGTCGCCAACGGCCAGAAGAAGGAGCCCAAGGCCGGCCTGCGGCTGGATGCCTCCTGGGCCATTCTGAAAGGCAGTGAAAACGGCCCCGTGCTCACGCCTGGAGCCCCCGACAAAAGCGGCATCTTTGAGTCCGTGATGCTGCCAAAGGATGACGACGGCCACATGCCCTCCAAGGGCGAAGATCTGACCAAGGAAGAAATCGCCCTGCTCAAAAAGTGGATCGAGGAAGGCGCGGACTTCGGCGGCTGGGTCGGCAGTGTCGAAGGCATGCCCGCTGGCGCGATGACGGAATCCGCGAAGCCTTACAAGCCGCGTCCGCATGATCTGTTTTATGCCGCTCTAGAAAAAGCGGTGAAGCCTCTTGCTGACGACGTACTGGCCAAGGCGAAGGCCGCCGGTGCCCAGGTCTCTCCGGTGAAGGTGGACAGCCCGCTGGTGCGTGTGGATTTCCTCACGGGTGTCTCGAAGTGCGATGACGCCAAGGTGGCCGAAATTTTGCCGCTCAAGGAAAACATCGTGCAGCTGGATCTGGGGCGCACCATCATCACGGACGGTGCCTTGAAGACGATCGGCCAGCTGCCGCGCCTGGTGTCGCTCGATTTGCGCCAGACCAAAATCACCGATGCCGGCCTCGAATCACTCATCGGGCTGAAAAAAATCGAGACCCTCAATCTCTACGGCACCGAGATCACGGACGCCGGATTGAAGCACCTGGCCAAGATCAAAAGCCTCAAGAATGTCCATCTCTGGCAGTCCAAGGCCACCAAGCCCGGCGTAAAAGAACTCACAGCCGCCATCCCCGGCATCAAAGTCAGCATCGAATAACTCATCCCAACCGTAGCCTCTCATGAAAACGCGTCTCTTCCTTCTTACCACCATGTCCATGCTCAGCGCACTCTTTGGAACCGCCAACGCTGGCGAAGGTGAAAAAGTCAGCTACCCCGCTCCGGTGGTCTCTGGCATCAACCAGGACGGTGCCACGGTGAACTTCGCCGATGTGTACAAGAAGGGCCCGACGGTGGTCTTCTTCTACCCGAAGGCCGACACTCCCGGCTGCACCAAGCAGGCCTGCTCCCTGCGGGATGCCTTTGCGGATCTCTCCAAAGAAGGCGTGCAGGTGCTCGGCGTGAGCTTCGACAAGGCGGAGTCGCAGAAGGCATTCAAGGACAAGTTCACACTGCCCTACGACCTCATCGCCGATCCTGAAGGCAAGATCGTCGAAGCCTTCAAGGTGAAGAAGATGCTCAAAGGCCTGCTCTCTCTCGCCTCACGCAGCTGCTTCCTCATCAAGGATGGCAAGGTGGTCTGGCAGGACTATTCGGCCGCCACCGACCAGCAGGCCGCAGACATCAAGCGCGTGCTGGCGGAGGCGAAGTAAGCCCCTCGGGGCGGCCCTGCCAAAGTTGTTTCAAGAAAAAGATCGCCGGGGCGCAACCGGCGGTCTTTTTTGTTTTTTGATTAACGCCGGCGCGCTCAGCGCTGTCTTACCAGCCCGCATGTTCATTCCTCAGGCTCTCCGAACTTCCGCGCTTTCATGCCTTGGCCTGACTGCCGCGCTGCTGTTTGCCGAACCGGCGGGGCTGCGTGCGGACTGGCGGGATGACATCGGCTACACCCAGCTGGCCGCCGAGCTGGGCGCTGCGGTGCCGACCGGCGCGGGCATCGTGTTGATGCAGTCCGAAGCCAATGATCAGACCTCGCCGCCAAACTACCTGCCGCAGGACGGCGGCCCCGGCTCGTTTGCCGGTACCGGCTCATACACCGGCAAAACGTTTTTCGCCGAGTCCGGTGCAGGGGTGGTGCTGAGCCATGCGCAGTCCGTGGCCGCCTTTTATTATGCCAATGGCACCGGCATCGCTCAGGGAGCCACGGAAATCCACAACTACACCGCGACCGACTTTATCAACCGGCTCTACACCGGCTCCGGCCCGGAAGTCCTGCCGGGCCGGGTGCAGAATCACAGTTGGAAAGGCACCACGGACGCCACCACGGACCCGCAATTGCTGCGGAGTCTGGACTTCCTCATCAATCGAGATGGCCGCATCGTCACCGTGCCATTGGACAACAACACCGGGGCGCTGCCACCATTGCTGGGGAACAATTACCATGCCCTCACCGCCGGCCTCCGTTCCGGCGTCCACAGCCTGGGCGGCACCAACACGGATGGCTCCGGACGCATGAAGCCCGATCTCGTGGTCAATGTCGGGGAGACCAGCTATGCCGCACCGGCCATCGCAGGCACAGGAGCGGCGCTGCTGCAATCCGCCGTGGCCTTGGGCAACACCAACGCGGAAAAGCCCCAGGTCATCAAGGCGCAGATGCTGGCGGGAGCATCGAAACAAAATCTGCCGCAATGGGTGCGCCAGTCCGATGCCACACCGTATGACGCCGTCTTCGGCGCTGGCGAGCTGAACATCCGCAACGCCTACTACATCCAGCAGGCGGGCCAGCATGCGTATTCGACCAGTGCGGAATCTCCCTCACGCGGTTGGGATTATTCCACCAGCACCACCAACTCTTCGGGCCGGCGTTATTTCTTCAGCATCCCCGCCGGGCGCTACGCCACCACGTTCTCCGCAGCCGTCACCTGGCACCGCACAATTTTCGGATCTCCAGGCTCCTATACTAGCAGCCTGTCGGATCTGAACCTCAAGCTCTACGCCTCCACCAGCTTCACGCCCGGCTCCACCGCGCTTTATTCCTCCACCAGCAGCGTGGACAATGTGGAGCACCAGTTTTGCTACAATCTGCCACCGGGCCAGTACATGCTTGTTGTCACCGCGAATTCGAGCAGCCGCTCGTACGGACTGGCCTGGGATGCCCAGCTTGGCAGTGGGCCCGCGCTGACCGCCACCATCACCGGCGGTCAGTTGCAGCTCAGCGCATCCAGTCTTGATCCCCGCGTCAGTTACACCATCGAAAGCTCCCCCAATCTGGTCAATCCCTGGACCACTGAGCAGACCTTTCGCACAGCGGACACCACGTCCGCATTCACCTACACCTGGCAGCCCTCCCAGACCTCCAGCAGTTATTTTTACCGGCTGCGCTGGACGCCGGTGCGTTGAGTTAAGTGTTTCCCATCCCTTGGCGAACGTATCCCTGTCATGAACACGCGCACCGAGACAGACAGCATGGGGGCGATGGCCGTGCCGGCGGAGGCGCTCTATGGCGCGAGCACGCAGCGGGCGGTGCTCAATTTCCCGGTCAGCGGGCGATGTGTGCCGCTGCCGGTCATTCATGCCTATGGGCTCATCAAGTGGGCGATGGCGCGTGTGCACCATGAGCTGGGACTGCTGCCGCAGGACAATGCTTCGCTCATCGAGCAGGCGGCTTTGGAAGTAGCGGAGGGCATTCATGATGCGCATTTCGTCATCGACATCTATCAGACCGGCTCCGGCACGAGCACGAACATGAATGTGAACGAGGTGGTCGCGAACCGCGCCTGCCAGATCGTCGGCAGGCCCTTGGGGACGAAGGACCCGGTGCATCCGAATGACCATGTGAACATGGGGCAGTCCAGCAACGACACCTTTCCCACGGCGGTGCACATCGCCGTGGCGCAGGAGTTGAACCGGAGGCTGCTCCCGGCGCTGGAGACGCTGCAGCATTCGCTGGCAGCGAAGGCGGAGGAGTTCTGGGAGGTGCTCAAAATCGGCCGCACGCATTTGATGGATGCCACGCCGGTGCGCCTGGGGCAGGAGTTCAAGGGTTACGCACGGCAGACGGAGCTGGCGGTGAGTCGCGGGCACAAGGCGCTGAACGCCCTCATGGAGCTGCCGCTGGGTGGCACGGCGGTTGGGACGGGATTGAACAGCCATCCGGAAATGCCCGCCCGTGCCATCCCGCTGCTCGCTGAGAAGACCGGCCTGCCTTTCAAGGAGGCGCAGGATCACTTCGAGGCGCAGTCGGCGAAGGACGCCCTCGTGGAAGTCAGCGGCCAGCTCAAGACCGTGGCCACAAGCCTCTTCAAGATCGCCAACGATCTGCGCTGGCTCAGCTCCGGCCCGCAGTGTGCCCTCGGCGAGATCATTCTGCCCACCACGCAGCCCGGCAGTTCCATCATGCCCGGCAAGGTGAACCCGGTGATGTGCGAGAGCCTCATGCAGGTCTGCGCGCGGGTGATGGGCAACGACACCACCGTCACCTGGTGCGCCGCCAATGGGAATCTGGAGCTGAATGTGATGATGCCCGCGCTCGCTGCGGCGCTGCTGGAAAGCATCGAGCTGCTGACGAACGCCACCGCGCTCTTCGCCACGCGCTGTGTGGACGGCATCGTGGCAAACCGGGAGCGCTGCACGAGTTTCATCGAGCACAGCCTCGCGATGGTCACGGGGTTGAATTCCAAGATCGGCTATGACAAGGCCGCTGAGATCGCCAAACAGAGCGCCCAAACGGGAACATCGGTGCGAGAGCTCTGCCTGCAGCGGCTTGAAGAGCTTGGTATCACGCTAGTGGAGCTGAACGAGGCGCTGGATCCTGCCAGGATGACCATGCCGGATGCGGAGATGGTAGGTGGTGGCGGAGGGTGAGTGAATCTTCCTCTTCGTCCTCCCTCTCAAATCGGCGCGGGAATCCCACCCAGCGGGCCCACTCGCGCAAGCTGGGCTTTCCGGGCTGCTATTTTCACCAGATGGGTCTCTGGGGCGGGCACACTCGGGATGACCAGCACAGGATGGCCGGCTTGCTTGATGACGCCTGTCGTGACGCTGCCGGCGAACAGATGGTACAGTGCGCCGTGACCATGGGAACCCATGAGGATGAT
>CALRWM010000059.1:0-40801 GCA_943371875.1 Prosthecobacter debontii | reverse complement strand
TATCGCAATGGATGTCACTGCTGACCTTAGCCGCCAATCAGCAGACAACCTGTCCCTGAAGCGCAGCCAGGCAGGAAGAGCCCACTTTTCCAGCACCGAGTGCCATGGCCGCATCCATGCATCCGGCACTGCGGCGAGGCGCGATGTTAGCACAAAGGCCCAATCAATCTAAACTGGAGTCCTTCAGGCCATCCAAGCACTGGCCGGACGGCAGTCAAAAATGAACACCGTCCCCCACTGCACCCACACCTCAACCCACACCATGAAAACGAACCTCAAAACCATGCTCATCCTGCCGTGTCTGGCGCTCTGCATTGCGGCCTGTGAGAAGCAATCATCCACCAAGGTCAGTGAAGAAACCAAGGAAAAAGTCCACGAGGCAGCCACCGACTCTCCAGCCCAGCTCAAGATCAAGGGCAACTGGAACGAGGTGAAAGGCAAGCTGAAGCAGAAGTTTGGCCAATTGACCGATGACGATGTGATGTATGAAAAAGGCAAGGAAGACGAACTCTACGGACGTCTGCAGCAGCGGCTGGGAAAATCCCGCGAAGAAGTCGAGCGCATTTTAAACGACCTCTAGCACCACAAGACATGGCTGGTGCGATTCAACAAACCACAAATTCTTAAACGTCACTATTATGAAAAACACACTTATCAAGCAATGGCAGCGCATGGAACAAGGCAAGATTGGCTATGCCCTTCTCTGGCTTCTCGGCATCCCCCTCCCCGTGCTCCTCATCTTCTATTTGCTGCGAGGCGGAAACTAAAACCAAGCGTTGAACGAACAGCCTGAAGATGCGCCACCGCATGCCAGGGACAATCAGAAACTAGCCCTCACCTCGGTCGCGCCGTCGCACGCACGGTGCGGAGGAACCAGATCAAGTCTTTCCCGCTGAAAGCCACTCATAGGGCTGAGAGAGCCACCAGACCTGATGCCGCTATTGCTATTAACAGCGGCATCAGGTCTAAATGGAATCAGTTTGTAAAACTGCCATTTTTGGGCATGTGCAGAACCTGACTTCTCGCAAACAGACTGAACAACACAGCCTTAACCTGCGCTGCCAGCAGACCAGCGCTCTAGCGCCACTTCTCGCAGTATAAGCGGACACCGTCAGCACACATCGAGGTGACATTGGCGTCTTCACCTTTGCGCCAAAGTTCTTCACTCACGCCTGCCTGCATGGCGATGGTGTGCTCGGCGAGCGCGTAGTTGCGGCGGTTTTCCTCCGCGCTGAGGCCCGCCTTGAAATCGGCGGCGACGCGCTCGTAAACTTCGGCAACCCGCTGGCGATAGGTGCTCAGATGCCACGCCACATCGCTCACCACTCCAAAGTGCGTGAGATAGAGCGTCTTGAAGTTTGCTGCCAGGAGACGATCCAAGGACTGCCCATAAGCAACAGGATCAAACTGCGGAGGCGCGGCGGTGACGGAGAGATAGCGGCTGTTTTCCAGACGCATGCCGGCCACGTCGCCGGTGAAGCAGATGTCGCCAATGATGAAGGCGTGGTGATGCCGTGCATGACCCGGAGTATCCCAGGCGATGATCTCGATCTCACCAAGACGCACGCTCTCCTTGTCCTGCAAGGCGATCACGCGATCCACAGGCACAGGCAGCATGTCGCCCCAGAGTTTGTCCATGAGATCGCCATAGACCATGCGGGCGCTGTCGATGAGCTTGGAGGGATCGACCAAATGCCGCGCGGCATTGGGGTGGCAGTACACCGTGGCCCCCTGCTGCGCAAACCACCCGGCAGCACCGGCGTGATCGAGGTGAATGTGGGTGACGAAGACTTTTTTGATGGCGGATTCATCGACACCGACGGCACGGATCGCTGCGCGCAGTGTTTCCAGCGTGGAGCCTGGGCCGGTTTCGATCAGCGCATACTCGCCGCCGCTCTCGATGAGATAGGAAGCGATGAGTCCGGGGATGTTTTGGAAGCGAAGATCGAGCGTGTGGATGCGCATGGGGGTGCGGTCAAGAAGGGCACGATGAGTGCGGCGTCAAGGGGGCGGCACATGCATTATCGAGGGCAATGTACAGTTGAACTGACGGATCAGACCGATCCGTCAGATAAGCAGTGGCTGTGACACAAGCGGAACGCTGGATGCGGCGGAGTGCTGCGGGCTCGGAGGCCCGCGCACCCAGGACTGATCCTACCGCATCGCTTCGAAGCGCTTCTTCAGCACGTCCTTCTGCGAGACGCCGCCGAGCTTGGACTGGGTGTCGTCGATCCACTTCTGCTCTAGGGCATTCTTGGTGGGGCGATTGACCTGATAGTACACGCCGAATTTTCCGGGGGCGAGGTTTTCGGCCATCTGGTAGGCGGCCACGTCGTTGGTGACGTCGTGCTGCGTTTCGTCGATGGTGTCGAAGGTACCGCCTTTGCGGGGAGTGCTGTCGTCAAACGCACCGGCGAAGAACATGACGCACTCGCTGAGGCACTCGACGACGCTGAAGCCGTCATGCAGGATGGCGCGCTCAAACATGGCTTCCATGTGCTTCACCTGCGCGGCGTGAGTGCGGGCGATGAAGGTGGCTCCGCTGGCGAGGAGCTGGCGCATCGGATTGATCGGGCGGTCGATGCTGCCGGTGGGGTCGGTCTTGCTCTTGAAGCCGATGGGGCTCGTCGGGCTGGTCTGCTTCTTGGTCAGGCCATAGACGAAGTTGTCCATGATGACGTAGGTGAGCTTGATGTTTTTGCGCGCGGCGTGGTTGAGATGGTTGCCGCCGATGGAGAAGCCGTCGCCGTCACCGCCGAAGACGAAGACGTGCACGTCCGGACGGCTCAGGGAGATGCCGGTGGCGAGTGGCAGCGCACGGCCATGGATGAAGTGGATGCCGTGCGTGTTCATGAAATACGGGAAGCGGCTGGAGCAGCCGATGCCGGCCACGCAGACGATGTTTTCATGCGGGTATTGGAGCTTCTCCAGCACGCGGTAAAAGATGTTCAGCACGGCGAAGTCGCCGCAGCCGGGGCACCACGTGGGATGGTCGGCGGTAAGGGCTTTTTTGGTGAGCTTCTCCGTGGCAGGAGCTGCGGGAGTGACGAGGGCGGTGGACATGATGATTTGAAATGAAAAGGTTGGTGATGCTGCGGGGTGCGGGTCCGGACTAGGCGCTCATGATTTTTTCCACGCCGGTGACGATCTCGCGGATGCGGAAGGCGAGGCCGTCGGTTTTGCATACCGAATTGATGCGGGGATCCGCAAGGCTGGCGCGCAGCAGGGTGGCCAACTGACCGTAGCCGTAGAGGCCGGAGTCGTTCATCTCCACGCAGACGACGTGCTTGAACTTCTTGAAGAGGCCGTCAAGACCGTCCGGCATGGGGTGCAGGTGGCGCAGGTGCAGGGCGCCCACTTTGTGGCCTTCCGTGCGCATGCGGTCCACGCTTTCCCGGATCGGGCCGTAGGTGCTGCCCCAGCCGATGACGAGGACGTCGCCGGTCTGGTCGCCATGAATCTCGGGCAGAGGGAGTTCTTTGGAAAGCTGCACCAGCTTGTTGCGGCGCTTGTTGGTCATCAAGGTGTGCATCTTGGGGCTGCCGCTGGGGTGGCCCATTTCATCGTGCTCCAGACCGGTGGAGACGGGGTATTTGCCGCCTGCCATCTTGGAGCCGGGAGGTGCGTGCTGCGTGATGGAATCGAGCGGATAAGGCTTGAAGCCTTCGGGGCGGGTGGAGAGGTCGAGGGTGGGTTCGACCCAGTGCTTGTCGAGGTCGGGCTCTTCGAAGGCTTCGATGCGGCTGCTCAGGGCCTGATCGCTCAGGATGATGACGGGGCAGGAGTATTTCTTAGCCAGCTTGCCGGCTTCGAGGGCGATGTAGAAGCAGTCTTCCACGTCCTTCGGCGCCAGCACGATGCGGGGGCTGTCGCCATGGCTGCCGTAGATGGCCTGCATGAGGTCGGACTGCTCCACGCTGGTGGGCAGACCGGTGGAAGGACCGCCGCGCTGCACGTTCACCACGATGAGGGGGATTTCCGCCATGCTGGCGTAGCCCAGTGCTTCCATCTTCAGGCTGAGGCCCGGGCCGGAGCTGCCGGTGATGGCGAGGTGGCCGGCAAAGGCGGCACCGATGGTCATGGACACGGCGGCGAGTTCGTCTTCCGCCTGCACGTAGAGGCCGCCATACTTCGGCAGTTCGAAGCGCAGCGTTTCCATGATGGAAGACCATGGGGTGATGGGATAGGCGGAGCCGTAGCGCACCCCGGCGGCGATGAGGCCGAGCGTGAGCATCTGGTTGCCATCCGCACTGATGCGGTGGCCGCTGGTGGCCTCTCCCGGGACGAAGGCAAATTTTTCGACATCACCCACCTGGTAGGCAAAGCCGGCGTCAAAGGCCAGCAGTGCATTGCGCAGCACGCTTTCGTCCTTGCGGCCAAACTGGCGGCTGACGATGCCCACGAGCTTTTCCTTGTCGAGATTGAAGACGGCGCAGACCATGCCGAGCACAAACATGTTCTTGCCACGGTCACGGGTGGAGCCGCCCACGGCCTCCACGGTGGCGGAGGTGAAAGGCACGCCGATGTGGATGATGCCGCGCTCGTTTTTCACGTCTTCCGGACCCATGTCCGCAGTGTCGTAGAAGCAGATGCCGCCATCGCGCAGGGCGGCGATGTGGTTTTCGTAGCTGTGCTTGTAAAAGGCCACGAGCACGTCGGCTTCGTCGCCCTCATGCAGCACTTCACCGGAGCCCAGATGCACCTGGAAAATGGAAGGCCCGCCCGAAATCGTGGACGGGATGGTCATGTAGGTCATCACTTCCTGCGCCGTGCGACCGGCCAGACGCGCCAGGAAACCGCCGATGGACTGAATGCCGTCCTGGGAATTGCCCGCGAGGCGGATGACGGCGTTGCGCAGGGAGGTGGGAGATGACGACGAGGGAGCGGAAGCGGTGGACATGGTTGGGGTACGGGCATGCACGCCCGCAGATTGGTTGGCTGAGGAAACGAGATTTTAGAAGGGCTTTTGCAGCCGTCCATACCGTTAAGTGGCTTTTTTCTGCGGTGGCGTGCGCGTGGCAGCCCGGGAAAAGGCGCATGCCGGAGGTGTGCGGGCTTGAGGTTCACTGCATGACTCGGCCACTCGACAAATCCTGAGGATTAAGATAGAATCAAACCATGACAGCCGCCGTCGAACACATCAAAAAGGCCATCAACAGCCTCGCCCCGGACGAGGCGAGAGAGCTTTTTCAGGAGCTTCGGCGTGATTTTCAGCTCACTGAGGACGATAAGTCAGACGAAGAAGCCTCAATCGAGGCCGAGTGGGACGCTGAGCTTGATAGCCGTGTGCAGGAGATTGAAAATGGCACCGTCCAGTTGCTCACCGCTGAGGAGTCTGAACGTCGTTCGGATGCCGTGTTTGCCAAATTGGGAATCGAGCGTCCTGTTTACAGGCCATGACGGAATGGAAAATTCATCCGTCTGCCCAGCAGGAACATGATGAATTGCTGGAGCACTTTGGTGGCATTGATGAGGAGCTGGTGATTGCGTTTGAATGGCATTATCTCCAGCATCGCCATGCGATTTGTGAAAACCCGCTGCTCTACAACATCCGTCGCAAGACCGTTCGCAGGGCCAATCTAAACCCACGTTTTGGCGAATATTACATCGCTTACACAATCTGGCGGCAGAAGGTGGTGATCCTCGCCGTCGCACACGCCAAGCGTCGCCCTTATTACTGGCGTAGGCGGATCGGTGAAGCCAGGGAGCTTTTCTGATCCCCCATCAACACCGACTCACACCCGGCAGCCTCCCCCGACCTCTCCCCGGGAGCGTCAAGATCAAACACCTTGCTATCTCCCCCTATAGGTGCCAGTATGACACCCCTCAAATTCTGAGGGATACGTTTCGTTTCTGTTTTTATGAGTACCCACACCTTCCCTGAATTGGGAATTTCGCCCGAGCTTCTTGAAGCCGTTAAATCACTCGGCTTCGAGCAACCCTCCCCCATCCAGGCTGAAGCTATTCCTGTGGCCCTTACCGGACGTGACGTCGTGGGCCAGAGCCAGACCGGCTCGGGCAAAACCATGGCCTTTGGCATTCCTGTTGTTCAAGGCGTCGATGGCACCAAGCGCGCGGTGCAGGCTCTGATCCTCTGCCCTACCCGCGAGCTGGCCATGCAGGTCTGCGCGGAAATCCACAAGCTGGCCTCCTTCAAGGAAGGCGTGCGCGCCACGCCAGTGTATGGCGGCGCTTCGTATGACCGCCAGATCCGCGCTTTGCAGAGCGGCTCCCAGATCGTGGTCGGCACCCCCGGCCGTATCCTCGACTTCATGGAGCGCGGACTGCTGAAGTTCGACGCCCTCAAGACGCTCGTCTTTGATGAAGCTGATGAAATGCTGGACATGGGCTTCAGCGACGACATCGACCGCCTGATGGCCGCCGTGCCGAAAGAGCGCCAGACCATCTTCTTCTCCGCCACCTTTGAGCCGCGCATCCGCCGTCTCGTGGAAAATTACACGACCAACGCCGCGACGATCACCATTCAGCAGAAGGCGCTGACCGTGGCCACCGTGGAGCAGCGCTACTACGAAGTGCAGGGCCGCTCCAAGCTGGAAGTGCTCTGCCGCGTGATCGACATCGAGGCCCCGCGGCTTACCATCGTTTTCGCCAACACCAAGCGTGCCGTGGATGACGCCACCGACGCCCTCGTGGCCCGTGGCTACGCCGCCGACCGCCTGCATGGGGACATCAATCAGACGATGCGCGAGCGCGTGATGCGCAACTTCCGCAGCGGCAACGTGGAAGTGCTCGTGGCTACAGACGTGGCCGCCCGTGGCCTGGACGTGAATGACATTGATCTCATCGTCAATCTGGAGCTTCCCTATGACGCGGAAGATTACGTGCACCGCATCGGCCGCACGGGTCGTGCCGGACGCAGCGGCAAGGCCTTCAGCCTCGTGGCCGGACGTGAAATTTACCTGATGCAGCGCATCCAGCGCTTCATCAACATCCGCGTGGAGCGCGCCAAGGTGCCCTCCCAGGAGGAACTGGAAGCCACCCGCGTGGACAAGACCTTCGACAAGGTCAAAGCCGTGCTGGAAGGCGCCGCCTACGCCAATCACGAGCACAGCATCCAGCGCCTGCTGGACATCGGCTTCTCCCCCACGGAGATCGCCAGCGCGCTCATGGACCTGCTCATGAAAGACCAGGTGCGCGAGACCGAGCAGATCGTGGAAGACCGCGCCGGCCGGAAGCCCGACTATCCGCAGCGCGACTTCAAGCCCCGCGCCCAGGCCACCGCGCCAGCGCCAAGACCCACCCCTCAGTCCGTCGCCGCTCAGGCCCCGCAGGCATCCCCTGCCCCGGCAGCCGCCGTGACCGAAGGCCCTGCCGGAACCCCAGCGCCAGCCGCTGAAGGCACGGAAGCTCCTGCCGCTGTTTCGAATGAAGCATCTGCCGAAGGCTCCGCCCCGGTGGAAAATGCTGCGGCTCCAGCCGAGGCATCCGCTCCCGCCCAGCGCGAGGAGTCCGGCAACGAGGAGGACTCCGGCCCGACGAATCATCAGGCGGCCGCCCCGGCGACACGCCCGGCCAAATTTGACAACGAATTCGAGAGCGACCACGAGGAAGAACGCGTGCCGCGCAAGCAGAGCAGCTACGTGCAGAAGGGCCCGCGCTCCGGCATGGTGCGCCTCTTCATCAACGTGGGCGGCATGGATCAGGTGCGTCCGCAGGACATCGCCGGCATGCTTTACAACACCATTCAAGACCTGACCCCCGGCAGCATCGGTGCCATCGACGTGCTGGAGAAATGCAGCTTCGTCGAAATCCCCGGAGACTCCGTGGAAGCCGTGCTGGAAGGCGTCAAAGGCGCGCAGCTGCGCGGCCGTGACGTGCGCATGGACCATGCGGACCGTCCGGACGACATCAGCGGCATCCGCCCCAAGCGCTTCGGCGGTGGCGGCGGCTTCATCAAGAAACCCGGCTTCGGCGGCGGCGGTGGCGGCTTTAACAAAGGCGGTTACGGCGGTGGTGGTGGTGGCGGCGGCGGCTTCAACAAAGGCGGCGGCCCCGGCACTGGCTTCAAAGGCTACGGTGGTGGTGGCGGCGGCGGATACCAAGGCGGCGGTGGCGGCGGCTTTAAAAAGCCCGGCTTCGGCAGCGGTGGTGGCGGCGGCGGCTTTGGTGGCGGCGGCTTCAAGAAGCCCGGCTTTGGCAGCAAGCCCTGGCAGCAGCGTGAAGGCGAAGGCCCAAGCCCCGGCTACGGTGGCGGTGGTGATGACGGCCCACGTCGTGAAGATGCAGGCGGCGGTGGTGGAGGCGGCTTTGGCGGCCCACCCAAGCGCCCCTATGGCGGCGGTGGCGGCGGCTTCAAGAAGAAGTGGTAATCGCTAACAGCCCTTAAGGCTCTTTTGAGGACCCATACGACCTGTCACAGCGACGGTGCGTTTGGGTCCTTCTCTTTGCGCTATGCCGTAACCCGCTTTTGGTTCTCAATCCATTCTCGTGAGACGGTGGGTTTGAAATCAAAGTCCGGCAGGTGGCGGTCAACGACTGCGAACAGCGAGCTCGCGAGCGCAATCACCACCTCGGTGCATCCCTGGCTTTGGAAATAGCCCACCGACACGTTGTAGGCGGTGATTTTTTCCTTCAGTGCTTTGAGTGCTGCCTCATGCAGCCGGGTCGCCTTGCCGCGGATGTCTGCCGCCTCTTTGCGAAAGATCACCGCCAGCTGGGGGTTCGGCCCGCTGAGCGGGCTGCCAACGGTCTCAGTGCGTTCAGCCAGCTGCTCCTGGGCCAGGGCCTTTCGTTCAGCTTTTGCCAGAGCATTCTCCGCAGAGGTGAGTTCCTGCTCCTTGAGGAAGAGGTCTTTGAAAATGAACACCAGCGCATCAATGGCACGCCTGGACATGCCATCCTGAGTCTGAGAAAACGAGTTGAGCCGTTTCACACTTTCCACCGCATCCGAGAGTCCCGGCTGCTGCGCCAGCCGTAATGGTCTAAGGCAGAGCACCAGGGTCGGTGAGTGCAGAGGGTCACCTGTACGATCTTCCGCCGTACCCTTCATGGCCATCCCCAGCGCCAATAAAAACAAGAAACTCAATTTCATCCAAGGCAGTAACCCCAAAGGAAACGGATCGTCACAGGCAAACTTCCAGATCGTTCGACCGGCTTCACACCACGGCTGGCAGCCGGCCTGCAGGTCTTGAGTTGTACCAAGAAATCATTGGCGGCATGCTTCGTGCGCTCTTAAATCTAAGCAGGATCACCCCGGCGGTGGTCTATCATTAAACCCATGCCAAACTCCACCGCACTCCGCGACGCCCTGACACAGTCACCGAACAATCTGTCGTTGTTGCTGCTCTACGGTCGTGCGTGTCTGGAAGAACTGCATCTGGACGAGGCGCGTGAGGTCTTCACGCGTGCCTTGGAACAGGACCCGGACCAGACCGACGCCATGCTGGGCATCGCCAAAGTTTTGTTCATGGAGGGAGACACCTCAGGTGCTGCCGTGCGTGCCGAACGCGTCATCTTTCTGGAACCCACCAATGCCCAGGCCCACCTGCTTTTGAGCCGTGTGTATCTGAGCGAGGGCGACCGGCCCAAAGCCATCGAGCATTTTGACCGTGCCGCGCAGATCGACGGCACCATGAGCGATCCCGCGCTTGAGCGTGAGCTTGGCCGCACCGCACGTGATGCCCGCAAAACCGCCCCTGCCCCGGCGCCGGAACCGCCCAGCCAGGAACCGCAGATCGCGGGTGGCCCCGATCAGGATGATCTATTCGAAGATCCCTTCGATGACCCGCCCTACGACTGGCGCCCCGAGACCTTCTATGCTCCGGGTGATCCCGAGCGTGGCAATGTGACCTTTGCCGATGTGGGCGGCATGGAAGAACTGAAGGAGGAGATCCGCCTCAAGATCACCTACCCGCTGCAGTTCCCCGATCTCTACAAAGCCTACGGCCGCAAAACCGGCGGCGGCATACTCATTTACGGCCCGCCCGGCTGTGGCAAGACTCTCATTCTCCGCGCCGTCGCGGGAGAAGTGCCCTGCAATTACCTTTCCGTCGGTCTGCACGAGATCTTTGATCCCTACTTCGGCAGCACCGAGCGCAACCTGCATCAGATCTTCGAGACCGCGCGCGCCAACGCGCCCTGCGTGCTCGTCTTTGATGACATCGATTCCCTTGCCCAGGACCGCCGCCAGATCCGTGAAAGCCAGATGCGCAATCTGGTGAACCAGTTCCTGCACGAGATGGACGGCATCCGCAGCGAAAACCAGCGCATCCTCGTCATCGGTGCCACGAACCAGCCATGGGCCATTGACCCGGCTTTCCGCCGCCCCGGTCGTTTTGACCAGGCCATCTTCGTCGCCCCGCCGGATGCCCCGGCGCGTGCGCAGATCATTGAGTTGCTGGCCAAGGACAAGCCCATTGCCGAATTCGACAACACGGAACTCATCGAAGCCACCAACGGTTTCTCCGGAGCCGATTTGAAGTGGGTCTTTGACCGTGCCGCCGAGCTCGCTCTTTCGGCCGCCATTCACACCGGCCAGCCTGTGCCGATCACGCTTGAGCTGCTGCTTGCAGTTGCAAAAGCGCACTCGCCCAGCACCGCGGAATGGTTTGAAGGCGTGCGCACCCATGCGCAGTCGCAGGAGGGGCCGAACAGCATCTTCAACGACATGCGCAAGTTCCTCAACGCGCCTTCGAATACGAAGAAGGAGAGGTAGGAGGAGCGGGATCGATTTGGAGTGCGGTTGCGGAGTGAGGAACGAACGCAGCCACCGCTTTCGCAGGCCGGACGGCGCGCGAATACCATGAAATACCCGCCAGAACCCGGGCTGCGGCACGCGCAGGCTTGGTCACCTTCTCGCGTGCCACGAGACGCTCGAAAGCGGTGGCTCCGATGCAGGCTTGCGCCTTGCATCTGCGCGACCGCACTCCAAAAACGCTGGCGCGACTCCCGGCGCAGCCCCCTACCGCGTCAGCACGCCATCCACGATGCGCATGGCGCCGCGTGGATTGGCGTCTTTGAGCAGTTCGGGAAGCGCCTCTTCCGGGAAGCCTTGATAGGAAACAGGGCGCACGAAGCGGTTGATGCTGCCGGTGCCGATGCTGGTGAAGAAGCTGTGGCTGGCGGCGGGATACGGGCCGCCGTGGTGCATGGAGGGGCAGACTTCGATGCCGGTGGGGAAACCGTTGAAGATGATGCGGCCCACCTTGCGCTCCAGCACACGGATGAGCGGGGCGAAATCACGCAGATCCTGCTCGGTGCCCTGAAGGGTGGCGGTGAGCTGGCCATCGAGGCTGTTTGCATAGCGCAGCATGTCTTCGAGCGTGGCGCATTGCGTGATGATGGAGCATGGACCAAACACCTCGCGGCGCAGCTCTTCGTTGGCTTCCAGCACGTCGATCGTCGTGGTGAAGATGCGGCACGCGGCCTGGGAGGCGGTTTCGCTGGAAGGAGTTTCGGATTCACCGACAAGCTGCAGTCCCTTCACGGTCTGCCACACAGCGGTACCGGCGTCATAGGCTTCGCAGATGCCGCGATGCAGCATCGTCTGCGGGGCCACTTTGGCCGCGAGGGCGGCTGCGTTGCTGATGAACTGGTTCAGCTCGTCACTCTTCAAGCCGAGAACGACGGCGGGATTCGTGCAGAACTGGCCCACGCCCATCGTGACGGAACCGACATAGCCTTCAGCGATTTTCGAGGCACGCTCCTTGAGCGCCCCGGGCAGCACGAAGACTGGATTCACCGAACCCATTTCCGCATAGACTGGGATTGGATGCGGACGAGCGGCGGCCACGTCCATCAGCGCACGACCACCGCGCAGGGAGCCGGTGAAGGCGACGGCCTGGGTGAGAGGGTGCTTGGTCAGCGTGGTACCGATGTCATTGCACTTCCCGTGAAGCAGCGAGAAGCAGCCTGCGGGCAGGCCCACCTTGTGCAGGGCGTTCAGGACCGCACGTGCGAGCATCTCGCAGGTGCCGGGATGTGCAGGGTGGCCTTTGACGACAACTGGGCAGCCAGATGCCAGAGCACAGACGGAATCCGTGCCGATGACGCCGATGGCGAAAGGGAAATTGCTGGCGCCAAACACCACGACGGGCCCAATGGGCATCATCACGCGGCGCACATCCGGCTTCGGCAGCGGCTGGCGGTCAGGGATGGCATGGTCCACGCAGGCATTGGCCCAGGAGCCTTCACGGATCAGTGCCGCGAAGAGCTTGAGCTGGCCAATCGCACGGCCGCGCTCGCCCGTGAGGCGTGCCAGAGGCAGCGCGCACTCGGCGTGGGCGCGCTCGATCAGCGCATCGCCCAAGGCGGTGATTTCTTCGGCGATGGTGTCGAGCAAAGTCGCACGGGTTTCCGGTGTGGCGAAACGAAGAGCGTCAAAGGCACCGTCAGCCGCCTGCATGGCCTCATCGGCCTCGCGGTGCGTGGCATCTCCAAACGCAGGCTCAAGCTGGGCGCTGGTGGTGGGATTGAAGGCGTGAAAAAGGTGGCCGTGGGGAGCCGCTTCGCGACCCGCGATGAAGTGATGTCCGGTGAGTGTCATGGTTGGAGAGTCTCTAAAAGAGAAATGCGGTTTCGTCCAGTGTTCGTGCGCCATGCCAGAAGCGTGCGATGCCGACTGTGTTTTCGTCTTTGTCGTAACGATAAACTATTCGATAGGGATAAACGACGATCTCCCTTGTGATGCCGTCATCCAGTTCTGGAACGATGCGCCCCCGCTCAGGCATCTGCGCGAGGGACTCGGCGGCACAGACCAGTTTTTCGCCAAAACGACGGGCGGCCTGTGGATTGTCCACGGAAATGTAGCGAACGATCACCTTTAAATCGAGCAGCGCGCGCGGCGAGATAATCACCCGACAATCCATGACGACACCAGTTCACGCACGTTCTCAATGGGGATGCCTTCACCCCGTTCCAACTGGTCAAAGCCCTCACGAATCCCGGCCACGAACTCAATCTCACGGGCCATGTCCGTAAGCGACATGTCTTCTGGAAGTTTCTCAAGGAGGTCGATGGCGATCTGGCGATTGCTCATAGCTTTAACCTGCCTGATTTACATAGCACGGCAATACAAATTCATACCTCAGGTTTTGCGCCCCCATCACTTCGGCAGCCGGGCAATGGCACAGGTGGTCATCCGTTTCATGATCTGAGATTCCGTGGGCGGCAGCGGCACGCCCGGCGGCATGGGCAAGCCGGACTCGGAAGTGGCGGTATGCACATTCGAATCGGACCGCAGGGATTCCGCCTGCCACACCGTCTTGCCTGAGACCGTGTCCAGCAGCGTGTAGCTGGCCGCGATGCTGCGTGTGGCGAACTCACTTGCGGAATAGACGGTCTCCGTGGTGCCGCGTCGGCAGAAGCTGGTGCAGCCGCTGCAGCAAGAGCCCCTGCGGCAGGTTTTGTCACCGATCTTCCCACAGGAACACAACGAATAGATGGTGCGCGTGTTCTGATGCTGCCTGTTGCTATGATCCACCGAGTTGTCGCGCAGGTCGATCCACAGCAGGTAGTGCAGGCCCCCCGCGCGCGCTTTACGGATGAAGCCCGGACTGAGCTTGCTGCCAAGGACGATGGGCACGCCCGCGCTGAATTTGGACGGCGGAAACCCCACGGCGGCACGCGCAGCCTCAGTGGTGAGCACCGATGAGCGCCGCAGCCGATGCTGCAGCGCTTTCCCTGCCTCTTGTAGAATGAGGCTCTCTTCAGTACGTCCCGGATACACCATCACTCCCTGGGCCGTCAAACCACCCACGGCGAGTGTTTTGCCCCGCAGTTCGTGGCTGCCCAAGCTGCTGCTGACGGCCAGGGTGGGGTCTGCAGTACAGCTCGCCAGCCATGCAGTGACGAAGATCAGGAGAAAGGCGTGAGGTGTCATGGCAGCGCAGGACCTCAGACGTAGCCTTAAACGGTTTATTCAAATTCGCACCCCATGAAGGGAATGGCGACATGCTGCCGCCATTCCATGCGTGACACCTTACCCGATCGGATTCACCAGCGTGCCGATGCCGTCGATGGTGATGCTGATGAGGTCGCCGCTTTGCAGGGTGAATTCATCTCCGGGGACGATGCCGGTGCCGGTCATGAGGAAGGTGCCGGTGGGAAAGGTGTTGTCGCGGAAGAGGAAGCCTGCGAGCTCGGCGGGGGTGCGCTTGAGCTGGGACACGGTGGTTTCGCCTTCAAAAGCGGCGACTCCGGCGCGGTCGATCTGCAAATGAATGCGGGTCGTAGGCGCGGGCGGTTCGTTTTGAATCAGGATGGCCGGGCCGAGTGCGGCGCAGAGTTTGAAGCACTTAGCCTGCGGGAGGTAGAGGGGGTTTTCACCTTCGATGTCACGGCAGGAAAGGTCATTGCCCACGGTGTAGCCGATGATGTCGCCACGGCTGTTGATGCACAGCGTCAGCTCGGGCTCGGGCACCATCCATTTGGAGTCGCTGCGCAGATGCATGGCCTGACCGGGGTGCGCGACGCGCTGGGGGGTGGCCTTGAAGAAAATCTCCGGGCGCTCCGCCGCATACACGCGGTCATAAAAGCTGCCACCGCCTGCGTCTTTGCTTTCTTCCATCCGCGCGGTGCGGCTGCGGAAGTAGGTGACCCCTGCGGCCCAGACTTCCTGGGAAACAATGGGAGCGAGGATGGTCTCCGGTGCGGGGGCTTCCACCACCGACGTCGTCGAGGCAATCTGTGAGAGATAGGCGAAAAGGCCCACGACTTCCAGCAGCGCATCCCAGTTCTTTTCAGGCACGGCGTGCCATGCAGTGGGGGTCTGAATGAAGTTGCCGGTGGAGGTACGGTATAAAAGCATGAGAAAAAGACACTAGAGAAAGTCAGCCCTCATGCAACTTAGCTCACGCCTGATTCTTGCATAAAGCTTCGTCCAAGCCGTGCAGGCAGCTTACCCATTGAACAGCGATGTCAGGCAGCACGACACGGTAGCTAGCAGCGGCGCGACCGCCAACGATCAGGCGCATGGCAGGTGGCAGCAGCTCGCGCATGCGGCGCAGTTTTTCCACGATGATGGAGCAGCCTTCCGGATACACCACGCTCAGAGCAACCCCCGTGGCATTCCGGGCGATGGCGCATGCGGCGATCTCTTCCACGGGCAGATTCGGCCCGAGGTAGGTCACGTACCAGCCGAGATCTCGTGCGGAGGCGGCCACGATCAAAGCGCCCAGCTCATGCACTTCCCCCGCAGGGGTGGCCACCACGAGTTCCGGGGCATTCAGAGGCGTCTGACTGCCGGGCACGGGGGTGAGAAGCATCTCGCGGATGATTGCCGTGGCAATGTGTTCGTGGCTCGGGCGCAGCGCCCCCTGCTGCCAGCTGTTGCCCACCTGGATGATCAGCGGGCAGATGACCTGATGCAGCATGCCGCGCTGTCCCAATTGCATGCGCGCCTGCAAAAGCACCTGGCGCAGCCCTTCGCAATCGTAGCGCTTGGAGGCGGCGATGGCGTTGTCAACGTATTGCGCGGGCTCCATCGGCGGGCTCTGCGGTGTAGTATCTTCTACGGGAACGGATGCGGTGGGATCTGCGGGAAGGGCGGATACAGGCCGTGCGACGGGTACGGTGCCCTGAGCCAGCGCCTCAAGCTCCGCCGTGGAGAGCCGGGCCACACCGCCGATGCGGTGGCCATTCTCCGTGAGAGTCTTCAGCAGTTTCAGCCGTTTCACGGCTTCCTCACAGTACATGCGGCGGTTCGTGCCGGTGCGGCTGGGGCTCAGGGCGCTGTAGCGCCGCTCCCAGATGCGGATCACATGCTGGCTGAGGCCGCTGAGCTTGCTGGCGAGCTGGATAGGACAAGGCATGAACAAATGTATGGGAGTTGCCACTTGAGGCTGGCGCAGAAACGTTTACGCATTGCTGCCGCATCTGGCTACTACGTTGTCACATTTTCCACTACGACATGCTGAACTACATCTGGGCAACCCTTCTCTTCATCGGACTTCTCGTCGCCGGCCTGGTCGGCCGCGTCTCTGGAGACGCCAGTGTCATCGACGCCGCGATGAAAGGCGCTGAAAAGGCCGTCATGGGCATCGCCCTGCCGCTGGCTGGCATGATGATGTTCTGGCTGGGGGTGCTGCGCCTGCTGGAAAAGGCGGGCGTGCTGGAGGCCGTGGTGCGCCTGCTCTCCCCCCTGCTCCGCCGCCTTTTCCCCGACGTACCCACGGGCCACCCGGCCATGAGCGCCATGGTGATGAACCTTTCCGCCAACATGCTGGGCCTCTCCAACAACGCGACGCCGCTGGGGCTGAAGGCCATGGGGCATCTGCAGGAGCTGAACCCGCACAAGCAGAGCGCCAGCAATGCGATGATCACACTTCTGGCCCTGAACACCGGCGCCTTCACGCTCATCCCGATGACGGCGATGAATTTCCTCAACGCCGCCGGGGTCAGCCACAGCTTCCGCGTCATCGTGCCCACCATTCTTGCGACCGCCTGCGCGTCGGTTGCGGCGGTGATCGCGGCGAAGAGTTTCCAACGCCTGCCGGGGTTTGTGGCGCAGCCGGATGAAATCATCTCTGAAACGCAGAGCACCGCTGTGAAACCTGCGGGCATTTCGCGAAAAGCGAAGTTTTGGCTCACGCTGCTGGGCACGCTGTTCATCGGCGTCTCAGCCTTGGAACTCGGCCCGCCCTCCTGGCGGCAGACGGTGCTGGATCAAACGGGACTTTCCACCGTGCTGGCGAAATCTGCCCAGCGCAAAGCCGAGGCGGAGAAGACGCTGGCCTTGAAAAAGGAGGAGGCGAAAGCCGCTGCTGCCACGCAGACGAAGGTGGAGCCGCCCGTGTGGCGTCGCGTGATGGATGGTGCGTCCGGCCTTGCCATTCCGGCCATCCTGATCCTCGCCGTGAGCGTGGCCTGGGCACGCGGGGTGAAGGTGTATGAAGAATTTGTGGATGGTGCGAAGGAGGGCTTTCAGGTGGCGGTGCGCATCATGCCCTACCTCGTGGCCATGCTGGCCGTGCTGGCGATTCTGCGGGAGTCGGGGGCGTTTCAACTGCTGGAATACCTGCTGGCCCCCTTGCTGAACATGCTGGGCTTTCCAGTGGAATTGCTCTCGCTCGCGCTGATGCGTCCGCTGAGTGGCTCCGGTGCGCAGGGCATACTCAATGAGATCCTCACGCGGCCAGATTTGAGCGAGATGGTGAAATTCACCGCAGGCATCCTGTATGGCTCCACCGAGACGACTTTTTACGTGCTGACCGTGTATTTCGGGAGTGTCGGCATCCGCCGCTTCCGCCATGCGCTCGTCGCCGGCCTCACCGCCGACTTCATCGGCATGGTGGCCGCCGTGTTCTTTGGGCGGCTGCTGTTTGCGTTTACGTAAGGCTCACAGATGCAATGAATTGGCACGCATGCTGCGTAAATCTCTACCCCCTTCAGCCTGCCTTCCCATGAAAACCCTCACCGCGCTGCTCCTGCTCGCCGTCGCAGTTCACGCCGCAGATCTTGTCGAACACGCGCGGGCGCATGCCGATGGCAAAGCGGCTTTCAGCTTTGATGCCAGCGCCTGGGGCGATGCCGAGGCCACGCGCCATCTGCCCATCGGCGTGTTTGATTCCGGGATCGGCGGACTCACGGTGCTGGAGGCGCTGCTGAAGCTGGATGCTTTTCATAATGACACGCTGCAGCCCGGTGCTGATGGGGTGCCTGATTTTGCGCAGGAGCGCTTCATCTACTTCGGCGACCAGGCGAACATGCCCTACGGCAACTACTCTGCGGTGAACCGCACAGATTACCTGCGTGAACTAATCGTGAAGGATGCGGTCTTTCTGCTGGGTCGGCGCGCGTGGCCTGCCAAGGGCGGCGAACCGAAGTATGACAAGCCGCCGGTGAAGGCCATCGTCATCGCGTGCAACACGGCCACGGCTTATGGACTCGAAGAGATCCGCAAGGCCATGGCGGCATGGAAGGTGCCGGTGATCGTGGTGGGCGTGGTGGAGGCGGGAGCGCGGGGTGTTTTGGAATCCAAGGGGACGGGCGGCATCGGTGTGCTGGCCACCACCGGCACCTGCGCCAGCAAGGTGTATCCGCGCACCATCGCCAGCACGCTGGGGCGCGCCGGGCAGAGCGTGCCGGTCATCGCGCAGCAGGGCAGCGCCACGCTGGCGGGTGCGATTGAAGGAGATGCTGCGTTTCCTGATTCTGTGGCTGCCTATGCGATGAAGGAGGCACGCGCTTTGGCGGAGGCTTATCGCGCGGAGAAGCCCACCGCGCCGCTGCAAACCATCGTACTTGGCTGCACGCACTACCCGCTGGCCCAGGAGGAGATCGACGCGGCATTCACGACGCTGCGCCTGGAGGATGCGTTTCGTGATCTCGTGGCAGAACACCGCACGTTTGTGAATCCTGCTGAAGCGACGGCACGCGAGCTGTTTCGTGAACTGGCGCAGGCGAAGCTGCGACTGAAGTCCGGTGAGAAATGCGTCTTGGAACAAGGCCAGTTTTACCTCTCCGTGCCGCGTGTTGAAGAAGTGGGCATCCAGCTCTCCGGTGATGGCAGCCTGGACAAGGACTACAAGTACTCGCGCAGCCCCGGCCATCTGGACTTTGAGGATACGAAGAACGTGCCGCTGACGACGGAGCTGATTCCGGTGAACAGCGCGAAACTGGTGAGGGAGAGACTACCTGCGGTGTGGAAGAGTTTGGGGAAGTGAGGAGTGGGGCGGAATAGTCTCAAGATCCCTGCGGGCGTTGCTGGTAGGTGTTGGTGGACACCTCCGACCAGCCTTGTGGCTGAATGAGGGCATCCAGCGCGGCGCGGAATCGCTTCCGCCGGCCAGCGACCGTCTGCTTGAAGTCAGTACCATGCGGGAAGAGTGCGCTGATCAAGACCTTCACGCGGCCATCTGGATACCTTTTCAGCGAGGCGGACTCCTGATTTTTTAAGATGGCCTCCGCAATGATCGCGGCCGGTTGTTTGACGTTCACTCTCCTGGCCATGGCGTGGAGCTGGCGTCTGCGGGTGGACACGATTTCAGCCGTATGAGCTGCGACGTCCACACACCACTGCTGCATCTCGGCACGCGTGGAGCCGTTCACGGTGCCGCCGTGACGTTCGATCTCGAAAGTCAGCAGTGGCGGGTTCCAGCACAAAGCTTCCGTGCGTCCCCGGATCTTGTGCGGCTGCATGCCGCCCGTGCGCGAACCGTGCAAAGATGGCCAGGCTTGGGCCAGGAGGAATTCAATTTGTTCCCGCTCGAGATCCGAGCCGGGAGGCTAACTCATGAGGAAGTCTTTGAGCGAAGCGTCCATGACGGAAGTTAATGATTTCACGTTTGATGCCACTGGTTTTTGCGTGCGCCAACTTCACATCCTATTCAATGAACTCAGCCCATTGAAGCGCAAACGCTTATGCAGCGGGCCTGTGTGACGATCTTGTTGTTTGAGTAAATTCTTGGGATCGCGATAAAGGCGTGCCGCAAATCCCCCCCTCAATGCTGGCTTCGAGTCTTGCCCCCCAAGATCGGAACTGCACGCGGCACCACCCCACATGAAAAAACCCCCCCTCACCCGGGCTAGGAAGTCCATGCCCTCGAACCGCCAACTTCAAACCTGGCTCTCGCGGTGCGCAGGTCTGGCACTGGTTTTATGCGCCGCTGAAATCAAGGCGCAGTCATCCGTCTGGAACACAGGCGCTGACAACTGGAGCAATGCGGCAAGCTGGCAACCGGCCACGGTGCCCGTGAGCGGCACCTCGACGGTGCTGATTTTCGGCGGGAGCTCCAGCTACACCGCGACGAATGACCTCAGCGGGACGTTTCAGTTCAACCGCCTGCTGTTCAACAACAGCGCAGGCACGGTCACTCTCGCAGGCAATGCGCTCAACGTGGTCAATCCGCTGAATGGCAACACGGTGCTGCCCACGCTGGCGCTCACGGGCGCGGGGAACGCCACGATTTCTGCGCCCATGACCTGGAGCGGCGAGACGACGGTGACGAACTCAGGCTCCGGCACGCTGCTTTTCAATGGCAACCAGACCTACAACAACGGCACCAAGCAGACCTTCATCAACAGCGGCACCGGCACAATCACGCTGGCGGACGCGGTCACCTATGCCAACACAGGCGGCGTGAACGGCGGTGGCTTCGTGCTGAACCTGATCAACAACAACAGCGCGACGGGCAGTTTCAACGTGGGCAACTTTGCCTCCACCATGGGGACCGGAACCAATCCCTTCTACCTCAACATCGGCGGCACCGGCACCGTGCGCTTTTCCGGCAGTAAAGGCGGGGACCTTTTTGGCGGTGCCGCGATACTGACTGTGCAGAGCGGAGCGACGTTTGACTTCAATGGCAACGGCGAAGGCATGGGGGCCATCGCCGGGGCGGGGACAATCGCCATGACTTCAAATGGCAGCATCACCACCTCGCTGGCCGGCTACTATGTCTTCTCGGGAAAACTGACGGGATCGGGTGCTCTTGCGGTCTCCGCAGGCACGCAGACACTGGTGCTCTCGGGCTCCACGAGCAACTACACCGGCACGACTTCCGTGCTGGGCGGCACCCTGATCGTCTCTGCCAATGCCCCGAGTGGCAGCGCCGGTGCTCTGGGCAATGCCATCACCGGTGTGCTGGTGGGCAACACGAGCGGCGCTGTTTCAGCCAGGCTGCTGATGGACACCGAGGGAGTGACGATCGGCCGCAACATCATCCTGCAATCTGGCAACACCGGCATCGCCACGGTGGGCGGGCTCAACACCTCCGGCACGGTGACCTACAGTGGCAGCATCACTATGGGCAGCGGCAGTGCTGCAGCCAAGGGGCTGACGCTTTACTCGGCCAGCGGTGGCACGGTGCAGATCTCCGGCAACCTGCTGCGCGCGGTCTCGGGCACGGGCACCACGGACACACTCACCGTCACCGGAGGGGGCACGGTGGTTTTGCAGGGCAGTGGCAACACCTTCACGGGCTCCACAACTGTCAGCGGCGGCACGCTGCTGCTGAACCACTCCGTGTCCAACAACGCCAAGCTCAGCAGCACGGCGGCGCTGGTTTTGAACGGTGGCTCGCTCAGCCTCAGTGGCAGCAGCACGGCGGCCTCCACGCAGACGGTGAACGATCTCACACTGGGCAACAGCGCCGCACCGCTGGGCGGCAGCGGGCAGATCAATGTGACCAGTGGCACGGATCAAAACGCCACGCTCGATCTGGGGGCGATCACGCGCAACACGGGAGCCACGGTGGACTTTTCCACCGTCAACACCGGAACGGGAGTGGCCAGCATCACGACCACGACGGCAAACACGGCCAGCGGCATCCTGGGCGGTTATGCCACCTACAAGCTCGATGACTGGGCGGTGAATGACGGCGCGGGCAACATCACGGCGCTGGCGGCAGGAAGCTACACCACGTCCTTTGGCAGCGGTCTGGCCACGAGCCTGAGCGGCAGCACCGCGCTGGCCAGCGGCGGAGCCACCACAAACACGCTGCGCTTCACCAGCGGTGGGGCTTTGACTTTCAATGCCACAACGCCCGGCACTCTGACGCTCGAAAGCGGTGGCATTCTCATCGCCAGCACGGCGGGAGCCACCAGCATCGGCAGTTCCACCACACGAGGCACACTGACCAGCAGCACGGGCGAGGTGATCGTCAATCAGCAAAGCAGCTCAGGCCCGCTGACCATCCACTCGGTCATCAGCGGCACCAACCTGACGGTATCTGGAACCGGCACCGTCACACTGACCGCCACCAACACTTTCACTGGCAACCTCGTCATCAGCAACGGCGCCACGGTGGCTGTCACTGCGAATGGCCAGCTGGGAGGGGCCACATCGGTCATCACTCTCAACGGCGGCACGCTGGCCCAATCAAGCGGCGCCCTCACGTTTGCTCCAAGTACAGCTACGACCCCGGCTCACACCATCTACATCGGCCCGGCAGGCGGGACCTTGAGCTTTGCCACCGTGCAGGGGCTGCAAGGCGGCGCGCTCTCCGGCACCGGCAATCTCACCGTGACAGGCGGGGGCGGATTTGTGACTGGCTCTACCCTCAGCACCTTCACCGGAAACATTTATATCAACAACGCCGCGATCTACTCCAACAGTTCGCAGCTCACTTCCGCAGCCTCGGTCACCGTGGCCAGCGGCGCGACCTGGGGCGTCGAGGATGATGGCACCGGCACCTTCAACATCGCCAGCGGCGGGCGCATCATGATCAATGGGCGCGGGCTGGGTGGCATCGGCGCGCTGCGGGTGTCTGACCAAACTGTCGGCACCGCGCTGCTGGATCCCCGGACCACCATCAGCAATGAAATCGTGCTGCAGAGTGATTCACTCATCGAGGTGGACAATGGCAACCGCAGCGGCAGCATCGGCGTTGCAGGCAGTCTTTCCGTCCTCACACTCAGTGGCAGCGTCAGCGGCACGGGGGCTTTGATCAAAGGGGGACTGGGCAACCTCATCCTGAGCGGTGCCAACAACACCTACTCCGGAGCCACTAACGTGGAGGCCGGCATGCTGATCCTGAATCTGGGCAATGACCGCCTGCCGACCGGCACGAGCGTGACGCTGGGCAGCGGCAGCAGCTCGGGCATTCTGCAACTCAACGGCTTCAGCCAGAGCATCGCCGGACTCAGCACCTCAGGCACAGGCACGGCGAACTCGGTTCACGGCGGCAGCAACAGCACCACCAGCCTGCTCAATGTGAACGTGGCCTCAGGCACACAGACCTACAGCGGCACGCTGGGTGGTGTGGGCACCAACAACACGGGTGCGAACAACAACCTGGGCTTCATCAAGAATGGCGCAGGAACATTTGTGCTCAGTGGTGCAAACAACTACACAGGCGGGACCACGGTGGCGCAGGGCACGCTGGCCCTGGGCAATGCCGCAGCTCTGGGCAACAACGGCGCCACGCTGGCCACCAGCGTGACAGGCACGGTGGTGAATGCCGGCGCCACGCTGGATCTGAACGGGCAGACCAATGTGCAGGGACTGATCACTCTGAACGGCCTTGGGGTGAGCAACGGCGGGGCGCTGGTGAACAACAGCGGCACTGCGGCCAGCATCGGCAGCGGCATTGCGTCCTTATCCATTCCCTCCGCCACCACGGCAGGATGGTCCGTGGGAGCCACGGTGACCCTGGACGCGCCGACGACGGGTACGACCGCCACGGCCACGGCTCTGCTGGGGCTCTCGTCCGCCAGTTTTAATGTGACGGCGGGCGGCAGCGGTTATGGAGCCGCGCCGGTCGTCACCGTTTCCGGTGGCGGCGGCTCAGGTGCGGTGGTCACGGCATCCTTGGGTGTCACCGCAGCCTCCTACACGATCACCGCGGGCACCACGACATACAACGTCGCACCCACGGTCACACTTTCGAACGGAGCCTCAGCCACTGCCAACCTCGACGGCACCGGCAAAGTGATCAGCATCACCGTCACGAACCCCGGCAGCTCCTTTACCACAGCCGCCCCCGCCATCACTTTCAGCGGCGGCACCATGCTGGTCTCAGGAACCAATCCCACCGGCACAGGCAACGCCACACATTACACCGTCGTGGGCCTGAATGTGGTCAATGCGGGCACGGGCTACACGTCACTGCCGACAGTGAGCATCACCGGCGGCACAGGCGCGGCCGCCACGGTGGTGGATGGCAACTTCGTGCTCGCCGGTGCCGATCTCACAAGCAGCGGCAGCGGTTATACCAGCGCGCCGACGGTGGCCGTCACGGGCGGCACTGCGACTGCCACAGCGAATGTCACCTCAGTGGCGCTCGCATCAGACTCCAGCATCGGTGGCAGCGGAGGCCTGACGGTGAATGCCGTCATCTCCGGTGAGTATGGTCTGACGAAGGTCGGCACGGGAACCACCACCTTCACCGCCGCCAACACCTACACTGGCGCGACGGTGGTTAGCGAAGGCGCGCTGCAGGTCGGTGTAAACGGCGCAGGCCAGACGGGGACCGGATCGGTCAGCGTGCAATTAGGCAGCATGCTGCTGGGAACCGGCTACGTGCAGGGCAGCAGCTTCACCGCAGCGAACGGGGCCACCGTGCAGGTGGGAGACAGCACGGCGCAGAGCAGCTACGGCACGCTGCATTTCACGCCCGCCACAGGCTCGGGCAGCATCGACTTTCAGGCAGGCAGCACGATCATCCTCGGCATCAATCCCGGCGGCATCTCGGACATGCTCCAGATCACCGGCACGGGGAGCACTCTCGTCAATTTCAACGGGAACCTCACCATCACCGCCGGAGCCTTCACTCCGGCCGCCGCCACGTTCCACCTGCTGGACTGGTCGGGACTGGACGCTGCGCCCACGTTTGACAGCCGCTACAACTACACCGGTCTGGTGTATGGAAATGGCGACACCCCAGCAGGACTGATCTTGCCAGACCTCACCGGCACTGGCTTTGCCTGGGACTTCAGCGCCTTCACCAGCGCGGGCGATCTCTCCATCGTCGTGGCCAATGCTCCCGAGCCTTCCCGGGCGCTGCTGCTGGGGCTGAGCCTGGCGCTCCTCGTGGCAAGACGCCGCCGCTGAATCTCTTTTTCAAATGCCTGGGCTGCGAAAAACCACCCTGCGGGCCAGGCGCGGTGACCGCCGAAATTACCCCAATCACTGCGGCACAGCTTCAATTATTGGGCGGAAACCGCCCTGCCCCCGCCCCCGATCTTTCAAAAGTGCCAAAACGGGTGCAGCGAATTGGTTGCCTATGGCTCTGGGGCTGCTATTCTCGCGACCCCCCTCCCCTCAAAACTGCCCATGACCCCTGATAAAATTCGCAACATCGCCATCATTGCCCACGTCGATCACGGCAAAACCACGCTCGTTGACGGCCTTCTGCGATCCAGTGGCAACTTCCGCGAAAACCAGGCCATCGCTGAACGCGCGATGGACTCGATGGATCTTGAAAAAGAAAAAGGCATCACCATCAAGGCGAAGAACACTTCCGTCCATTGGAATGACCATATCATCAACATCGTCGATACTCCCGGCCATGCCGACTTTGGCGGCGAAGTGGAACGCGTGATGAAGATGGTGGACGGCGTGATGCTCGTGGTGGACGCCTATGACGGCCCGCAGGCGCAGACGCGTTTCGTGTTGAAGAAGGCGCTGGAACAGGGCATCAAGCCGATCGTTCTCATCAACAAGATGGACCGCCCGAACATCGAACCGCAGAAGGTGCATGACAAGGTGCTCGAATTGTTCCTCGAACTCAACGCCACCGAAGAGCAGTTCAATGCCGCCTTCCTTTATGGCAGCGCCCGTGCAGGCTGGGTGACGGATTCCCCGACCGGCGAGCAGCATGACATGACCTTCCTCCTGGGCAAGATCGTGGAGCACATCCCGGCCCCGAAAGCCGAAGTCGAAGGCAGCTTTGAAATGCTCGTCTCCAACATCGACTGGGACAACTTCGTCGGTCGCGTGGCCATTGGCAAAGTCACACGCGGCAGCGTGAAACTGGGTGACCGCGTTTTCCTCCTCGGCAAGACCCCGGAAGAGAAAGCCAAGCCAGTCAAAGTGACCAAGGTGTTCCAATACACCACGCTGACCACTTCGGATTCCGTGGAAGGCATCGCCGGTGACATCGTGGGCATCAGCGGCTTTGAAGACGTGGACATCGGCCAGACCGTAGCAGGCGCCGCAGACGCCCCTGCCCTGCCCTTCGTGGCGATCGATCCTCCGACCATCGTCATGCAGTTCGCGGTGAATGACGGCCCGCTGGCCGGACGCGAAGGCGAACACGTGACCTCCCGCAAGATCCGCGACCGTCTGGACCGCGAGCAGAAGATGAACGTGACGATCAGCGTGAAGGACACCGACACCGCCGGCATCTTTGATGTCAGCGCCCGTGGTGCGATGCAGATCGCCGTGCTGGTGGAGCAGATGCGCCGTGAAGGCTTCGAAGTGCTCGTCTCACGCCCGATGGTGATCATGAAGCGCATCGACGATGTGCTGTGCGAGCCGTTTGAAACCCTCTTCCTTGACGTGCCGGATGAATACCTCGGCCCGATCATGAAGTGCATCAACGAGCGCAAAGGCAAGCTGGAAGACATGAACGCCCACGCCGGACGCACCACCCTGCAGGCCTTGGTGCCGACTCGTGGCCTCATCGGCTTTGAGTTTGAATTGATGAACCTTTCCAGTGGTCACGGCATTCACAGCCATCTCTTCAAGGAGTACGCCCCGCATGCCGGACCGATGCAGACGCGCTCCACGGGCACTCTCGTCAGCACCGAAGGCGGCGAAGCCACCAGCTACGCCCTGGATACGATCCAGATTCGCGGCAAGCTCTTCATCGGCCCGGGAGAGCTCGTTTATGACGGCATGCTCATCGGTGAAAACCCACGTGCAGACGACCTGCCGGTGAACCCGACGCGCAGCAAGAACCTGACGAACTTCCGTGAAGCAGGCGGCACCAAGGCCATCGCGCTTTCACCACCGGTCCGCTTCAGCCTGGAGCGCGCCATCGAGTACATCGCCCCCGATGAACTCG
This sequence comes from Prosthecobacter debontii, assembly GCA_943371875.1. Lineage (GTDB taxonomy): Bacteria > Verrucomicrobiota > Verrucomicrobiia > Verrucomicrobiales > Verrucomicrobiaceae > Prosthecobacter > Prosthecobacter debontii_C. Next base: position 14,396 of record CALRWM010000059.1, on the reverse strand, counting down.
CCGAGTGCACGCCGAAGAGCATCCGCCTCCGCAAGCGCACCCTGGACTCCAGCCAGCGCCAGCGCGAGAAGAAGAAGAGTGAAGCCCAGCTCGAAGGCGCTGCGTAAAGCTGATGCCGCAGAGAGCGGTCAAAGAGTCAAGAATCATCAAGGAGGCCAAGGCACAACGCCTTGGCCTTTTTGCTGTTCTGGCGCAGACATGGCTGAAGCCGGAGAGCATCCCTCACCTCACGAAAGCGGTAGCTCCGATGCAGGCTTGCGCCTTGCATCTGCGCGACCGCACTCCAAATAGCTCCGCGAGCCGCTTCTGATATGGACTGCGGTTGCGAAGTGAGGAACGAACGCAGCTACCGCTTTCGCAGGCCGGAAGGCACGCGAATGCCATACAATACCCGCCAGAACCCGCCATGCGGCACACGCTGGCCGGTCACCTTCTCGCCTGCCAGGAGACGTTCGAAAGCGGTGGCTCCGATGCAGGCTTGCGCCTTGCATCTGCGCGACCGCACTCCAAAAACGCTGGCGCACCAGCCCACTCCTCAATGCGTCAGCGCGTAGAAGATGATGTTGATGCCCAGTGGATACGCATACTTCTCGGAGAATTCGCGGAAGTACCATGGATCACTCCCCTCCTGCTCCCAGCCTTCGCCGGTGTCGGTGTTCCAGCAGATGACCATCATGAGGCGGCGTTTGTCGTCGAAGTAGCCGCGGTAATGGACGTGCTCGGAGCCGGGCTTGTCGAACTCATAGGTGATGCCTTCATTGATCACGTACTCGGCGAAGCGGATGTGTGGGATCTGTGGCTTCACCTTGATGGGGAAGACCATGTGGAAGATTTCGTGCTCCAGAGGGATCTCCTCCAATTTGCGGTCGGGGAAGATTTGCTTGAGGGCGACTTCGAAGTTGTCCCACTCGCGCGTGCCCCAGAAGTCGTCGACCATGATGAAGCCGCCGTTGAGCATGTACTCGCGCATGGTCTTGGCTTCGTCATCGGTGATGTCGATATCGCCGACCTCGATCATGTAGAGGAAGGGGAAATGACGAAACTGCTCGGGATCGATGTCGACGATGGCCCCGTTCGGATTCACCTGCAGCGAGGTGAGCTGCTGGAGGCGGTAGGACATGTTCATGTCGGAATCGGGATAGTCCGTGGACCATTTGCGATTTCCCCTGCCCCAGCCGCGCCTGCCATGGCTCATCGAATTGTAGCGGATGCGGGCGAAGGTGAAGGTGTCGTTGGGCAGTTCTTTGCTCACCGGCCAGGTGGGGTAGCCTTCCTCCTGGCCGCGACGGGTGTCACGCGGATCTTCGGGCACGCTGCCATCCTTGACGCCGAACTGGGTGGGACGCCCGCCTTCCCTGCCCTGCTCCACCGCCCAGACGACACAACTGAGCAAAGCCAGGGTGAGGAGAAGAACAGGGGTGGCTCGAGGTTTTCGCATGTGTCTGATAACGTGGCTCGTCACTGACTCCTGCGCACTTCTTTTTCATCCGATGGATCTTGCCTGAGTCCTGCGGCGGCGGAGGAAGAGGGCGGCGAGACCGAAGAGCATGAGCACCATGCGGCCGGGTTCGGGGACGATGACGACGATCCCGTAGCTGGCGAAGGCGGAGGTGTCCCAGAAGAGGCCGGAGCTGAGTTCGGGAAGGACCAGATCGTTTGCGGTGTCGAAGACGGAGCTTCCAACAGGAGTGCCGATGCTGCCAGCGGTGCCGGAACCAACCGAGGACCAGTCCATGAGCTTGAAGATGTCTCCCCAGGCGAGGATGGCATCTCCTGCGGTCTGAATCAGGACCGTGGGAGTGCCACCGGCGCTGGCTCCCAGGCTCAGGGTCTGGCCTGCAAGGCTGAGCGAGCTGTAGGTGCCGCTGACGGTGTTCCACTGGGTGTAGATGGAATCAGGTGTGCTGCTGACTCCTGCCGTGGCGTGGGTGCCGAGGTAAGTGGCGGCGCTCACGTCCGAGCTCCAGCCGGAGTCCAGGGTCAAGGCATTGTGATTGCTGGAGGTGACATCGAACTGGACCTGCGAACCGGAATTGACGGTGAGCGCCCCGGTGAGGGTGAGCGTGCCGGGAGTGCTGCCGGCTGCATCTCCCGGACGGAGAACGCCAACGGTGGAGAGACTGCCCAAGGTCACGACACCGACGGTCCCGGTGCCGGAGAGTGTGGGAGCGGCGAGCTGGTTCGCCGACACAGTGGAAGTGGTCAATGGTGTGCCGGAGACCCCGGAGACGGTGGTCATGGTGCTCGTGCCTGAGACCGTGACGGCGGAGGAGGAGGCCGAGCCGACGCCACCTGAGCCGACTTGCAGATTGCCACCGGTGACCTGCGTGGCTCCCGTGTAAGTGTTGGTCGCGGTGAGGAGGAGTTTGCCGGAGTCTTGCTTGGTCACACCGCCGCCGACGGTCTGCACTGCGGCAGCGATGGTGGTGTCTCCCGTGCCAGCGACGGTGAGGTCCATGCCTGCTCCCGTGATCGTGGAGCCATTGACCACGAGGGCATTGGTGCTGTCATTGGTCCAGGTTTGTGAGGCAGCGAGAATGACGCTCATGCCGAGGGTGCTGGTTCCTGAGCCGCTGCTGTGGGTGATGCCGCCTGCGCCGATGGTGAGGGTGTTGGCGTCGCTGCCGTTGTTGCCGATGGTCACGGCCCCGGTGGCGGAGCTGGTGAAGGTGAGGCTGGCGATGGAGGTGGCGGTGGTGAGGTTGCTCGTTGTGAGGTTGGAGGCCTCAGGAGTCGTGGTGTTGAAGAACACATCCGTGGTCGCATCCGGTGTGGCCTGGGTGTCCACGTCACTCGTGGCATCCGTGCGCCAGTTGGTCACGCCACCGGCGTTGTTCGTGCTCCAGCTGCCATCGAGAGCGCCGGACCAGTAGGCCGTGGTGGGAGCGACGATGGTGACGCTGAGAGCGGTCTGCGAGGTTGTGTTCTGGTCTCCTGCGAGTGTCACGTTGTAAGTCTTGCTGCCCCAGGCACCGGAGAGTGTGAAGGTGGATGAGGACAGCGTGAAGTTGTTGGTGCCCGTGCCGGTGAAGCCGCCGCTCGCGGTGATGAGCGGGATGATGCCGGTGGTGATGCCAGTGGCCCCAGTGACGGCGTTGAGATTGATCGTGGCACCGGAGGTGATGGCGGCGGTCTTGCTCACGTTGATCTTGTCAGCACCGCCATAAACGCCCGAGACGGCGGACACGCTGCCGATGTCAAAGTTGAGGTTTGACGTGGCGGCTGCCGTCAGGCCGGTCAGCGCGAAGGTGGAACCTTCGAGGATGTTGAAAGTGCCGAGTGCATTGTCACGCATGTCGAGTGTGGATCCTGCGCTCAGGACCAAGCTGGCCCCTTCGGTATTGATGGTGGTGCTGCCGATATTGATGACCGTGGTAGGAGCGCCGCTGGCCACAGTCGCCATGAGTGACACACCGGAACCGACGGTGATCCTTGTATTGCCGAGTGTCGCGAAGGTGCTGCTGCTGCTTGTATTCTGAATCTGCAAGCCGCCAGCGGTACCACCGATGGTGGTGGCCCCGGCGTAGGTATTGGCTCCGGTCAGGGTCTGCAGTCCGGTGCCGGTCTTGGTCAGCAGCAGATTACCGGTGACATTCGTGCCGCCCTTGGTGTCGGTGAGGATGCCTGCGTAGGTGGTGCTGGTGTTGTCAGCGCCGATGGTCAGCGTGGCCGAGGTGCCAGCGACTGAACTGGTGATCATGCCGCCCGTGGTGGTGGTGTCGCCAGAGAGCGAGCCGAGAGTTTCAGACTTGCCATTGAGATCAAGTGCAGCGCCTGCGGCCACGATGAGTGCCGAGGCATCTGGAATCACCGCCGCGAGGCCGAGCTGCAGCACACCGCCGGAGACGGTGGTGGAGCCGCCGTAGTTGTTGGCTGTGGCGCTACTGAGGATCAAGGTGCCCGCGCCCGCCTTGGTCAGGTTTGTGCCGCCGGTGATCTGACCGCTGATGGTGGCGGTGACCTGCGGGCTGGTGACGGTGATGGTGTGAGCACCGGCCGCCAGGGTCATGGTGTTGACGAGAGTCAGATTGTTCGTGGTGGCAGTGCCGCCGAAGGTGAAGTCTCCGGAGACGCTGGTGGCATTGCCAATGCTGCGCGCGACAGTCCCTGCCAGGATGGTGGTGCCGGTGCCGATCGTGATGGTGCCCGTGCCGTAGGGAGTGGTGGCTGCGGTGTTGTCGAAGATGACCGTGCCCTGCTCAATGTTCAGACCGCCGGTCAAAACATTGGCCGTGGCGCCGCTGAGGACGAGCGAGCCCGTGCCGCGCTTTTTGATCGTGCCACCGCCCGTGGTGGTGAGCGGTGCGGAGATGATGAGGCCTTCGGGCGAGAGGCCGTTAACCGTGATGACGGGAGCCGCATTCGTCAGCGTCAAACCTGTGCCGCTGATGGTCGGAGTGCTGGCGAGATTGTCATTGGTCACGGTGATGGCGTTGGCCGCGCTGAGATTGAGCAGCGTGGCTGTGGCGACCGTCGGTGTGACTGTGCCGCCGTTGCCATTGAAGGTCAGGCTGGCGAGTGTGTTGGTGCCGAACATCGTCAGCGTGCCGCCGCCATTGATTAGCACGCTGGCGCTCTGGGCGATCTGATTGGCGACTGTTTCCGTGACCGTTGCGCCGTTGTTGATCACCAGACTGTAACCCGTGAGGGTGGAGCTGCCGTTCGTGCCTGCACCGGCGGAAATCGAAACGTTGCTGGTGCCATTTGCGCTGGCGTTGCTGAGAGTCAGCGTGCCTGCATTGACCACCGTGCCGCCGGTGTAGGTGTTGTTGCTGGCGCTGGTGATCGTGAGGCCCGCCGTGCCAGATTTGACGAGGGTGACCATGTTTCCGCTGACGCCTGCGCTGTAGGTGCCGTTGTCGGCGATGATCAGGCCGGTGGCGAGCGTCATGAGGCCGGTGTTGTTGGCATAGATGTCGAGCTCTGCTGAAGTGCCGTTGTTTGCGCCTGCTGTCAGCGTTCCGTTTTGCAGGGTGGTCGTTCCGCTGGTGCCGATGCTGGTGCGCATGATGCCACCTGAAGTGATGGTCAGCTTGCCGGCTCCCAGATCGAGAATCTGCACTCCGGCGGCGGCCCCGGTCAGTTGCAGGGAGTTCACCGTATTGTCACCTGCGGCGAGGTTGATCGCAGCGGTGATCCCGCTGAACTGGTAGTTGCCGCTGGCGGTGGTGGCAGTTTGCGCGCCGGTGGTGCTGATGACTGTGTAAGCCGCAGCGTTCAGAGCGGAGATTCCTGCGGCGGTGAGCGTGGCATTGCCGGTGGTGGTCGCAGAGGCGTTCTGCGAGATAGTGAACACCGTCGCGCTGGTGATGCCCGTGATGTAGGAACCAACGGGGATCGCCGTGCCGGTGATCTGCTGGCCGATGATCATGTTGGTGGTGTTCCCTGAGGTGAGGGTCACGGTGTTGCTGTTGAAGATCGTTGCGACGTTTCCGGTCAGCGTCTGCGCGGCGACGTTGGTGGCCCAGTTGTCATTGGTCGCGGCTGTCGCGCCCACCGTGGCCCAACCACCGAGCAGACCGCTGGCGAGCGTGCTGCCATTGAGGCTGTTCACAAACATCTGCGCGCTGCCGGGCAGGGTCTGGCCAAGGGTCGTGCCATTGAACACCGCGACGGCGCCGATGCCGTTGGTGCGCGTGAGGTTGTCGATGGTCAGGGCAGCGGTGTTGTTGGTGGCTGCCAAAGGTGCGGTGACCGTGATCGTGTTGAGTCCCTGATTGAGCGCCACTCCGGTGCCGATGGTTTCAGCGGTGGATGATTGATTGGCCCCGGTGAGGTTGATGGTGCCGGAGTTCAGGGTGATCGCCGCCGAGTTGGAGATGCGATTGTTGCTGGCAGAGAGGCCGCTGTTGACGAGAGAGAGCGTGGCGCCGCTGACGGTGAAGGCGGTGCTGGCGAGGGTGCCGCTGTCCTGCAGCACGAGGGAGCCGCCCTGCACAGTGGTCGTGCCGGTGTAGGTGTTTGCGCTGGTGAGCGTGAGTGAACCAGTGCCCGCCTTGTAGAGATTGATGGCGTTGTTGCTCGCGCCGCCGCCGATCACACCGCCAAAGGTAGTGGCAGTGCCCGAGGAGGTGAAGAGGTTGGCCGTGGTCGCGCTGATGATTGAGCCACCGCTGCCGCCAGCGGTGTTGTTGTTGCTCAGACTGGCCACGGCCTGATCGTTGCCATTGAGGTCAAGCGTGCCGGCATTGACGAAGAGATTTTGCAGCGTGGCCACGGTGGCCGTGGGCGCGACGAGCAGGGTGTTGGCGAAGCCGCTGTTGAGCTTGAGCACACCGCCGTTGATCGTCGTTGGTCCGGCGTAGTAGGCGGCGTTGTTCAGGTTCAGCGTGCCGCCGTCCGCCTTGACCAAACCGCCGGTGGTGCCGAGAAGGAAGGCGTTCAGATTGAGCACGGAGGAACCGGTGACGTGAATTTGGAACTGAACGTTTCCAGAGGTGTTGATGGAGCCTGCGTTGATCGTGCTGGTGCCCTCGTAGGTGTCGAGGATGCCGCCGGTATTGAGGGTCAGCAAACTGAGCACGCCGGTGTTGGTGTAGTTTTGAATGACCGAGCCCTGGGCAGCCTGGCCACCGCCGGTGGAGGTGATGGCGAAGGCGGTGTTCAAGGTGAGGCTGTTGAGCGAGGTCGCAGAGTTGTAGTTCTGTGTGGCGCTGAAGTTGCCGAAGTTTGTGGTCAGGCTGCTGTTGAGCGTGGAGGCCAGTTCACTGGTGGCCATGGCGCGCAGGTAGGTGCCTGCGCCTGTGTCTTTCACGAGGAAGCCGGTGCCCGTGCCGGTGGAGGAGGCGTCTGCGATGATATCCGCGCGGATGGTCATGGTGGTGGCTCCATTAGCGCCGCCTCCTTGAGTCACGCCAGTGATGGCCACGCCAGCCGTGGCACTGAAGGCGCTGGCCGTGGTCATGTTTGCCAGGCCAGTTCCTGTGGTTGTGGACAGGCCGCGGATGAGCAGGCTGCCACCGCTGGTCAGGGCTTCTGCTGTCAGTGCGGTGGCCGCGAAGGTGGTGTTTCCGCCTGTGCCGCCGTTGAGGGTGAGGATGCCGCCGCCATTGGAAACGGTCAGAGTGGCGATGGTTTCAGCCGTGTTGGTGCTGGCCACGTTGGTGCCGTTCAGAATCACCGTGCCGCCCTGGATGGTCAGCGCCTTGCCACCGAGACGATTGGCCAGATTGTTCAAGGTGTTGTCAATGGTCAGCGTGCCAGTGGAGGCCACGGTGTTTGCAAAGGAGATCATGCCGAAGGCGCCATTGAGCGTCACTCCGCCCTGATACACGGTCATGCTGCCGGTGGCGGTGTTCAAGTTGGTCAGGGTCAGCGTGCCGTTGCCAACTTTGGTGAGGCCGAGTGAAGTGCCCTGCGCCAGGATGCCATCAAACTGATAGCTGCCACTCGCGCCATTGCCCACCGTGAGGACCGCCGTTCCCGAGGCAGTGACAAGGCCGGAGCCCGCGAGGGAGCCGATAGTGGTCGCCAAACTGGCGATGTCAAAGACACCGCCTGCGCCCACAGAGACCGCACCGGTGAGCGGAAGAGCATTGGCCACACCCATCTGGAGCAGACCGCCGCTGACCGTGGTGGTGCCGGTGTAAGTGTTGCCACCGCTGCTGATTTTCAAAATACCATTGCCTGCCTTGCTCAGTCCGGCAGAGCCGGAAATCGAGCCGCCGAGCGTGGAGGTGGTTTGAGGACTGTTGACCGTGATCGTGCGCGTGGTGCTGCCCAGATTGACAGCGCCATTGAGGATCACGCCATTGGCGGCCACCATGCCACCGAAGGTGAAGTCACCATTGACCGTCACATTGTTGGAAACGGTCTGAATGGCGGCACCGGACTGGAGGGTGGCACCACTGGCGATAGTGAGCGTGCCGATGCCCAGCGGACCCGTGCTGCTCTGAATGAGCGGAACGCCCGCCGCCGTCAGCGAACTGCTGGCGCCGAGGATGAGCGTGCCCTCATTCAACTGCACGCCGCCATTGAAGGTGCTGGCACCGCCGAGCACGAGTGAACCTGAGCCTGCCTTGATGATGCCTGCCGCAGTGCTGGTGCCGCCGATGAGGTTCTGAATGACGTTGTTCAGAATCAGATTGATCGGCGAGAGACCGGAGGTGGTGATGGTGCGGTTCAGGGCCGCGAGTTCCCAGATGGTGGCACTCGAAAGTGTGGGTGTGCCGCCGTAATTGTCATTCACGGCGGTGATGGCATTCGTCGTGCCGCTGAGCACAAAAGTGCCGCCGGTGATGTTGGTCGCGATCTGCGTGCCGCCGGTGCCGTTGAAGGTCAGGGTGGCGATGGTGTTGTTGCCCACGAGGGTCAGCAGGCCGCCGTTGCCATTGAAGGTGATGTTGCTGCTGGAGGCGATCTGCCCGTTGAGGGTTTCCGTGACGTTGCCGTTGTTGAGGATCAAATCTCCGGGCACCTGAATGCTGCCCAGGGTGCCGCTCAAGGTCAGCGAGCCTGCGCCCTGATTCACGATGGTCGGCCCCGAGTAGGAATTTGAATAACCACCAACGGCAGGTGCGCCGATCGAGGTGGCCACGTTGGTCCCGGCGGTGACGCCCACGCCCGTGGTGATGGTGAAAGTCGTGGCGCTCGTGATGGCGGTGATGAATGCACCGGCGGGGATGCTTGGATTGCCGGTGACCGGCATGCCGACATAGAGACCCATGGTGCTGGCCACCGTGACGATGGCTGAGCCCGCCGAAGTGCTGGCCTGCACTCCGGTGATGCTGCCGCTGGTGGGATTGAGAGCCGCACCGATGGTGAGTGGCGCGGAGTTTACCGTCATGAGCGCAGGAACGGAGAGCACAAAGTGCGTGCTGTCCGTGATGCTGCTGACCGTGGCCCCTATCGGGATGCCAGCGCCATTGACACTCTGACCAGGAACGAGCCCGGCAGTGCTGGCCACGGTGATCGTGGCGCTGGAAGCAAGCGTGGCAGCCGCCACCGTGAGTCCCATGGGCTGCAGACCGAAGTACTCATTCGCAGCACCTGTGGCCGTGGCATTCTGGGAGAGAGTGACCATGGTGACGCCCGCGCCCTGCACGATGCCGGTGACCGTGGCTCCTTGAGGGATGCCATTCCCCTGCACCGACTGACCGAGGAACAAGGTGGGCGTGCCCAAAACGGTGATGGTGTTGCTGCCATTGACGGTGCTCGCGGTGAGTGACTGCGCCACCGGAGCCGAACCCGTGGTGGTAATGGTGGTGGCCACACTGCTGCCGGAGCCAGTGGCGGGGGCAGAGATCGTGAACGTCGTCGGACTAGTGATGGAAGTGATCGTTGCGCCGGCAGGGATGTTCGCATTGCCCGAGATGACCTCACCGATGTACAAACCACTGGTGGAGCTGGAAAGCGTCACGACACTGCTACCGGCGGTGGTGCTGGCAAGTGTGCTTGTGGGGGTTGCCGCAGCGATGGTGCCAAACAGCACCGTGGCCGCGCTGGTGGGCAATGTCGTGAATGAACCATTCAGCGTCACGGTGTTTCCGGAAACGCTGGCCACAGTGGTCGCGGTGAGCGAGCCACCACCGGCAGCGGCCGCTGCGAGGCTCACGCTCATGCCCGGGTAGATGACGCTGCCGGCAGGAACGGTGATCGTGTTGCTGGTGAAGCTGCTGTTTGAAATCGTCAGCACCTGCGAGGTGGGCAGAGAGAACTGTGTGCTGCCAGCCGTGGCAACGCCCGTGACGACATTCGCACTGAGGGTGTAGCGCGTCGCGTCCGTGATGCCGATGATCACCGCGCCTGCGGCCTGACCCACACCGGCGCTGACGACCTGCCCGATCGCCAGACCTGCGGTGCCTGTCACCGTCACGATGTTCGAACCGGTGGTAGTTGCGGTCGTCCACACCGTGGGCAGAACATTGAGCGTCGTGGTGCTGGCACCGGACTTCACGAGCGTGAGCAGGTTGCTGTTGCTGTAGTTGGTGATGGAGCTGTTGATGGTGGCCGTGTTGTTGGCGTAGTTGTAAAGAGTGGAGCTCGTATTGGTGGGTGCTCCGGCGGTGAGACGACCACCAGCAATGACGCTGGCCGCGCCGTTGGTGAGCAGACCGCCGGAAGCGATGGTGATCGCATCACCCAGAGTGCTCTGCGTCACGGTGGAGACGGCGGAGATGCGCAGAGAATTGATCGTGCGGCTGGTGACGTTGGTGGCGCTGGCAGCGATGGTGATGTTGTCGGTGGCCAGGCCAGCGGTGAGCAGGCTGGTGGAGTAAGCGCCAAATGGCGTGGTGCCGTTGAGCGAGAGGCCCAAAGCTCCCACACCCATGGCTCCGGTCACAGGGTCAACGGTGGAGCGATAGCTGGCGAAGTCTGCGCCGCCCACCACCGCCCAGCCACCGATGATGCCATTCACCAGAGTCGGTGCGGAAGTGAGGATGATCTGGGAATTGGACGATGCCGAGGCCGGCGAGAGACCATTCATGCCGAGGAGGGAAGCTCCGAGCGTACCACCACCCACGGTGAAATTGACGGTCGCGGTGCCGCTTTGATTGAGGCTGGCGAGCGTCCAAACCGCAGACCCAGTGCCGGTGGCGCTGGCACCGAAAAGATTCGCGGTGATGATGCTGCCACCGGAGACCAGATTGAGAGCACCGGCAATGCTCATGGCATCCGTGCCCTGCTTCGATGCAAACGTCAGCGTGCCACCGTTCAGATTGATGACGGAGGAACCTGTGCGCGAAGACAGCGCAGAATAGCCGGCGTTGTCCAAGGTCAGCGTGGAGTTATAAACGTTGAAGGCACCGCCATTGGTGACCGTGCCGCTGTCCTTCAGCGTCAGCGTACCGCCGCGGATGTTGGTGGTCATGTTCGCGTTGCGACCGTCCGCATTGGTCAGCACCAGATTGTTCGCGCCTGATTTGTCGAGGGTGATGTTTCCGGCAATCGTGCCGAGGAAGGTCGTCGTCGCCGTGCTGGGAATGGTGTAAAGCGTGGCTGTCGTGCCCGAGTTGGTCACTGTGCCAGCACCTCCGGGAAGGGTGTTGCCGTTGGTCTGTGTCAGGGAAGCAATGGCCTGGTTGAAGCCATTGAGGTCCACGGTGCCGCCATTGAGGTTGAGTGCAGCGGTCGTGGCGACGGTGGCGGTCGGGATGACGAGCAGGGTATTGGCACCGCTGGTGAGGTCGAGCTCACCGGCATTCACAAACGTGGCCCCGGAGATGAGACTGGATTTTTGCAGATTGAGGATGCCGCTGTCCGCCTTCACCAGCACGCCGCTGCCGACGAGGTAGGAGTTCACGTTGAGCGTGTCGAGCGTGTGGAAAATGAGACCTGCCGCGCCCTGAGTGAGCGCACCGCCGGTGAAACCGACGTTGCCCGTTTTGGAAACGATGGCCCCGCTGGTCAGTGTCAGCGTATTGAGCGTGCCTGAGGCATTGAAGAGCATGGTGCCCGTGGCAAGACTGGTGGCGTAATTCACCGCGATGCCGCCGCCGGTGGATGTCACACCACCGCCGCTGTTCAGGGTCAGCGAGTTGATGGTGGTCGATGTGTAGAGATTCAGATTTTGCGAAGTGGCAAAGACATTCGATCCGGCGGCGGCATTGGAGACCGTGCCGCCCAGTGCGGTGATGGCTCCGGGAGCGGCCGTGCCGAGGTAGCTGCCGGTGGGCGCGAAGTAACCGAGCGCGGTGTCCGCTGAGGTGAGGAGGCGGAAGCCGTTGGTGTCCGAAGTGACGAGGCCTGTGCCGGTGCTGTCCGAGCCGATGATGTCGGGACGAATGCTGCCCACCAAAGTAGGCGTGGTGGCGAAGACATTGACGCGGCCAGTGCCGGCTGCGGCACCGCCGAGGATGCCCGTGGTGGAAATGACGAGCGTGCCGGTGTTGGTGGCGCTCTGGGCGGTGACGGTCGTGATGTTCACCGTCGTGCCAAAGGCGCCTGTGCTCGGTGTGAGGTTGAAGAGGCTCTGACCTGCCACGAGGGTCATGGTGCCAAGAGTTTCGGTGAGCGACGCGTTGTTGTTGGCCAGATAATTCAACGTGCCGCCTTGGAAATTCAGGATGCGGGTGGTGCCGGAGATCGCCACTGCACCGCCGAGGCGGTTGTTGATCGCGTTGGCAACCACGCCGCTGTTGTCCAGCGTGAGCACGCCGCCTTTCGAGAGTGTTTCAACGGCGAAGCCAAGCTTGCCGGTGGTGCCGTTGACCGTGACTGTGCCGGCATTCACCAGCAAAGTGCCGCTGATGCCTGCGCTGCTGTCGCCAGTGAGCACCCAGTTGCCGGAGCCGATCTTGGTCACATTGAGCACGCCGCCTGTGGAGCCGGTGGTGAAGTAGTCGCTGTTAAAAGTACCCGCGAACGTGCCGCCGGTGCTGTCGCCCGTGACGAGCGTGCCCGCCGTGGCCACGTTGAAGTTTTTGATGATGGATCCGGCGACGCCGGTGATGGTGCCGACCCGCAGGTTGGTCTGGCCGCGCATGTCGAGGATGTTGCCGCTGTAGCCCAGGTTGATCGTGGTGCTGCCATAGTTGGAGTTTGCGCCGAGGACGATCACACCGCTGGAGCCGTCGGTGAAGCCGAAGGTATTCGAGACATAACTGACACCGCCAAACTGGAGTGCTCCGGTTCCGGCCTTGAGGATCGTGCCGCTGGAGAGGATGTTGCTGTTGATCGTGAGGCCAAGCTGATTGTTGCCATTCACGGCGGCATTGGTGACGGGATCCACGGTAACGGTCGTGCTGCTGGCGAGGCTGAGCAGACCGAGCAGGGCAGGAACCGCGCGCACATCATCGAGGCTGGTGGAAGTGATGCCGCCCGTGAGAGTCAGCGTGCCAGCGCCGGTGAGGACGATCGGTCCATTCCCTGCGGTGCCGCCGCCCTGGCTGTTGAAGACCAGATTGCCGATGGTTTCGTTGAAGCCGTTGAGCGTCCACTGCGCGCCTCCGCGCACGGTGACGGTGGCGGTGTCGGCAATCTGCTGCGACGCCAGATTGACGACTGCGGCGTTGGCGATGGGCATGGAGTCCGTGGCGTTGTTGTTGCCGCCGCTGATGATGAGGCTGCCGGTGATGGCGTTGCCTGCACCAGTGAGGTTGTTCAAGTTCACCACCATGGCATTCACATAAGCGGTGCCCAGATAGGTGTTGGCTCCGGCGAGTGTCAGCGTTGGTGTGCTGGTGCTCTGGCTCATGCTGTCCATGACCAGGTTCAAACCACCGCTCACGCCGTTGTCGATGATGGCGGAGTTCACCGTGAGCACGTTGGCGCCCACATGCAGGAAGATTTCTGACTGATCGGAGCCTGCGGTGAGCTGGCCGCGAACCGCCGTGCTGCCGATTGAAGTCGCAGCGTTGTTGGTACCCACGAGAAGGCCGCCGCTGGTGAGCGTGAGCGTGTCGGTGCCAGCGCTGAAGGAAAGAGCGCGCGCAGCACTGATTCCGTTCCAGGTCAGCGTGTTCACGATGGCACCGCCGAGCGGCACGGTGATGGCCGTATCCCCAAAGCGCAGATTGCTTGTGCTTGTGGAGGTGGCGAAGCTGGTGGTCTGCATGGCAGCGGTGAGCCCACGCACACCGGCGACGGGATCGTAGGTGGCAAATTCAGCATTGGCCGTGGTGCTGGCCACGGTGGAATCCAGCCCGATGACGGTGGCCCAGCCGCCGATGATGCCATTGGTCAAAACGGGTGTGTCCGTGAAAAGGATGGATGGATTGTCCCCCATCGTGCCGGTGCCGGCATAGAAGTTCAGCGTGGCCCCGAGGCTGCGTGAGAAGGTGCCGGTGATGTTCAAGGTCGCGGTACCGATGCCCGTCCCTGCTCCGGCGCTGGCACCCACATCCAGCCGCAGTTCATTCGCCGCGCCGGTCAAAGTGAGATTGCCGATGGAAGCAGAGCCAGCAGTACCGCTGCGGCTGATGAACTGGAAGGCACCGCCATCGAGTATGAGCGGCACGTCTGAGGCGAGACGGTTGCTCATGGCCTGGATGCCGGTGTCGTTCCACTGCAGGACCGCATTGCGGATGGAGACGCCGCTGGTGGCCGAGATCCTTCCCTGATCAATCAAGGATACCACATTGCCTTGGATCGTGGTGCTGCCTGCGTAGCTGTTGTTGTCACGCATGGAGAGCGTGAAGGCACCGGTCTTGACGAAGTTGATGACGTGCGTGGCGTCTCCGGTGATCTGCCCTGCCCAATCAGATGCGACGCTACTGGCAACGGTGAGCGTGGAAGCCGTGGTGGAGGTGTTCGTCACGATGCCGCCTGCGCCGGGCAGCACGCCCACGCTGGTGAAGTTGCCGGTGGTCTGCGTATTTCCGTTCAGGTCCAATGTGCCTCCTGCGTTCACGGTGAGTGCGCTGGCATTCAGCGTGGAAATGAGCGAGGAAATCGTCGGGCCGGTGGTGGCAAGGTAGAAGAGGCTGTTCGTTGTCGCGGACGGAGCGGCGAGTTTC
>CALRWM010000058.1:0-41422 GCA_943371875.1 Prosthecobacter debontii | reverse complement strand
CTCAGGCTTTCACCCTCGTTTCGTTGCTTCTGTGTTTTTTAAAAGATCGTTTCTGATTCAATTGGAAATGAGCGACTTAAGCCTCTCGTTTCCTTTTTTCTCAGCCCGCGTTTTTCGCTGCGGGTTAGGAGAGTAACGCAGGTCAGAGTTGGTGCAACATCATTGTGCATCAAAATGCATTTTTTTTCGTCGAATGGGTGTTTGCCTTCGAGAAACGCAGCTCAAACGACCTCATTGGGCGTGAGAAATCATCATATCACACTGATGTAGTTGATCTTGTCGAGCGCCTGTGCCTCCTGCTCACTGATAGGACTGCCAGGGACTGTGGGGCCTGTGAGAACGGCTTCGAGTTCCCGCTAGAGGACGCTGCGCAGTTGCTCGTTTTTGCGTTGTTCGTCTCCATAGACTTCACCGAGCTCTGGATTGGCTGCTCTGGTGGCCATGTCTGCGAACGTACGGCTTTACTGTTCGAGGCGTTCGATGCTGGCCTGCATGTCTTTGATGAGCTTGACGCGCAGGGTGTCCGTCTGACGGGTGAAGCGGAGGTTCTGGCGCTAGTCCTCGCTGTCACCACATAGCGCACACCGCCAAAGCGGTTGTGGCCGACGGCCTTGCAACGCTGAAACATCTCGTGTTTGGGGAAGGTCTTGTAGAGAGAGCATGGGAGGCCCAATGCGCGCCCAAGCCATGGAGGAGCCTGGAGTATATAGGAGCGGCTATGGAAGCTGCATCTCACCTGAAGCGTGAAACTTGGAATGATGCGGCTGTATCGAAGAGGAGCGCCCCATGGATTTTCATCGTGATGAGGACGGCGCACCTTTTTGAGCGCCTCAGAGGCCACAGCCTCTTAATTACTGACGCGGCTCTGCGGTTCCCTACCATCCGCTGAGGCGGCGCTGTTTGGGTAAGGCGCGCTGGGCGCATCCGTGGGATCTTTTGTCCCGACGCGGGGTGGTGACACATTGTGTCCCGCTTTCAAATGCCCCCGCGTTTTGCCATTGCGGCATGTCTTGTCTTCCTGACCCTTCTATCCCCTGCCCTGCTTACGCGCCGCGCAGCTTGCTCACGTCATAGAGCGAGAGCATGGCGGCGAGAACTTCGTCCTTCTTGCCCTGCTTGAGCTGATCAAAGGAGACGTGCTTGCCGGGGAGGAGCTTGAAGTGGCCGGAGCGGGTGCGGCGCAGGGCGCTGAGGTGGGCTCCGCAACCGAGCTTCTGGCCGACGTCATGGGCATAGGTGCGGACGTAGAAGCCTTTGCTGCAGACGACGCGGAAATCCACGAAGGGCGGCTCAAAGCGGGTGATCTCGTAATCGTACACGCGGACGAAGCGCGGCTCACGCACGACTTCCTGGCCTTTGCGGGCGAGCTTGTAGAGCGGGACGCCGCCGATCTTGATGGCGGAGACCATGGGGGGCATCTGGTAGAAATCGCCCTTCATGCTGTCAAAGGCGGCCTTCACCTGCTCCAGAGTAAGGTCTGCAGGCACGGGCTTTTCTTCCACGGTTTCGCCTTCGGCGTCCTGAGAGTTGGTGGTCTTGCCGAGCGTGAGGGTGCCGACGTATTCCTTGTCCTCAGACATGAGGAGATCGGAAAGGCGGGTGCCGTTTCCAAGCACGAGGATGAGCATGCCAGTGGCCATGGGGTCGAGCGTGCCGCAGTGGCCGATCTTCTTCATGTTCAGGCAGCGCCGAGCGACGGCCACCACATCGTGCGAGGTCATGTCCTGGTCTTTGTCCACCAGGAGGACACCGCTAATCAATTCGTCTGACTTCATGTTCGAGTGCTTGCAAAAATTTGTCTGCTGCTGCGCCGATGGGGCCTTTCATACGTGCGCCTGAGGCCATGCGATGACCACCGCCGCCAAACTGGGCGCAGACGACGGAGACATCGAGGCGGTTGTCCTTGGAACGCGAACTGACGCGCACCTTGCCACCGGGGATGTCTTCAAAAATGACGCAGGTGATGACGGAGTCGATCATGCGCAGGGTGTCGATGAGGCCCTCGGTATCGCCGGGTTCCATGGAGATTGCGTCCATGACTTCCTGCTTGAGCTGCCAGCTGACGATGCGGCCTTCGGCGCGAAACTCCATGTGGTTGAGCATGTCGCGCATGAGCTCCAGACGGCGCACGGGGTAGCTCTGATAGATGAGCTTCGCGAGATGGGCGGTGTCCAGCCCGGCATCGATCATCTCGGCCACGATGCGGTGTGTGCGCGCATTGGTGCTGGAATACTGGAAGGAGCCGGTGTCCGTGGAGATGGCGATGAAGAGATTCTGCCGGATGGCGTCGTCGATGGGCAGGCCGTGCTCACTGAGCAGATTGTAAATGATCTGCCCGGTGGCGGGCTCAGCTGATTCGATGAGATTGAGTGTGCCGTAGCCGGGATTGGCGGGGTGGTGGTCGATGTCCACCAGCAGCGGTGCGGCATCCAGCAGGGCCTTGGTTTTCTCCCCCACGCGCTCATGCGTGGCGGTGTCCAGCGCGATGGCGAGGTCGATGTTCAGCGGCTCGGTGCCGGGCTGAATGACGGTGTCGGTGCCGGGGAGAAAGGCGAGATTGGCAGGCACGCCATCTTCCAGCATGGCGATGACGTCCTTGCCCATGGCGCGCAGGCTGAGCGCGAGGCCGAGGACGGAGCCCACGGCATCGCCATCCGGCCTCACATGCGCCACCACGGCGATGCGCTGCGCAGAGCGCATGGCGGCGACGATTTCGGCGGTGGTGGAGTTGGCAGGCATCCGGGGGGTTGTCACAAAGCACCGCCGCTGCGTGGCTGCAAGGTGAAGATGCAGGGGTGGGTGGAAGTTTGGGGCGGGGCAGGCTCTCGACAGCTTTGTTTTTCTTTCCATATTTTAGGGCTGCTGAGCAGTGACCCAAGACCATGACGAAGCTGCGTTTCATTCGGAATCTCATCGGCGCAGTGCTCCTTGTAGGCGTCGGGTTCCTGGCATGGTTCGACTACGATTTTCATGAGTCCATGAAGACTGATTTCTGGAACCGTGACGGCAAACCCGATGCCAAGGCCATGAACCGGCATGCCGATGGTAATTATCCAGATTCCATTTTTCGGGTTGTGGAGGTTGGCAACTCCTCCCGAGCCAATGGTGACGGTGAGGAATTGGCCATCTTCTGCTTTTCCCCCACAGATGTTCCGAGGATGAAGGCCTGGCTTGGACATTCAGTGGAGTGGACAGCAGGCTTTCCCGAATTAGTCGGTTGGCGCTGGCATATTGAGCAAAATGCACCGCGTGATCTGGTCATCGACCAGACAGCGCGTCCCGAGGACTTCATTCACATTCCAACATCACCGACAAGTGGCCACTGCACCCTGATCGACGTGGTGCGCGGCGTCAGCTACGAGATCAATATCCGCATGTAAGCCGAACCCCTGCCCCATGAAACCCCTCATTGCCGATCAACTCATGGCGAGCCTGAGCCGCTGGAACACCGCCTGCACCCTCAGCGATCAGCCCGAATACCGCACCTGGCTTACCGCCCATTTCCCGCACTGGCCATTCGCCGAAGATTTCAGTCGCTTCGCAGCGGAGACCTTGGATGACACCGGCATGGACATGCTTTGGAAGGACGACCTCGCATGCATCGGCTGGCAGACGCCAGCAGGAGTCATGGGCACCCCGGACGAGTTTGTGCGTGAGGGGCTTCTCGTCATTGGCTCCAGTCCTGATGGGAACCCGCTGGTGATCGACACCCACGAAGCCTTCGGCCTTCAGATGGGCTTCGTTTCGCACGAGTTGCTCTGGGAGCAAGAGGCCCCACCACGAGCCGCCTTCAGGCCGTCGCCCGATTCGCTGCTGGTCTTTCTCGACAAGCTTTGGGCCAGTCACGGCGAGGTACATATCTAGTTCACTGGAGGTCGAGCAGCCTTTCGGTTCACCTGCCCCCCACCCTCCGGTAGGGTTACACCCCATGCCCTCGCCGCTGCGGGTAAACTATGGATCGTGGGGCTCCACATCCACAAGGCCGTCGCTGGCGGGGGCTGCGAACGAGGAATGACTGCATGAACGAACCCATCACCCCGGCGGATCGCATTGCTGCCAAAGAAAACTTTCGCAACACGGTGCGGCAGTTTCGCTCCATCACCCGGGCGTTTTTCAAATCCGAGCGGCGTGGCAAGGCGCGGGGCTGGCTGGCGCTGCTGATCGCGCTGTCGGTGGCTTACATCGGCGTCATTGTGCTCACCAGCTACGCGGGGCGGGATCTCATCACGGCCATCGAGAAAAAGGACTCCGTAGCCTACTGGGAGGCGATGGGCCGGTATGCCGCCACCTTTGTCGTGGCCATCCTCATCAATGTCTTCTACCGCTGGACGCAGGAGACGCTGGCGCTGCTGTGGCGGGAATGGATGACGCAGCACCTGATCAAGCGCTACTTCAACAACCGCGCCTACTACCGCCTGCGCGGCTCCGAGAGCATCGACAACCCGGACCAGCGCATCAGCGAAGACGTGCGAAATTTCACCTCCGACTCCCTCACCTACGCGCTGATGCTGGTGAACTCCGTGATGACGCTCATCGGATTCTTCGGCGTGCTGTGGAGCATCTCCGGCATGCTGGTCAGCGTGGCGCTGGTGTATGCGACGTTTGGTACGTTCATGTGCTTTGTCATCGGCCGCAGGCTGGTGTCCCTGCAATACGACAAGTACCAGAAGGAGGCCGACTTCCGCTACGGGCTGGTGCGCATCCGCGACAATGCGGAGTCCATCGCCTTTTATCGCGGGGAGAAGCGCGAGCACCGGGATCTGGTGCACCGGCTTTCCGCCGTCGTGGGAAACATGCGGACCATCATCTTTTGGAACCGCAACCTGGGCTTCTTCCGCAACAGCTACAACTACCTCGCGCTCATCCTGCCCATCCTCATCGTGGCGCCCATGTTCATGAACGGGTCAGTGCCTTTTGGCGTGGTGACGCAGACGATTGAATCCTTTGCGCAGGTGCTCGGCGCGGTGTCCATCGTGGCGAACAACTTCGAGGACCTCAGCACCTACCTCGCGGGCGTGCAGCGCATCGGCATCCTGTGGGATGACCTGGATGATTTCGATGCGGAAGAGGAGCGCAGCGCACGGGAAAGCCTGCAGCAGCTGGATGAAGCTGGAAGCACGGTGAAGCTGTGCAAGCTCACGGTGCTGACGCCGGACAAAGCCAAGGTGCTGGCGAAAGAGCTGACCTTTGAGCTGAGCCCAGGTCAAAGCCTCATGATCATGGGCGCGAGCGGCAGCGGCAAGAGCTCCGTGCTGCGCACCATCGCCGGTCTGTGGCCCGGCGGCGCGGGCGCGCTGGAGCGCCCTGCCCTGCAGCACCTGATGTTTCTCCCGCAGCGCCCCTACATGGTGCCCGGCAGCCTGCGCGATCAACTGCGCTACCCGGACCACAGCAGCAGTGTGGAGGACGACGCCCTCCGCCGCGTGGTGGAGCAGGTGAACCTCTCCGACGTGCTCGCCCGCGTGGACGGAGATCTGGAGCGCGTGATCGACTGGACGAACATCCTCTCCCTGGGCGAGCAGCAGCGCGTGGCCTTCGCCCGCCTCTTCCTGCGCCAGCCGAAGTTCGCCTTCCTCGATGAAGCCACCAGCGCCTTGGACGAAGACAATCAAAGCCGCCTCTACGGCCTCATCCGCGCATCCGGAATCGGCTTCATCAGCGTGGGCCACCGCGAGACGCTGCTGCCGTTTCATGAAAACGTGCTGCGGCTGGAGTGCGCGGGGGAGTGGGTGCTGAGCAAGAGGGAGGCATCTGCCCGCATATAGCCCTTCATCCGTTTATGCCATCAGTGAGCCCCATGCATCAAGGCTTCAAAAGGATCACGGATTGCAGGCTCGCCCGGCTGCAGCAAGCGCACCGGGGTGTATTTTAATCCTCTCAAATTTTTCCTGGCTTCGAGTGCTTTTCTAAAGGTCTGAGTGATGACAATCTCTTGGAAGCACGCTCCCACATAGTTCCCAGTGTGCTCCTGCGTCAAAGCAATCTCAAAAGGCTCCATGGCCGCAATGCCTTCTTTTGGGTAAGAAAGCTCAATGTCGCGGTATGGGGTTCGGTACATGCATCCCTTTGTATAATCGCCCTCGAAAGGGGCATTGAAAAAAGAATCATAGACCGGGATGGGGGAGGCGGGCAGCACGACGGAGGAATGCAATCGCCAGATCGTCTGGTGCTCTCTTTTTCCATCTCGCGCATGCAATTCGATCCATTGCAGCCCTGACAGTTTCTTCCCAGCAAGTTCATCTCTGAATTCTTGATTGACGGCAATCACTGAAGGGAACGGACGTATTCCACCGAGAGGCCTCGGGTTTTTCAACGCCTTCGTTGCATCCAAATCAAGCGCCTCAGCAGAAGGAGGACGTGCAATTTCGGCAATATAGGAACCACACGACAAATGAAGAAGTTGAGCGTTATCGATGTCCTTTTTGGAGTAATCGACACTGAAAAAAATTAAGGGCATTTTGTCGAATGACGACTTTAACCGAATAACCAGTTCGGCAGCGTGTTTCGACTCGGAATCCAACTGAAAGTGAACCCTGCCTTCACTCGCTTTATATTCGAACACAGACTTCACCCACTCAACCATTCCATCCCTCGGCAAATCGGCATCTTCAATGGTAATTGAGCAACATACTTTCATAAACTACGGCCTAGGTGTGGAAAAACTGCCGGACATGATGGAGCCATGCATGCAGCTCCTACCACTTGTTTTCAACCAATCAAACACACCGCCAATTCGGCAATCCATTCAGGGTTACAGCAGGCTCGGCATCTTATTTACCGCTGACCTGGCTGCTGCCGGGCGCAGCGGCCTTGGTGGGTGCTGAAGCCTTGCTGGCGATGAATTGAATCACCTTCCTAACTTTGTCCCGCCGATGTTCCTCAAACTCATTCGTTGCAGGCATTTGCTCAAGGTAGGCTTTCAAACCGGGAAGCGACCGGGCTGTGCCAATGGACTCGAGTGCGTGCACCGCCATGCTTGCACAGCCGATGACTCGATCGTGCGCCGTCTCCTTGAGGTAGAGAATCAGCACGTCTTCGCTTTCAACTCCGGGGTAACGGGTGAGAAGTTTCATCCCATCATCTTTCAGCATGACGGTCTTGGGCGTGTCCGGCTGATTCCAAATTTTGCGGAGTTCCGTGCGCAGCCATTGCTGCTGCTCCGCCGTGAGGTCCGACCGGCACTGCAGCACCGCCATCACCGCATGCACCTGCTCATAGTCCGCGCTGCCATGATACGCCGCCTTGAGCAGCCCGATCAGTTCGGCACTGATTCCTGGAGCTTTACCCAGCTGCTCAATCTCATCCTCTGCAGCACTCAGCTCACCTGCCGCCAGCCGATTGAACGCCAGCCGGACATTCTCTGGAACCTCGCGATTGAAAGGGAGCGCCTCCGGCCTGGCTGTTTGCACCCCACTCAGAAGCGTCAGGCAAATCAAGGCAAGGGTGGTGAAGAGGCTGCCAGACATGGTGAAGTGATGCATGCCGCTCGATTTGCCTATTTTCAAGCCATCAAAGCCACTGGGACTCCGGCTCCATGTGTAGCGTAATCGCAGGCATCGGCTTCATCAAAGCCTCAAGGCGCGGCATCCACCTGGACGTGCATGCCTTTCATCACCAGGTTTCCGTATTCGCTGAGCTGCGCGGTGTCGACGGCATCGCGGCCGTAGGCGAGGATGATGCGGTTGCCGCGGGGCTGATTTTGAGTGGCGTCAAAGGTGTACCAGCGGCCGCCGACGAAGGCCTCAAACCAGGCATGCAGGTCCATGGGATCGAGCTGATACAGATACCCGGACACCATGCGGGCGGGAATGCGCACCGCACGGCAGAGGGCGATGCCGAGGTGGGCGTAGTCACGGCACACGCCCATGCGGCTGTTGGCCGTATCCATGGCGGTGGTGCTGGGGCCGCTGGAGCCGTACTGGTAGGTGATGTTGTTCTGGATCCATTGTCGGATCGCCTCGGCCTGGCCGTAGCCGGGAGCTGCGTTTTCGATGACCTGCGTGGCCAGATCCAGCAGCAGATCGCACTGGCAGTAGCGGCTGGGCAGCAGGTAATGCAGCACGCTGTCCGGCAGATCCTGCACCGGGGTGAAGGGCGCGGAGTAATCCACATCGATGTAATCGGGAACGCTGGCGGTGACCTCCGCCTTGATGACCGTGGTGCCTGCGGGCAATACCACGCGCTGGCATGCATTGCCAAAGAAGTCGGTGGTTTTGACGTGGGGCGTCATCGGTTCAAAGCTCACCGAGCTGTGTTGAATGACCTGCGCCGGGCCGGACAGGGGCTCGATCATCATCACGGTGGCGGCGGGAACGGTCGTTTCCACGGTCATTTCGCATCTGGCTTGGAGTATCATGAATATTGAGTGGGGTGCTTTGCTGAATGGATCGCGGTGGGAAGGATGGCTGGTTGCATGCCAAATGCCGCGCAACGTTTTCGTTTCCTGTCATCCCCTTTCCGAACGCTGTGCGCGGAGTCTGCATTTTTTCTGAAATAGTTTTTGACTTTCGAAATCGGGACCCAAGTCTTTCTTCATTCCTGAGGATGGCCGGTGTGAAGAACGCGGCCTCCGGCAGAGATGGCGGCGAGACGGCAGTGAAGAACTCTGGCATTCGCACCTGGCACACATCCTGGCGGCCCTGAACGGCCTCCGGCACACCACGCCCCGAACTCACGCGGACTCCGCGCCCACACGGCATCTTCATGCCCCGGCACGGCCGCATGATACCACAAGGCACCAGTTAGCAGCATACATCACTACAATTGAACCCATTAACACAAAACGACAGCCTTATGAAATCCAGCATTCAAACGACCAGCTCAGCCCTCGCCGCCACCCAGCCAGCCCCCACACCGCCGCCGCTGGTGGAACTGCTCACGCAGGTGGAGATGGCGCAGCGGCTCGGCATCACCCGCCGCACCCTGCACACCTGGGTCCTCAGCGGGGCGGTGCCCATGATCAAGATACGCGGCTTCTGCCGCTTTGAACCCGCCAAGGTCTGGGCCGCCCTGCAGCAGCACGAGGTGCGGGCGGCAGGCTCCTCAAAATCCGCCTCTGCCTCTGACTCCTCCTCTTCCTCCCGGGAAGGTGCCATGGCCGAAACCCGCATCGCCTAAATTACCACATTCTACCACACCATGAAATCCACTACCGAGCGTGCCAGCGCCTATCTGGCGAGGATGCCCGCCTCCATCTCCGGGCAGAAGGGCGATGCCGCCGCCTTCAGCGCCGCCGTGGCGCTGGTGCGCGGCTTTGAACTCTCCGAGCAGGAGGCCCTGCCCCTGCTCAGCCACTGGAACAAAGACTGCCGCCCACCCTGGCAGGAAAAGGACCTGCGGCACAAGCTGAGCTGGGCCGCCAAAAGCAGCGCGGGCCGGCCCACGGGTTATTTGCTGGAGGCTGAGTGGCCCCAGCGCGGGCAGAAAGCCCACGGCGCGAAGTCCGGAAATAGGTCCTGCAGGCCGGACAGGCCCTGCAAGAGCCATTCCACTTCCAAAAGCGTCTCAGAGACCACCGCCCCCGCCGAAGACCTCTCCTGTCTGCGCAAAAAGTGGCCGGAGTTTCACCCGCTCACGCATGAGGACATCCGCACCGTGGCGGATCTGCGCTGCATCTTGCCAGATGCGGTGGATCTCGCGCACCGGCACGGGTTTCTCCGTGTGGCGCAGGTGCAGGGGCACCGCTGCCTCATCATCACAGAGGGCACCTTTGCGCAGGCGCGGCGGCTGGACGGGCAGCCGCTGGAAAGTGGAGACGGCACCTGCATCAAAGCGCGCAATCTCTCCGGTTCCCAGGGCGCCTTCATCGGCCAGGGCTGGCTGGGCGAAACCACGCACGTGCTGCTGGTGGAGGGCACGATAGGCCTCATCGAGGGCCTCGCGGCCATGCTGCTGGTGGATACCGCGCACGCGTGGAGCATCCTCGCCGCCACCAGCGCCAGCTCCCGCTTTGCGCGGGATGCCGCGCTGCTGGAGCGGCTGCGTGGCAGGGAGGTCCACATCGTCCCAGACACGGACGAGGCGGGCAAGGACGCCGGGTCTTCCTGGCTGGCAGACCTGCAGGCCGCAGGCGTGCACGCCACCGCGCACTGCCTGCCCAAACTCTGCAAAGACCTCGGCGATGTCCTCCAACTGCCGGAGGCCGAGCGCCAGCCCATCCTCGACGGCCTCTTCACCACCCGAAAATGAATCCACATCTCCACTCAACTGAATCCTCTGAACCCGACAACTTTTCTACCATGAACTCTGACTCCAATTCCGACTCGAACTCCAGCTCCAATCCCAGCGCCACTCCCCCTGCCCTCACGGATGCCACCGCCGAGCTCCAGGCCCGCCCCTCCTTCCGGCCCTCCGCCGACTGGACGCGCCACCTGCGCCCCGTGAACGCGCCCGTGCCCGACTGGTACAAACCCCAGCCGCCCCGCAGCGGAGAAACTTCTCCATCTTCCACCAATTCAACGGGAGAAGGCACACGCGCAGAGCCTGCTGCCGGAGAAACAGCGGCAACCTCCACCACTTCGGCGGGAGGCTGCTCGCACGCGCCACCTGCGGCCACGAGCGCGGAGACTTCAACGAATTCAACCAATTCAACACAAGAGCGTGTGTCTGCGGCCACGCCCAAGGTGCCGACTTCAACCATTTCAACGATTTCAACGGGGGGTGGTGTCTCTGCGACCACGCCCAAGGAGGACACTTCAACGATTTCAACGAATTCAACGGGGGGTGGTGAGAAAACGCGTGAGCACCCCATCCCGGAGGATTCCATCCTCATGGATTACCGTGACTTCGCGCGCTGCGTCTCAGAGCTGCCGGACGGCCTCATCGTGGCCCCCATCCTGGCACTGTGTGGCAAGCTCCTCACGCCCAATGTCACCCTGAACTTTGGCAGCCAGAAGCCGCTGACGATTTACAACTTCGTGGCCTGTCCTGCCGGCCTGCGCAAAGGCACCACCTTTGCACCTGCGATCAAGATCGCCCGGCACCTCCTCGCTCCGGAGGACTTCATCGGTGGAAACGCCAGCGACTCGGCCTTGTTTGACACCTTTGAACAGCAGCCCCACCGCCTGCAGTTTGAGGATGAAGGAAACACCATCCTGCGCAGCTGGGAGTCGCACTCCTACGGCCGCGAGACCTCCGCCCGCTACCTGGGCCTCTACGATGGTTCACCCTGGCATCAGAACTTCCTGCGTGAAGGCAAAAGCCACGGCGATGGCGAATCCCAGCGGCACATCGAGCAGGCCACGCTGAGCCTCTGCATTGGCAGCACCTTTGGTGTGGCCCGGCTGGATCAAATCGCCTCCGGCTGCGGTCTGCGCCGCCGCTTTGGCTTCTACGTGGCCACCCGTCAGGCACGGAACATCTGGTGGCCCGAATGCCTGGAAGGAGACGACCTGCAAAACCTGACCGACCTCTTCCGCAATCTGACCAACCTCAAAGGCTCCGTGGGCAGGGACAACTTCACCAAAGCCGCCAAGCACTACTGGGTGGGCCTGCAGCAGCGCAACCGCGCCCGCTGTGAATACATACCAGGATATACCAATGGAGATGAGAGCCTGCTCTCCAGCCTGAATGAAAGCCCCGCCCGCTGCCTGAAGCTGGCCATCATCTTCCAGGCCTGCCGCTGGGCCAGGGGCAGCATCACCGATCCCTTCACCATCACCCCGGACATCCTGGAGCTTGCGGAGGCGCATCAAAACGGCTGCCTTGACGCACTCATCCAGCTCGAAGGCATGAGCCGCCGCGTCCAGGTGGACGACACCGCCGAATGGCTCATCGCCCAGATCATTGGAGATCACAGTGTCAAACCCGGCCAGCACCGCGCCGTCTTCACCCGCAGCGAGCTGACCCGCCGCTTCGCCGCCAATCCCGGACGCATCGGCGCGCTCACCGCCTCCAAGCTCTACGGCGAGATCATCCCCCACCTCGTCTCCCGCCAGCAGTGTGAGGTCACCAAAACGGGCCAGCTCTACACCTACACCTTCACCTGGGAGTGAACGAACAGAGCAGCCCCCGTTGAAACGGTGGAAACAGTGGAAGTCACTCCCCGTCAGGCGCGGCGAGTGACACCACCCCCCGTTGAAACAGTGGAAACAGTGGAAGTCTGGCCTCGGCGCGGGGCGGCGAGTGCAGCCCCATTGGCGCGAAGAAATGGACGCCCGCGTGCAGCGCCGCGAGAGCGGCGAAACACCCTCGCTCACCCACGAGGAAGTCATGGCAGAGAATAATGCCCGGAATCTTTTCCGATGTTATTGAACGACCTTAATTTTAGCGTCTCGTGCGTACATTGCATAAACCAAGCGGGCGAGCTCATCGAAGTAATTTTTCTCAGGGTCATGTGAGGCTGACACAGCCTGAGTGCCGGCCACAGAAAATGTCACGTAAACATAATTTTCGTCTTTTCCCACACCAGTGGCGGATGAAATCTTCAAATAAATTCCAGCTGAAATTCCGCCTTGCACTGGGTTTTCATAGTCAGTCAGTTTCATTTTCACCACATAATCATGGAGCTTTTGCACCAAAGTTTTGTCTTGTGTTGACCAACGGAACTCGATCCGCCCCCTCTTGTCGTCCGTCCGTTTGATCCAGCCTTCCACAACGACGGGTGAATTAGCAAACACAGCTTCGAGTTGGTGTTCAAAGACCTTTGCAAGGTCGCTAGCCGTGGCTCCGGTTGCCAATACCAAATAACCGACAATAAAAAGAAATTTCATAGAATCTTTAAGGTAAGCACTGAGGAGCAGGCAATGGCATTGGAACTGATGGAGCTTTTTGAGGCGGCCGCAGCACACCTTTTATTTGAACTGGCCCGTCGAAGGGAGTTGTTACTTGAACAAAATGCCCAGCATGAATGGCACTCAGTTAAGGCGGGCCGTCGTTCGTTTTCATAGTCCCTTAGGCAGTGTTTTGGTAAGGCGCTGACGCGAACGCGACAGCGTCTTGGAGTGCGGTGACAGAGATGCACGGCGCAAGCCTGCATCGACGACACCGCTTTCGTGGGGTGTAGCGCGCTCCGTTGGTCTGAGATTACCGTCCGGCTTGCGAAGGCGGCGTCGCGCCAAGGCTTGCCGCACGCACTCCAAGACGCTGTCGCATGGCTTGGCTCCCTGGTCGCCAAAACCACGATCCATGCTCTTAACTGAGCGCCATTCATGCCCAGCATCTTTTTGTCATCTTTTTTCAAATTCGCTTTTGCTCACTCCACTATGTTCGGCCCATTAAGTCCCTGGATTCTCGCTGCATTTGCCTCCTTCTGCACTCGCTCCAAATCAGTCATCCAGCCGTCTTCACTGGCGTAGATAAGTGACGTGGGACGAATAGACTTTGGGTGCTCATCTAGTAGCGCCTGCTGGTCATCGAGCGTAGATTCGAGTCCGCCGACAAGACTCGATGTAGCAATCTCAATCTCGACTTCAGTAAGACCGTCTGGAACAACTAGAGAAATCTTCGTGTTATGCTGGCCGTCGCTCGCATCCAAATTGACCACCAACCGTAGTGCGGGTCCCTGTCGTCCAAGCGACTCTGGGGCGGCACCGTCCACGATCTGTCTTAGCTGGGCAGCATCGTAAACTCGGTTGTTCACTCCTCTTACACGAGAGTAAAGATTGGCGAGAAGTCCCTTCAGCGCAGCGCCAGACTCCTTCCCGAGTTCCTTGAAGAAGCCATCAAAAAACGACTTCGCCACCCAAATGGTTAGCAGGGCAGGCAATGCCCACTCAGCTGCGGCAAGTGTTCGGTTTTCACGAACGCGAACCTGAACTGTCTGTCCATGGTTCTCAAAAAACTCTCTGGCAAGATCCACGGTCTCGAGTGGTAGGTTCTTTGAGTACTCAATGCCGGTCATATAGTTATGGATAAGGCTTGATCGAAAATTCAGAAATCCACTCCATACCAAGTCCCACCAACAGGAGTGCGATGATCCCTCGGTGCATTTGGGTGAATCGAATCATTTAGTGGGCGGATTTAGGCTCAACGACCCAGATTGGGTGACGACGAGCGTGAAGCGTCGATTGAAGGAGAAGTATCATAGGAGCCGTTCGCTGCATCCGTTTTGTTGCACAAAGCGGCTGCGGGGCAATGCGATTCGAGTGAGATTTGAGCCTGCGCCGCCATCAGCCACCTGCACAACACCATCACTTCAGCGTAAGCTCCGCGAGATAGATCGCGGTGATGGTCTTGCCTGCGGCGTCTTTTTCATGGCTGGAGTAGTAGGAGACGAGGGCGCGTTTGTCTGAGAGCGCGATGAAGCCGGGGTAGGAGTTGTCGCCGCCGCTGGGGAGTTCGGCGAACTCTTGCAGGGCATCGCCGACGAGCCAGCAGAGAGAGGTTTTCGCACCGGTCTCCGGGGTGGTCTTGCGTCCGCCGACGAGGGTGTGCTCTCCCCATTTCACGACGAGCGGGCCGCCCACGGAGCGATCGAGGCTTTGACGGCTCCACTCCGTGAAGGGTGGCTTGGAACGAATGACGAGGGCATTCCCCTTGCCGCCATGACGCCCGATGGCGAGCAGGCTCCCATCCTTCTCAAAGAGGAACGCGGTTTCGTCTCCGGCGGTCTCGGTGAAGTAAGCGCGCTTCTTCCAGATGAGGCCGTCATCGCTTTCCAGCATGAGGGACTGCACTTTGTCGCCCTCGCCTTTGGGGCCGATGTCGTAGCCGGGCTTGCGCCGGCCGCAGAGGTAGGCTTTGCCACCGGAGGCGGCGGCGCGCCAGATGTAGAGGCCGAAGGTGCCCTCCAGCAGTTCGGGCTCGCTCCACTTCGTGCCATCATCGCTCCAGGTGGCGAAGCCGAGCATCTTGTTCATGTCGTAGTCCTTGGGCTCGATGCCGCCGGGGCCGCTCCACCAGGTGCCGGTGTAAACAAAGAGCCGGTCTTTGAAGACGAGGAAGTGGGGATCACGCGTGTCGCGGTCTTTGACGGCAAAGCGGTGCACCTGCGTCCACGTGGCGCCGTCATCCGCGCTGCGCATGACGATGGCGGAGGCGGTGTTGAAAACCATGTGCCCGTCCGGACAGCTGCGGAAGCAGAGGTAGAGCTGGCCGCGAAAGCGCACGAGATCCGTGAAGGCATTGTGCTCCCCGTTGTGGAAGATGCGGCGGATGTTGCTGACGGTGACCTGCGGCGGCGTGTCGGCAGCGTGAGCGTAACCCAGCAGCAGGAAGGCGAGTGTGGTGAGGAGGAAAGACGGGATGTTTGGCACGCGGACAGTACGCACGCAGCCCTGCGGTTTTATGCAGGATCCCCCCCGCAAAGTGAAAGGCACCGCAGCTCATTTTCAGCACCCGACATTTGGCGGCCCCGCTAAAACCTACCACCATCCACCATGAACTGCTGCGCGGTGCAGGCAGCGCCATCATCCGCAGCCAGGAAGAGGACCATCTGCGCAAACTCCTCGGGCATGATGCGGCGCTTGAGGGCCTGATCCCTCATCGTGCCCGCTTCGCCTTCGGGCGACCACCATTTCGTGAGCTGCCGCTCCGTGGGCACCCAGCCGGGCAGCACGGTATTTACCCGCACGCCATGCGGGCCGAAGGTGCGGGCCATGGTGCGTGTGATGCCCTCCACCGCAGATTTGGCGATGGCGTAGCCGGGAAAGAAATCCTCCTGCATCATGTAGCTGCTGGAGCCGATGTTGATCACCGAGCCGTGTGCGGCGGCGATCATCTGCGGCGCCAGGGCCTGGATGGCGAAGAAGTAGTGCCGCAGGTTGGTGTTGATGCGGTTGTCAAAATACTCGGGCGTCACGTCCTGCCATTCGTGGCGGTCGTCGTTGGCGGCGTTGTTCACGAGAACGGTCACGCTGCCGAGATCCCGCACCGCCGCCGCGCAGGCAGCCTTCAGCGCCTCGATGTCCAGCAGATCGACCTCATAAAACAACGGCGCATGCGCCACGCCCGCGTCCGTGCAGCGCTGGATCGTCGCCTGCGCATACGGCACGTTTTTGTCCACAAACGCCACCCGGCTGCCCTGCCGCGCAAACTGCTCCACCAGCGCACTGCCGATGCCATCCGCACCGCCCGTGATGAAAACAGTGCGGTCCACAAGCGAAGGATAACGGGCGTATTGGGCAGACATAAGAGGTGGGCGATAGCTGTCTCCTGCCGGCGCAAATGCCAGATAAAAGATCAGAAAGGATGGCATTCATGCCCGGCATCCTGCGGATGGAAAACATGTCGAAAGGCGTTGATAAGCAGGCACCTTTCCACCTTGCCCCCGGTTTCCCGCTTCATCTCCTGCTCCGAGGCATCCACCCCAAATACAGCCCCCCATGATCGAAAGCAGCGCTCAACAACCTGAGAGGAGACTTCGTTCCGGAAAGCTGATGGCGGCTGTCCAAGTGCTCTGCGCTGCCATCGCTGTGTCACTCACCAGTGTGTGCCTCTTGATTTTCAGAGTGTTCACTCCCCTGGCTCTGGATTACCCATTTCGCAGGGCGGGCGAGAGTGCTGAGTTTCCGCCCTTGGGCACCCTTCCCTTCTATGTGGGATGCGCCACGTCAGTTTTCGGTCGTGGTTTCATCATCGCCTTGGTCATCGCCCTTGTTCTGGCCTTCCCATTGAGGGCTTTTACGGCGTCTTCATGGCGCTCCCGGTTTCTCGCCTCTCTGGTGATGTTGATCCTCTGCATGACGATCTCTGCCACCTATGACATTCACCAGCAGATGCAGTGGTATAAGGCTCATCCGACGGCCCTTCATCCACGCCACCCCAAGCTGGAGTCGTGAGGATCCATCCAAGGGGCCTGAGGCAGATCAGCTTGGTGAAGCCGAAGCTGATGATGCTGCGTCCGGCGAAGTGACGGCAGGATTCGTCGCGGGGAAATGCACCTTGCTGCAGTCGGGGCAGATGCCGTGGGACACGCTGGCCTCGGTGTGCCTGGCGATGTAGGAGGCCACATCGTCCCAGTAGCCCTGATCGTCGCGGACCTTCTTGCACCACGCGCACATGGGCAGCAGTCCCTGCAGGGTGCGCACTTCATCGAGCGCCTGCTGCAGCTCCGCGATCGTGCGATCACGCTCATCAACGGCCTCACGCCGCGCGAGGTCCAGGAGGTGAAGCTGGCGTGCCGTGGCAAGGACCAGCACCGTGAAGAAGACCAGGGTGCAGACGACGAAGAACGCCGCCCCGGCAGGCGAATCATACAGGCCAGCCTTCCTCCCGCCCATCCTGAGCCAGCCAAGCAGCAGCGGCAGCAGGATGGCCGCTGGCAGCAGCCTGCGCGCCATGATGCCGCCCGTGGTCTCGCTGAACAAAATGTTCTTCGCCTCCCCGGACTCGTGCCTGGCGCAGTACAGGCCCGCGCACAGCAGCAGAAACGCCAGCGAGGTGTGAATGGCCATGCCGGTGATCTGGCTGATGCCCACCTGAAACACGAAGCCAAAGAGATGCCCCACCAGATTGGCCAGGGCGAGGAAGACCACGCAGACCAGCAGCGCACGGGATACCACATCCCACCAGCACCTCCTGCGGCTGGCGGAAAGAAGGAGCGCCACGCCGAAGAACACAAAACTCACGGCCGTCTGTGATGACATGCGGCCCGGGGTGTACTTGCTCGTCGCACGCGCCGGCTCCTGAATCAGCCGATTGTCGATGCCAAGATCCAGACCCGAGATGTGCTCCACCAGCGTGAGCCCGCCGATCAGGATGACGAGGCCCGCGCAGACCTGCCCCATCCGCCGGCAGCACTGGCGGCGGCAGGCAGACGCGCCCCGCAGGGAGAGCCCCGCAAGGAGGAAAACCAGCGCCGCATTGAACTTCATGGCGATGCTTCCCGGCACGATGCGTTTGAGCAAAGACACATCAAAGATCCATCCGGCGATGGCCGCGCACCCGATGCCGATCACCAAAAGACTGAAGAGATTGGTCCAGCGGGCGAGCCCTGGATGAGTCGTGGGAGGGGCCAGCATGCGCAGTGTGGAATAGACGGAAATCGAGAGGTGATGAAGGGGGGAAGGATCTTAGGCAGCCAGACGTGCATGTCATACCAAATGGCGGTTTATCCCCTGCCCTTTGACCTCATGACTCAGCAGGACGCAATATTCGCAGCATTAAGCGCAATCCAGACGCAAGAACTCCGCTGTTACCGGACTTCAACGGCACCTTGGGCATCAGCCGCAGGAGCGACTGCGGGCGTCCTGGGGTAGAGCGGAGTCTTGGGTGAGGGATCGACCGTGGGGAGGTCATCAGGGATTGGCTCCGGGAGGATGATAGCATCGGGAAAGGGAGAACCCACCAGCCTTCTCGGCATCCGAAACAGCCAACAATCGACAAGCGGGTAATACCTCGCGTTGAAGGCCTTGTCCGCAGCAGACACCGGATCGACAGCCACCACCGGCGCAGGCTGCCGCATCTGCCCGCTGAGCACCGCAAAGCAGACGATCAAGCCCCCGCACAGGCACAGGATGAGCCCCATGCTGAAAATGAGCCCCCTGTCGAAGCCCGCGCCCATACCCGACAGCATCGCCGTGAGGCGGTACGAAGCACCCGTGGATGGAAGGCGAATGCTGCTGGCCATGCCCCGCTTATACGGGATCAGCGGAAGAGGTGTCAATGATTTCGCACGGAGACCAGTTGAGACTATTGAGGAGGGCGCAGAAAAACATGCCCAGCCTGGAGTCACCCCAAGGCTTCACTTTCCTGATCCGTAGGATAGGGTGCCGGCCACTCAGCCCTCACATCCCCATCCTGCTAGAACGATCCCTGATATGATCCGCCTCATGAAACTTCTCGCACTCATGTGCCTCCCCTGGCTCATGGCTGCCCAGGCTGATGCTTCCATGATTCATATCATCTCCGATCCTGCCATCGAAGGAGAGCCGCGCCGCGTGCTGGAAGAAGCGACACGAACTTTGACGACCACCGGCAAAGGGCTGGCGGCGCTGGAGCAGCTCATCTCCAGCTTTCCGCCGGAGGTGCTGGACAGCATGGGCACCAGTTCCATCTACAGTTACACCGACCCGACCCGTGCATCGGCGCTGCAAGCCCTCCACGCATGGTATTCCATCGACTTCATCGAAGAAGCGATGCAAAGCGGCTCCGACGACGCTGCCTATTGGGCGCTGCGAAAGCTCGCGCACCAGTCCAGCAACGGCCCGCATCCGGGCGAGGACACCGAGAGCACGCGCCGTCTGGTGGCCGTCAAAGGCGTGGTCACCTACGATGTCAGAACACGTTTGATCCCCGTCTTGGAAAAACTGCGCACGGCGAAGTCTGAACGCACACGCACGGAGGCCCTCAAGTTCGCCCAGGGTCTGCTGCTGGACCGCGCTGCATTTCTCCAATCGCTGCAGGAGAAAGATGAAAAGGTCCTCAATGCCACCCTCATGCAGATGCTGGATCGCGTGCAGATCGATCCTCACCTCACTCAGGAAATCTGGGCCGTCCTCACACGAGCGCAGACTGACAGCCTCAGGGGCACCTGCCTTCGTTATCCCTGGCTCTTAGATCTACCTGAATGGACAGCCGCCAAGTCAGCCCTGCTGACGCAATACCTCAAGCAACCGGGCTCCGCCGCCAACACCAATGCCATCTCCGCGCTGTCGGCTCTCGCCAGGTCAGACAATCCTCTGGCTGGCCAGATTATGACCGGTCTACCCGTTCTCGACGATCAAGACCGTCAGGAACAACTGGCCGAGATTCAAAGTAGGTACAGGAAACGCCATGCGCCCTAGATCGCGTGTAGGGAATCAGCGAAAGCGGTGTCAATGCTTTCGCAGGTGGGCGCTGCTCCGAGGTGACCGATAGGAAAACTCACCGGCCTTGGGCCTTGTCTCCCGGAGGGAGAAGAGAGATTAGCCGGTGGTGGAGCGAAACCGCGAAGCGGTGCAGCGGGAACCACCGGACTTGGCGCACGAAACACATGATTTCAGAGCCGCATGCCGAAGGTATGCGAGAAGCCTTCCACCAACCAGCGTTCACGAGGAGTCTGCGCACGGCTCTCGCATACCTTCGGCATGCGGCCTTGATCCTGAACATAGGATTCACAGTGCCCGGTGGTTCTCGCTCGGCAGGCCTCGCTTCACCACCGGCTAATTTCCGCTCTCCCTCCGGGAGCCTGTACAAGGCCCCTGAGTGAAGAAGACTGCATGATCATCCATGCAGGGTGTCACTCTATTTACTCGCCTCGTTCGTTACTTCCCAGCCTTGCCTTCAGCTTCCACATCCTTCTTCTCTTCCTCACCTTCCACCGGAAGATCCGGCAGCGGCGGGGGGAGATTGTCGATGATGTTCAGCAGCGGCACACCACGCTCGACGGATTTGTCGAGGCGGAAGAAAAGCTGGGGGCTGCTGCGCAGTTTCACGCGCTTGTAGAGATCCCGCTGGATGAACCCACGGGCCTTCACGAGCTTGGCCAGGGCGGCGTCCTGCTGGTGCGGCTTGCCGATGACACCCACGTACACAAAGCACTGCCGCATGTCCGGCGTGGGGCTGACGTCGTGAATGGTCACGAGACAGCCTTCGTTGCGGAAATCCTTCTCGAGGATGGTGCTGAGCTCACGACGAATGAGCTCGCGTACTTTATCGACTCGTAGAGACATACAAAAGTTTAAAGTTTCAGGTTTAAAGTTTCAAGTTACCGGAAAAGCTCCTTCGCGGACAACTTGAAACCTTAAACTTTAAACTTGTAACCAGGTTCGGTTAGAGAGTTTGGGCGATTTTTTCGAGTTCGTAGCACTCGATGACGTCGTTTTCTTCGTAGTCGCTGAAGCCGGAGAGCTTGATACCGCACTCCATGCCGTTGCGCACTTCGTTGACTTCGTCCGTGAAGCGGCGCAGCGTTTCAAAGCCGCCGTCATACACAGCCTGGCCGCCACGCAGCACGCGGGCGCGCTGCTTGCGGTTCATGACACCGTCTGTGACGACGGAGCCGCCGACGAAGCCCTTGTTGACCTTGAAGACCTGCTTCACGCGGGCATGGCCGATGACCTTCTCGCGTGTGATCGGATCGAGCAATCCGGCCATGGCTTCCTTCACCTGATCGATGAGTTCGTAGATGATGGAGTAGAGCTTGATCTGCACCGTCTCGCGCTTGGAAACGACGAGGGCCTTGTTCTCCACCTTGACGTTGAAACCGATGATGATGGCGTCCGAGGCGCTGGCCAGCAGGACGTCGGACTCGTTGATGGCGCCGACTTCCTGATGCAGGATGTCGAGGTTGCACTTGTCGCTCTTGATGTCGGTGAGGCACTTGGCCACGGCTTCCACGGAGCCCTGCACGTCGCACTTGAGGACGACCTTGAGGGCCTTCTTGTTGCTGTCCTCGATGCTGGCAAAGAGATGCTCCAGGGTGGAGCGGCGCGGCACGTTGAGCTTCTTCTGGCGGATCTCCTCCAGGCGCTCTTCGCTGAGTTTCTTCACGTCGCGCTCGTTGTTCATGACGACGACTTCGTCGCCCACATGCGGCATGTCGCTGAAGCCGATGACTTCGCAGGGCATGCCCGGAAGAACTTCCTTGATGGACTCGCCGCGGTCGTTGATGATCGCCTTGACCTTGCCCCAGAGCGGGCCGCAGATGAAGGCCTGGCCGACTTTGAGCGTGCCCTGGCCGACGATGACCGTGGCCACAGGGCCTTTGCCAGCCACCATGGAGGATTCGATGACCGTGGCACGAGGGGACGCCTTGGGGTCCGCCTTGAGCTCCAGCACTTCAGCCTGGAGGGACATGGTTTCGAGCAGGTTGTCGAGGCCGAGTCCGCTCTTGGCGGAGACTTCCATGACTTCGATCTCACCACCCCAGTCCACCGGCGCGAGTCCGATGTCCTGCAGCTGGCTTTTCACGCGCAGCACGTTGGCAGTAGGAAGGTCACATTTGTTCAGCGCGACCATGAGCTGCACGCCAGCGGCTTTCGCATGGCTGAGCGCTTCTTTCGTCTGCGGCATGATGCCGTCATCTGCAGCGATAACGAGCACGACGATGTCCGTGACTTTGGCACCACGGGCGCGCATGGCCGAGAAGGCGGCATGGCCTGGTGTGTCGATGAAGGTGATCGGTTTGCCGTTGTGCCAGATGCAGTAGGCACCGATGTGCTGCGTAATGCCGCCTGCTTCACCGGAGGTGACCTGCGTTTTGCGCAGAGCATCCAGGAGGGAGGTCTTGCCATGGTCAACGTGACCCATGAACGTGATGATCGGGGCGCGGAGTTCCAGTTTGTCCTCCTCCACCTCTTCAACGACCTGGGCGACAGGCTCGACGATGACTTCTTCCACCTTGTGGACGCCGCCGCCTTTTTCGCGCTTGTCGCGCTCCAGCTTGAAGCCGTGCTTCTCACAGATTTTCTCGGCGATCTCGATGTCGATGGCCTTGTCCGCGCTGGCGAAAACCTTGAACGCGATGAGTTCGGAAATGATCTTGAAGGGCTTCAGGCCCATCTTGTCCGCCAGATCCTTCACCACGATCGGTGGCTTCAGGTGGATGATTTTTTCACCGCTTTCACCGAGTTCAAACTCTGGTGGCGCAACCTCTGCAGGAGGGGCATGCACGATCGGGACGATCGGCTTCGGCGGGGTGGGGTCGTTCAGCAGGGAGATGGGCGGCAGCGCGTTCTGCTGGGCGTTTTCGTCCACCGGGCGGCGGCGCACCTTCGGCTTGTCATCATCCTCAAAGAGGTTCAGCGCGGCGGCTTTGCGCTCGTCCAGCGTCGGCTTGGCAGGTGCCGCCGGCTGTGGCGCGGGCACGGGTTCCTCCACTTTTTTGGCTCCCAGGGGCGGCAAGGCATTCCCCCCTCTGACAGGCCCTCTGCTCCGGGGCTTCTTTTCCTCAATCAACGACAGCACCTTCCCTTTGACTTCTTTTTTGGGCGGGGCGCTGTCGGCAGGCACAGCCGCCTCAACGACCTCGTCGGTGGGGGACTTGCTCTTTTTGGCGGAGGAGGGTTTGCTGGGCATGAGAGAATGAGAAGATCGGGCGAGCGGCGTGGGAGGCTGGCTGGTCGTAAGTTGGGGGTTGGTTTGAAATCGTTGTCATGGCGGCACAGGGGCTACTCCTTGGAAGGAGAGGAAGCATGTGCTGCTGCTTTATCGAAAATCTGCTGGGCCAGGGCGTCGTCGCCACCGAGGACCTCGGCGATGTCAGCGACATCCACTCCGGTGGCCAGGGTCTTGAGATCACCCATGCCGCCTTGGGTCAGCAGACGGGCCACATCGGCAGTGATGCCGAGGGCGTCCACGAGATGATGCACCGCGCTGCCCATCTGGCCTTCGAAGACCTCGGCGGCGTGTTCATCCTTCTCGATGACGAGATCCATGCCCACGAGGCGGGAAGTCAGACGCGCATTCTGGCCGCGGCGACCGATGGCCTTCGAGAGGTCTTCGTCGCTGACGGTGAGGCGCGCTTCCTTCTTGTCCGTGTTCACGGAGATGGACATGACCTTGATCGGCTTGAGGGCTTCACGCACGAACTCGGCAGGATCCGATTTCCAGCGGATGATGTCCACCTTCTCGTTGTTCAGCTCGCGGACGATGTTCTTCACACGCGCACCACGCAGACCGACGCAGGCACCCACGGGGTCCACCTTTTCATCGGCGCTGTGCACGGCCACCTTGGTGCGGTAGCCGGCTTCACGGGCGATGCTGGCGATCTCCACGGTGCGGTCACCGATTTCGCTGACTTCAAATTCAAACAGGCGGCGCACGAAATTCGGGTGCGCACGGGAAAGGATGATCTCAGGGCCACGGCCGCTGTCCTTTTCCACGGCTTTCACATAGAAGCGCATGCGGTCTCCGGGGGTGTAGTCCTCGGTGGACACACGCTCCTTGGAGGTCATCACGCCTTCAAACTTGCCGAGGTCCACGATCACGTCGGATTTTTCAAAGCGACGCACCACGCCGCTGACGACGTCGCCGGTGCGGTCCTTGAATTCTTCGTACAGATTTTCTTTCTCCGCCATGCGGAGGCGTTGCAGCATCGTCTGCTTGGCAGTCTGCGCGGCGATGCGGCCCATGTTGTTGGGCGTGACTTCGACTTCGATCTCATCCCCCAGCACGGCGCTCTTCTTGAAGCGCTTGGCTGTTTCGAGCTGAAGCTCCTCCCAGCGGTTGGTGACAGTCTCCACCGCGATCAGTTTGGCGAAGGCTTTGATGGTTCCTTTTTCGGGATCAATGTCGATGCGCAGTTCCCGGGCGGGACCGATGCTTTTTTTGGAGGCGGCGAGCAATGCCTGTGACAGGGCCTCGACCATTTTGGTTCGGTCGATTCCTTTCTCTTTCTCGTAATAGTCGAAGAGGGCTTTGAGTTCGCTGATCATATGAAATTCGTGTTTTCACCAGACAAAAAAGAGCGGGGAGGACCCCACTCTCGCCGTGAAAACGCTAATTCTGTCCGGGAAGGACGCGGATCATAAAGGAGGGCTAGGAATCAGCAAGCAGAAAAATTGTGTGGAAGTGCGCAGTTTTCTCAGGCGTTTTCATGAGGGCCGATTTACGCCATCCCATTCACGCCCAACCACTTTCCTTCATGCGCACCCTTCTGTCCTCCGTCCTTGCCCTGATTCTCTCATCAGGGACATCCTTTTCCGCGTCTACCCAACCCAATATCGTCGTTATTTTTATGGATGATATGGGATATGCTGATGTCGGCTGCTTCGGTGCGCAGGGGTATCAAACCCCGAACATCGACAAACTGGCCGCCGACGGCCGCAAGTTTACGAATTTCCACGTCGCCCAGCCCGTGTGCAGCGCCTCCCGCACCGCCCTGCTCACCGGCTGCTACCCGAACCGCGTGGGCATCCACGGCGCCCTGGGCCCGAATGCCAAGCACGGCATCAACGCCGATGAAACAACGATGGCCGAGCTGGTGAAACAAAAAGGCTACGCCACCGCCGCCGTGGGCAAATGGCACCTCGGTTCCCTGCCCCAGTTTCTCCCCACCCAGCACGGCTTCGACCAATACTACGGCATCCCTTACTCGAACGACATGTGGCCCTTCCACCCGCAGGCCAAAAAAGGTGCCTACCCCAATCTGCCCATGATCGAAAACGGCCTGGTCGTGGATGCCGATGTCACTCCCGAGGATCAAACCCACCTCACCACGGACTACACCACCCGTGGCGTGCAGTTCATCGAGAAGAACAAAAATAAACCCTTCTTCCTCTACCTCGCCCACAGCATGGTCCACGTCCCCCTGTTTGTGAGCGACAAATTCAAGGGCAAGTCCGGCAAAGGCTTGTTTGGAGATGTCATGATGGAGGTGGACTGGTCCGTGGGCCAGATCGTGGAAACCCTGAAGAAAAACGGACTCGAAGACAACACCTGGGTCATCTTCACCTCCGACAACGGCCCCTGGCTCAGCTACGGCGACAATGCCGGCAGCGCCGGCCCCCTGCGCGAGGGCAAAGGCACCTGCTGGGAAGGCGGCACACGCGTGACGGGCATCATGAAATGGCCCGGAAAAATCCCCGCCGGCACCACCACCGACACCATGATGATGACCATCGATCTCCTGCCCACCATCGCCCACGTCATTGACGCCAAACTGCCTGAGCACAAGATCGACGGCCTCAACTGCTGGCCCATCGTGTCCGGCGCTCCCGACGCCAAAAACCCGCACGATTTCTACGCCTTCTACTACGAGCAAAATCAGCTCCAGGCCATCAGCAGCGGAGACGGCCGCTGGAAGCTGCAGCTCCCCCACACCTACCGCAGCCTGCCCACGGACACCCCCAAGGCCACCGGCGGCAAGCCGGTCAACTACAAGCCCGTGAAGATCGAGCAGCCGGAGCTCTACGACCTCTACGGCGACCTCAGCGAATCCAAGAACGTCGCAGCCCAAAATCCGGACGAAGTGGCCCGCCTGCAGAAGCACGCTGAGACCATCCGCGCCGAACTCGGCGACAGCCTCATGAAGCAGCCCAAAGGCACGGGCACCCGCGAAGCAGGGAAGTAGGAGGCACGCTGGCAAGCAGGAGAGGGATCAAGTTGATCCCCGATAGAGAGCGGTGGCGGAGCGTGGAACAGGAACCTATTCGACGCCCTGCCCCCCCCAAGCGGTTTGGAGGAGGTTTGAGCATCTCGGCATTGCCGGTCAAGGCTTAAGAGTTGCTACAGGTTTAGAAGAAAATTACTAGGGTTGATCGGAGGCACTGGCCCTTTCAAAAAGCCGGCTTCATCCCGGGTAACCAACCAGTCCACTCCGCTGGCTGCTGCCGCAGCGGCAATCAAGGCATCTTCGTAATCCGTGATGCCGTATCCAAGCGCTTCCCTGGCATCGTCCTGCCCCACGGTGGCCACAGTCGCCCAGTTGAGGAGGTCACGAATCATTTCCAAAGCATAAACCTCACCGCGTTTCCTGGCAGTGATGTAGAAAACCGTCGCAAGCCCGTGCCACGCCACAAAAACCTCAAACCCACGCTGATCGCATTCATCGAGCACAGCCTGGCTAGCAGTGTAAAACGGCAGCCTCTGCTCGACAATGTCCAGAAGGATATTGGTATCGAGAAAAACGCGCATTTGATCTCAGGTTAGACCCCGTACTTTTCCTTAAAATGCGCCATGCGCACCTCTTCCGCTGCCTGTACATCCTGGCCTTTTGCCGCACCCGCGTACTTGCGTGCCCAAGCCCCCGCCCCGCCCTTGTTCGTCTTCGGAGGCTGTGCCGCAGCTTTCACAATCTGAATCAGAAAGGTGGAACCCATTTCAGCCACGATACGCAGACTGTCGCCTTGATGTAAATCAAGGCTGCTCATCTGTTCGGCAGGAATCTGTTTGGTGATGGTCATGACGAGAATTTCCTGCTTGAGCATACCTCAGACACGCCGGATTCCAAACCCAATTCCACCGCTTGACGCCCACGGCCTCCACCGTGGAGCCATCGACCTAGCGAGGAATGACGGGGCGGGCAAGTAGGACGAGCACCAGCACGAAGGAGGATGCGGGATCATCTTGATCCCCCGCCTGCCCTTCCTCTCCCCACATTCATTTTTGCGAATGCCTCATTGCGAATTGTCATTCAGGCGCGCATAGGCTTAAATTTAACTTCTTAACCATAACCCAGCCACTCCCCTTTCCCTCCCAGTCATGATTGATGTTCAGGAACTCACCAAGCAGTATGCCGGACGCACTGCGGTGAACAACATCTCCTTCCAGGTGGAACCGGGGGAGATCGTGGGCTTTCTGGGCCCGAACGGAGCTGGAAAATCCACCACGATGCGCATCCTCAGCGGCTACATGCCGGCCACCTCGGGACGGGCCACCGTGGGAGGTTTTGACGTCTTCCACCAGTCCATCCAGGTGCGCCAGTCCGTGGGCTACATGCCGGAAAATGCCCCGCTCTACACAGACATGCGGGTCAAAGAGTACCTGAAATTCCGTGCCGAATTGAAAGGGCTCTCCGGCCTGACCATGCGCCGCCGCATCGGTGAAGTCATGGAACTCACCGGCGTCACCGACATGCGGAAGCGCCTCATCGGCAATCTCTCCAAAGGCTACCGCCAGCGTGTGGCGCTGGCAGATGCCCTGGTGCACAAGCCCAAGCTGCTCATCCTCGACGAGCCCACCAACGGACTCGACCCCGTGCAGATCCGCCATGTGCGCGATCTCCTGCGCAATCTGAAGTCCAAGCACACCGTGCTACTTTCCACGCACATCCTGCATGAAGTGGAGCAGACCTGCGATCGCGTGATCATGATCCATCAGGGCCGCATCCGCGCCAACGACACACCGGCAAACCTCACGCGTCAGCTCCGGTCCACCACGCTGCTGCATTTGGAAATTGAAGGCACCGGCAACCTGGCCGAAAAACTCTCCGCCCTCAACGCCGTGCGCAAGGCCACGGAGGAAGATCTGCTCGTTCATCCCTGGCGGCGCTTCACCCTGCGGGTGGAACCCGATCACGACGTGCGCGATCAAGTGATGGAACTCGCCATGAAGGAAAAATGGCGCATCCGCGAGATGCACCGCCAGCTCCCCACCCTGGAGGATGTCTTCGTCGAGCTTTCCATGAACGCGGGCACCCCCACCGACATTCCCACCCACGTCCTATGAGGATATTCTGGATTCTGCTCAAGAAAGAACTGCACTCCTTCTTCGTCTCCCCCGTCGCCTACGTGGTGCTGGCGCTGGTCATGGTGCTCAATGGTTTCGCCTTCCGTGCGGCACTCTCCGTGCTGGAAAACGCGCCCAGCGAAGGCTCCATCGTGAGCTGGACCTTTCACGCCATGTGGTTCTGGCTCTCCTACTTCTTCATCTTCCCGCTGCTGACCATGCGCCTCTTTGCCGAGGAGAAAAAGATGGGCACATTGGAAACCTTGTTCACCGCCCCGGTGCGTGCGTGGCAGGTGGTCGGCTCCAAGTATCTGGCCGCCGTCATCGTGTACTGCGTTCTGTGGCTGCCCAGCCTGATCAATTTTAAGTTTGCCCACTGGATCTCCGCCGGACAGGTGGAGCTGCCTTCGGGAGCCATGGGGGGTGCCTACCTCATCCTGGTGGTGATGGGCATGTTCAATCTGGCCATCGGCTGCTTTGCCTCGTCTCTGACCACGAATCAGATCGTCGCCGCCATCATCTCCTTCACCCTGAGCCTGATGCATTTCCTGCTGGGCATTTTCATCATGGTCGTGGGCCGCAAGATTTCCGACACCATCGTGGACATCGTCAATTACTTCGCCGCCACGGAACATATCCGCATCTTCACCGCCGGCCTCATCGACAGCCGGCCCATCATTTATTACCTCAGCATGTCGCTGCTTTTCCTCTCCTTCACCCACCACGTGGTTGAGTTCCGCCGCTGGCGCCCGTGAACCGATAGATCCACCACCATGCCGGATTCCGAACAGAACAACCCGCCAGCCAGCGCCGAAACCAAACCCATGCCGAAGCGTTACGGCATAGGCCTGAATGTGGCCCTGCAAGTCCTCCTGGCACTGGCGCTGTTTGCGGCTGTCAACCGCCTCAACTACTACCATTACTGGCGCTGGGATCTCAGCCCCAGCCAGGACTACACCCTCAGCCCGGCCACCCTGAAATACCTCGACAGCCTGACGCGCGATGTGCAGATCAACATCGTCTTTGGTCGTGATTCCAAGGTGTATGGCGAAGTCCAGTCCCTCCTGGAGGAATACCACCTGCACGGCAGGCAGCGCATCAAGGTGCGCTCCATCGATCCCGTGCGCGACATCGAGCGCGCCGAGCAGCTCAAGGCTGACACCGGCCTCTCACTCGCGCAAAACGGCGTGCTCATTCGTTGCGGCGCCAACAAGCGTTTCATCACCGAGGAGGAGCTCGTCGTCCGGGAAAAGGGCACCAGCACCAACAAGCAGATCATCGAGTTTCGCGGTGAAGACGCCATCTCATCCGCCCTCATCTCCGTCGTGGAAGGCCGTGTGCGCAAGTTCTACTACGTCGTCGGCAAAGGCAGCCGCTCGGGTTTGGGTCAAAGTGACTCCTACAACGCCGCCATCGATCTTGGCAGGCAGCAGAACTTCGAGGTCATTCAGGTGAATCTCTCCGAAGTCAGTCATATACCAACGGATGCCGACGGCCTGATGATCCTGGGCTCACGCTACGACTTTTCCGAGCGTGAGATCGTCATGCTCAACAACTACTGGCAGTCCAAGCGGGCCGGCATTTTCATCATGCTCGATCCAGGCGGTGAAACCGCACGCCTCAACGCCTTCCTCACGGCCAACGGCCTGCATCCCCGTGGCGACCGCGTCCTGATGGCGGAGAGCACCAGCACCGGCCCCAAGAAGGAATTCACCGTGCTGGGAGAATTCACCAAGGAGGTGCCCTTCATCCGCCATCTGACCTCCTCCGCCATCACTCTGGCCGGGCAGACGGAATCCTTGGAGATCATTCCGGAGAATATCTCCCTCAAGGAGCAGTCCATCAGCGTCAAGCCGCTGATCCTTGCCGCACCGCGCTACTGGGGTGAACGGCAGTTTCTGGAGGAACTTCCCATCGCCGACGAGGAGGACACTCTTCCCCCCATCTACGTGGCCGCCAGCATCGAGCGCGGTGCCCTGGGTGACGAAACTCAGCGTGCGGACAGCTCGCGCATGGTGGTGGTTTCCAATCCCACACTGCTCGACAAGCAGACCAT
The DNA here is from genome assembly GCA_943371875.1 of Prosthecobacter debontii. Classification (GTDB taxonomy): domain Bacteria; phylum Verrucomicrobiota; class Verrucomicrobiia; order Verrucomicrobiales; family Verrucomicrobiaceae; genus Prosthecobacter; species Prosthecobacter debontii_C. The sequence continues at coordinate 11,397 of CALRWM010000058.1, read as the reverse complement.
GCTCGCCGTCAGCCGTGACTTTGCCGCCGCCGGCCTGAACTGGCTGATGAACCGCGAAAGCTTCATCGGAATCCCCGCCAAATCCAAACACTCCTACCGCATTCAGCTCACCAACAAGCAGCATGAGCTGATCTTCTGGATCACCTCCATCACCCTGCCGGGCATCGTGCTCGGCTTCGGTTTCATGGTGTGGGCCAGCCGGCGGGCAGCATGAGCACCGACTTTGACGCATGAGCGCACGCACCACTCTTCTTCTCTTTCTGCTGGTGGCCGCCATGGGCGCCGTCATCCTTGGCATTGAGCGTTACTTCCCCTCCGCCATAGACAAGCGCGAAGTCAGACGCGGCCCCACCCGTTTCGAACGTGAGAAAGTCACCCGCATCGAGATCCTCACCGCTGAAAACGTGCCGCTCACCCTCGTGCGTGACGGCAATGCCTGGCGGATCGAGGCCCCCTATGACGACCTGGCTGACCCGCAGAAAGTCGCCGCACTGATTCTCACCCTGCATGGCGTCGAATGGATTGAGCGTATTCACCCGGAGCAATTTGATGGCGCTGAGTGGCAGAAAACCGGTCTGGACAAACCCCGCTTCAAAGTGCGCCTCCTCGCTGGAGATGCACCGCTCTACGAATGCTGGTTCGGCTCCCCCGCGGCCGTCGAAAACAGCCTTTACATCGGCATTCCTGACCCCGCCCACAAAGACATTGCGTGGTATCTCGCCAAAAGTGAAGCGCCGATGGTCCTGCAGATTCCCGCCGCCTCCTGGCGCGACCCCAAGCTTCTGCGTCTGCCTGCGGAGGTCATCACCAGCATCACCTTGAACCAGCCCTCCGGGCAGATCGTCCTCAGCCGTGAAAATGAGCATGCGCCCTGGCTGCTCGAAAAACCGCTCAAAACACGCGGCAGCAAAGAGCGCATCACCGAACTGCTCTCCGCCATTCTCAACATCGAGATCACCGAGGCCAAGGACGTCACCGCCACGGCCAAGGAAGACGCGCAGACCGCCCATTCCGATGAAATCAAAGTCACCGTGGAGTCCAAGGCACGCGGCAAATCCTACGAGTTCACCGTCAAGAAACCCGCCGATGACAAACAGGCGGTCACCACCGCCACCACCGCCTATCGCAAACCCGCTTTCACGGTCGTCGCCAAAAATCTTCTCACCCTCTGGGTCACTCCCAATGCCCTGCGCGACCACCTGCTGGCGCAGATCGACGGGGAGCGGCTGGACTTCATCACCATCGCCAGCAAGACCCACCCGGAGATCAATCTGCGCAGCGAAGGCGGCTCCTGGTACCTGCAGCGCCATGGCAAATGGGACCCCGCCAACGGCGAACGCGTCTCACGCTGCCTCGACGCACTCAACAGCTATGAAATCCTCCAATTTGCCGCAGATTCTGCCGCAGACCTGACTCCCTTTGGCCTGGACGATCCCTTCCAGACCGTCACCTGGACTCCGCAGCGCGAAAAGCCGGTGAAGCTCATGTTTGGCCACAATGCGGAAAGCACCCAGTTCTTTGCCAAATACGACAGCGAGCCCTTCATCTACCGCATCGACGCCTCCCTGCTGCCTTCCCTCCCCACCGACGGCATCAAATGGAAAGGCCTCGGAGCCCTGCGTTTCACCACCTTCGCCCTGCGTAAAATCACCATGGCTCAGGGCGCCTTTGCCCCCACGATCCTCGACTACAACCCCGTCTCCGCTGAATGGAAAGCCACACGTGGCGGCCATGACATCACCGCCGAACTCGACCGCGTCAAAGCCGACCAGCTCGCCGCCAACCTCTCACGCTTCACCGTGCAGGACTGGGCCGCAGACCGCAGCGATGCGCTGCAGGCCCTGAAAACCCCGTTCCTCACCATTCAGATCGTGCTCGGCGAACCCGGACGTCTCGACGGCCCCGTGCGTGAGATCGAAATCCTCTTCTCCCCGACCCAGCCGAATGCCAGCACAGCCTTCTACTTTGGCCAGATCAAAAACGATCCCGACATTTTCTACGTCACCAACAATGCCCTGCTCCAAATTGCCGGGATCAACATCTTCAAGTCCAAGCAGGCGAAGTAATACCGGGCTGGCAAAATACGAAAGTCCATCAAGCGATGGCGGAGCCATCCAGAATGCATTGAGGGTTTGCTGAGCATGAAATGTGCTGCGACACAAGCCGCTGATGTGCTCCCTCACGCTCTCTCCATAAAATCAGTTCCGAAAAACGCTCTACCAAACCCCGGTTCAATCCTTTTTGAACCAGCCCTTCACCTTCGTGAAGAAGCCTTTCTTCTCGGCGGTTGAACCACGGGCCGCAGGGTCTGCCGTGGCGACGGGAACCGTGACGGGCAGGCTTTGATCCCAGCCTCCGCCGAGTGCCTTGATCAAGCTGACGCTGGCGATCAAGCGTTGTCCGGCCAGTGTGGCGCAGGCACGTTGAGTGGCAAGCAGCGAGCGGTTCGCCTCGATCACATCCAGGTAGGGGCTCGTGCCTGCTTCATAGCGTGCATGGGCGATCTCGGCGGCTTTTTGGGCGCTGTCACGTGCGCGGTGCTGCGCCTCCGCTTGAGTGCTAAGATTGCGCAGCGCGGCGAGGGCGTTTTCCACATCGCTGAAGGAGACAAGCACGGCCTGCCGGTAGTTCGCCAGCGCCTCATCGTGCGCTGCACGGCTGCGCTCTGAGGCCGCCCGGGTCTTGCCACCGGCCATCAGCGGCACACTGATGCTGGGCCCGACATTCCAATTGAGGCTGCTGACCTCGAAGAGATTGGCCGAGTCACCGCTGAGATAGCCGCCGTGTCCGATCAGCTTGATGCTGGGAAAGAAGTTCCCTTTCACGACACCAATCTGCGCCGTGGCAGATGCCAGCGCACGTTCGGCAGCGGCCACATCGGGACGGCGCTCCAGCAGGTCGGTGGGCACTCCCACAGGAATGCCCGGAGGTGTGGGCAGAAAGCTGGCATTGCCCCCGAGCCTGAAGGCGCTGGGGTTCGTGCCTGTCAGCAGGGCGATGCCGTTTTCAAGCTGGTCGCGTTGATTCTGCAAGGCACTCACTTCCGCCTCAGCGGTGGCCACTTCCGTCTCCGCCTGCGCCTGCTCCAGTTCGCTGCCTGCACCGGCTTTGACACGTGCACGTGCGATGTCCAGCGCCTGCTTGCGCCAGCCGACAGCGGCACGCACGGTCTGCAGTTCGCCATCGAGAGCACGGATGCGGAAGTAATTGGTGGCGACATCCGCATGCATGCCGAGCAGCACATTTTGCATCAAGCTGGCCGCGGCGGAGGCATCCGCACGCGCGCTTTCCACCTGCCGGCGGATCTTGCCCCACAAATCGAGTTCCCAGGTGAAGTCGATCGGCACATTGTAGCTCGGTCCGACGTAATGCAGGCCGCCCAGAGGAAAGGCGCTCGGCATGTTCGGCGAGGTGCGCTGCGTGGTGATAGCCGCATTGATGTCCGCACTCGGAAAGAAAGCCGCACGGGCGATGCCGGTGCCGGCACGCGCCTGGTCAAAGCGCGCAACCGCCGCCTTCAGCGTCTGGTTGTGCGCCGTGGCACGCTCCATGAGAACGTTCAGCTTTGCATCGCCATACACGCGCCACCAGTCGCCTTTGGGCAGCGAGTCCAGCGGACGCGTTTCACGCCAGCGGATGGCGGATTTGTAGTTCGGTGGTGTCACCGTGTCAGGACGTTCGTAGTCCGGCCCGACTTGAGCGATGGCACTGGTCGCGAGGAGTAATGAAATGAGGATGCGCATAACAGGGATCAATGAGGGACTGGAAGGGCGGCTGCGGGAATCTCAGCGGCAGGAGCGGCGGTCTTTTTCTTGTGCCCCATCATCACCAGGACATAGAACACGGGTGTGAAGAACAGGCCGAGGAAGGTCACCCCGATCATGCCGGCAAACACCGCTGTGCCCATGGCGCGGCGCATTTCAGCACCCGCACCCGTGGAAACAACGAGCGGATACACACCCGCGATGAAGGCGATGGACGTCATCAAAATCGGACGCAGGCGCAGACGGCAGGCTTCGATGGCCGCATCAAAGGCGCTCAATCCGTGGTCAAATCTCTCCTTGGCAAACTCCACGATGAGGATGGCGTTTTTACATGCCAGGCCGATCAGCACGATGAAACCGATCTGCGTGAAGATGTTGTTGTCACCATGGGTGATCATCACGCCGGCCAGGGCAAACAGCAGGCACAGAGGCACGATCAGAATGATGGCCAGCGGCAGGCGCAGACTTTCATACTGTGCCGCCAGCACCATGAACACCAGCAGGATGCAGAGCGGATAAACAAACACCGCCGTATTCCCGGCAATGATTTTTTGATATACGAGCTCGGTCCATTGGAACTCGAATCCCGGTGGCAGCGATTTCGCGAGTTCGGAGATCACCGCCTCCCCCTGCCCCGAGCTGAGCGGCGGCATGGCGGCGCCATTGAGATCTGCCGCGAGGTAGCCGTTGTAATGCGTCACGCGGTCAGGACCAAAGCTTTCGTTCACCTTGATCAGCGAGCCCACAGGCACCATCTCACCCGCCAGATTGCGTGTTTTCAGACGCGTGATGTCTTTGACGTCATCGCGGAACTGCGGCTCAGCCTGCGCCACCACCTGGTAGGTGCGGCCAAAGCGGTTGAAGTCATTCACGTAGAGACTGCCCAGATTGATCTGCAAAGTCTCAAAGAGATTCGCCAGCGGCACGCCCTGCATCTTGGCTTTCTCACGGTCCACATCGGCTTCGAGCTGCGGCACGTTCACCGTGTAGCCGGAATAGACCTGCATGAGCTTCCCGCTGCCATAAGCCGCACCAATGAGCCCCTGCGTGGCCTGATACAAGGCCGCATAGCCCTGATCCCCACGGTCCTGAACCATCATCTTGAAGCCACCCGTGGTGCCGATACCGTTCACAGGTGGCGGCGAAAGCACCAGCACCATGGCGTCCTGAATGGCCATGAACTTGCCGTTCAGCGCACCCGCGATGGCATCCCCCGAAAGCTCAGGCGTTGTGCGATCCTCAAAGTCATCAAGACCCACAAACACGATGCCGCTGTTTGGACTGATGCTGAAGCCATGGATGGACAAACCTGGGAAGGCGATCGCGTCCTTCACACCTTTATGGTTCAAGGCAATCTCCGACATTTTGCGCATCACCTCTTCGGTGCGATCCAGCGATGCACCATCCGGCAGCTGTGCAAAGCCGACCAGATACTGCTTGTCCTGCCCCGGCACGAAACCCGTTGGCACCATGTCAAAGCCCTTCCACGTCGCCCACACCAGTCCGCAGTAGATGACGACTGCGACGAAGCTGAAGCGAATGATGCGTTTCACAATGCCCACATACGCATTCGAGGACCATTCAAAGAAGCGGTTGAACGGGCGGAAGAACCAGCCCAGCATCGCATCGATGATGCGGGAAAGAATGTCCTTCTTCGCGTGATGTTCCTTCAGCAGCAGCGCGGAAAGCGCGGGGCTGAGCGTGAGCGAATTGATGGCCGAGATGACCGTCGAGATGGCGATGGTCACCGCGAACTGTTTGTAGAACTGACCGCTGAGACCGCTGATGAACGCCGTGGGGATGAACACCGCGCAAAGCACCAGTGCCGTGGCGACAATCGGCCCCGTGACCTCAGTCATCGCCTGCTTGGTGGCATCAACCGGGTTCAAGCCGTTGCGGATGTTACGCTCAACGTTTTCCACCACCACGATGGCGTCATCCACGACGATGCCGATGGCTAGAACGAGTCCGAAGAGCGAGAGGTTGTTGATCGAGAAGCCCAGCAAATGCATCACGGCAAAAGTGCCGACCAGTGACACCGGCACGGCGGCCAGCGGGATGATCGAGGCACGCCACGTTTGCAGGAACACCACCACCACAAGGACGACGAGCAGCAGCGCCTCGATGAGCGTGTGAATGACGGCGTCGATGGACTTGTCCACGAACACGGTCGGATCGTAAGCGATGGCGTAGTCCATGCCTTCAGGAAACTTGGTCTTCAGCTCCGCCATCTTGGCGCGCACGGCTTTGGACAGCTCCAGGGCATTGGCGCCCGGCAGCTGAAACACCGGCACACCGACGGCACGCTTGTTATTCAGCAGGCTGCGCAGCGCATACTCGCTGGATCCCATTTCAAGACGGGCCACATCCTTCAGACGCAGCTTCTCTCCATGCTCGCCGATTTTGACAATGATGTTCTCAAACTCCTGCTCGCTCAGCAGACGGCCCTTGGCATTCACCGTCAGCTCAAACGCGACATTGTTCTTCACCGGCTGCTGGCCGATGGCCCCGGCAGCGACCTGCACATTCTGTTCGCGAATGGCATTGACGATGTCGGACGAGGTCAGGCCGCGTGCAGCAGCCTTGTCGGGATCGATCCAGACGCGCATCGCGTATTCACCACCGCCAAAGAGCTGCACCTGGCCGACGCCGGGCAGGCGGGCCAGCTCATCCTTCACATTCAGCGTGGCATAGTTGCGCAGATACAGCTGGTCGTAGCGGTCATTCGGCGAGAGCAGATGCACCACCATCGTGAGATTGGGCGAGGACTTCACCGTGGTGACCCCAAAGCGCCGCACTTCCTCCGGCAGCTTTGGCAGCACCTGTGACACACGGTTCTGCACCTGCACCTGCGCGAGGTCGATGTCGATGCCCAGCTTGAACGTGACAGTGAGCGTCATCACGCCGTTGGCCGTGCTCTGCGACGACATATACAGCATGTTTTCGATGCCGTTGATCGTCTGTTCCAAGGGCGAGGCCACCGTCTCAGCGATCGTTTTCGGATTCGCACCGGGATAGGTTGCCGTCACGATGACGGTCGGCGGCGCGACTTCCGGGTATTCGGAGATCGGCAGTTGGAAAAGTGAGATCGCACCGAGGATGAAGATCAGCAGCGACAGCACGCCCGCAAAAATGGGGCGGGTAATAAAGAAACGGGAAAAATTCATGGCAGCGTGTGAGGGGTTGTGCGCGTGGCCATTACTTGGCCGCCGTTTCCTTGGCTGGTGCCGGAGCAGGAGCCGACGGCGCGACTGGCATGCCCGGCTGCGGCAGTCTGGCCATGCCGTTCACGATGATCTTGTCGCCAAAAGCGAGGCCGCTGCGGATGATGCGTTTGCCGTCGATGGTCGGGCCGATCACCACTGCTTTGTAAACGGAGATCGGTGGTGTCTTCGTCTCATCAATGCCGAGCACAAACTTGTTCGCCTGATCGGTGAGGATGCTCTTTTCATCCACCAGCAGCGCCTTGTATTTGCCGGTCATGGGGATGCGGATGCGGGCAAAGAGACCCGGCGTGAGCATGCCGTCCGTGTTCGAAAACTCCGCCCGCAGCACCATGCTGCCGGTGCTGGCATCCAGGCGGTTGTCGAAGGATTCGACATGCCCCTTGTGTGAAAAGTCCGTCTCATTCGAAAGCTGGAGTTCCACCGGCATGCGGCCGTCGCCATTGGTGAAGGTCTTCTTGTCGCGCTGCATCGCCTGGATCTTGAGCAGGCTGTTTTCGTCGATGTCCGCATACACATAGACAGGGTCCACCGTCACGATGGTCGTGAGCAGCGTCGTGCCTGCAGTGACGAAATTGCCCGTGGTCGTGATCGCACGGCTGATGCGCCCGCTGATCGGTGCCTTGACCGAGCTGTGTTCGAATTCGATTTCCGCGCTGTGCTGCGCAGCCTTGGCGGCCTCCAGCCCGGCCTTCGCCTGCAGGTTCATCGACTCGCGCGCCTCCGCCTGCTCTGGGGCGATGGCTTTCGCCGCGAGCAGGGTCTGCACACGGTCAAACTCACGCTTCATCGCCATCGCATTCGCCTCCGCCCGCGCCACCTCGGCCCCCGTGGAACGCAGCCGGGTCTCAAACGGACGCTGATCGATGGTGAAGAGCACATCCCCCTTCTTGACCAAAGCCCCGGCCTGGAAATGGACTTCGGTGATGTAGCCGGACACGCGGGGTTTCAAATCCACGGTCTCCATGGGCTCGACGCGCCCCGTGAACTCCTCCCACTCGACGAGTTCTTTCTGCTCAACCGGTGCGAGCGTCACCGGGGCCGGAGGCATCTGACCGCCGCCGTGGCCGCCCGCAGGCGGTTTGCCACAGGCAGCGAGGAGCAGGACGAATGGGAGGAGGGTTTGGAGTTTCACGAGGCGCGTTGGTTTTGGGGTGGGAAGTTGACCAGTTGGTTAATTTGAAAGCAAAAAATAGGCGCAGTATCAGCCTTTGACGCCGAGAATGATCTTGGCCCCGGACTCGAATTCATCCAAGCGACCGAGGTCATTCCACATGCGGGCGTGCAGCAGCAGCCCTTCGCTGTAGGCAAACACGATTCGTGCCAGAGCCATCGCATCATGCGTAACAATGCTGCCCTGCGCCTGCGCATCGCGAATGGCGCTCTCGTAGTAGCGGATGAACTGGCTCAGGATTTCCTGCAGTTTGTCACGCAGGCGCTCGTCCACCGTGCTGACCTCCGCCCCCAGGGAATGGATGGGGCAGCCCAGCACGCGGCCATGCTTTTCAAACAGTTCCTCCTGCTCCTGGCGGAAATTGCGGAAGCAGTGCATGATGCGCTCCACCGGGGGCACCACGGGGGAAAAGATCTGATCCAGTTCCTTGCGGTGCTCGGTCCAGCCGTGATCGATCGCGGCCAGGGCCAGTTCAGTTTTGGACTCAAAGAAGTGGTAAAAGCTGCCCTTCTTCACCCCTGCCCTCTCGCAAATGTGATCCACCGAGGTGCTGCCGTAGCTGCCCGCCCAGATCAGTTCGATCATCGCATCAATCAGGCGGTCTTTGGCGGTGGAGGTGCGTCCCATGGCAATTTAGAGTAAGGCGGCGAGGTTTAAAACAGACTAGACGGTCAGTCAACAATTTTTCCACCTCCCTGATTGCCGCCCGCGCCTTCACCTTCCATAGTGTGCCATTCCTTCACTCATGAACGACCAAGCCACAGTTCTGATCGTCGATGACGAAAAGCATACCCGCGATGGCCTGCGCCTCTCGCTGGAGGATGACTTTGACTGCTACGTGGCCTCAAACGCCGCCGAGGCGATGGAATACCTCCGCAATGACCACATCGACGTCATGCTCACCGACCTCCGCCTCGGCGAGGACGACGGCATGAAGCTGCTGGATGCCGCCCTGGCCCTGCCCAAGCCTCCCGTCTGCATCATGATGACCGCCTACGGCAGCGTGGACACCGCCGTGGAGGCCATGCGCCGTGGGGCCTACCATTTCGTCACCAAGCCGCTGAACCTCGATGAGGTGGAGATTCTCATCAAACGCGCCCTCCGCAGCCGCTCGCTGGAGCATGAAAACGTCGCGCTGAAGCAGCAGGTGGAGCGCAAATTCTCCATCGAAGGCATCCTCGGCCAGGCCGAGGTGATGAAACCCATCATCGACACCATCCAGCAGGTGGCCCCTTCCCGCGCCACCGTTCTGATCGAAGGTGAAAGCGGCACCGGCAAGGAACTCGTGGCCCGTGCCATTCACAATCTCAGCGGCCGCCCCAAGGCGAACATCGTCTCCGTGCACTGCGCGGCGCTGTCCCCGCAGATCCTCGAAAGCGAACTCTTCGGCCATGAGAAGGGCGCATTCACCGGTGCCCAGGAGCGCCGCATCGGCCGCTTTGAGCAGGCGAATGGCGGCACGCTTTTCCTGGACGAAATCGGCGAGATCGACGCCAGCACTCAGGTGAAGCTCCTGCGCGCCCTCGGCGAGCAGACCATCGAGCGCGTCGGCAGCAGCAAACCGATCTCCATCGACGTCCGCGTCATTGCCGCCACGAACCGCGACCTCGCCAAGATGGTCGAAGCAGGCACCTTCCGTGAGGATCTCTACTGGCGCCTGCGCGTGGTCACCATCCAGCTTCCCCCGCTGCGCGCCCGTAAGAGCGACATCTCCGTGCTGGCGGATCACTTCCTCAAGGAACTCGCCAAGGCCAATGGCAAGACCTACAAGCCGCTCGGCGAAGACGCCCTGCCGGCAATGATGAATTACGACTGGCCCGGCAACATCCGCGAGCTGCGTGCCGCCATCGAGCACGGCGTGGTCATGAGCAACAGCAACCGCGTCATGCTCAAGCACCTGCCCTCCTACCTGCTCAATCCACATGGCTTGGGCATCGGTTTGCGCGCCCCTTCATTGATCGCCGCCAAAGACGCCGCTACCGGCACCGCACCTGCTGGAGCCAGTACTGATCCCACGATCAAGCCGAAGAGCGATCTCGACATCACCGAGGCCGAGCACCACCTCATTCTCACCGCTTTGCAGCGCAGCGGCAACAACCGCACCGTGGCCGCCGAGATGCTCGGCATGAGCCGCCGCACCCTCCAGCGCAAGCTCAAGGACCTCAACATGGTCCGCACGCACCGCCGCCGTGTCACCACGCCGGCTCAGACGTCCGACTCGTAAACCGTCGGGTCTGGGAGTCCGGCGAGCACAAAGGCCTCGATGCGCTCCACACACGTGCCGCACTTTCCGCAGTGAAGATCGCCGCCTTTGTAGCAGGACCACGTCTTGCCGTAGTCCACACCAAGAGTTTCACCGAGCTTGGCAATGCCCGCTTTGTCGCGATGAATAAAGGGGCGCAGCAGTTCGATCTGCGCATAGGTTCCCTCACGCATCGCCGCCGCCATGCCCTGCATGAAATCCTCGCGGCAGTCCGGGTAGATCATGTGGTCCCCCGCATGCGCGGCAATGACGAGCGCCTCGGCACCGCAGCTTTCCGCCAGCCCGCAGGCGATGGAAAGCATGATGCCGTTGCGAAAGGGCACCACGGTCTTCTTCATGTTCTCGTCCGCATAGTGCCCCTCGGGGATCGCACCGCCGGATTTCAGCAAGTCGGACGCAAAGTGCTGGTTCATGAACCCGAGGTCGATGATGTCGTGCTTTACACCCATCTGGGCACAGTGCCATGCAGCCAGCGGAATCTCGCGGTGGTTGTGTTTGGCACCATAGTCAAAACTCACCGCCCCCACGACCTCATTCTCATGACGCGCCCAGTAAAGGGCCGTCACCGAGTCCATCCCGCCAGAGAGCAGCACGACCGTTTTCATTCCGGCAGACGCAGGGTTTCTTCCAGATCCGGATAGCGCGCCTCGCAGGTGAGCTGGATGCCACCCCGCGCGCCAAATTTGCCACGCACCACCACCTGCTTAGGAGCACAGGCTTTGACGATGTCATCCAGCACGCGGTTCACGATCGCCTCATTGAAGGAGGCATGGTTGCGATACGAGGCCAGATAGAATTTCAGCGACTTCGTTTCCACGCACGTCGCTTCAGGGATGTAGAGAATTTCAAGGTGCGCCGAATCCGGCTGCCCGGTCACGGGACAGATCGAGCTGAATTCCGGCGCGCTGAGGTGAATGCGGTAGTTCCGTCCCGGCGTGCGATTGGGGAACGTCTCCAGCACCGCCACATCCG
>CALRWM010000057.1:0-41437 GCA_943371875.1 Prosthecobacter debontii | reverse complement strand
ATCAACCCACCCACGCGCACGATTTCACGCACGCGCCTGCGAGCGTCGCTGCCCAGCGCACGCGCCAGCCGGCGATTTCCGTGGCATACTCCCGCGCTTCGTCGTCGTGATAGGCAGGCTGCGGCTGGAGAGCGAGCGATTGGTCAATGATCACACGCACATCATCCGGCACGCTGCTGTCGCAGTCCCAGCGCACTGGCAGCCGTTGCGGGGCTACATCCGCGAAACCGCTGCGCGCATCAGTCAGCGAATCTGCAAAACGGATGTACGGCTTGATGTCGAGAATCGGCGTGCCATCGACGAGATCGACACCCGAAACTAACAGACGCGGCGCGGCATCACCTTCGAGTTCCACGCGATCCAGCTTCACCACGCTGAGGGTCAGCCGGTTTGGCCGAAAGGGAGAGCGCGTGGCAAAGACCCCGCGCCGCTCATTGCCCCCGAGTCGTGGCGGGCGCACAGTGAGAGATGTCGGTTCTTCGGTGACCAGATGAAACTGCGTGATGAGCCACAGGTGGCTGAACTGCTCGATGCCACGCACCGCCTCCATGCGCCGATACGCCGGCTCAAACTCCACCACACCCCACGCGCTGGGCACCAGCCCGGACTGCCGTGGCACACCGAACTTGTCGGTGTAGCACGTGCGCAGCGTGGCGATGACGTTCAGTGAAATCATGGGACGAAGTGAGCGCGTACACACCTGTCCGCATCCATTTTCTTCACCTCTTGCCGAATCTGATGGCCGCCGCATCATTACCACTCATGCTTCCTGCACCTCTGCTGTTCTCCATTCTGCTTCTTTCCACCTCTCTACAGGCGGAACGCATGAGCTGGCTGGAGAATGACCGCATCAAGCTGGGTGTGGATCTTGACCACGGCGGAGCCATCACCTTTCTGGCAAGCGTGAAGGATGGGGCCAATGTGATCAACAACTTCGACCTGGGGCGGCAGGTGCAGCTTTCATTTTACTCCGGCCCGGTTCCGTTTGAAGCGAACGGGCAGAAGCCAGCGGAGCACTGGCGGCACATCGGCTGGAACCCCATTCAAACGGGCGACGATTTTAAAAATGCCAGCCGCATTTTGACGCACGAAAACGACGGCAAGCAGATCCACCTCACCTGCGTGCCGCTGCAGTGGCCCCTCAACAACGTGCCGGGAGAATGCACCTTCGACTCCTGGCTGGAGCTGGACGGCGCGGTGGTGAAGGCGCGGGCGCGGCTCACCAACACGCGCGGCGACACCACGCAGTATCCCGCACGCTTGCAGGAGCTTCCCGCCGTCTACGCCAATGCCGCGTTTCCTCGCGTGGTCAGCTACATGAATGAAAAGCCCTTCACTCAGGGTGCCGTATCCGCAGCACCCGCACCTCATGGCAAACATCCGTGGTCCTTCTGGACCGGCACCGAGGGCTGGGCGGCGCTTCTGGATGAGAAAGACTATGGCCTGGGCCTCATCACTCCGGGTCGCGTGCACTTCACCGGCGGCTTTGCCGGCAAGCCCGGCCCCAATGACACCCATGGCAACAGTACTGGCTATCTCGCCGGGCAGGGACTGGAATTTCTCGATCACAACATCGTCTATGAATTCCGCTACGAGCTGGTGCTCGGCACCGTGCAGGAGATCCGCGCACGCGCAGCCACGCATCGCCCACAGGGATCACCCTTCTGGAGTTTCACGCAGGATCGCCAGGGCTGGCATTTCCAAAACGCCCGCGACACCGGCTGGCCAGTGAAGGGTCACCTGCACGTACTGCTCGAGCAGAACGATCCGCAGATCATCAGCCCGCAGACTTTCTGGCAGGCGGCCGATGCACCGTATCTCATCATCGATGCCGCATTCCATACCAAGCAGAAACAGGGCACGGTGATGTGGCAACAGCATGGGACGCAGGGCTACTCGGCAGAAAACAAGATCTCCTTTCCCATCTTCGCTGACGATGAGTTTTACAGGCATGTCATTCCGCTGTCCTCCATCCCTAGCTATCGGGGCGGCATGCTCCGCCTGCGGATCGATCCCGTGAGCGGCGCTGAAGCGGGCGCATGGATGAAAGTGCGCCGCATTCAGCTCTCGGCCAAGCCGGAGTGAGTTGCAGGCCGGCGATCGACCGCCTTGGCTGAATCATTGTACAAGAGTCGGCTTCTTTCTTCGTTAAGTGGGACACCTCTCCATCACCATGCTCCGCTCCGCCCTCTGCTTCTTCTCACTCGCTATTGTTTTACCCCTTGCTGCCAAAGACAAGGCAGCACCGGAAGGGTTCACCACCATCTTCAATGGCAAAGATCTCAGTGGCTGGAGCGGCAGCGACAAATACTGGTCCGTCGAAGACGGCTGCCTCACCGGCGTCGCCGATGGCAAGCTGGACTACAACCGCTTCATCACCTGGAAAGACGGCAAGGTGAAAAACTTCGAGCTGCGCGTGAAGGTGAAAGTCACCCCCGGCGGCAACAGCGGCCTGCAGTATCGCGGCCAGGAGCGCCCCGACCTAGGCGAATGGGTCGTCACGGGTTATCAGTGCGATGTTGTCCCGGCGAAGGACGACTACAACGGAATGCTCTACGAAGAGCGCGGCCGCCGCATCCTCGCTCACACCGGCGAGAAGGTACTCATCGATCCCCAGGGCCAGCCCTGGGTCGTCGGCAAGCTGCCCATCCAGAACTTCCCTGCTGACCAGTGGCACGACTACCGCATCCTCGTTGAAGGCAACCACCACCAGCACTGGATCGACGGTGTGCAAACCGTGGACGTCATCGACCTCGACGAAAAAGGCCGCGCGCTCGAAGGCGTCATCGCCGTACAGGTCCACGTCGGCCCCGCCATGAAGATCCAGTACAAGGATTTTTTCGTGAAGCATCTCCCCGCGGATATGCCAATCAAGACGCCCGCCGAAGCTCCGATCCCCGCAGACGCCGTGAAGGTCGTGCCGCAGGGTGGCAAGCCCAAGAAAACGGCGAAGTGATCCTCACCACGGATCACTTCACACCGTACGCGCTGGTCAGGTAGTCGATCAGCGCCGCATTGTCCTCAGGCAGAGGCGCCGCATATTTATCCTTCATCTTTTTGACCGTCGCCTCCCAGAATTTCCGCGGCAGCGGCGGCTGGGTGGAGACATACTCCGTGGAGTGGCAGGTGATGCACAGGCTCTGCGCCAGCTCCGCGCCCGCACCGGGCTTGTAGCTGCCGCTTTCCACCGGCCACACAAAACTGGAAAAATCAGGCGTATCTGCGGTGGCCTTGTCTGCGGCAGAAAGACAGGCGGCACTGGCACAGATCACACACAGGCTGAGAAAGATCTTTTTCATAAAACGAAGAGGCGGGGTTGGCGCGGCATCAGTGGATTCAGGCGATGGTCACGTGCGTGGTTTCCACCACATTGCGCATGTAGCCCTGCGGATTCCACAGCGGCTCCATGGCCTGCGATTCTCCCAGGCGGTTCACAGCGCGCACCTTCAGCTCGCAGAGGCCTTTCTTCTGCGGCTTCCACGCCAAGGACCACGGGCGGAAGGAGTATCTGCCCAGATCTTTGCCCAGCTCAGCCTCCTGCCAGGTGCGCCCGCCATCATCAGAGACCACCACTTCCGTGATGCCGGCACCCTGGTCAAAGGCGATGCCGCTGAGCTGCGTCACCACGCCGGCCTGCACTTGTGCCCCGTCCAGGTGACTGGTGAGGAAGGAGCGGATCTTGAAGCGCGTGATGGGCACCGTGTTCGTCGTCGTGGTCCCGGGCTCCAGGCAGCCGCCGGGGGCCGCCGGGATACGGTAGCCCGTGGCCATGAAAAATCCCGCAAACGCATCCTTCACCACGTCCAGCTCGTTCAGGTGCTTCACCCAGTAGGTGCCGTAGTAGCCTGGCACCACCAGCCGCAGCGGAAAACCGTTCAGCAGAGGCAGCGGCTCGCCGTTCATCTCATGGGCGATGAGGATCTCCCCGTCCAGCGCATGGTCCATCTCCAGCGCCTTGATGAAGTCCGGTGTCTGCGGCAGCGTTGGTGTGTCCAGCCCGTTGCATACCACCTGCTTCGCCACGGCCTGCACGCCCGCCTTGGTCAGCACGTCCTTCAGCCTCACGCCGCGCCATCTGGCATTGCCCATCGCCCCGTTGCCCAGTTGTCCGCCGCCCACGCGCGGCTGGAAAAATCCCCGGCTGTTCCCGGAACACTGGTTCACCGCCACCACCTCCACCTGATCAAACTGCGTCTTCAGTTCCTTCAGGGAAAGCTGCAGCGGCTTGTCCACCAGCCCCTTGATCTCCAGGCGAAAGGCGGCCGCATCCACGCTGCGCGGGATATTTGCCATGTGGTAGCGCACGAAAAACGCATCGTTCGGCGTGATCACCTCCTTGAACACCTCCATCGGGGTTTCCAGCTGCGGCGGGCGTGTGGTCAGCAGGATGAGGGGCCGCTTCTGTGGAAACTGCACCATCCGGCGCTCGCCATTGGCAAAGGGCAGCGTCACGCGCTCCTCCGCCCCGGCCGCACGGCCCAGCCCCAATCCGGCCACTGCCGCACTGGCCTGGGAAAGAAACTGACGGCGGGAGGTGCGGGAGTTCTGGATCATGGCGTGTTTGGGAAAAAGGTGGCTGGCTCGGTCAGGGGAGGCACGATTCAGCAGAAAGCCACAGCCGCATCTCCGGGCAGCCTGCCAGTCTGGCATCACCACCTCAAAAACATGCGGCGGGCCATCTCTAGCACCGCGCCAGGAATCAACGCTCTAAATGCCTTGAATTCTATCAGTCCGGCGCAGCCTTCGTCAACTCTAACTCATCTCTCGTCCCTCACCCCACCATCCGCCAGCTCAGCTCCATGCCCATGCCCACAGGCAGTGGCGTTACGGGCCCGGCAGGTGTCTCCAGCAGCGTCATTGATTGCAGACCCTTCTCCATCACAAACCGTTTCGCCGAAGCCGGAAACCCGTAGAACCCCGGCCCATTGAGACACAGAAAACGTTCCAGCAGCGCCTGCCCCTCCGCCGTGCTGAGATCCACGCCCGCCTCCTCAAACGCCATCGCATAGAGCTGCGGTGCACAGCCTCCGGTAAAGCAACCCGCCGCGCAGCCACAGGCCGTCGCCTTCGTCGTATGCGGCGCGCTGTCCGTACCCGCAAAATATTTCATCTGCCCCGCCGTCGTCACCGCGTGCCGCAATGCCGCCCGATCATCCTGAAACTTCACGATGGGCAGACAGTAGAGGTGATACTTCAGCCCCTGAATCAGATGCCCAAGTGTGTACAGCAGGTGCTGCGGCGTGATCGTCGCGCCCACATAATCTGGCGCTCCCGCCACAAACTCTGCCGCTGTGCGCGTGGTGATATGCTCGCACACAATCCGCAGCTTCGGATGCGCCGCTATCAGTCGCGGCATCCGCTCCGTGTAAAAACGCGTCTCCGCATTCTGCTGCGCATCGATGTAGTCCGGCCCGCTCAGCGCATGCTGCTCGCCATGAATACACAGCACCATGCCATGCTCCTCCATCGCCCGCAGCACCTCGCCGCCGATCAGATCATCCATTGGCATCCCATGCTCCGCATTCGTCGTCCCATGCGGCGGGTAATACTTGCACGCCCGCAGCAGCCCCGAGGCCGCACCCTCGCGAATCATCGCCGCCGTCGTCTGGCGCGTCAGGTACAGCGGAACGATCAACTGCTCAAAGCCATCCGCCCCTGCCGCCCGCAGCTCCGCCGAGTAGCTCTCAATCGACCAGCCATCGCTTTGCGCCGCTCCTGAAACTCGCGACACCGGCGGCTGCGTGTTCGGCATCGCCAATGCCCCCGCACAGCCCATGTCCAGATGCGCCTGGACATATGAGCCCATCGCGGGGCCTTGACGAAAATGTGTGTGCAGGTCGAACCATTTGGGAAGCGTGAGGAGCATGCCCCTTCGTTAGCGCGGAGCCGCACACGATCAATCGCGAGCTGAAGGAAGAAAAGCGGTCACGCCAGATCGAAGCGGTCCAGGTTCATCACCTTGGTCCACGCGTTAACAAAATCCTTCACGAACTTCTCCTCGCCGTCGGCGCATCCATAGACTTCCGCGAGCGCTCGGAGCTGCGAGTTGGAGCCGAAGACGAGATCCACCCGTGTCGCGGTCCACTTGGCCGCTCCGGTCTTGCGGTCCTGTCCCGCGAAGGCATTTCCACAGGGCGAGACGGACTTCCACTCCGTGCCCATGTCGAGCAGGTTCACGAAGAAGTCATTGGTCAACGATCCCGGACGCTGGGTGAACACGCCATGCGGGGAACCATCGGCATTGGCACCAAGGACACGCATGCCGCCGATGAGCACGGTCATCTCAGGTGCGGAAAGCGTGAGCAGCTGCGCCTTGTCAATGAGCAGCGCTTCGGCAGGCACGGTGTATTTGCCTTTGAGGTAATTACGGAAGCCGTCGGCGATCGGTTCGAGCACCGCGAAGGATTCCACGTCCGTCTGCTCTTGTGAAGCATCCGTACGGCCCGGTGTGAAAGGCACAGAGACCTTGTGGCCGGCGTTCTTCGCGGCCAGTTCGACACCGGAACAGCCCGCCAGAACAATCAAGTCGGCAAGCGAGACCTTCCTGCCGTCTTTGGCAGCAGTGTTGAACGCGTCCTGAATCTCCGTGAGCGTTTTGAACACCTGCGCGAGCTGCCCGGGCTGGTTGACCTCCCAGTCCTTCTGCGGCGCGAGGCGAATGCGCGCACCATTCGCGCCGCCACGCTTGTCCGAGCCGCGGAACGTGGATGCCGAAGCCCAGGCCGTGGAGACGAGCTGTGAGACTGTCAAGCCCGACGCAGCAATGTTTGCCTTGAGCGCGGCGATGTCATTCTCGTCGATCAACGTGTGATTCACCGCCGGAACCGGGTCCTGCCAGATGAGATCCGTCGCAGGCACTTCCGGGCCAAGATAGCGCGCACGCGGACCCATGTCGCGATGCGTCAGCTTAAACCATGCAAGGGCAAACGCGTTCGCGAACTCCTCCGGATTCTGTAGAAAGCGCCGGGAGATCTTCTCGTAGGCCGGATCAAAGCGCAGGGCGAGGTCTGTGGTGAGCATCGTTGGCAGACGCTTCTTGGACGGATCATGCGCGTCAGGAATCGTGGCATCGGCGCCCTTGGCCACCCACTGGTTTGCGCCAGCAGGACTCTTCGTCAGCTCCCATTCAAAGTTGAACAGGTTTTCGAAGAAATGGTTACTCCACTGGGCGGGTGTCTGCGTCCAGGTGACTTCCAGACCGCTGGTGATCGTATCCCCCGCCTTGCCCGAGCCAAAGCTGCTCTTCCAGCCCAGACCCTGCTCTTCCAGCGAAGCTGCTTCAGGCTCGGCTCCCACCAGCGCGGCATCTCCCGCGCCATGAGTTTTGCCGAAGGTGTGACCGCCGGCGATGAGCGCCACCGTCTCCTCGTCATTCATCGCCATACGGGCAAAGGTATCGCGAATGTCGCGCGCGGCGGCCACAGGGTCAGGCTTGCCGTCCGGGCCTTCGGGATTCACATAGATCAGCCCCATCTGCACTGCGGCCAGCGGATTCTCCAGGTCACGCGTGTGCGGCTTTTCGCTGTCATCATCCTTCACAAGGACACCATGGCTCTCTTCGACGCCGGGCGAGCCCTGCGAGTAGCGGACATCACCGCCAAGCCATTTGTTTTCACGGCCCCAGTACACATCTTGGTCCGGCTCCCAGGTGTCCTCGCGCCCACCACCGAAGCCGAAAGTTTTGAAGCCCATGGTTTCGAGCGCGACGTTGCCCGTCAGAATCATGAGGTCGGCCCACGAAATCTTGCGGCCATACTTTTGCTTGATCGGCCAGAGCAGCCTGCGCGCCTTGTCCAGGCTCACGTTGTCCGGCCAGCTGTTGAGCGGCGCAAAACGCTGCTGCCCCCGGCCGCCGCCGCCGCGGCCATCACCCGTGCGATAGGTGCCGGCGCTGTGCCAGGCCATGCGGATGAAGAGCGGGCCGTAGTGGCCGAAGTCCGCCGGCCACCAGTCCTGCGAGTCCGTCATCAGCTTCGCGAGATCTTTTTTCAGCGCAGCGAAGTCCAGGCTCTGGAACTCCTTCGCGTAATCGAAGTCCCCGCCCATCGGATCGGATTTCGAGGAATGCTGGTGCAGCAGATCCACTTTCAACTGATTCGGCCACCAGTCCTGGTTGGTGGTGCCGCCACCGGCGGTTTGGTGAAACGGACATTTGGCTTCGGTCGTCATGGCTCTTCTCCTGGGTTGGTTGAAGTGGATTCCGCAGATGCGCGCTCCAGTGTGCTGCAAACATACGTCGCAGGTCAACATCTGGCTGTCGGGAATTTTTAAAAGGGGCAGCCCGAGCGTTCCACCCATCTCAGCCTCGTTCTCAAACGATGAAACCCGGTTTCAAGCCAGCTGGAACTGGAGTCTCACGGTAGGACCTCGAAGCGATGCAGTCGTCAGGATCAGCGTTTTCTGCGTCGTGCCAGTATCAGGAGACCCGTTGCCAGCAGCATCATGCGCGAAGGCTCTGGCACGACGTAAATGAGGCCGTTGGTCATGAACTGATCCGTGGCAAAGAACCATCCGTTGCCCAGGTTCGTGGGCACGATCAAATCAGCCACCGTGAAGGCTCCGCTGGTGCCGTCGGCGTTGAGATTCAGGGTGGCCCAGTCGACAATGTTAAAGACATCGCCCCACCCAGGATTGTAACCGGCGGCCAGTTCCACTCTGATCGTGCTGCCAGCATTCAGCCCCAGCGCACCTGTGACCTTGATGGAGTCATAAAATCCGCCGGAGGCCGAGTCTTTGAAGGCGCTGACTTGGGCAGATACAGTGGGATCGGCGGCATGGCTTCCGGTCCCACTCAGGGTGAGGAGGACACGCGGGCTGCCACTGCTTGCGCCTGTGGTCAGCGTGAGATTGGTAAAAGTCATCGTCCCGATGCCGTCCCCTGCATTGGCTACCGCGCTGAGTGAACCATCCGTGGAGTCGCCCGGTTTCAAAATCGACCCAGCACCAATGACCACCGTGCCAGTCACGCTGCCAGTGCCGCTGAGCGCCTGATTCGTCAGAGTCTGGGTGCCACCCGTGACAGCGGTGACATTGAGCGTGGCGCCGCTCTTGACCTCGATCCATGGGCTTGAAGCCACGGCACCCGCACCGCTGAGCGCCAGGGTTCCAGCAGCCACTGTCGTCTTGCCCGTGAAGGTGTTGGCCGCAGTCAGGGTCAGAGTGCCGGCGCCGTTCTTGGTCAGACCGCCGTCAGCGGTGCCACCCAGCGCAGTGTCGTGCTCCAAATTGTCTGCGATGGTGATGTTGAAACCATTGGTGTCGATGACCGCTCCCCCGGCCTGCACTTTGGAGGTGAGGTTGGCGGAATCAGGAATGAAATTGCTGGCACCGTTGTTGTCAGTCGCCTTCAGTGTACCGCCATTGAAGCGCAGTTCGGCGAGACGATTGGTGGAGTTGGCTCCCGCATTCATGGCAAAGCCACGCGTGGAAAGTATGCCAGCATTGAGCGAGATGGAGCTGATGAAGCTGGACAAATTGCTTCCTGCTGAGTTGCCGCCGTTGAGATAGAAGTAACTGGAGCCGGAGCTGGTCATGTTCAGCGTCCCGCCATTCATCACGACATTCGCAGTGCCGTTTTCAGACAAACCGTAGCTCCCATTGGCCCACGTCACCGCTCCCGTACCACTGACCGTCAGGGTCGCCGTTCCGTTGTTGGCAAACCGTGTGCTGCCGCCAAGCGTCAGACTGCCTGCGGAAACGTTCACATTGGAGACGGCGCTGGTCTGCTGTGCGAAGAGGGCGTTGTTAATCGTCAGCGCCCCGCCTGACACATTGATGGTGCTGGTCTGGATGAAAGCGCGGTTGTTGTTGGTGAAGACAATGGTGCCGGCGGAGACATTCATGGTGGCTCCGCTATCAAGCTGAAGACCGTTGTTTGCATTCCCATCACCCGTGCCGCTGTGGGTGGCGTTGGCACCTTCAAAACTCAGGATGCTCCCCGCACCGCTGACGACCAGCCCCTTCACAAATGATTGTGTGCCGGATTGAAACCGCAGCACGCCGCCGCTGTTCACCGTGACAGCGGCTGCATTGAAGACCCCATCGCTGTTGACCCTCACATCACTGCCCGTCGCCGTGAGCGTGCTGGCCGCATTGGTCATCGAGAATCCGCCGGTGAAGTTCAACGTGTTGGCTCCGCTGAGCGTCAAGGTGCCACCCAGCCCGCTGACCAGTCCGCTGTAGGCGACTGTGCCACCCGTGTTGTTCGCGATATTTAAAGTGCCTGCATTCACCGTGGTGGTGCCGGTGAAGGTGTTTGCTCCGCTGAGCGTCAGGGTTCCCAGACCGTTCTTGGTCAGGCCGCCGTCAGCCGTGGCACCCAGCGCGCTGTCATGCTCCAAGTTGTCGGCGATGGTGATGTTGAACCCGTTGGTGTCGATGACCGCACCACCGGCCTGCACCTTGGAGGTGAGATTGGCGGAATTAGGAATGAAGTTGGTCGCGCTGTTGTTGTCCGTGGCCTTCAGCGTGCCGCCATTGAAGCGCAGTTCGGCAAGCCGGTTGGTCGAATTCGCTCCGGTGTTCATCGCGAAGCCACGCGTGGAGAGCACACCGGCATTGAAAGCGATGCTGCTGGTCACCGCCGTGTTGAAGGCCGCACCGTTGCCACCGTTCAGATACAGGTAGGTGGTGCCGGAACTGGTCATGTTCAGCGTGCCGCCATCCATGATGATGCTTCCCGTACCGTTCTCGGACAAGCCTGTGCCGCCCGCCCCCCAGGTGACAGCCCCGCTGCCACTGACGGTCAAAATCGCGGTGCCGTTGTTGGCGAAACGATTGGCCGCCGTCAGGCTCAGAGTGCCACCGGAAACATTGATGCGGGCAATGGCGCTCGTGCTCTGGGCAATGAGCGTGTTGCTCAGGCTCATGGCACCGCCGGTCACATAGAGCGTGCCCGTCTGCATCCAGAACCGGCTCGGCGTCAGGTCCACCGTCCCCGCACTGACATTGAGCGTGCCACCATTGAGAATCTCAAGGCTGTCCTGCTCGCCCGAACTCCCTCCGCCGATGCCATTCACCGTCACGCTTGCCCCGGTGAAATTGAGCACACTGCTCGCGCCGTCCACCTTCAGGCCATTGTTGAAGACCTGTGTGCCCGACTGCATCTTCATGGTGCCGCTGCTGATCAACACATCAGCGGCGATGGTGCTGTCTCCCACGAAACTCACATCCGCACCCGTGGACGTAATCTTGTTCGCGGTGGAGGCAAAGTTCAGCCCGCTGAAAGTGATCGCCCCGGAGCCCGTGATGGACAGATCACTCGCGGCACTGCTCAGGGCCGCACTGAAGCTGAAGGCTCCGCCAGTGGCATTGATGGAGCTGGACGCCCCCAGAGAAACCGCCATGCCCAGGGTCTCAAGGCTGGATGAACTGTTCGTGAGGCTGCCGTTCAAGGTGAGAGCATTGCCCGTCAGCGTAAACGCAGCAGCGCCTGCATTGAAGGTCAGGCCAGCAATCGATAAGCCGACGATGTCGTTGCTCAAAGTCGTTCCACCCGTTCCCGCGCTGCCGAAAGTCAGTGTATCGCCACTGGCGGCTGGCAGAGCTTCTGTGGACCAATTGGTATTGCCAGTGCTGTTCGTGTTCCAGGCAGCATCCACATCCCCCACCCATAAGAGGGTGGCGGCGCGAAGAGGAGCAGGCGCTCCACACATGAGGGCACAAGCAAGAGCTGCGAGGACCTGAAGGGGTCCCTGACGATGGCAAAACATTCTGATTTTTTTGGGGGGGACAGGACGTTGACCCAAACTCAACCTTCTGCAACGCCTTCATGTCGAGCCAATGCATAGATGCACCCTCGATTCTAACGAGACTGTCACATGCAGATCTAAAACCGCAGAATAATTAAAGATCTGACCGCAACCACATCGCCTCATCTTTATTCAAAGCTCTTGCTGACCTCCACATGGACAGCAAGGTTGCCTCACTGGACTCGGCAGCCGGCCATCCCCTCTCTGCCACTCTCCACGTCCCGCCTCCAACCAACCTTCCCATGAAATCAAACCCGCTTTCCCGCCGCACTTTTCTTGGCACCGCATTCGCAGCCGCGACCGGTTTCACAATTCCCCGTCCTGCTTCTGCTGCAGACAAGCCCAGCTCCGTCTTCAATGGCGTGCGCATCGGCTGCATCACCTACAGCTACCGCGACATGGCCAAGACAGCCGAGGAGACGCTCAAGGCGCTGCTCGATGACGGCCTCAGCGAGACCGAACTCATGGGCGGGCCGATCCAAGCCTACACTGGCATCAAAGGCAAAGCCACGGACGCAGAACGTGAGCAGCAGCTCGCAAAGTGCCGTGAACTGCGGAAGATGTACAACGACGCGGGCGTCAACATCCACATCCACAAGATGGGCTTCGGGCAGTCGGATGAGGAGATCGAATTCAGCTTCCTCGTGGCCAAGGCGCTGGGCTGCACGGGCGTGACCACCGAGCGCAATGCCATCCTCGCCGCGCGCGTCGCGCCGTTTGCCGACAAGCACCAGATCTGGGTCGGGTTTCACAACCACACGAACAACCTGCCGGAGATGGACAAGTTCGATTCCATCCTGGATCTCGGCAAGTTCATCGGCTTCAACCTCGACATCGGCCACTACGTCGCCGGCACGAAGGGCAAGTCGCCCATTCCAGTGCTGGAAAAGTACCACGACCGCATCGTGAACCTGCACCTGAAGGACCGCACCGCCGACGGCGGCAACGTGCCCTGGGGGCAGGGCCAGACCCCGATCAAGGAAGTGCTGCAGCTGATGAAAAAGGAAAAGTGGACATTCCCCGCCGAGATCGAGCTGGAATACAAAATCCCCGAAGGCTCCACCGCTGTGGCCGAAGTGGCCAAGTGCGTCCAGTATTGCAAAGAAGCGCTGGCCTAAGCGAAGCGCAGCGTCAAGGGGAGCGCGGACAAAGTGACCGCGCTCCTCCCAATGGCCGTCAGCACACTATTCAAAATTCTTGCTGATCTCGGCATGGGCCGCCGCCACTGCGGACTCGCACTCGCGGACCTTGGCATACCGCACCGCAAAACTCCCCGGCTCATCTGAGCCCATGAGCAAATGCCGCGCCTCACCCACCAGCGCATCCTTCCGCTCCTTCGTGATCGGCGGCTTCTCCTCCATCGCCTCATCCATCATCACCACCATTTGCGAGAGCTGCCTCAGCCACGCAAAGCGCTCATGCTCCATGAGCAGCTGCAAAAACTGCATCGGTGACTCGATGACATTCCCCTCCTTCTCATACGCAGCCCGTTCCGAGTTCATGAGCAGCTTGTGAAGACTGAGGAGCTGATTGCGGAGGGCAGGCAGAGGATGATCGTTCATGGCCGTTCCATAATGCAGGTTCAATCCGTCATCTATCCATTGTTAAACTGAGCTGCCCCGAAAATTTCAGAAACATGGGCTGCAACAAGTCGAGCCCGCCTCACGGAACAACGGAAGAAGGCAATACTTTCCACTCCCGGCTCCTGTAGTCATAGCGCAGAGAAGGAATGCCCGGGCAGGGAGCATCTTTGATGTCGGGTTGTGCCTGACCGGGATGATCCATCTCAAAGGGCTGTCTGACATAATGGGTCAGCACCCATGGCTGGCCATGGAGACGCAATGTCGCAGGAGAAATCTTTGCAGGGTCCACAAGTTTGCCGGCATAGACTTGATGACAGCTTGGATTCGCAGCCAGAAAATCCGACAACAGCCGAGTCGCCCGGGCCTCCGCTCTCCACAACCCTGTGTGCAGCCAGCAGGCCAGCATCAGAGCCGCTACCAGCAAGCTCATGGCAGCCCTTCTCTGCCAATGTGGCCGACGATGAATGACTCCCCGTCCCCAGGTCAAAATGACCATTCCTCCGCCACCGAGCAGAAACAGAAACAAGGGGTGCCGCTTCCGTGAATCCAGCGAATATCCTCCGGCAGGCACATAGATCAAACTGGCCAGCAGGAACAAGATCAACATGGCCATCATGACCCTTTTGCCATGCCATTTGTCGATCTCATTGAACCGATCCCGAGCCTCAGGAGTCCTCCACAAAGCGGCAACTCCAGCCAAGATGCAAAGGCCCAAACCGAACCATCCCAAAGGCCATTCACTGGCCGCTATCTGCCATAGAGAGGCACTGGAGAAAGGAGCCCAGATATCCAGCCACTGCCAGAGATTGACCATCGGACTCAGCAAAGCCGGCCAATGAAAATGAGGCTCAAAATACAGGGGATGGTCCTGTGGTTTGAATAGGACGTAAACAACAAGATACAAGCATGCCATCAGCGGAGGAACCCAGCGAATGGAAGGTTTCAACCATGTTCGCCAGGAGTCTGGTTGAGGAGTCATCAGCCATGCAGCACCTGCCACAAATGAAAGGGCAAACATCAAGTGCTCATGAACCAGGAGCGAAGCTGCGAAAATCAACCCCCAGATCAACCACGCCCAGTTTGGAATGGAATTGACTCGCAGAAACATCCAGATGGACACCCACAGAATCAGTGAACTCAGAACGTAGGGCAAGGCAGACGTCCAGGTAACCGCCTGGAATCCAAATGGTGAACAAGCGGCGATGATGGCCAGCAGCAGCACGTCATCCTGATTCCCTCCCAGGCGCCGGAAAACCAGAAAGAAAAACTGGCACGTCAAAATATGCGAGCCGATGGCGAGAATCCCCGGCAACCACGGCCCCCTGTTCAGGATCCAGCCGACCAGTCCATGCTGGAGAAGGCGCCAGAAGCCTCTTTCTTGGAAGGCATTGCCCAAATATTCCACGCCTCCCACCCGGGCCATCTGTGACAAAGGATAGTCGTCTATGGCCCAGACATACGCCTGCGCCATGGGAAAATACGACAACAGCCCCACCCACGCGATCAAAAGCATGGGCCTCCATTGCCAATAAATGGGACTTTGCACAGGCGGGGTGTCAGACATCTTCGACTGCCCTTTAAGGAGGTCGAGGACAGGGTTGAGATGAATCGAAGGGGCGATTGATGTTTATAAGAAATTTAGCCTTCCACTGTCAATTCGACACGCGATCCATTTCCTTAGCTTTTCGAAGCGCTTCTTAAACTCAAAGGTGAGCAAAGCGACAGCCCAGAACCCGCCCCCTGCCAGCGGATGATTTTCAATCCCAGTTTCAGAGCTCAAAATGGCAGTGCTGAACAGCAACGAAAAAAGCGCGGACTTTCGTCCGCGCTTTGGAGAGCTATCAAATGTGACCCGGCAGGATTATTGATGATACTCCTGCAACGCCCGCACCTGCACCTCGGTTCCTTGCAATGACTTGATCGCCCGCAGTGCGGCATCGGCACCGCGCAGCGTGGTCATGATGGGAATGCGGTTCTGCATCGAGGCGGTGCGGATCTTGATCTCATCTTCACGCGGGTTTTTGCCACTCGGGGTGTTGATGACGAGGGCCATGTCCTTGTTCTTCATCAGGTCGATGACGTTCGGGCGCTGGCCGCTGGCGAGTTTGGGAAGGATGTTCACCGCAATGCCGGCTTCCTTGATGACGCCGCCGGTGCCGCTGGTGGCGTAGAGGGTGAAGCCGAGGTCGGCGTAGCCTTTGGCAATTTTCACGACGTTGGGACGGTCAGTTTCCTTGACGCTGATGAACACATTGCCCTTGGTGGGCAGGGTGCCGCCAGCGGCCATCTGGCTCTTGGCGAAGGCCATGCCGAGGTCGTAGTCGATGCCCATGACTTCGCCGGTGCTCTTCATTTCCGGGCCGAGAATGATGTCCACGCCGGCAAACTTGCTGAAGGGGAAGACAGCTTCCTTGACGCTGTGATGCTTCGGAATCACTTCCTCGGTGAAGCCCAGCTCCTTGAGCGTCATGCCCGCCATGATCTTGGCAGCGAGTTTTGGCAGCGGCACGCCGATGGCCTTGCTGACAAACGGCGCGGTGCGTGAGGCACGCGGGTTCACTTCGATGACATACAAATCATCGCCCTTCACCGCGAGCTGCATGTTCATCAATCCGCGCACACCGAGGGCTTTGGCTAGCTTCTTCGCAGCATCGCGAATGCGGTCCTGCATCTCCTTGCTGAGGCTGAAGGGCGGAATGACGCAGGCGCTGTCGCCGGAGTGAATGCCCGCCTCTTCGATGTGCTCCATGATGGCGCCGATGACGGTGGTCTCGCCATCGCTGATGCAATCGACATCCACTTCCGTGGCGTCTTCCAGAAATCGGTCAACCAACACTGGGCGGTCGGGCGTGGCCTCGACGGCGTTCTTCATGTAGTGAGTCAGTTCGGCATCGCTATAAACGATCTGCATGGCACGACCGCCAAGCACAAAGCTGGGGCGCACGAGGCTGGGATAACCAATCGTCGCAGTGATGGCCAGAGCCTCCTCCAGCGAGGTGGCGGTGCCGCTTGGAGCCTGGAGCAAACCGAGATCGTCGAGCAGCTTGGCGAACATCTTGCGGTCTTCCGCGAGCTCAATGTTCTTCGGCGAGGTACCGATGATGCGGACGCCGTTTTCTTCCAGCCCCTTGGCGAGGTTCAGCGGCGTCTGCCCACCGAACTGCACGATGACGCCGAGCACCTGATCATGGCGGTTTTCGCGCTCATAGATGTTCAGCACATCCTCCAGCGTGAGAGGCTCAAAGTAAAGCTTGTCGCTGGTGTCATAGTCGGTGGACACGGTCTCGGGATTTGAGTTCACCATGATCGTCTCATAGCCCAGCTCACGCAGCGCGAAGGACGCATGCACGCAGCAGTAGTCGAACTCAATGCCCTGCCCGATGCGGTTCGGGCCACCACCGAGAATCATGACCTTCTTGCGGTCGTTGTCCCGCACTTCATCCTCGATGCCGTAGGTGCTGTAGTAGTAGGGCGTGTAGGCTTCGAACTCAGCCGCGCAAGTGTCCACGAGGCGGTAGGTGGGGACCACTCCATATTTGATGCGCCCGGCGCGAATGTACTTCTCATCCACACCAAAGGAGTGGGCGAGTTGCTTGTCGGAGAAGCCCATGCGCTTCCATTTGCGCATCGCTGCGGTGAGAACTTCCGCCTTCTTTTCCTCCGTGCGTTCCGCTTCGGGGATCTGGTTGATCAAAGCCTCACCAGACTGGCTGGGGATGAGCAGATCTTCCTGCACAATCTGATCGATCTGCCTCAAGAACCACCGGTCAATCTTCGTCAGTTCAAACACCTTCTCCACGCTCCAGCCCTTGGCAAACGCCTGGCCGAGGAAGAAAATGCGCTCCGCATTCGGCACCGTGAGCTTCGAGGTCAGAGTCTCGTCATCGACTTCCTTGTCGGCACCGTCACCGATAAGGCCGAAGCGTTTGATCTCAAGACTGCGCAGGGCCTTCTGTAAAGACTCCTTGAATGTGCGGCCGATGGCCATCGCCTCGCCCACAGACTTCATCTGCGTGGTCAGCGTCTCGTCAGCGCCGGGGAATTTCTCAAACGTGAAGCGCGGCACCTTGGTCACCACGTAGTCGATTGACGGCTCAAAGCTCGCCGGCGTCTCGCGGGTGATGTCGTTCTTCAGCTCATCCAGCGTGTAGCCCACAGCCAGCTTCGCAGCGATCTTCGCGATGGGAAAGCCCGTGGCCTTGGACGCGAGCGCGGAGCTGCGGCTGACGCGTGGATTCATCTCGATGACGATCATGCGGCCCGTGTCGGGATGCACGGCAAACTGGATGTTCGAGCCACCCGTCTCCACACCGATCTCACGAATACAGGCGAAGGAGAAATCGCGCATGATCTGGTACTCGCGGTCCGTCAGCGTCTGGATCGGCGCCACGGTGATGGAGTCGCCGGTGTGCACTCCCATGGGGTCGAGGTTTTCGATGGAGCAGATGATCACGCAGTTGTCCGCCTTGTCGCGCATGACCTCCATTTCGAATTCCTTCCAACCGAGGAGCGATTCCTCGATGAGCACTTCCGTCACAGGCGAGAGATCAAGCCCGTTGGCCGTGATGGTTTCAAATTCCTCCTTGTTGTAGGCGATGCCACCGCCGGTGCCGCCCAGCGTGTAGGCAGGGCGGATGATGAGCGGCATGGTGCCGATCTGCTCCGCAATCACGCGGGCTTCTTCAATCGTGTGGGCGACGCCGGACTGCGGCAGATCGAGCCCGATCTTGAGCATGGCGTTCTTAAACAACAGGCGGTCCTCGCCCTTCTCGATGGCGTCCGGCTTCGCACCGATCATGCGCACGCCATGCTTTTCCAGCGTGCCTGCACGGTGCAGGGACATGGCGCAGTTCAGCGCGGTCTGGCCACCCAGCGTGGGCAGCAGCACATCCGGCTTTTCCTTGATGATGATCTTCTCCACCATCTCAGGCGTGATGGGCTCGATGTAGGTGCGGAAGGCGAATTCCGGATCCGTCATGATCGTGGCCGGATTCGAGTTGATGAGCACCACTTCATATCCTTCTTCGCGCAGGGCCTTGCAGGCCTGGACGCCGGAATAGTCAAATTCACAGCCCTGGCCGATGACAATGGGGCCGGAACCAATGACGAGGATGCGATGGATGGTTGTATCTTTGGGCATGGGGGAGGAAAAATATGACGAAATCCGGGTGCGGACGACGAGTGCGGCGGGTTGAGAGGGGTAGAAAGCGTATGATCTGGGCGCTTTCGGAGCGAAGGAACCACTGGCTGGCAGGCTAGGGCTACGGCATCGCGGGGCCGGAAAGCCCGGCATCTTGCACAGTCGCTGCGATGCGTCAAACGCAGGGGGTGGAAAAGACGCGAATTAGCTCCCAAGAAGGGGCTGTTTCGCCGGTTTTCAGCTCTTCAACTCAATTCACCGAGATTTTGACTCCGATATCCTTGTAAGCCGCAGTCATCTCCTGCGCGATTTGTGAATAACTTCGCCCATCAAGGAGCAGGTCCAGATGCTTGAACGGCGCGGTCTCAGCTTTCATGTCCGGCGGCGGAAAGTTCGTCGGGTAGCTGAAGCGGCCGCCTTCAAGGTGCTTGACGCGGGGATCTTTGAAAAAGGTGCGCAGCGCCTCGGTGTCTACATAGACCGAATCCATGAACTTGATGAAACGCGTGCCTTTTTTGTCGCCATCCAGATGGCAGAAGAAATACACCGCGAGCACGGACCGGAAATACAGCTCCCCCATCTTTTTATTGGAGATGTCGGTAATGCCAGACCAGGTGGCACGATTCATCTTCAGGTGCTCTTCCAGATTGCCAATCTCGATGGCATACCCACGCTTCTGCATCTCCTGAATATGGTCTTTCAGTCCCTTCTGGTGCGCGTCGGCCCGGAATTTGCCAGCGTTGTAGGGCAGCATCTCAGTGTATTCAGCCGTCCCCTCGATGACCCACACGGGCAGGAAGGTCAGGTAGGCGTCCATCACCTGATGGGTGATCTCATGGATCAGGGTGCCCCCGTCGTAGTTCTCGTCTTTGGCGTAGGTCTTGCCCAGCAGCTTGAGGCCGATGCTGGGAAACGGCACCCGGAAGATCTTGTCCCCGCTCATGTAAACACCCCCAGAATTTTCAGGCCCACCAGCGGCGATGTAATCCTTCCTCGTCTCAAACAGCTCGGCCTGATAGCGTTCAAATCCCTCGGGCGGACGGCAGACCACCCCCCAGGGCAATGACGAGACAAGTGTCTTCGTGGCCTCAAAAGTGCGCGCCACCTCTTTCATCACACTTGGCATGAGCTTGGCCTGCGCGGTGAATTCAAATCCCTCGGACCGGTACACACACTTTCGCGCCGCCGGATTCTCCTCAATCACCTGGATTTCAATGGATTTGGTCGGCACCACGACGTTTTCCGGCCAGGTGCGTTTCTCGACGGGAACCCGCGTCAAAGAGGCGGCGGTCACGGCAGGCGTTGCCCCCTGCGCAGTGGATGGTGCAGGCACGGCCAGGCTCTTCACAAAGGCCTGATCTTCGGCACACAGGCGGGAGAGCGGCAGCTGGTGCTCTTTGCCGTCCGCCAACTTCAGGGTGACGCTGTCGGCGTTGCTGCTGACCAGACTAGCCTGGATAATCCGCCCCTGCGTGTCCTTCCACGGGCGGGGAGCTGCGTCCTCTGCCATTGCCGGTCGGATGTACGCAGTAATGCAGCACATGGCCAGAATGATCCGGGAAGGACGGAAGTTCATGCTAGATTTATACAATGCCGGATGTTGATCGTGCAAATGCTTCCTGTTTGAAACGAGTAAAAGGGTGTCATGGTGGGCGGGACCCGGCCCTAGGGTCCGTCTCCTTTTTCTACATTCGTCATCTTCATGTGCGGTTTTCTCGGATGGTTTCGTCTGCCACACACGCCTTGGCGTGAAGACGAGCGTGCCTTGCGCAGGCTGGCGCTGCAGATGGTTGTGCATCGCGGTCCGGATGACAGCGCAGAGGCAGAAGGCGAAGACTGGTGGATGGGCTTCCAGAGGCTTTCCATTTTGGATTTGAGCGATCACGGCCGGCAGCCCATGTCATTTGGGGGCGGAAGATTCACGCTCACCTTCAACGGCGAAATTTACAATTTCCGCGAGCTGCGCGCAGGTCTCGGTGAAGTAAAGCTGCCTTCCTCAGGAGACACGGCGGTGCTGGGAGCTCTGCTTGAGCGAGCGCCAGTTGAGAAAGTGCTGGCAAGTTTGCGCGGCATGTTTGCGATCGCATGGCGGGATGCGGAAGTGGGATCGGTGGTGCTGGCTCGGGATCACTTTGGCATCAAGCCGCTGTATTATCGCATAAGCGCTGACGGAGAACTTGTTTACGGCTCTGAACTGCGTGCCGTGCGGAAGCTGGGCGGAGGCGGCCAGGTTTCTCGTGTTGCCCTGGCGCAGTATTTCCAGCGGGGCGCAGTGCAAAGTCCTGAGACGATGTTTGATGACGTGCGCTGCCTGCCCCAAGGGCACCTGCTCTCATGGCGTGCTGGCAAGGCGGAGGTAAAACGCTGGTTTCAGCCGACCTGGCCCGGGCGCGAGGCATGGGTGCATGACGCGGTGGAGCAGCGCCGCATGGTGCGTGAGGGCGTGCTGGAAAGCGTGAAGGCCCACATGATCTCCGATGTGCCGGTGGGCGTCTTCTTGAGCGGTGGGCTGGATTCAACCCTCCTGGTGGCCTGCATGCGCGAGGCGGGCCAGCATCACATCAAAACGTTTTCCATCGGCTACGAAGAAAACGCGGGAGTGCCGGACGAGACCGACGCAGCACGGCGCACGGCGGAGTATTTCGGCTGCGACTTCGTCCGTGAACGACTGACGGCGGCTTCGCTGGAGTCGAGTCTGGACGGCTATTTTGATCAAATGGACCAGCCGACGGGCGATGCGCTGAACACCTGGCTGGTGTCACGATTGGCTTCCAAAGAGGTCAAAGTGACGCTCAGCGGACTGGGTGCCGACGAGTGGTGGGCAGGCTACAATTACCACCGTCTCATCGCCGTGGCGGCAAAGTCACCGCTGCTTGCAGCAGGCAGGTGGGTGCGCGGATTGGATTCACTGCTTCCGCAGGGGGCACGCGGGCATAAGGCATGGAAGATGCTTTTTTACGCCCTGGGCGGTGCCGGACGCAACGTGCGCGAATGGCAGTCCTATGGACGCACGATCATGCCGCCTGAACATGTGGCACGACTTCTGCATGGAGATTTCAAAATGCCATCCTTCCCGGTATGCGAACCGCAGTCCCAAGACTCGTGGCTGCACGAACTTCTTCTGCGTGAAACGGAGACCTACTTGGCCAATACCCTTCTGCGTGACAATGACGTGATGAGCATGGCGCACTCGCTGGAGCTGCGTGTGCCGCTGGTGGACAAGGAGATCTTTGCACTGGCGGGAAGACTGCCTCCTGAGTGCAAACTGGACACACTGGGTGGCAAGCGCGTGCTGCGCGAGGCCTTCCGCAGCCTCCTGCCCCCGCAGATTTATGAGGACCGAAAGAAGAAAACCTTCACGCTCCCGCTGATGAAATGGATGCGGCTCCCGAAATGGCAGGAACGCATCCGTGACACACTGGGCTCCCAGCGCTGCCGTGACCGCGGCTGGGTGGATGAGGCGCAGAAAAGGGAGATTTGCGAAAAATATTTCAGCGGCAGCCTGAACTCCACCGCAGCATGGCCATTGAGTCAGCGCGTTTGGATGCTATACGTGCTGGAGGAATGGGCGCGACGACACTACGACGAAATGAGGGAACACCAATGACACCGGGCATTTTACAGGTGTTCAACCGCTACCTTTCCCCTGGCGGCGAAGAAATGAGCGTGGACCGCATCTACCATCATCTGAGCGCTCAGCATGCCATGTCGCGGTGCTTTTTCGATAGCGCGGACTGGAAAGGCGAAGCTGCTCCAAGACCTGCCGCGCAGGCAAAGCGGCTCTTCTACAACAAAGAATCGCGCGCGCAGTTTGAGGCGGCCTTGGATGCCAGTGGCGCGGGCGTTGCCCTGTTTCACAACATCTTTCCGGTCGGCTCGCCGTCGTTGTACCATGCCGCCCTGGAGCGCCGTCTTCCCGTGGTGCAGTACCTGCATAATTATCGTCCTTTTTCAGTCAACGGCACCCTGCATGTGGACGGCAAGATTGTGCAGGACGCACTCTACGGCAGCTACTGGAGAGAGGTTTTCTCGGGTGCATGGCAGGGGTCGGTGGTAAAGAGCGCCATATTCGCGGTCATGCTGAAGGCCCTTCACCGCAGCGGCTGGTTGAAGAGTGTGAAGGCATGGATCGCCATTTCAGATTTCATGCGGCAGAAGCTGGTCAGTTCCGGTTCACTGCCTGAGGCGCGTGTTCACACCCTGCGTCATGCCTGGGATGCGATGCCCCAGCCCCCCGTGGCGGAGGATGCAGGCTACTACCTGTTCCTTGGCCGGCTGGTCGAAACCAAAGGCGTCATTCCCCTGCTGGATGCCTGGGACGAACTGCGTGCGCAGCTCGGTAAAAAGACCCCCTTGCTCCACATCGCCGGCGAAGGTCCGCTCAGCGATGCCGTGCAGCAACGCGTCCGCACCAATCCCTACATCGGCCAGCTCGGCCACACAGGCGGGGAAACCAAACGCGAGGCGCTGCGACGCTGCCGCGCGGTGATCGTGCCTTCCACATGGTGGGAGCCTCTCGGCCTCGTGGTCTATGAAGCGTATGATTATCGCAAACCGGTGCTCGCCGCGAAGTCAGGCGGTTTGAGCGAGATCGTCCAGCATGGCGTCACCGGCCTGCAACATGAGCCGGGTAATGTTCATGGCATCGTCCAGGATGTGCTGGCCATGGAGGCCACACCTGGCACCGAACGTCTCGTCATTGGCAGCGCAGGGCGTCAATGGCTGCTTCGGGAAGCAAGCCCGCAAGCATGGCTGCAGCGCTTTGAAGAGATCCTGGCCGAAGCTGTGAGAAGCTAACAGCGCCGGTCAACAATCGTGAACGGCTCGGTTTCCCTCAATGCATGATCGTCACCCGCGCACCCACAGGGGCGTGCTGATAGATCGTCTCCGCCATGTCTCGCGGCAGGCGGATGCATCCGTGCGATGCTGGGGACCCAGGATTGGGAATCGCCCCCGCATGCAGCCCGACTCCATAACCCGTGATCCGCATCCAGTAAGGCATCTTGGCACCCACGAAACGTCCGCCCGGTGGGATGCGCGAAACACCAGCCGTGGCGTTGCTGTTCACCACATCGCCATTGCTGTCCAAGATCATGCCATAGCGGTTCGACCGCTTGTCCACGATCTTTTCCATGATGCGAAACGTACCGGTGGGCGAAGCAAAGCCGCTGCGCCCGGTAGCCACGTACGTCCAGCCGACATTTTCACCGCCTTTAAATAGATACGCCTTCTGCTCGCTGAGATCGATGTTCACACTCAGCGGCCCCGGCCTGCTGGTGCCATTCCACACATACATGACCGGCTGCGATGCAAGCGGCGGCATGATCATCATGGGCCGACGAGCCACTTCGATGCGCGAAGAGAACAAGGAAAACTCTGGCACGGCACACTGGCTCAGAAGCAGTGCGCATGCGGCAGAAATGAAAAGACGGGTGACTCTCATAGCGATCACAATTCTAGGAGCACATACTGCGCCCATGCAACCAATCAGCTAGAGCCCGGAGCAGGTTTTAAATTTCACTGGTTTCGCTGATTCCAGTAAATCTTAATATTCTTGCTGCGACGACCTGCAGCGATGATCTCCAAATCGCGATCGCCATCCAGGTCAGCACAAACCGCATCTTCACTGGCCATGCCACCATCGTCGATGAAAGCCTCCTGCCAGCCGTTGCCATCCTCCTTCGTCGTCCAAAACAACTTCACCGCCACCTTGCCGATCTTCTGCTGCGCACGCCAGCCTACCACGATCTGCCGGTTGTTAAGGCCCAGCAGGTCATATGTGGCGAGAGCATGACCATCGACGAGTTGATCGCTGATCACATGTCGCTGCCACTCACCGTTCTTGGGGCCTTCAGGTTTCGGTGTGTAAATCACCAGCTTGTCCCCATGCATCGGCTCGATCGTCGTGACATACGGCTGCCCGCCCGAAAAGGCTCCATAGCGCACTTCACCCGCCCCAAGGAGCTCGGTGGAGTCTTTCGGGTGCTTGGTGATCCAATGCTCCTTCCAGCCGTTGTCGGATTGATCCAGCCGCACCACGCCTTCGCGTCCACACAGCAGCAGGCTTTCCGCCTCCGTGCCCGGGGCGGGAATGATGTCGAGGTTGTGAGTCTTATGCATCGTCCCCTGCACCAGCGTGGTGTTCCACTCCTTGTGCGGATCATCCGGCATGTGATAGGCCAGCACACGCGCGCCGGCGCCTTCAGCATTCTTGTCATTGCCACGGCCATGCAGCGGCACCACCACGAGGTCATAGCGTCCGGCCCGGTTGCGCACCCATTTCATGCGGTGCGTCGTCGGCTCATGCGCAAGTTTTACCGGTTCCCACTTCTGCGTGCGATCCGCCGGCGGGATCAAATAAAACACGGCACCGCTTCCCACCGTGTCGCCCGGATTCCACCCCGCCCCCACGGCGATCTCGCATTTGCCATCGCCATTGATGTCACGCGCCGCGATGCTCACATGATCTTTCTCCGTCAAGTTCTCAGCGATGATGTGCTTCGTCCACGTCGGGTTCTCATACCAGACGATCACATGGCTGTCCGCCAGCAGGATGTCTGTGCGCCCGTCTCCATTCACATCTCCCACTGCCAGTCCGTAGCCAATGCCGACAGCATCATCGATCTGCTGTTCTTTAAAATTCGGGGTCTGCGCCTGCACAGACGCGGCAAGGAGGGAGGCAAATAACAAAGCGTTTTTCATGATCACCCAGCCTAGACGTAAACGCCGGCGGGAATCAATCTCACAAACTCACACCGCCTCGACTTTCCGCCGCCACCTCATCCCAAGCGCCACGCTCCATTGATACTTCCTTGCGTGCTCGCGGATCAGAAACGGCATGTCGCAGGTCTTCGCCAGATCAAAATGCGGCTCCAGCAATGACGTGAGCCACTCGCGCGTCGAACCCTGCGGCCAGTTCCCACGCGGCGTGAAGTCTTCCAGCCAGGTGCAGGGCGTTGTCAGCAGCAGTTGCCCTCCTGGACGCACAAGAGATGGCAGGCGCTCGATCAACTTCAGCGGATCGGTCAGGCGGCACAGCAAATTCGCCGCATGCACAATGTCGTAGTCGCCAAGGTCGCTGCGCAGATTCATCGCATCCCCTTGCTCAAAGCGCACGCGATCACGCCGCAGATTCTCCGGCACGCGAGCCACCAGCGGCGTTTTGGCACTGCCTTCATCCACGCGCTCATAGCTCATGCTGCCATCGCGGGCCAGCGCCGCCGCTGCATCGACAAAACTCTGCGAGTAATCAATGCCCAGCACGCTGACGCCGAAATTCGCCAGCTCAAAACTCGACCGCCCGACCGCACAGCCAAGATCCAGCGCCACCGCCTCACAAGGTGTGCGCGGCAGATCGATCAGCTCCATCACCGTGCGCACCGGAAACCCCAGCGCCTCACGCGGCCCGCTCTCCCATGGCAGCACCTCCGCAGGCTGGCCGTAATGAAAGAGCAGGTATTCGTCGAGCAGTCGACGCGTTTCGTAGATGTTCATGAATGTGGATGGAGGTCAGGCTTCCAGCCTGACAACGGCCAGAGGCTTCCAGCCTTGGATTGATCAGGACTCGGGGCTCATCCTTCAGGATTACTCAGCAGCCAAAGCTTCCAGCAAATACTTTGACGGCTGAAAGTGCTCGTTCAAGACCGTGACCACGCCATCGCGGAACATGCGCGTCTGCTTGATGTCAAAATTCGGCGTCTTGTGTGGCGCGAAGAGGATGTCATCATGCGTCGCGTTTTGATGGCGCTTGAACTGCGCCGGTGTGATATGCCCGCCTAGATGATCGTCACGACCCGTGGCCAGATGGCAGGTGCCAAGCACTTTTTCATCCTGGATGTCTGCGCCGGAAACCGGCAGCACCTGCGTGCCAAACCCAAGCTCTCCAAGTACACCGGTCATGGGGTCATCCGCAAGCTTGGCATTGTGCGCATCAATCGTGCTCTGGTTCCCGGCGATGAGTTCCGCCTTGATGATGCAACCACCAGTGACAGTGAGCTTGCCCAGCGTGCCATCCTCGTATTTCAGCGGAAAGGTTCCTTCCGCGCCAGTGGGCACGAAGTAAACCTCACCTGCCGGCAGATTCGCAATGTCTGGCGCATCTCCCTGGCAGAGGCCGTGGCTCTTCTGCGCTTCCTGCTGGCTCAATTCAAGACGCACCGTCATGTCGGGTCCGTTCTCCACGGTGAAATCGATTTCCACGGCATCAGCGCGAGTCATCGCCTTGCGCAGCTTTTCGGCATCGATGCTCACCAGTTCGTAATCGACGGCCAGACCGGAATTCAGAATGACATCATTCACGCCATGCAGCGTCGCACCACGGAAGCCGTACTGCTTCGCAAACGCCGTCAGCGGCGCAGTCGCGGAGAAAGTCGAGATGCACAGGATGATGTCGTAGTTCGGATAAACATCCTTTTCGAGGCTCAGCTCCTTGCCTTCCATATTGACACAAAGATCAGGCATGTCCAGATTGCTGCCTGTCGTCTGCGTGTAGGCATAGATTTCACCGCCCTTCAGCGCCAGCTCTTCGGCCACTCCGTTTTTCAGCCCGAGATAAAAGTGATCATGCGCACGCTTTTGGATGGGGCGCTCCGGATAATTCAAGAACGCGTAATCTTTCGCTTCAGCGAGATCCGGCAGGTCGATGAGGATGCAGATCTTGCGGCCGAATGTGGGCTTGAACACGGTGCCGAGCAGGCGTGCGAGATCGAATTTAGGAAACTGACGCCCTTGGGCAGTGGTTTGGACGGTTGACATGGGAGCAGCGATCATAGGCATGGGAGAGTGTCAGGCAAATACGCCCTTCAATTTCAGTCGGATTCAATGAATTGTGCTCGATTATGCGAACTGATCCCACAACAATTTCGCCACCATCGCCAGCACCACGCTGATGAAGATGAAGCGGATAAACGGCGCCCCATGACGAATCGCCATGCCAGCACCCAGCCGCCCGCCAATGAGCTGCCCACAGATCATCGCTGCTGCGATCTCATAATTCACCCGCCCATAGGCCACGAAGACGAGCAAGGATGCCATGTTGCTGGTGAGATTCGCAACCTTCGTGAAAGCCGTGGCGCGCGTCAGTTCCAATCCCAGCAGTGAAATGCAGGCCAGCGTCCAAAACGTGCCCGTGCCAGGACCAAAAAAGCCGTCATAAAAACCAAGCACGCTGCCCGCCAGACACGCAAAAGCTCCGAGCCTCAGCCGCGCCTTTGCCGCCGTTTTCCCCAGGCCCGGACTGAGCAGCACATAGACAGCAATGCCCAGCAGCATCCAGGGCACGATCCTTCTCAGCACTTCGTTGCTCACTTGCGTCACCGTCCACGTACCCAGACAGGCTGCCACAAACGTGATGAGCACCGTGAGCCTCACCTGCGACCATGATACGAACCCCGCCTTCGCATACTTCCGCACCGCCATCAGCGTGCCCCACACGGCCTGCATCTTGTTCGTCCCCAGCGCCATTTGCGGCGGCAGTCCCGCCCACAGCAATGCCGGCACGGAGATCAGTCCGCCGCCACCCGCAATCGCATCGATGAATCCAGCACTGAGCCCGGCGACAAACAACAGCGTGATCGTTTCCCAGCTCATGCTTTGCGGCCCAGGATGCGATCCAGCGAATCCGAGGTCTGGTAGATCAGCGCCTCCGGATAATGGGCATACGGATGGAAGTATTCAAAAGTCAGGAAACCCTCGTAACCAGTGTCAGCGAGCGCATCCGTCACCGCAGGCCAATTCGTGGTTCCATCGAGCAACGGGCGGAAGGTTTCGAGGCTGAAGTCCGTGCCCTTTTTGGTGAACTCCTTCAGGTGCACGTTCTTCGTGCGCTTGCCCAGCACCTTGGCCCAATGCTCGGGAAACTGGAACATGCTGATGTTTCCCGTGTCGAAATGCACGCGCACATGCTCGCTGCCAAAGCTGTCCACGAAGGCGTTCATTTCCATCGGCGTCATCAGGTAGCCGTTGAAAAAGATGTTCTCGATGTTCAGGCAGACCTTCAGCTTTTCCGCCTGCTTCGCTAGTTGGCCCACGGCCTCGCGCGACCGCTGATCGCACACATCATTCGCCACCGGCTCGTGATCAGTGCGCCACGGAATGTGCACCGCCCCCGGCACCACGAGCACATTCTCCACGCCCAAATCATGCGCGCATTGGGCGATCTTCCCCGCCAGTTCCATGCCCTGCGCCCGCTTCGCAGGATCATTGCTCGTCAGAGGATACGGCCAGAACAGGAAGGAGCACAGCCCGCTGATCTGAATGCCGATCTCGTCCGCCATTTTGCGAATCTTCACATAATCCGCCGTGCCATGCTTCGGCGAGAGATCATTGTCGAGATCATAGTTCAGCTCGATGCCGTCAAATCCCGCGTCTTTGGCCAGTTGCATGCACTCGCGCAGCGTCATGCGCTCAGGATACGGAAAAGCCCACAGGTTAATGGACTTCAGCATCTTGTACTTCTTCACCGAACCACGTCGCGCATCCGGTGCGGCGGCCGGAGCCGCACGCACGGGTTCAAAGGCCAGAGCGCTGAGCCCCACGGAGGCGATGGTGGCTTTGAGGGCGTCACGGCGGGAAAGAGTGTCTGCGGGCGGGTTCATGGCTTGATGCAATCAGATGCAGGAAACGAAGGCAAGCGGAAGAAACTCGCCACGCCTCGCAAGATCAGGTGAGCAGGATGCGCTTGCCTTTGGCTCCGGCATTTGGAGAATCGCCTTTCTCATGAAACTGCTCATTCCTGTCTTTTTCGCCGCCCTCACTCTTTCCGCTGCTGAGTCCGGCGCACCGGTCGGCAAGTTTCAGCAGCTTGATCCCACGATCCCAACACCATCCGCGCAACGCAACGCTTCTGGCGCTCCCGGAACAGCCTACTGGCAAAACCGCGCCGACTATGACATCAGCGTCGAGCTGGACGACGTGAAGCGCACCATCACCGGAGAGGCCACAGTGACCTATCACAATGCCTCCCCGGATCCCCTGACCTACCTGTGGGTGCAGCTCGATCAAAATTTCCTTTCCCACACGGCAGACTCACGCGCCGTGCCAAACACCAAGCGCGGCATTGATCCGTCCAAGATCACTTACTCCGCACTCGACCGCCTGCTGGCCTACGAAGACTACGATGGCGAGATGAAGATCACCAAGCTCACCGATGCCAAGGGCAATCCCCTGCCCCATGCCGTGGTGAAAACCATGTTGCGCCTCGATTTGAGCGAACCTCTCGCGGCAGGCGCAGACTTCGTCTTCAAGATCGCCTGGAGCTACCCCATCAATGACTGCGAACGCATCAATGCGCGCACCGGCTACGAGTTCTTCAAGGAGGACGGCAACACCATCTACACCATCGCCCAGTGGTTCCCGCGCATGGCCGCCTACACGGACTACGCCGGCTGGATCAACAAGCAGTTCCTCGGCACCGGCGAGTTCACCCTCGAATTCGGCAAATACACCGTGCGCCTCACAGTCCCAGACGATCACCTCGTGGCCGCCACGGGCACCCTGCAAAATCCAGACGCCGTCTTGACGAAAACCCAGCGCGACCGCCTGAAGCAGGCCGAAAGCGAAAAGACAAAGCCCATGTTCATCGTCACACCGGACGAGGCCAAAGCAGCTGAAAAATCCAAGCCCAAAGGCAAGAAGACCTGGATCTTCCAGGCCGACAACGTGCGCGATTTCGCCTTCGCCTCGTCACGCAAATTTGTGTGGGATGCGATGGCCGTCGAAGGTTCCAAGGTCAACGGCAAACCGGTGATGGCCATGTCGCTTTACCCCAAAGAAGGCATGCCGCTGTGGGACAAGTATTCCACCCACGCTATCGCACACACCATCCAGGTCTACTCGCGCTACACCTTCGAATATCCGTATCCGGTCGCGTGGTCCGTCAATGGACCCATCGGCGGCATGGAATACCCGATGATCTGCTTCAACGGCCCGCGCCCTGAGAAAGACGGCACCTATCCCGAAAAGACCAAATATGCCCTCATCGGTGTGGTGATCCATGAAGTCGGGCACAACTACTTCCCCATGATCGTGAACAGCGATGAGCGCCAGTGGACATGGATGGACGAAGGTCTGAACTCCTTCATCGAATTCCTCACCGAAGAAGAATGGGAGAACGACTGGAAGCACCGCCGCAACGAACGCGGCATGACCGACTACATGCGCCTCAAGGACCGCGCGCCGGTGATGACCAACTCCGAATCCATCGCCGATCTCGGCCCCAATGCCTACGGCCAGCCCACCGTGGCGCTGAACATCCTGCGCGAGCACATCCTCGGCCGCGAGGCCTTCGATCATGCTTTCAAGACCTATGCCAAACGCTGGATGTTCAAGCGCCCCACCCCTTCCGACTTCTTCCGCACCATGGAAGAAGCCAGCGGCGTCGATCTCGACTGGTTCTGGCGCGGCTGGTTTTACAGCACTGATCATGTCGATGTCTCCGTCGACGAAGTGAAATGGTTGCAGCTCGACTCACGCGATCCCGCCATTGAGAAACCCAAAAAGAAAAAGGAGGAGGACGAACTGCCCAAAACCCTCACCCGCGAGCGCAACTACTCGCTTTCCAAGCGCATCGACCGCTATCCCGAACTGAAGGACTTCTACGACAGTTATGACAAGGCCACCGTGCTGCCGAGCGAAAAGAAAAAGTTCGAATCCCTCATCAAGGAACTCAAGGAAGAGAAGATCGATCCCGCTCTCCTGCAAACAAAGCACAACTTCTACCTCATCGAATTCAGCAACGTCGGCGGCCTCGTCACCCCGGTGATTTTGAAAGTCGATTACATCGACGGCAGCAGCGAAGAATTGAAGCTCCCCGCTGAAATCTGGCGCTTCAACACCGAGAAAGCCGCCAAACTCCTCTTCACCAAAAAGGAGCTGAAATCCGTCTCCTTCGACCCACGTCAGGAACTCGTGGACACCGACATCGAAAACAACTTCTGGCCCCGCCGCCCCGTGAAAAGCAAATTCCAGCTCTACAAAGACGACAAGCCCGTGAATCCCATGCGGGAACTCACCAAGCCTGAGAAGGAAGACGAGAAGAAGTAACGCTAAACCATGGCATAGGCGGCCACCGGCAGCACACGCAAGGCTTCGGCAATAGTGCACGAGGTCTCGCTGACGGTGAATTTCACCCCGGTGAAAAGTTCGAAAACCTCCCGGCCGACGAATTCCTCCGGCCACTCAAGTGCCGTGTCACGCCAGGCATCGCCCACCGGCGGGAAGCCGACGCGTGCAGTCAGACGCGGAACGATCACCAGCAGCGCGCTGCCTTCATGGCGGCGCACAAACGCCACACAAGACTCGCTGTACGCCCCGGTGGCATTCACAGCACTGAAACTGCCCTGCATGAACAAGGCTGGAAGGTTGCGCCGGAAGTTTAAAAGCTGGTGCGTGACGTGCAGCTTGATGCGGCCATCACGCCATTCATTCAACAGCACCGACGGCTCAGTGTTTGCAAGGGAGGCGAGCGCCTGACGCCGCGCTGCATAATCAACCTGACGGCGGTTGTCAGGATCCACCAGGCTGAAGTCCCACAGTTCTGTTCCCTGGTAAAAATCAGGCATGCCTGGCACAGCCGCCTTGAGCACCGTCTGTGACAGCGTGTTGACCATGCCGAGCTGCGCCACCCGCTCCGCCAGGAGTTTGAAGTTGTCGAGAAAGCGGTTGCCCCCGGCACGCAGCAGCTTCGCCACGAATTCGCGCACGGCGTTCTCCCATTCCTCGTTCGGCTGCACCCAGCTGCTGTTCACCTTGGCCTCTTTGATGGCCTTGATGAGGTAGTCTTGAATGCGGCCGAGGTAGCCGGCCCGCGCCGCCTTGTCCATGGGCGCCAGCGGCCAGGTCCCCAGCAGCGTCTGATAAACAAGATATTCCTCATTCGCATCCGGGGCCAGTTCGCCCTCGATCTCGCGCTTGTGCCGGCGGTTGATCGTCTGCCAGCGGCGCAGCGCCTTGCGCCATTCGGAAGGCAGCTCTGACAAGCCGGCGATGCGCGCCCGCACATCCTCGCTGCGCTTGGTGTCGTGCGTGGAGGTCGCCAGCATGCAGTGCGGATGCTCGCGCTGCCGTGCCACGCATTCACTGAAGAATTTCTCCGGCGGGATCGCGAAGTGCTGCGGCTCTCCGCCGACTTCGTTGAGCGCCACCAGGCGGTTGTAAATGTAGAAGCTGGTGTCTTCCACGCCTTTCGCCATGATCGGCCCGGTGCACTGCTGAAACTTCATCACTAAGTGCATGTGCTCGGCTCGAGTCTGCTCATCAATGTTCTCCGGAAACTTCTTCAGTAGGATCTCTCCAAGGAAGTCAAACATGGACCGCTCGATGCCCGGATTGCGGCGTTCCGCAAGCCTCACGGCACGGCGCACCGCGTGGATGTCCTCCGTGCTTGGCTCCTGATCAGGCGTGACGTAGGTGCGGTACACTGGAAAGCAGGCGATCACTTCTCGCACGGCGGTGGTCAGTGCATTCAGCGTGAAGTCCCGGTACCAGCGGTTGCTCTCCGA
The DNA here is from genome assembly GCA_943371875.1 of Prosthecobacter debontii. Taxonomy (GTDB): domain Bacteria; phylum Verrucomicrobiota; class Verrucomicrobiia; order Verrucomicrobiales; family Verrucomicrobiaceae; genus Prosthecobacter; species Prosthecobacter debontii_C. The sequence continues at coordinate 8,466 of CALRWM010000057.1, read as the reverse complement.
CAGCCGGTCCAGCATGAAGGCCAGCACGTTGATCTCGCTGGCCAGCGCCAGCCGCATGACCAGCTGTTTGCGATGATAGGCGATCTCATGGAAGCTCGTCGCGCTGCCAATGAATTTCGCATACGTCTCCGTCAGCGACTTTTCAGCGGCGGGATCGATCAACAGCCGGACGGCCTGATTGGCAAACTCATAACCGGTGGTGCCATGCACGGGCCAGTCAGGCCGGAGGCGCTCATCCCCCAGAAGAATCTTTTCCACCACAAGGTAGAGTGGCAGCCCGTCCCCCTTGCCCGGTGAATACTGCCCGGCACGGGATTGCAGCAGCGCTAGATATTCGGCAGGATTCCAAAGTCCGTCCACATGATCAATGCGCACGCCATCGAGTGAACCGCTGGCGATCAGCTCCAGCAGCAGGCGGTGTGTTGCCTCGAAAACCTCCGGCAGTTCCACGCGGATGGCGGCGAGTTCGTTGATGTCGAAAAAGCGCCGGTAGTTGATCTCCTCCGCCGCCACACGCCAGAAGCTCAGGCGGTAGGCCTGCGCAGTGAGGAGTTCATCAAACGCATCAAAGCTGCGTGCATCCCCCGGCCTGCCCTCGATCTCTCGCAGGGTCGCATTGATGGCTTCAATCAGCAACGGACATTCATCGCAGCGCCGCAGCAGGCGGCGCTTGATGATTTCCTTTTCGCGCAAACGCTCGGCGACTTTCTCCGGATCTGTCTCCGTGCGCGGCGGCAGATGCTCCAGTGCGGTGATGACGCTTTGAAACTCCGCCAAAAAGTCATCCGCCACGCCCATCGCGGCCAGTTTGATCAGCGCCGGCACAAGTATCAGCGTGTAGGTGCGCGGAGCAAGTGGCAGTCGTTTGTCGAAATAGCGCAGGAAGAAAGCCCCTGCATCAAACTCCAGCTTGAACTCGCCACGCTCCAGCACACGCCCGTACTGATCACCCAAAATGGGCAGCAGCACTCGGTTGTTGAGATCACTCTTCAGCGGTTGCCAGTCGATGTCGAAATGCGGCGCAAATTCGGAACTGGGGCCGTTTTCGAGCACGTCCGTCCACCATGTGTTCACCGGTGAGCCTATCCCCATGTGATTCGGCACAAAATCAACAATCTGCCCCATCCCATTCGCATGCAATGCAGAGACGAACTCTTCGTAGTCCGCCCGTGTACCGATCTCGGGATTCAGTTCATTGTGATCCCCGATGTCGTAACCATGCAGGCTCCCCCGACCCGCATGGAAGAAGGGCGAGGCATAGACGTGGCTGATGCCGAGATCCCGCAGATACGGCACAAGTTCACGCGCCTGCCGGAACGTGAAGTGCTTGTTGAACTGCAGCCGATAGGTCGAGCAAGGGATATGTGAACGAGTGTGGGTCATGGTGTCGCTTGCATGACGAGCAGCTCAGGCTGGGTGAATGCCACCCTGCCGGTCGCAGGGTCAAACCCTGCGCCGCCGCTGCCGCCAAAACGTGTGTCGTTGGTTGAAAGGATGCACTGCCAGTGAGCGGACGGCAGCGTGACAGTCAGAGCTGTGGGCGCGAGATGCGCCAGCACCAGCCATTCGCAATCCTGGCCGAAATATCTCAGCGCGACAGCGCCGAAGTCCAGCACCTCCCAGCCTGAACGCGACCCCGGCCGCAAGGCGGAATCCTCCGCGCGCAGTCGCAAACACTCGCGATGCAAGGCGAGCAGCTCCGCATGAGGCGATCTCACAGTTTCAGCCCAGTCCAGCTTGGAACGGGTGAAAGTTTCATGACTTTGCGGATCGGGAATCGTGCGGGCGAAATCTGGATCTCTAAACTCCGGAAAGCGTGCAAACTCCTTGCGCCGCCCCTCGGTGACGAGCCGCCCAAGTTCATCGTGGTGATTGGTGAAATACTGAAACGGCGTGCTCGCCCCCCATTCCTGTCCCATGAACAGCATCGGCGTTGCCGGAGCCAGCAGCAGCAGCGCGCTGGCTGCACGATATGCCTCCGGCAGGGTCAATTGATGCAGCCGTTCCCCAAAAGCCCGGTTGCCCGCTTGATCGTGATTGCTGATGCAGATGACAAATTTTTCCGGGGGCAGATGGTCGCTGGCACTGCCACGCGGCGCGCCCAGATGTTTGCTCAGCTGTCCGCGATAGTGCCAGCCATGCCGCAGTTCATCGGCCAGCTCCGCGGCACTGCCACTGAAGTCCTCCCGGTAGGAGTTGTCACCCAGCGCCACCTGGATGGAGTGGCAAAAATCATCCGCATACACCGCGTCCATGCCGTGTCCTTCCGGGGCGATCACCGCCGCCAGATTGCGCTCGTCCTCGGCAATGACAAACGCGCCACGCTCATGCGCGGCATCCGCGATCTCCGCCAGCAGATGGCGGGACGAGGCATCCAGAATCGCATGCGTGGCATCCAGGCGCAGGCCGTCGAAATGAAACTCATCAAGCCAGAAGGCCACGTTGGAGAGAAAATACTCGCGCACGGCCGGATGCCGCTGGCCATCGTAATTCAGCGCCGCCCCCCACGGAGTGTGAACTTCGTCATTGAAGTAAAAGCGGCTGTAAACACCGAGGTAGTTGCCATCGGCCCCCAGATGATTGTACACCACATCCAGGACAACCGCGATGCCCTGCGCATGCGCGGCATCCACCAGCGCCCGCAGATCGTCCGGCGGGCCATAGCAACGCGCCGGGGCAAACAGGCTCACGCCATCATAGCCCCAGTTCCGGGCTCCGGGAAAATCAGCCACGGGCATGATCTGTAGCGCATTGATTCCCAGGTCACGCAGATGCGGGAGCTTCCCGATGGCGGCGGAAAAAGTTCCCTCGGGCGTGAAGGTGCCAACGTGAATCTCGTACAGCGCAAGGTCACGCAGCGGCGGACATTTCCATCCCGAGTCCTTCCATGCATAGACACTCGGATCGATCACTTGGGACACCCCGTGCACTCCTTCAGGCTGGGAGCGTGAGGCAGGATCAGGAAACGGCCCATTGCCATCGACTACGTATTGATAGCGGTCTCCCGCCACTCCCTGCGAATCCATGCCTGCGTGGTAGCCGCCTGCATCCATCGTTAACACCAAGGTGCGGGTCTCACCGCCTGCTGAAGGCTGTATGCGCACCTCCACCTGCCGCCGTTCCGGCGCCCAGATGCGATAGCGAACTCCGTCCGCAAGGATGTCAGCGCCCTGCGGACGCAGTCTGCGCGCAGCATCGCTCATGCAGGTGTCCCTCCATCAAGGATGTGCGCTATGCCGCGGATCGGAATGAAAATCCACTCAGGCCGGTTGTTGAGTTCGTAGCAGACTTCGTACACCGCCTTCTCCAGCAGATACGCATCAATCAGCATTCTCAGCGTCTTCTCAGACTCCGGCAGAAAGGATGCGCCTTTCGCGGTGCTGAGATAGGCATCAAGAAAGTTGGCACTGATGCTCTTCACCCAGATCTCCGCCCACTTTTCCAGGTTCTCATTTTCCCCAGCCTTCAGTCCATGCTGCTCTGCCAGCGTCGTGTACGCGGCATAGTGGAATGATCGCAGCATGCCGGCCACATCGCGCAATGGGGAGCGCTTGATGCGGCGCTCGCTGAGCGGTCGTGCGGGTTCACCCTCAAAATCGATGATGCTGAAATCGCGCCCGGTGTTCAGCACCTGGCCCAGATGGTAGTCGCCATGGTGGCGGATGCGCGTGGCACTGATCTTATGCTCCAGGATGGCCGCCTGGCGGCTGAGAATTTTATCCTGCCGCCGGAGGAGTGCCGCAGCCTCTTCTCGGTACGGTTCGGGCAGTGTCGCAAGCCGCTGATGCAGCAGCTGGCTCATGCGTCGCGTCCCGGACCGCATGGATTGATAGAGCGACCGCTGGTAGAGACCTGTGAAGGCCTCCGGTGCAAAATTAGGATCTTCCACATCCCCAGCCAGCGCGAGGTGCATCTGGGCCGTGCGTTCGCCCATTTGCCGGACACGCTCGGGATACACCCCGCCGACGACCTCGTCGATGAGATCCGGCATCAGCTCCACATTGCTCTCCGGCGGCAGTGCCAGCACGCGTTCATGGGTCAGCACACGTTCATAATAACGACCCAGCGCCCCCAGGGTGTACTCCCACGCATCACCTTCATTTGGCACGTTCGCCACCAGCAGCGCCAGAACTCTCGGCTCCGCGCCCTGCGCCCGGTACTCGATCGCACCGCAGTAGCCGGGAACATTCGTGAAGCCTTGCCGCTCGCTGAGGAAACGCAGCAGCTCGGCATCTGGATTCTGTCCGGGCTCCGGCTTGCGGTAGAGCTTTAGGAAATAGCGGCCGTCATAAATGACCGCGGAATTGCTTTGCTCAGCCCGCAGCGCGCGTGAAGGCAGCGGCAGCGTAAATTCCGCAGACTGCTCCTTGAACGCCGCCCCGCAGATGCCCACGAGTTCACCCGAGCGGCCGCGCAGAGACTTCTCTCCGAGAATAATCTCAAGCAGCGCTGAACGAAAATTTTCATCATCCAAGGCGTCAAACAGCACACCTTCGCCGTCCGCTGAGGCAAAGCGAGCCACGATAGACTCGGAGGCCTGGCCTGCGGCCGCCAGTTGCAGCGGCAGCAGGTACAATTCCGGCGGCACTTCGAAATAATTGACCTGCAGGAAGGCCAGTCGCCCGGCATCGCCGCCCGTCGTGGCCTGTCCAAGAGACACCATTTCCTGCACCTGCACGCTGCGCAGGGCATGCGCCTTGCCACCAAACCACCGGCAGTGCTGCAGACACTCCGGCAGTGTTTGCTCAGTGAACGCATGACTGTGCAGCGCCGCCAGCACACTGGCCCAGGTGGCCGGCTGCTCCACCTGCGGAGGCGTGAATGCCCCTCCGATGCGCGACGGCTCGGTGTTTTGCTCCAGCGTCAGCCACAGATAATCGTGCGGCCCCATGGTGAGAAAGTAAGGGGTGGCGGCAATGACTGGAAAACGGTTGTGACTGAACACTTCCATCGGCCGCAGCCCCTGCCAGTGAGCCAGATCCAGCTCCACCGCCTGCGCAAAGCGCGACAAATTCGCCACCACCAGGATTTTCTCCTCCTCGAACTCCTTCACAAACGCAATCACCCGCGGATTGTCCGAAGGCAGAAACACCATGCTTCCACGTCCAAAGGCTTTGAAGCGCTGCCGCATGGCCACAATGCGCCGCGTCCACCACAGCAACGACGAAGGATTGTACTCCTGCGTCTCCACATTGACCGCTTCATAGTGATATTCCGAGTCAATGATCACCGGAAAATACAGCTGCTGCGCGTTCGCCCGCGAAAAGCCCGCGTTACGGTCCATGCTCCATTGCATCGGCGTGCGCACACCGTTGCGGTCCCCCAGGTAAATGTTGTCCCCCATGCCGATCTCGTCGCCATAGTAAATGATCGGCGTTCCCGTCAGCGACAACAGCAGCACATTGAGCAGCTCGATCTTCCGCCGGCTGTTGCGCAGCAGCGGTGCCAGGCGGCGGCGGATGCCCAGGTTGATCCGCGCGCGCTGGTCTGCCGCATAGACCCGGTACATATAGTCACGCTCTTCATCCGTCACCATTTCCAGCGTCAGTTCATCATGATTGCGCAGGAACATGGCCCACTGTGAATTCGCCGGAATCGCAGGCGTTTGTTCGAGAATGTCGATGATCGGAAACCGGTCCTCCATTTGCAGCGCCATGAAGAGCCGCGGCATCACCGGGAAATGAAACGCCATCGAGCACTCATCCCCGTCTTTTCCAAAATAAGCCGCCGCCTCCTCCGGCCACTGGTTGGCCTCCGCGAGCAGCATGCGATTTTGAAATTTGCTGTCGATGTGCGCCCGCAGCCGTCGCAAAATCGCATGCGTTTCCGGCAGGTTCTCACAGTTCGTGCCGTCTCGCTCGATGAGATAGGGCACCGCATCAAGCCTCAGCCCGTCCACGCCCATGCCGAGCCAGAAGTCGATGGCCTTGAACATGACTTTTTCAACCTCGGGGTTGTCCCAGTTCAAATCCGGCTGGTGCGCATAGAAGCGGTGCCAGTAGTAGGCGTTCGCCAGCGGATCCCACGCCCAGTTGGACTGCTCGAAGTCCTTGAAAATGATGCGTGCCTCACGGTAGGGCTCCGGTGTATCGCTCCAGACGTAAAAATCACGCTCCGGAGAGCCCGGCTTGGCACGGCGCGCACGCTGAAACCACGCATGCTGGTCGCTGGTATGATTGAGCACCAGCTCCGTGATCACGCGCATGTTGCGCCGGTGCGCCTCATCGAGAAACTCCTGGAAATCCGCGAGCGTTCCATACACCGGATTTACGGATGTGTAATCCGCCGTGTCATAGCCGTCATCACGCAGCGGAGAAGGGTAAAACGGCAGCAGCCACAGGGCCGTCACTCCGAGTTGCTCCAGATAGTTCAGCTTCGAAATCAGTCCGCGAAAATCGCCGATTCCGTCCCCGTCCCCGTCACAGAATGCACGCACATGCAGCTGATAAATGATGGCATCTTTAAACCACAGTGGATCGCTCATGAACACAGTTGCCGCAGTCCGAACATAGATGCAAGGCTCCATGCTCCCTGCGCAGCAGCATACCACAAAACCTTATGTCAAAACAGGGTGATGCCCGACTGTTGCATAAGGCTCACCCCTGATTTTCGACTTGGCAAAAAAATAAGGCGACCGTTTACCGGTCGCCTCACGTTTTAGATTAATCGACTGTTTTACAGGTAGTCGTTCACCAGGTTTTCCATCATCTCCTGACGGCCGCTGCCGAGCAGCGGCTCACCATTGGCAAGCACATGCGCTTCGAGTTCCGCGAAGCCCACTTCGCCCTTCTCGATCTTCGCCCCGATGCCGCTGTCATAGCTGCTGTAGCGCTGCTTGATGAAGGCGTCGATACGGCCGTCTTCGATCATGGCGTGCGCGATCTTCAGACCGCGTGCAAAGGCGTCCATGCCGCCGATGTGGGCGTGGAAGAGATCAACGGGTTCAAAGGATTCGCGACGGCACTTGGCGTCGAAGTTCAGACCACCCGTGGTGAGGCCGCCCATCTTGAGCACTTCCAGCATGATCTCAGTGGTGAGGTAGATGTTCGTCGGGAACTGGTCGGTGTCCCAGCCGATAAGGGTGTCACCGGTGTTCGCATCGATGGAACCCAGCGCGTTCGCGGCGATGGCCACCTGCATCTCATGACGCATGGAGTGACCGGCGAGCGTGGCGTGATTGGTTTCCAGGTTCAGCTTGAAATGCTCCAGAAGGTTGTGCTCGCGCAGAAAATTCAAGCAGGCCGCTGCATCCGAATCGTACTGGTGGGTCGAAGGCTCACGTGGCTTCGGCTCGATGTAGAACTGGCCGGTGAAACCGATCTTCTTCTTGTAATCCACCGCCATGTGCAGCAGGCGGGCGAGGTGATTGACCTCACGCTTCATGTCAGTGTTCCACAGCGTGGCGTAGCCTTCGCGGCCACCCCAGAAGGTGTAGCCTTCACCACCGAGGCGATGCGTCACATCCATCGCCTTCTTCACCTGTGCGGCGGCATAGGCAAAGACACCGGCGTTCGGGCTCGTGGATGCCCCCTGGCAATAGCGCGCATGGGAGAAAAGGCAGGCAGTGCCCCAGAGCAGCTTCTTGCCCGTCTGCTTCTGCGCCTTTTCGAGTTCGTCAGCCACAGCGTCAAAGGCGGCATTGCTCTCGGCCAGCGTGTCCAGCTCAGGAGCCACGTCACGGTCATGCCAGCAGTAGTAGTCCACGCCGAGCTTGTCCATAAACTCAAAGCAGGCCCACACGCGGCGCTGCGCATTGGCCACGGAGTTGCTGCCGTCATCCCACGGGCGCTGGGCGGTGCCGCCACCGAAAGGATCGGACAGCGTGTTGCGCATCGCGTGCCAGTAGGCGACCGCAAAGCGCATCTGCGAGCGCATCGTTTTGCCACCGACGATTTCGTCAGGGTTGTAGTGCTTGAAGGAGAGAGCATTGCGGCTCTTGGGTCCCTCGTACTGAATTTTAGGGATGTCAGGGAAAGCGTCGTTCATGGTAGGACTCGCAAGGGAGACGAAACAGGACGCAGCGCAACTGGTTCGTAAGACTCTGGCGGACACTTTTTGGGCCAAATTGGACGCCCCTGCCGCCTCAGAGCGCCTTCTTGTTCGTCTCCTCGGCCATCCACACGGCGACCAAGGTGATGACCGCCATGACAATCAGATACACAGCCACCAGCCACGGTTTACCCCCGGTTCGATCAAGCAACGCCGTGGCGATCAGCGGGGCCATGCCCCCTGCCAGCGGTGACGCGAGCTGATACCCCAGCGATGCACCACTATACCGCACCCGGGTCCCAAAGAGCTCGGAAAAGAACGCCGCCTGTGGGCCATACATCGCCGCATGGCCGATGAGCCCAATAACAACCGCCAAAATAACCAGCCCCACCTGCCGCGTCTCGATCATCCAGAAGAACGGAAACGCGAAGAGCAGCAGAAAGAACGCCCCACCCAGATACACCGGCCGCCGCCCGA